>MVQD01000088.1 GCA_002067095.1 Methanoregulaceae archaeon PtaB.Bin056
CGAGTATTTGCGCGGTGAGAAAAAGAACAGCATAGAACACTCTGTTCCTTGTCCCACCCGCAGCATTCGAACACCATTGTTTACGTACTCAAGGTTCCCCCTTTATATAGGGCGGCCTGAAACTCTCTTTTGTATGCCTCCCACAACTTTTGAACAGCTGAGACGTTCGGTTGTATCAAACCTGAATATGCGGATGCCGCCATCAACCGGGGGCTCACGACCGGACAGATCAACAACAGAGACCTGCAACTCATCAGAGAATACCTTGCCGAAAAGCGGGCGACCGCAGGAATAAGCATCACCCGCCCAATAGATCCAATCAATCCAGCCTGGGGATATTTTAGATATCCCGGTAGACTGTCGAACGGTGGCGGACCATGAGGATGTTCATCTTCATCGTCTCGTCGTCGAGTTCAAACAGGACACGATAATCCCCGACGCGTAACGAATAGGTGGGAGTGGACACTGCTTTTTAATGGCTTGGCATACGCGCGAGGATCTTCACACACTATCTGTATCCTCTTCAGAATGCGCTTGATTGTGATGTGAGAAAGGTTATCAAGATCCTTGTCTGCAACAGGAGTGAATTCAACAGAATACGCCATTATTCAATGCCACGCCGGCGTAAAACTTCGTCAAGTGAAATACATTGTCCCTTGGTAATTTGTGTGCGGGCAAGTTTCAGGTCTCTTATCGTATCAGGACTGAGCGGCTGATCTTCTTCCTCTTTATTCCGCACTTTTTCAAGAGGCATATGAATACAAGTATCCCTATATTGAAATAAATCCTCTCATACCTGTCAATTCCGTGGTAGCGATGAAAACTTGTGAGAACATATGAATTTTTGCCAGTATATCCAGACTGCTGAAAATTCTGCCTGAGTATCCAGACACATAACATTCTGCATCAATTCTCCGAAGAGAGGTCCCAGGCGGCAATCTCCATGAGCCGGCTGATCTCGCGGACGTAAATACTGTCTTCTGGGGTGGAACCCTCTCATAGATAGGTAGTTTGAAGGTAGGAGGGAAGCAGAAGGAGACGGAGTAAAGCGAGCAAGTTGCCCCGTTATTCTGTACTGAAATCTCTATGGTGCCCTCTTACCGTAGGCTCGATTTACTCCGGCATCGAATCGCTCCGGTCCGGCCATAGCATACGAGGAAGGCCCTTCAAGAATCTTCGCAATTTTCGAACGGGGGGTTGGGAAATGAAATCGGGGCTGATGGCCCCCACCCCCCCAAAAAAAGGAGGTACCCCTGCCATCCCACAAAAAGGGGAGCCCCGGCGGCGGTACAGTGGCGGTGAATATAGACGAGGAGAAATACAGCGCTGAATAGTGCAGACTCTGAAATTTCGATTAGAAATGACACCATGGGTTTTCGCGGCTAATTCGCAGGATTTTTCCTCTACATAGACCCTGGTCATTCTACGGGACCGGTTTTTTTTACAGGCAGTCCTCATGCTACCTGTTGGCCGAAAGGTGGAATCGGAGGGAAAAAAGGTGAAAAAAAAGAGTCACTTAATTTCAATTTTCCGTGGTTTTTCTTCCGGTCGAAGTTCTTTCTTGGGAATCGTTAATTCAAGTATCCCATTTGTCATCGTCCCATCTGCCTTATCGGGATTCACCTCCTCCGGGAACGCGATATCCCGTTTGAAAGAGGAATAGTATCGCTCACGGTGGAGGTAGTTCTTGTCTTTCTTATCAGACTCCTCGGTTTTCTGGGCTCTGATCGAGAGCCCCTCGTTATTGATCTGAACCTCCACATCCTCTTTGTCCAGACCAGGCAGCTCAACATGGACCTTATAGTGGTCACCCTCGTCTATCAGGTCCAAGGGTGCATACCGTACGAACCGCCAATCAGAGATGCTCCTTGGATAATCCATGGGAAAGAACGGGCGCATGAGATTATCGAAGGACCGTCTGAACTCATCGAAGATCGAATCGTAATCCCGGTAGAATACCGGTTTCTCAACACGCTCTGCAATGGAAGTGCTTGAGGTTGCAGGAGACACTTCTGTTTCCTTTTTCTTGAAAAGGCTCATAGAGTGTATTCCCCCTTACACACCAAAGGTAAGTGTTAATAATATATAAAATTATCTGCTGGAATCCTTTATCCGGGAACACCAAAAAAGTTCTGCATTATCGCCTATTTTCTCTAAAATTCCAATTTTCAAGGATTCTTAAGGAAAAAAAGTTCCATTACTCTGCCGCCTTCTCGGCAAAAAATCTTTTCAGTTCCTTGAAAAACGTCTCCCGTGTCTCTGGTTCCTTCTCATCATGCCGAAGTGATCCATACCGGAGCAGTATCGTCAATGAGACAAGGAGGAATGCGATTGCAAACAACACGACGGGTTCAACGTCCAGGATCCCATGGAGGATGACCTCCCTCATGATCGAGACAATTCCCACTTCAATCATGATATCGACGGCTATGCGGTGTTCCTTCAGATAAATGATGAGGAGGCGGTAGATCTCGACCAGAACAAGGATGTAGATCAGTTCAGAAGCAATGTACTTAAAATTAAACGGGTTCAGGAACTCGGTGAACATTCCCCATAAGGCCTTGATCATGAGTGCAAACAACAATACGCATATCCCTACCACAATAACATCCTGGATGGTTTCAAGAAGACGTCGGAAAATGTTGTGGATGCCGTAGTACGACAGCACGGCCATGTCATGATACCTCCCGTCATGTTACCGTTGCACGATTCCAAATGCCTGGTCGATTTCAGTTGCCGCCAGCTCCAGATCATCGAGCAGCCGGAGAACATCCTTTCTGATCTCCTGGACCATTGAACGGAGGCTGTTTCCCCGGAGATAAATCAACCGCTTGTGGCGGTATACCGCCCCTGCGTCGACGAGATTCCTGATGTGATGGTTGATCCGCGAGCTGGAGACCGCAAGGTCCTTTGCGATGGTATCCACCGGCAGGCCCTTCTCATGGGGCTGATGATCGAGCAGGGTAAAGAGAACCCTGGTGGCAATTCGCTCCACGTCCCTCCCTTCGCCAATACCGAGACTGTTGCAGAACCACTGGAGATCATCATCCTCATTCCCAAGCATCGGCCGCTCGATCTGCCTGACTACGATCTGCCTCATGGTACCCGATCATCATCTCATCACCCTTGGATAAAAATGTTTGCAATAATGTTGAAATTATATCGATATTATTGAAAATTTTTAAATATTTTTGATATCAAAAGAATGGAATGCAATAATTTCCAGAGGTGTAAATAGTGAAGGAAATTATTCCCATCGGAGAAAGGGTTCTGATAAAACCCCTCAAACTGGAGGAGATGACAAAGAGTGGCATCTATATTCCAGAGTCCGCCCAGGAACATCGAAAAGAAGGATCCGTCATCGCGGTGGGATGTCGGGAAGACGGGTCTGCACTTCCCCTGAAGCCGGGAGACCACGTAATATATGGCGGATATAGTGCAGATAAGGTCGAGGTGGACGGAGAAAATTACGTATTTGTCCCCTTCAAGGACATTCTGGCAAAAATTGAATAGGGTGGATGGATATGGCGACATCCAAGCAGTTGATGTTCGACGAAGAGGCCCGAAAAGCTCTTCTCTCTGGTGTCAATAAAGTAGCAGACACGGTCAAGATCACTCTTGGCCCGAAAGGGCGGTATGTGGTGATCGACAAGGCAATGAACCCCATCGTGACAAACGATGGAGTGACGATTGCAAAAGAGATCTCTCTTCACGATAAGTTCGAGAATATCGGCGCGAAACTGGTCAAAGAGGTTGCCCAGAAGACCCAGGATAAGACCGGTGACGGGACGACGACGGCAACTCTTCTTGCCCAGGCGATCCTCACCGAAGGCCTGAAGAATATTACGTCGGGGGCAAACCCGATAGAGATCAAACGGGGCATTGACACTGCGATTGCTGCGGTTGTGGCGTATATCGGCTCGACCAGTGTGCCGGTCAAGGGGAGAGAGGGGATTCTTCAGGTCGCGACGGTATCGGCCAACAACGATGAAGAGATTGGAAAGCTCATCTCCGATGCCATGGAGAAGGTAGGCTACGGAGGACTCATCACGGTAGAGGATGCAAAGAGCCTCGAGACCAGCCTCGATGTCGTAAAGGGGATGCAGTTTGACCGGGGGTTCATCTCTCCATACATGGTGACGGACCACGAGAAGATGACGTGCGAGTATGAGGATCCCCACATCCTGATTACTGACAGAAAAGTCACTTCACTCAAACAGATGATCCCCATCCTCGAGATGGCATCCCAGGAAGGAAAACCGCTCCTTATCATTGCCGAGGATGTGGAAGGTGAAGCCCTGGCCGCCCTCATCCTGAATATCATCCGTGGGTCCTTCAAGGTATGTGCCGTCAAGGCACCGGGATATGGGGAGGAACGAAAAGCTATCCTCGAAGATATCGCAATCCTCACGGGAGCGACCGTTATATCAGAAGAACGTGGCATGAAACTTGAGAATGTGTCGCGCGCCGCACTCGGCTCCGCTCACACCGTCAAGATCGATGGGGAGAAGACCCTTATCGTCGAAGGAAAAGGAGACCGGAAAGCACTCGATGATCGGATGCACCTGATCGAGTCACAGATTAATATCTCAGATTCGGAGTTTAAAAAAGAAGAACTGAAGAAGCGACTTGGAAATCTGAGTGGCGGTGTTGCGGTGATCAAGGTGGGTGCAGCAACCGAGACCGAATTGAAAGAGAAGAAGATGCGGATCGATGACGCGCTGAACGCCACAAAGGCAGCCGTAGAGGAAGGTGTGGTCCCGGGCGGGGGCGTTACGCTCTTCAGAGCCATCGAGTCCCTTGACAAGGTCTCATTTGATGATGACAGGAAGGTTGGCGTGGCTATTGTGCGGCGTGCCCTGGAAGAGCCAATCCGGCAGATTGCGAAGAATGCCGGTGTTGAGGGTGCGGAGGTCATCGCCAGGATCAAGGGACACAAAGAGAATGGGTTTGGGTACAACGCAAAGACCGGTACCTACGAAAACCTCATGGAGCACGGGGTCATCGATCCTGCCAAGGTGGTGAGGGTGGGGCTCCAGAATGCGGGGTCGATTGCAGGCATGATCCTCTCCACCGAAGTTGCCATTACCGATTTCGACGAGGAGAAAGATAAACAGAGTGCGACCATTGTCATCTGAATAACAGGTATAAGGTCGCAGGGGCCTCGCGGCGCAGGAGGAGGGGCACCGGCGTGGAGGCCCCTCCCTTGGGCCTTATGGGGGCGAAAGTCAGGGGTAGGGGTCGGTCGCAGGGGTGAAAATGGGTGCGACAGGGAAAAAGAAGGCATATGATTCTCTGTTCCTTGTCCGACCCGCAGAAGTCAAACACCAACTCGCGGCCTGGTATTTCCTTCAGAGGGTGGTGAAATCACGAGGAAATTTTTACAGTTCCCGGTGTGAGGTGCGATGGCAGCATCCCCTTTTCTACGATTCACGGATCAGTGCTCGATGTGGATGTTCAGAGTGCACTGTGTCCCTTCGCATGTTGAGGTGACCCGGTCGGCACGCGTCCTGACGAGGTACCCGGCGAGGTGTGCGAGCCCTTCCGGGGATTCCAGCACGAACTCGTGGCTCGGTGACTGGTCAGGGAGAGGAAACGGTCTTCCCGTGTAGGAGATGGTGCTGTCGAGGTTGAACTCGTCGAACCTGACGAGGATGCGGACCGGGCCGGTCGCATACCCATGGTAGACAAGCGCCTCGCAGGCCTCTGTCAGGGCACCTGTCATCCGCTCGATCTCCTCCTTTCTTGCAGCCCATGCCTCGCCCTGGCGCACCATCGTAAGGGATATCGTGTCGTAGACAGGGGTCATGGAGTCGACGGTAAATTCGTGGGTCTTTCCGATCCCGATTCTCAGGACGAGATTGAGCACAATGGCAAGCACCGTCGTCAGGGCCAGGGCCGAGTCGAAGATGGGCTTGAATATCGGCGGGACACCCCTGTATGCTCCCGGGAGGATATAGATGCTGATCCCAAAGATGAACGAGAGGCCTATGACGAAGATCTTGCGGGAGTCAAGCATCCTTGTCGTGATCGTCTGGAACCCCCCCACGATGATGAAACCGGCCACGTAGAGGAGAGTCGCCCCGATGACGGGCTTAGGCATCATCACGAAGATGCTCGCAAACATCGGCAGGAACGCAAGGCCGATGAGCAGTGCGCCGGTCACATACCCGATATAGCGGCTTGTTGCCCGCGTGGCAATCGAGAGGCCGATATTCGAGGATGAACCGGTCTGGCCCATTCCCCCGGAGAGGCCGCCGATGAAAGAGGCCACCCCGTCGGCAAAGAGGCCTGACCTGATGTTCTTCATGTCAGGGCGCTTCCACGAGGGATCGTTGATCCGCTGGCAGATGGAGATCTCGCCGACGCTCTTGACAAAGGTCGTCAGCGCCGCGATGAAGAAGGGGATGAGCAGGATGGGGTCGAACGCGAACCCGAGGTAACGAAGGTCGGGCAGGGCAACGATGGGCGCGGCGGTAACCACTGCGACCTGTTCCGGGCCGACGAGCCCGGCTGCCAGGCAGAGGAGGTACCCGGCACCCATGCCGACGACGAGCGGGATGAACCGCAGCTGCCCTCTTCCCCAGACCGTGATCCCGATGGTCAGGCCGAGGACGACGAGGGCAATCGCCGTGTCGATGCCCGACGGCACCGCATCGTACGTGGACATCCCAAAGAAGCTCGGGAGGCCGACCGGGACGACGGCAACGCCGAGCATCATGATGACAAGGCCGGTTACCTCTACAGGGAAGAGCACCCGCAAACGGTGGACGACAGTCGAGAGGGCGGACTGGAAGAGGCCCGATATGGCGGTCATTCCCGCGAGGAGGGGGAGCCCTCCGGTATTCACGGCCAGGATGGAGGCGGACACGAAGTTTGGCCCTGCCACCCGCGGGATGAGGTAGCCGGACCCGAAGTTGCGGAACCGGAAGGCCTGGAACACGGTTGATATGCCGTTGGCAAGCATTGACATCGAGACAAGGAAGGCGGTCGCCCCCGCATCGAGACTTGCCGCCCTCGCAACGAGGATGGGGAAGACAAAGGCGGTGGTGACGATCCCGACGTGCTGGAGCGCGAGGATGAACGTGGTCGGGGGAGGCGGGACCTCGTTGACCGTGTATTCGAGGTCAGGAGGTCTCGTGGTCACACGGAATGGTTGGCGGACCAGGGTATGAATGTTGTGTCCTGATAGCCGAGGGGGGTTTTACTGCGCGGTGCATGGTGGTGCACCCGGATTCCAGGAGTCCAAGGGCCGAGGACCCACTCATGCCCACCTCAGCCCCAGGGGATATGTCATGCCATCCAGGGCACTCGCCGTGCCCTGAAGCGGGACGCCCGGTCTCCATCCGGTGAACACGAACGCTGTTCTGCTCCCTGATGCCGGGGGGCCGATGTTGTTCAATTTATCTACCTTGAAGATCGAATATCCCCTCATGGTGACCGAGAGCATCCGCCGATACCAGGAAATCGTCAGAATTCTCTCAAAATACGGGTTTGGTGCTTTTTTTCTGGAGGACATCTCCCCCGGACTCGCAAAGATGGACCTCCAGAGGCGTCTTCATCCCGAGCTTGAAGGGTATACAAGGTACGAACTGATGCGGTTTGCCATCGAGGAGCTCGGGCCCGCGTTTGTCAAGTTCGGACAGATCCTCAGCACGAGACGGGAGATGATCCCGCCTGAAGTCTACGAGGAACTCACGAAGCTCCAGGACAAGGTCGCCCCATTACCCTACGAGGTGATCGAACCCACCATCGTGAAGTATTGCGGCCCGGTGGAGGAGGCCTTCCTCTCTTTTGAGCGGGTGCCCTTCGCAGCGGCCTCGGTGTCCCAGGTGCACCGGGCGGTGCTCCCGGACGGCACGAAAGTGGCAGTCAAGGTCCAGAGGCCCGGCATACGACAGAAGATCGAGGTCGACCTCCCGATCATGCGAAGGCTTGCGGAACGGGTCGAGAAACTCGAACCCGATCTTGTGGTCTACAATCCTACGGGGCTCGTGGATGAATTTGTGACCCAGATCTACAAGGAGCTTGATTTTACACAGGACGGCCAGAATGCCGATACCCTGAACCGGAACTTCAGGGATAACCCAAAGGTCAAGGCGCCGAAGATCTACTGGGAGTATTCGGGGACGCAACTGCTGACAATGGAGTATATCGACGGCGTGAGGATTGACAATATCGCAGCAATAAGGGAGATGGGCGTGAACCCGGCCGATATCGCCGAGACAGGGTTCCAGGCGTACCTCCAGCAGATCTTCATTGACGGGTTCTTCCACTCCGATCCCCATCCCGGGAACCTGCTGGTGACCCGGGCGGGGGAACTTGTCTTCATCGACTTTGGGATGGTCGGGAGGGTGAGGCCGGAACGCCGCGACACGTTCATCCGGATCCTCCTCGCGTTCGTCAGTGCGGACGTAGACGTGCTGCTGGAGTCATTCGAGGCGCTCGGGATCAGGATCGAAGAGGAGAAGAAGGAGCAGCTGAAGGACGAACTCTATGCGGTACTCCAGGGCTCGCAGTCCACGGCTCTCGAACGGATGGACTTTGGGAGCGCGATGAGTTCGGCTCCCGATGTGCTGAACAAATACCGTGTCCGTGTGCCCGCGACTCTGATGCAGGTGCTCAAAGTGATCTGGATGATCTTCGATGTGGCGGTCCTCCTTGACCCCAAGTTCAACTTCAATGCCCGGGTCAAACCCTACATGGAAGAGATCATCAGGGACCGGTATGCGTCACAGAACCTCCTGAAGCAGCTCCCCCTTGCGATGATGGATCTGACGAAGGGATTCGTCGCCCTCCCGAAGGCCATCAACAACGTGGTCACGAAGGTGAGCAAGGGCCAGTTCCAGGTCGAGGTCACCTCCCGGGACATCACGAAACTCAGCACGTCGATCGATGCGTCGACCGACAAGCTCGTCATGGGGGTGATCATCGCGTCGATGGTGATCGGCTCGTCACTGGTGCTCAATGCACCCTTCATCTCGAGTTACACGCCCATTTACTGGGTTGCGACCGTGATCTACGTCTCAGCGTTCGCGTTCGCTGTCTTCTCCCTTTACACCATCATGAAAAGGAAAAAGTGAGCGAATACTGGAGATCTCATCCCTGTGCCGCGCGGATGAGACGATACCCGAAGTAGAAGAGGGCAAACCCGATCACGAGTGCGATGAACCCGGCCAGCTCCTCGACCCACGGCATGATCTCCGGGATATTGAATACAAGGCTGACGCCTGTCAGAATAAACAAAATGCCGACAATGAGTGATCCCAGTCCAAGGTAGTCCATATTCCACGCTCCTTCTCTATCCACACGTGGTCAATGTGTGTATATCAGTCTTTCTTTCATCTTTTTCAGAGTGTGATCCTCTTTGCTTCGTTGATAGGAAGCGTATATGAGACGATTCCAAGGCCTACCCTGGCACCTCCGCAGACCCGGATGTCCATCGAGCGCTCCAGGATGAGATCCCGGATCGCACCGAGTGCCTCGCTGTTTTGGATGACGACAGGGATTTCAAGCGTGCTCGTTCCACGGGGGATACTCCTGCTGCCGTGATGGCCGTGCGCAACCGTCCGTTCGCAGTCCCCGGAGAAGACGAGGATATCAAAGTCAATCGCCTGGACGGGGATTGGCACGGGATTGCCGTTTTCGACGATAACCTCGACGACGAGGGTGACCTCTGAAAGGGATACCCCTCTGACCGAGACATTCCCGATCCCTATCCCTGGGGTCCCCATGCCAGCCACGTTCAGGCCTCCGGCCCGGGAAAAAGAGGCGGTCCCTGATCGAGGAGTATACCCTTCCTCGGGACTCTGCACCATACGAGACGAGGGAGAAGGGCTCCTTCGTCCCGCTGCCCGGGCCGGGGAAGGGAACCATGGGACCATCCCTGACTGCCGGGGCAATCTTCTGGCACCTCTCCCTGCCGGCGGAGATGCCCCGGGGATCCATGCGGTGTCACTAATCCCCCACGCCTCTCTGCACCGGCCCGGAATGGACGACGGGGTTACCGGGGATTTCAGGCATGGAATGCCTATTTCAAGGACAGCTCCCTCTTCAGCATCGCCCTCGTGAGGTCCTCATCAGGGCGGAAGTAGAGGTTGTCATGCCCTTTCCATGTCCCGCAGTTCCGGAAGACCACGGCAGGGACGCCGTTGTTGCTCTCTCCCATCACGAAGTTGGCGAACCCGGCAATCTCGTCCACCACCGCCTCCTCGGTGATCTTGAGTTCATGCCCGAAGAGGTCGGTATCGCCGCGGAAATCGCGGATCGCGGTCATCCCGCTCCACCCTATCGCGTGCCCGGTCTGTCCGCGACGAAAGGACCTCCCGCAGGTGTCGGTGATAATGACGCCGACAGACTTCCCGGTGATCTCCCTGATTGCATCCCTGACCTCGGCTGCCGCGGCCATGGGGTCAGGCGGGAGCAGGATGAGCATTCCGTCCTCGATGTTGCTCTGGTCAACTCCTGCCCTGACACCGATGTGGCCGCACGAGACCTCTGAGAGGACGAAGGGGTACTCGAGCAGGACATCGCAGGAGGCATCGAGGACCGCCTGGATGAACCTCGGGTCCTCGTGGGTCTTTCCTGCTATCCGGACGGCCCGCTCTGTTGGGGTGATATCCGCAAGCCTCCTCGTGTATCCTTTTGACTTCGAGTAGACTGAAGAGGCGATACAGAGGATGTCGCCATCGGCAAACGCCGTCCGCTCGCAGATGAGGGTAGGGAGGTCATCTCCCTTATGTATGATGGGGAGCCCGGCGACTCCCTCGATGTGAATTTGCATGGTATCTGTCCATCCCTTCTGAATACAGTACGCCAGGGGCGAAATTGAACCTATTGTTTCTTTCCAGGCTCCCCTCCAAAGAGGCCCGGTGAAGGATAGTCAGAAGGAGACTCACGAAGATTGGGGTGCATAGCCAACGAGGGATGGTTCCCTGCGCATTGGTCCAGGTGCTGACCCATCAGAACTTCTCGGGGAAACTGATATGGAACCTGGTCCCGTGATCCCCCTCCACCTGCATATCGCCTCCAATCTGCCGGACAAGGACGCTCACGAGCTGCAGCCCGAGTGTTGGCGCCTGGGCAATATCCAGTCCCGGCGGGAGTCCGACACCGTCGTCGCTGACATCAAGTGAGAAGCGGTGGTCGGATTTGAGGTGCAGGCTGACCGATATGGTGCCGGATTCTCTTCCCTTGAACGCATACTTGAGCGCATTGGTGAGGAGCTCGTTCAGGATAAGGCCGCAGGGAATGGCAGTGTCGAGGTCGATGTTGACATCGTCGATGTCCTGTTCGATCGAGATATCCGACCTGAGCAGGTATGAGTTCATGAGGTCTGAGATGAGGCTCTGGATGTAGTCGCGGGTGTTGATGAACCCGAGGTACTTTGACTGGTAGAGCTTTTCGTGCACGAGCGCCATGGTCTTCACGCGCATCTGGCACTCCTCAAGTTTGTCGATGGATTCCTGGTCCTTGAGGTAGTTCGTCTGTAACTGCAGGAACCCCGAGATCACCTGCATGTTATTCTTGACGCGGTGGTGCACCTCCTTGATAATCACCTCTTTCTCCCGGAGGGATGCTTCCAGCCGGTTCTCATACCGCCTGCGCTGCGAGATATCAAAGTGGATGCCCGCCCAGGAGACGATCCGGCCTGATTCATCCTTCATCGGAGCCCCCCTGCTTAAGATGAAATGCTCGGTCCCGAAACGGTCAACGATGCGGTACTCGTAGTCCCAGAAACAGCCTGTCTCGACGCACTGCTTCCAGTCATTCTGGGCAGACTCGCGCTGTTCGACCGGGAGCCTACTCATCCAGGACACCTTCCGGCACTCTTCGAGTGTCATCCCGATGAGATCCAGGAACGATTGCGAGGCATAGGTGAGTGTCCCATCTGCGTCAGTGATCCAGACTCCAAATGGGATCAGGTCACCGATCATCCTGTACCGCCGCTCGCTCTCGCGCAGGGCGTTCTCAGCCTCCTTGCGGGCCCGGAGATCCCGGATGATGGTGATGATGGCAGGGGAGCGGTAGTATTCGATCACCTTGCTGCTGATCTCGACCGGGATGGTTCCGCCTTCGCGGGTGTGCATGAGGGTCTCGCGAATGGAGATCCCTTTCCGCCGGATCTCCTGGATCCATGTCTCCGCGGCCTCGCCTGCAGGCAGGATATGCAGG
Source organism: Methanoregulaceae archaeon PtaB.Bin056 (assembly GCA_002067095.1). Taxonomy (GTDB): domain Archaea; phylum Halobacteriota; class Methanomicrobia; order Methanomicrobiales; family Methanospirillaceae; genus Methanolinea_A. Next base: position 12,175 of record MVQD01000088.1, read on the forward strand.
TCACTAAGATGCATCTGTTCGAGTTCCTGCCTCGAGTATCCTGTCTGCTCGCCTGCGATCATGTTCGCTTCGAAGATCTTGCCGTCAATCCCATGGATGATGATGGCATCTCCCGCGCTGTCAAAGAGGGCGCGGTAGTGGATCTCGGTGAACCGGAGCTCGTCCTTGATCCGCTTCCTTTCAGTGATGTCGACGGTCGAACAGATCACCTGGTCTCCCAAAGTCCGTGACGCCGTGATCAGGACCCATACCCTGCTGCCGTCCTTCTTTTGCAGGGTGATTTCGGCATCGCTCACCTTGCCCTCGTTCCCAAGCGTCTGGAAGAACCTCTCTCTCTCGTCGATATCGGGGATGATATCTGCGATGCGAAGTTTCTGCATCTCTTCAGGAGTATACCCAAGCAGGGAGGCCACCTGTGTGTTGGCTATCCTGATCACCTGGTCCCCGGGCCCGAAGGTGAAGATGCCTGCCTGTGAGTTGAGGAAGATATCCCTGAATTTCCGCTCTTTTGCGATCTCGTTTGAAAATGCGGAGATTACCACGCCGAGCGTGATGAAGATGTAAAACCAGGCGCTGCTGGTCGCGTAGAGCCTTATATCAAAGGGGCCGTAGAGGTACACAAGGAAGAGATAGATCCAGCCCAGGATGATCGTGAAATACACACCCAGCCTGGGATTGGAGTATGCGATCAGGATGACCGGGATGATGTAGAAGTAGGGGAAGATATCGTAGATCCCGCTTTTGAGGCTGAAGATGGTGGTCAGCACGATCGCAAAGGTGATAACCGCCGTGATCAGGAAAATTGCCAGGTTCATCCTTGAAATTTCTCTCATGCCCTGCCCTCCTTGTGTACACCGTAAAAGATGCAGAATGCCTTATTCTTCATCGCGGGCTCTGTGCTGATAAAATTACCCACAGACCCCTGCCTGCGGAAACGTCCATTTTATCTATCTCATCCGCAAGAGACTATCTCGTACAGGAGTTCACTCCATGGTCCAGAAGAAAGTGATGATTGTCGAGGATGAAGGGGTAGTGGCGCTCTCGCTCAAGTCCACGCTCTCGAAGATGGGATATACGATCACCGGGATTGCCATCACCGGGAAGGAGGCGCTCTCCCTTGCGCTTGAGACTCAGCCTGACGTCATCCTGATGGACATCCACCTCAAAGGGGACATGGACGGTATCCAGACGACAGAGGAGCTGAACAGGGTCACGGATATCCCGGTCATCTACCTGACTGCCTATGCGGATGAGGAGACGCTTGCCCGGGCACTCAAAACCGAGAGCCACAGCTACCTTGTGAAACCCTTCAATCCCCGCGAACTCTACTCGAACATCGAGTTTGCGATTTACAAGCGGAGACTGAAGGAGAAGATCGGGAGCGCCCGGGAGAAACTCGAGCTGCACCTCACCAGGAGCCCCGACTGCGCGTACATCATCGACCTCCAGAACCGGGTCGTCTTTGCCAACCCGTCCTCCGAGATCCTCACCGGCTACAGCACGACGGAGGTGGCAGGAAAGAACGTGTTTGCACTCCTGAACCTTGCGTCATCCAGAAAGGAAGGAGCGGAGGACGAGACGCTCCACCGCCTCCTTGCCCTTGATGCCATGTATTACCTCCCGGCACATGCCCTCATCACGATGAAGAGCGGGAAGATGCGGACGGTCTCCCTCAAAGCAGGGATCATCAAGGAGGAGAACGGGCAGGCGAAGAATATCCTGCTTCTCATCAGGGCGGCGTCATCGCCGGACCTCGGCTGAACCGTGGTCGCGTGGTCCGGACCCGAAAAGCCCCTCGTCCTCACCCCCGATCCCATAATGTTTCTTCAGGAATCTCCTTACCTTCTCTGACTCCTGCCATCCTGTGTCCAGGCGGTCAAGGATCGAGTTGATCTCCCGTGCCTGTGCGAGGATCTTCTGCGCATGCTCGTCGGCTCCAAGGCCTGCAAGCATGACGATTACCGAGAGGGGGTTTCGTATCTGGTCGTTGAGAGAGGTGAACTGCTGCATGTTCTTCTCAATCTGCTGGTAGGCCTCACGCTCCCGGCGTTCGATCTCCTTCTGCTTCGTGATATCCCTGCCAACAGAGAGATACTCGGTAACATTCCCCCTCTCATCGAAGAAGGCCCGGGTTATCCATTGCTGCCACGCTGCCTGATCTCCCTCCCGCAGGCAGCGGAACTCCGTGGTACCGACAGGATGGGTGGGGGTAAGGGACGCAAAATGCGCATCCACTCCCGCCTGGTCATCGGGGTGGACAGGGAACCGGAAGATGTATCCCGTGACATCCTCTGATCGTTTCTTGAAATACGCGAGGAACGCGTCGTTTGCAAAGAGCACCGTCCTGTTCGGGAGGAATCTGAAGATCATGTCGGTCTGGTCCTGGACCACTGCCCGGAACCTCTGCTCGCTCTTCCGTACCTGCTCTTCTGCACGGATCCTGTCGGTGATATCCAAGAAGACGCCGATAAACCCGGCAATCCCCCCTTCTGCGTCGTGGTAGGTGGCCTTCTTCACGAGCACCTCGCGGGTGGTGTGGTCTGCATGCGGGAACTTCGCCTGGTAGGACTGGATGCCGCGGTGGTCGAGGAGGAAGCGATCCTTCTCGTGGAAAAGGACCGCGAGCTCGGGGGGGAGGAGGTCGGCGTCGGTCCTGCCGACGATCCTTGCCCGGGGAATCCCAAGATAGCTCTCAAACGCGGTGTTGCACCCGAGATAGACGCACCCGGGATCCTTGTAGTAGACCGGACTTGGGATGGTATCGATCAGCTGCTGGAGGAACTGTACCTGGTGGTTCAGGGAGAGGGTGCGCTCTGTTACCCGCTCCTCAAGCTCTCGGTTCATCTTCTGGAGCGCGTCCTCTGCCGCTTTCTGCCCGGTGATGTCGTAGATGGCACCCTGGACAGAGCGGAGCGTTCTCCCGACACCGGGGACCACGCGCAGCAGTTCGTGTACCCAGGTGACCGTGCCATCCTTTCGGATGATGCGGTAGTCCCGTTTTAACTCCCCTGTCTGCATCGCGGCAATTTCGCGGTCCTGCTCCATGACCCGCTCTCTGTCATCAGGGTGGATGAGATCTTCCCATGCAGGCCTCCCCGCGAGAAGTTCGGCCTCGGTATATCCTGAGATCGATTCGACTGCCCCCTGGAAGAACTCCGGGGAAGAGTCAGCCCTCCTCCGGTAGGCGATACCAAGGAAGTTCTGGACGAACCCGCGGTACCGCTCCTCGCTCTCGGCGACCTTCCTGTTGAGGTCATGGGTATAGAGTGCGATCTCGATGGCAGTCCTGATCTCCCTCTCCTGGTAAGGTTTCAGGATATACCCATACGGACGGGTCACCTTGGCCTTCTCGATGATCGCGGAATCGGCAAACGCGGTGAGGTAGATGACAGGGGCGTCGTGGAACTCTGCGATCTTTTGTGCAGCCTCGGTGCCGTCCATGGAACCCCCGAGGGATATGTCCATCATGACGAGGTCGGGGGCGGTCTCCCGTGCCAGGCGGATTGCGGTCTCGCCGGAGGATGCCGTTCCCACCACGCGATATCCCATCCCGGCCAGCAACTGTTTGAGATCCTCCGCGACTATCTGCTCATCCTCGACGACCAGGATCGTGACGGGTGTCATGGAAACTCGTTATCTGGTTGATGTGCGCACGGCATATATGAACAATTCTCATTTGCGCCCCAGGGACCGGCCACCCGACCGGGCGGAATGGATGCGGATTCATCCGTGCATCTCACGCGGGGTATGCGTATCATCGGGCGCTGCGCGCTCTCCAATCCTATATATATCTTCACTTCAGAAGTTTTGTAGACCAGACTGCATGGAACCGGTGATATGTACCAGTGGCGGAGTTTCCGGCATGAAGACCGAATCCGCGGTCTTCGCCGGGGGGGCACCCTATCCCCTGTCATCATGGGTGTCTCTCCCGCGCCGGTCTGGGAAAGAAGGGAACCCGGCCGGGCGCTTTTCGCAGTTCCGGCGCCACCGGACAGACCGCCGGGTTGCATTGCCTTGTGGGGGAACTGGCAGGTGCAGTCCGACCGGAGAGTCAGAGGGTGTCCCGTCAGGTAATCGCGTGATGACAAGAGGACACGGGGATCCCTGCATGTCCCCACTCTCCTGCATCCCGCGGCCTTGGACAGGGGAGGGAAAGAGGGGCGCGCTCCTCGGGATTCTCATGAACGGTGGTGATACCCCTGGTTGATGACGGGGAGACACCGCTGCGGAGGCGTATCCCCCTCCTCGTTGCGTGCGGCATCCTCATCCTCCTGATAGTGACGGCAGGGCTGTTCATCTACCAGTCCCAGGAGCAACTGGCGAGAGAGACCGCAACAGGGCAGCTCATCTCAATCAGTTCATTGAAAGCTGAAGAGATTGCGCGGTGGAGAGAAGACAGGCTCTATGATGCACGGACGATCGCTGCGAGCAGCTTTTTTATTGAAGGAGTGTCAGAATATCGCTCTTCTCCCGACAGCAGAATTGAGGAGATGATACTGACCCGTTTCAGGGAGATCAACCAGTCGAGACATTATCACAACGTCATTCTTGCAGACCCAGAGGGGACTATCCTGTTGAGTCTTGATCCCGAAGTTGAATCGATCAGTCCGCTGACTGCAGCGTCAGTAAAAGAATCGCTCCAGAGCGGCGCTGTGGTCATGACCGATTTCCACTCCATGCCCGTGACGGGACGTCCACACCTGGACGTGGTTGCGCCCCTCGTTTCATCGACGAACGGAAGTAAAGTGCCGGTTGGCGCGGTCATCCTCGCTATTGATCCTGAAGATTATATTTACCCGTTCATCCGTTCGTGGCCGGTCCCGAGCAGGACAGCCGAGACCCTGCTTGTAGAGCGGCAGGGGGACAATGTGCTGTTCCTCAATGACCTGAAGCACATGGAGCATACCGCGCTCAACCTCACCGTTCCCCTGACCGAGACCGACGTGCCTGCGGTGATGGCGGTCCTCGGGAAGACCGGGGTATTCGAAGGACGCGATTACCGGGGGGTCGCGGTCATGTCGGATATCCGCCCAGTCCCGGGTTCGCCTTGGTTCATGGTGGCAAAAGTCGACGCCGAGGAGGCATTCGCCAGCTGGGCCGCCCAGTCATTCCTCATCCTCGTGATCGGGGCAGGGATTCTCGCAGGGGTTCTCGTCGCGACCGCCTGGATATGGCAGCGTGAGCAGAAACTGCATTACCAGTCCCTGTACGTGGTGGAGGCAGAGAAGAGCCGGGTAGAACAGCTCATGCGCGAACGCGCGGAAGCGTTATTGCACATTGCCGGCATGGAGACTGCGACCGAGCAGGAACTTGCCGATTTCGTGATGGATGCAGCATGCCGCCTCACAGGGAGTTCGCTTGCATTCATCGGAAAAATGTCCCCTGACGAGTCGGTCTTTGATCTCATGGCATGGTCAAGATCTGTCATGGGCGAGTGTGCGGTATCAAAGGCGCCCCTCCACTTCCCAATCGCATGGGCGGGTATCTGGGCAGACGCGGTGAGGAGACGGCAGCCGGTCACGGTGAACGATTACGATGCACCCCTCCCCGCCAAGAAAGGGCTCCCGTCCGGGCATGTTCCCATACGGAGGTTTTTGTCCGTCCCAGTCTTCGAGGGGCACCGGATTGTCATGCTCTGCGCCGTTGCGAACAAGGATACGGAGTACGTCCCGGACGATGTCGATCAACTCGTGCTGCTGTTGCAGGGTGTCTGGGGGCATCTGCAGAAACGTGTGGCGGCAGAGGCCCTCCAGAAGAAACATGCTGATCTTGAGGCTGCCTACGAGGAGATCACCGCGACCCAGGAGGA
>MVQD01000089.1 GCA_002067095.1 Methanoregulaceae archaeon PtaB.Bin056
AAAACCCTTGGACTATTTATGTGTAATGGAAATCACGGAAAGGAACCCGGTCCCGCGACCCCCTGGGAACGACTCGCTCCCGCCTGTTGCGGCACCATGCCCGGGGCAGCGGGAAAACTCCCCGGAAGGGCGGATTCTGTCCCCTTGCAGGAGATCTCTCTGCGCGGTGACGGGTCCGGGCGCCCGCACACCGTGGAGAGAGTGCGTGTCCGCGGAAAAAAAGCCCGAAACAGGCCAGATTCATCCGTTTCACCGCAATATTCAAATTGATAAAAATAATACTTCCATTAAGGACATGTATCCGTTCTTATTCGCAGGAACACGCGGCGTTTACGGGAAGGAGGCCGCAGCAAGGATAATCTCAAGGAGGGTATCCTGGTTCCTGCAGGTGGTGCTCCTCACGATCGGGATACTTGCCGGCGCAGCGGTCACCTGCCGGGACGAGGCGGGAGGGCCAGGCAGCACCCCCGCGGTTTTTTCATGCACTGCACTTCCCACGGGGTCTTCCACGTTTTTTTGCCCTGATAGGTGAAGGGCCCCTTCTTCTCCTGCAGGAGCACCCGTTGATTCCGGGAGCCCCACACCCCTGTACCGCGTCTTACCCTGAAGCCCACAAGGGGGATTTTTTCCTAATGTCCCCGAATATCCAGCCCCACAACCTCATCCACCATGATGGAATATCCGGCAGGACCTGCCACCATGCACGACCTGCGCGTGCACCCCGGCGCACCATTTGCCACGCCAGGGAGGGAACCGCACCATGACCACCACCCCAAGAGCCCGCCCCGTCGAGTTCGAGGCCCGGGCAGTCCTCGATGCCCAGGGGTACCATGCGCTCCGGTTCAACGGCTCAAGGAGCCCCGTCAACCTTGTCGGGATAGGGGAAAAAGAGGTGCTCCTCGTCCAGGTCCGGAGGGAACGCCTGCCGGTCCCGGGAATCAGGGAGGTGAATGCCAGGTACCGGGCCGACATGGACCGGTTGCGTGCGATCGGCGGCCCGCGCTGCTGCACGAAGGAGATCTGGATCTGCGCAGGGCAGGAAGGGTTCCAGTACTACGAGGTCTTCCCCGGGGGCCTGATGGAGGTCGAGCGGCCGTGAACCACGCGAGGCCTCAGCCCTCGTCGAGGGTGAACCGCCACATGCAGAACAGGTCGGAAGGGTGAGGGTCGGGAGGTGCGAAGAGGCACTCCACCCTGATCCGCGGGTCTATCTCCCCTGCAAACGCGGTGAACTCCGCCCTGTGCATCTCCCGGCAGACGTACTCGCCGAGCCCGCGGCGCAGGCGGGCCTCCTGGGTAGGGCAGGAGGGCACCCTGATGATCACCTCGTCCTCCCGCTCATCGATCTGGTAGTCGACGAGGATTGCCCAGGGGAAGAGCCTGAGGGCCCTGACAAACCCCTTCAGCCCCGTCTCCGTGATCGCGAACCGTGCTTTCAGGTCTCTTGCCGCCATCGAGGCGACCCTCCCCCAGACCCGCTCGTTGATCTTCTCGGCAACAGGCTGCCCGAACTCCTCGGCAAGGAAGATGAACCAGAATGCGTCCACCACCCGGTAATGCCAGAGCAGGAACCCGAGGTATGAGACCAGATCCTCTTTCTCCATCTCATCGAACCGTGCAAGGTCCATGGCCCCTCATCCATGCTCCAGATCACCCCGGGACCACTTCACCTTTCCCTTTCAGTCCCGGAGAGAAAAAGTCAAGGATGCACCAGATCATTAATTCTGCAACTGAATGGCTTTGTATTTCAAAAATAACAACTCTAATCCGCTGGTTTGCCACCCCCGGTCAACCTCCTTGATATCCCGCTCCCACCGGGTATGTGCCCCTCGAATGGGGGCAGGACAGAGAAGAATGGCAGACTTTGTGCAACAGAACACCACAAAGACCGCGGCCCGCGAGCTGGCCGCACCGATCGCCAACGTGACCACCTTTGCCGCGATCGTGCAGAGCGTACTCGATACGAACCCCTTCGGGTGCACCCCGTACGAGGTCGGGGGCGTGACGTTTGACCCGGTAACCAGGAGCCGCGAGGCGTACACCGCGAGGATACTCTACCAGGATGACGATGGAAAGACCGTGGGGCAGATCACCGCCCGCTCGGGGAGCGTGGCGGGGTTCAATGGAAGCATCGCGGAGATCATGGGAGACGCGGAACTCACCGCGGCCATGGGAGGCGACCCGGTCAGAGACACCGAACACGAGCGCTACCTCTGCACCCTGCGGTGCCACGACCCCTCGGGAGAGGTCTACTACGTCACCTTCTCCCGCGACCAGGTGCGGATCTCCTCCTACGCTGACGACGTCATCGTGGGGCTGGTGGAGGCATGGGCCGACACTGTCCCTGCGCTGGCCTGATTGCCACGTGATATGGACCGGTCTCATGGAGGCAACAATGGAACAGTCCGTCATGATCGTGGCACTCTTTGTCGGAGCCGGACTCCTTGCCTACGTGATCGTGCCAGGCCTTATCGTCATCTGGGACAGGGTCCTTGATGCCGTGGAAGAGAATGAGGGTGAGGAGTAAAACCCCGCTCCTCCCCTCATGCGAAAAAATGCGAGGGGTTGATTTTTGGGACCACTTTCAGAGCGATGGACAGGTCCCGCAGGACCCGTCCCGAAGCCGCGTCTGGTTCCGGGCCATGGTCTTTGCCTGCTTCATTTCGCCGTCTCCGCTCCAGGAGCGGGTCCGGAGCATCTCGCCGTTCCCTGTTTTCTGACCTTCATTCAACCCGTGCTGCCCGCAGAACCGGTACGCTCCTGCAGGGGAAGTCTCATCCGTCTGTTCCTGGAGCACCGGGTTTCCTCCCTGTGCGCCGATTCTCCCCTGACCACCGGCCCCTGCCGCCATCACTGTCGCGGGCAGAAGGATGATGCCAAGGAGGAGGCATAATGCGAGTGTCTTTCTCATCATGTGTGTTCTCCTTTGCCGGGTCATCGATACTCATCCGGATGACCCGGTCTCCATCCAGCATTGGGCACGGGTATTCAAGGGATCTCTCGCACGGAGAGCTACAGGACGAGGAAGGGTTCAGGCGGCGGAGGGCAAAAGAGGTGCGGCCTCTCGGGGAAGCGCGGGGCAGGGCGGCACTTGCCCGAGGAACTCGAGTGCCCCGATCGCTGCAGGGGTGAGGTGATAGAGGTTGGACCTTCCCCTGCGCCGGTTCTCCACGATCCCGTCATCGGCGAGGCCCTGCATGTGCCGGGTGACCGAGGGTCCAGAGCACGACAGGGCCTCTGCGAGCTGGGTCCTGTTCATCCCCGGCGCGTTCCACAGGATCATGATGATCTCCCTCCGGGTATCGGTCCACAGGGAATGCAGGAGGCACTGGAGGAAGGGAGGGTACATGCCCTGGTTTAGGTAATACCGCACCACGCCGGGCCGCGAGAAGGTCGTGATCTTTCCCGCCCGGACCAGTGTGAAGAGGTGATATCTCAGAGTACTCGGGTTCGTCTCGAGCAGATTGGCGAGAGTGAGGGCATCGATGCCGGGGTGCGCGGCAATTGTGTCGTACACCCTTCGCCTGAGTTCGTGCGAGAGGACGTTCTTTGGATGGACCCTCCGGAACCCAAGGAAGGCCAGGAAGAAGAAGGGGAGGCCCGGGCGATCGGCCGCGACAGGGGCAGGGTCCTCGCCGTCGCCCTCCCTCCTCGCCCGTGGAGAAGGGGAGGGGGAGAGCGCCGGGTCTGACAGTCCAAGCGACCCTCCGGGCAGTTCGGCAGTCTGGGCCGGGCCGCAGGGGTAACGCCCGGCCTGGGTTCCCGGGCCGGTGGGCAGGGCATGGGAAGGGGGACCGCGTTGCCGGCCGGCAGGAAGGCCCGGGGGGACTTCGCGCTCTCCTGACGGAGGGAGGCTCCCAATCCTGCCTTCACCCGGCGCGCCCCCGGCTGTGCCGGGCCATGTGGCACCCCCCTGCGCTCTCGCCTGCACCTGGGGGTCCACACCCGGAAGGGGCACTCCCCCCACAGCCCCGGCACCCTGCGGCTGGAGGCGGCCTCCAGCCTCCTGTCCTACGTGGGCCTGTACTCCCCCGTCGCTCTGCCCAATGCCGGGGAGGCCTGGAGATGGAGGCCCGCCGCTTCCCGGCGAGGCTGCCATCTGTGCCCCGCTTCCCCCGCCATGGGAAAAAGAAGAGCCCGGCCCCCCTCCATGGGCTGCACCCGCCGGTAGGATCGCCGCGAGGAGTATGATGACCGAGAGAAGCGCAAGCCACCGCAACGGTAAGGCCATTTTGGTAATCAGGTGGGGCGAGTACCCTATATACACTCTGGTACCGGCAGCTACCCCTGGCACGTGAAAGAGGAGAGGGGAGCAGCCGGCAGGAAAAAAGGTGCACTCTTCTTATATCCTGCGATCATAACAGCCATAGAGATGTCTATGGATACACTCGAGACAGTCAAAGGATTTCTCATGCAGCCTGTCGAGTCCTTCCGCAAGGTGCGGGGGACGTCGCTTGGGGATGCGGTCAAGTATTTCCTGATTATTGTCATCGTCAACGCGATCCTCACCGTGGTCGTGGACCTCATCTTTGCAAGCGCCGTTCTGGCCACGCTCACCCGGACCATGGGGCAGATGGGAATGGGGGAGATCTTCCTGATGGAGACGATAGGGATGGTGGTCGTGGCGATTATCCTGGTCATCGCGTCGCTGGTCCTCCTCTTCGTCTTTGCAGGCTGGCTGCACCTCTTCGTGTTCCTCCTCGGCGGCCGGAAGGGATACGCGGAGACCGTAAAAGCCATGATATTCGGGTCGACGCCGTACATGCTGATCGGGTGGATCCCCGTGATCGGGCTCTTTGTCGGGGGTATCTGGGCACTCATCCTCGAGGTCCTCGGGATACGGGAACTCCACCAGGTCTCGACCGGCCGGGCAGCAGGCGCCGTGGTTCTGTCCGCGTTCATCCTTGCACTCCTCATCGTGCTCATCGCAGCCTGGTTCATCGTCTCGCTGGTCAGCGTCACCCCCGTGCCGTAGCACTGAATCCACCAATTTTTTTCCTATGAACATCACATCCGCAATTTTCATTTTGTATGCGTGTGTCTCAACGAGAATACTGTGATTTTTTTCCCGTGCAAGTCCTGTCCTCCATCCCTGCAGGGCCCTGGTGGCCGGATCCGGGGGCCGGGCGGGCGCCCTTCACCCTTCAGGAAAATGGGGGAGGACCGCACCCTTAATTCCTCTTTGAGGCGAAGAGTACAGCGAACAGAATGAGCGGCGAAAAGCAGGCGATAAGGGCCAGGGCCCGGGAGATACGGGCCGCCCTTTCCCCGGCAGAAAGGGAAGATCTTTCCAGGGCCATCCGGGAGAAGGTGCTCGCGCTCCTTGACGGCGAGGACCCGGTCCTCGTCTATGCGTCAAAGCCGCCCGAGGTGGACACGCTCCCCCTCATCGCTGCGATGGTATCACGGGGCACGAGGGTGGTGGTCCCCATCATCGAAAGAGAGGAGCGGACACTCCGGCTCTCCTACCTGAAAGACCCCTCGCACCTCTCCGAGAGCACGTTCTCCGTGCCAGAGCCCATCGGGCACGAGGTCCGCGCCGAGCCCCGGGAGATCAACGTGGTGATCGTCCCCATGATTGCATACGACGCGAGAGGACACCGGCTCGGGTACGGGGCCGGGTATTATGACCGGTTCCTCTCCCGGTACCCTCATATGAGAAAGATCGGGGTGGCCTTCTCCTGCCAGGAGATGGAGTCCATCCCCGCAGACCAAAACGACGTCCGCATGGACCTCATCGTCACGGAGAACGGGGTCGTCCGGGTCACCGGTTGACCGGATCAGAGGTATTCGAGGCCGTTCATATAGGGCCGGAGCACAGGGGGCACCATCACCGCTCCTCCCTCCTCCTGGTAATTCTCGAGGATCGCCCTGATCGTCCTTGTCGTTGCTACCGCCGTCGAGTTGAGGGTGTGCACAAAACGCTTTGACTCGAAGTCGTGAGGGTCCCTCACCCGGATGTTGAGGCGCACCGCCTGGTACGAGGTGCAGTTCGAGCAGGAGACCACCTCGCGGTATGCCTCTTCCCGGGGCATCCAGACCTCGATGTCGTACTTCTTCGCGGCAACGGTCCCGATGTCGCCGGTGCAGATATTGACCACCCGGTAGGGGAGGCCGAGGCGCGAGAATATCTCCTCGGCGTTCGCCAGCAGTTCCTCGTGGATCCCCCACGAGTCTTCAGGCCTGCAGAAGACGAACTGCTCCACCTTGTGGAACTGGTGGACCCGGAAGAGCCCCTTCGTGTCGAGGCCGTGGGACCCGATCTCTCTCCGGAAGCACGGCGAGATGCCGGCAAGTCGGAGCGGGAGGTCGCGCTCCTCGAAGATCTCGTCCTGGTACATTGCCCCGATCGGGTGCTCGCTCGTCGCGATCAGGTAGCCGTCGTCGGACTCGATCTTGTACATGACCTTCTCGAAGTCTTCAAGGTCTGTGACCCCCTCGTAAGACCTGCGGTTGATCATGTAGGGGGGGATGATTGGGACAAAGCCCCTCTCTGCCAGCAGGTCAACGGCATACCGCTGGAGGGCGAGGTCGAGGAGCGCGAGGTTCCCCTTGAGGTAGTAGAAACCCGCCCCGGCCGCCCTGGTCGCCCGCTCGAAGTCCGCCCACCCCCGGTCTGCCGCAAGCTGCCCATGGTTCGCGAGGGGAAAAGCGGATATCCGGGGTGTTCCCACCCGGCGGATCTCGACATTCTCCGTGTCGTCCCGCCCGACAGGGACACTCGCGTGGAGGATGTTCGGGAGGCGCATCTGGTAGTGGCGTATCGTTGCCGTGATCTCTTCGAGTTCCGCCTCGATCTCTTTGATCCTCCCGGGGAGATCGGATGCCTCCTTCATGAGAGCGCCCGTGTCCCTCCCCGCTTTCCTCTCCTCGTTGATCTCCCTGGCGATGCTGTTCCGCCGCCTGCGAAGCTCGTCGCCCTGCGCCTTCAGCGCCCGGGATCTCCGGTCCTTCTCGAGGAGGTCGTCAACCCAGGCTTCCTTGCTGGCATCCCCCCGTTTCCGGAGGTCCTGTCTCACCACGTCGGGGTTTTCACGTATAAACTTCAGGTCAAGCATCCTTGTGCTCCTTTCCGCCGCGTCACATCCGGGCTCCTGCTGGGTGTTAGGTGTGCGCTCGGTACGCATTGCCTTTGCGGGTCTGGGCGGCCGGAGGCGAGAAGGATTGCCGGAAGAGAGATCATGCGGGGGGAAAAACCCCTCAAAACTCATGGATTCTCTGGATTCGCTCACCAGGGGAGGGGTTTGCGGAGTCCGAAGGCCTTGCCGTGTGGGCAATGTATATATACTATCACTCACTTACTTAAAGTAAACATCATAAGGATACCATTCCCATGACATCTACTGAATCCATCGAGGTTATCGTAAAAGAGGCGGCTAGGGACGATGCCGGCCGGGGCATCGCCCGCCTGAGCATCGAGGCGATGCGGGCGCTTGGCGTGGTGAGCGGGGACGCCATCGAGATCCAGGGCAAGAAGAAGGCTACCGCGATCGTATGGCCGGGTTTCTCCCAGGACACGGGGCAGGCCATCCTGCGCATCGACGGGACCATCCGCGGCAACGCCGGGACAGGTGTCGACGAGCGGGTGAGGGTGCGGAAGGTGGAGGTCGGGTATGCCAAGAAGGTGGTCATCAACCCCACCCAGCCCATCCGGCTCCTGCACGGTGAACAGTACCTCTCCCGCCTGCTCAGGGGCAGGGCGGTGATGGAAGGCCAGACTGTCCGGGTGGACGTGATCGGAAACCCCCTCACCCTGGTCATCACCAAGGTCAGCCCGAAGGGCGTCGCCATCGTCACAGAGGACACCCAGATCGAGCTCAAGGAGACGCCGTTTCAGCCGGAGGAGAAGAAGAAGGGGGAGACCGCGGACGTCCACTACGAGGACATCGGCGGGCTCTCACGGGAGCTTGAGATGGTGCGGGAGATGATCGAGCTGCCGCTGCGCCACCCCGAGCTCTTCGAGCGCCTCGGGATCGAGCCCCCGAAAGGCGTTCTCCTCTACGGCCCCCCGGGGACCGGAAAGACCCTGATCGCAAAGGCCGTCGCAAACGAGGTGGACGCGCATTTCGTCTCCCTCTCGGGCCCTGAGATCATGAGCAAGTACTATGGGGAGAGCGAGGGGAAGCTCCGCGAGGTCTTCGACGAGGCCCAGGAGAACGCCCCCGCGATCATCTTCATAGACGAGATTGACTCGATCGCCCCCAAGCGCGAGGACACGAAGGGCGAGGTGGAGCGCCGCGTCGTCGCCCAGCTCCTCTCCCTCATGGACGGCCTCAAGTCCAGGGGACAGGTGGTCGTCATCGCCGCGACGAACATCCCTGACGCCATCGACCCCGCGCTCCGGCGCGGTGGCCGCTTCGACCGCGAGATCGAGATCGGCATCCCCGACAAGAAAGGGAGGATGGAGATCTTCCAGGTCCATTCCCGGGGAGTACCCCTTGCAGATGACGTAAAACTGGAGAACTACGCCGATACGACCCATGGGTTCGTCGGAGCGGACATCGCCCTCCTCGTCAAGGAGGCCGCGATGCACGCACTGCGGAAGATCCTCCCGAAACTCGACCTGGACCAGGAGATCCCGGCTGAACTCCTCGACCAGCTGAAGGTCACGAACGATGACTTCGACGAGGCCAGGAGGCACGTCGAACCGAGCGCGATGCGCGAGGTGCTCGTGGAAGTCCCGGACATCTCGTGGGAAGACGTGGGTGGCCTTGAAGACGTGAAGCAGGAGCTCCGCGAGGCCGTGGAGTGGCCGCTGCGCTACCCGCAGGTCTTTGCAAAGCTCGGCACCAAGCCGCCGAAGGGCATCCTCCTCTTCGGCCCCCCGGGGACCGGGAAGACGATGCTTGCAAAGGCGGTCGCAAACGAGAGCGAGTGCAACTTCATCTCGGTGAAGGGCCCTGAGCTCCTCTCCAAGTGGGTCGGGGAATCCGAGAAAGGGGTGCGGGAGATCTTCCGCAAGGCGCGGCAGGCCTCGCCTGCAATCATCTTCTTTGACGAGGTGGACGCGCTGGTGCCGAAGCGGGGCACGTACATGGGCTCATCGCACGTCACCGAGAGCGTGGTCAGCCAGATCCTGACCGAGCTCGACGGGCTCGAGGAGCTGAAGGACGTGACAGTGATAGGGGCGACCAACCGCCCGGACATGCTGGACCCGGCCCTGATGCGGCCGGGCCGTATCGAGCGGCACATCTACGTCCCGCCCCCGGACAAAGAGAGCAGGAAGAAGATATTCGAGGTATACCTCAGGGATGCGGATGCCATCCTCGCCGGGGACGTGAAAATCGATGACCTCGTGGCCGCCACCGAGGGTTACGTCGGTGCCGATATCGAGGCCCTCGTCCGGGAGGCGAAACTTGGGGCCATGCGCGAGTTCATCACCGTGATGGCCGGAAAGAGCGAGCAGGAGATGAGCGATGCCGTGGTCAACGTCCGCATCACCCGAGCGCACTTCGACGAGGCGGCAAAGAAGGTCAAGGGTTCGATGGACCGGGAGTCACTTGAGACCGCCGAGCGCCAGGCCTGGGAGATCCTCTACAACCAGGAACAGCGGACCATCCTCGAGAACGCGGTCGCGGCCCTGAAGCAGGCAGAACTCCGCAGGGACAAAGAGTACGATACCCGCGCACTCCGGGAGGAGACCTTCCGGAGGGTCAAGGACTGGAACGAGATCAAGCGGCTGACGCACGGGCTGGAGGAGGAACTCCGGGCCTGAAAAGGCCAATCCTCCCGCTGCAGGCCAGAAAAAGCAACACGATGACAGAGAAACCTGAAGATACCCACAAGACGTTGGAAGAGATGCTGCGCAACCTCATGCAGGCTGCGCAGGCAGGCGATTCCCGCCCCCTCTTCATCGGAATGAAGATTGTCCTCCCCCCAGGTGGGGACTTCCCCTCCCCCCCGCAGAGAGCCCGCGGAGACTCGACAGAGTCCCCGATCGAGGTGCACCACGTGGGGGACCGGGTGATGCTGGTCACCGAGATGCCGGGGATGACCCCGGAGAATATCCAGGTGATGTTCCGGGGCGACCGGGTCTTCATATGGGCCCGCGACCAGGAGCGGCATTACCAGGGAAGCGCGACAGTCCCGCCTGTGCAGAAAGGGTCCGAGGAGATCTCATTCCGCCACGGGGTGCTGGAGGTCTCCTACATCCCGGAGGAAGGAAAAGACCCGGACGCGCAACCTCCCTCCCCCTGATCAGGACAGCGGCAGAGGGTTTTTTTAAAAACCCCACAGTTTTTTATCTCCTGGTCCTATTAGTATGTAAGAACCAATCTGAGGACAAGTGAATGCCAAAAACCACGATTTCCCTGATAAAAGCAGATATCGGGAGCTTTCCGGGCCACTCCCGGACTCACCCGCTCATACTCGAGAAGGCTGCAAGGATGCTCAAGGAGCAGGAAGGAAAGCTCCTGATCGACTCGTTCGTCACCCATTGCGGTGACGACCTTGAGCTGATCATGACCCATACGCGGGGAGAAGACGACCCGGAGATCCACGCGCTTTCCTGGAAGGTGTTCACCGAGTGCGCGAAGGTTGCAAAGGAGATGAAGCTCTACGGCGCCGGCCAGGACATCCTGTCCGACGCGTTCTCGGGGAACGTCAAGGGGATGGGCCCCGGTGTTGCAGAGATGGAGTTCGAGGAGCGGGGATCGGACCCCGTCCTCCTCTTCATGGCAGACAAGACGGAACCCGGCGCCTGGAACTTTTACCTTTACAAGATGTTCGCCGACCCGTTCAACACCGCCGGGCTCGTCATCGACCCGCAGATGCACGACGGGTTCATCTTCGAGGTCCATGACGTGATCGAGAAGCGGAAGATCGAGTTCCGGACCCCCGAGGAGAGCTACAGCCTGCTCGCCTACATCGGGGCGCCCTCACGGTACGTGATCAAGTACGTGAAGCGAAAGGACGGGGTCATCGCGGCTTCGACGAGCACCCAGCGCCTGTCCCTGATTGCAGGGAAGTACGTGGGAAAAGACGACCCGGTCATGATCGTCCGGGGCCAGAGCGGGCTTCCTGCGGTAGGGGAGATCATCGATCCGTTCAGCATCCCGATCATCGTGGCCGGCTGGATGCGGGGCTCTCACCACGGCCCCTTCATGCCGGTAGGACTCCCCGACGCGAACTGCACCCGCTTTGACGGGCCGCCCCGCGTGATCTGCCTCGGGTTCCAGGTCTGCAACGGGAAGCTGATCGGCCCTGCCGACATGTTCGATGACCCTGCATACGACCGGGTCAGGGCACGCTGCAACGAGCTCGCCGATATCCTCCGGGCCCATGGACCATTCGAGCCCCACCGGCTCTCCCTCTCGGAGATGGAGTACACCACGCTCCCTGCCGTCGAGAAGGCCCTCAAGGGCCGCTGGGTCCCAATCAAGGAGTAATCATTTTTCCCCCTGTTGCGTGGTGCCGGGCTCAAAAACCAATAAATACCGGCACCCCCCAATAAGAGGCAGATGGTGAACGGTATCGTATTACCCATAAAGAAGGTCTTTTCTCTGGTGGATTCTAAGGTCACGGTTGAAATTAAGGACGATCAGCGCAAGCTCCAGGGCCGCCTGGTCGCAGTCGATGAATACCTGAATATCCACATGGAAGATACCACCGAGTACATCAACAATGCGCGTGGCCGTACCCTGGGGACCGTCGTCATCAGGGGCAACAATATCCTCTCCATCCAGCCCAATATCTGAGCACCCTGGCCTATGACGCAGACCCCAGAAGATGCACTCAAGGTGATCCAGTCACATCCTGAAGGGGTCCTCCAGAGCGAGCTCTGGAAGATCCTCGAGGTCGACAGCCGAAAGTGCTCCCGCCTCGTGAAGAAGCTCCTCGACGAGGGACTGGTAGAGCGTGTGGAGTTCCGAAAGGAAGGCATCAAGACCTTTGTCCTGAAGGCATGCCGCCGACCCGTGGACCCGACCCTCATCCTCGCGGGGGAGGAACTGATCCCCTGCATCGCATGCGACATGGAATGCCACATCGAAGAGTGCCCCCGCCTCCTCGACTGGATGTACCAGCTGGCCATCTGCGAAGTGGACCAGTAG
>MVQD01000090.1 GCA_002067095.1 Methanoregulaceae archaeon PtaB.Bin056
ATGGCAAGCCCTGCCTCGTCTCCCATCTTCACCTTCTCCTCGCTCATCTTGTAGGTGCTCTCCAGCAGCCTGAGGAGGCGCTTGTTGATGTCGATGCTCTTTCGAAGGCGCCTGTACTCGTCGATGACCTCCGCTCTCACCCCGGCTTCCCTTGCCTTCTCTATATCTATCTCGATCATCCTCCTGCGGTTGAGCTGGCCTTCGATCGCCTCGTACAGCTCCTTGTGGGTGATGGGTTTCATGATGTAGTCCTCGATGTAGATGCCGTACTCCTGCGCCTCGCTTGGGGTGAGCTGCTTTGCAGTGAGCATCATGACCGGGATATCCTTCAATTCGGGCGAGTTCTTCAGGTTCATCAGGGTCTCCCAGCCGTCCATGGGCTCCATCATGATATCCAGGAGAATGAGATCGGGCTTGACGGTGGAGAGCGTCTCAAGCGCCTCCTGGCCCCCGTACGCTGCAACTGTCTGGTACCCGCCACGCTGGAGCATCGTCACGAATATATCAACAATGAACGGACTGTCATCGACCACCATCACCGTGAACATCAGAATGACCCCCCGATCTCCCTGGCAAGGTCTTCCAGGTCCGTTATTCCTGAGGCTGGAGTCTCTGTATTCCGGATAACCGCCACGATGAGGAGTTTCTCGCCGGCACCGAGCACCATGATGGTCGTCTCTTTGATCATGATGGATACCGCATCGGGGGGTTGCAGCTTGAGAATCGACGATGTCGACTCGGCGGAGGCAAAGAGCGTGGCACACATCGCGGCAAGCCACGGTTCGTTGAACTCTCCTTCAAACGACTTGCCGAGCATGATCCCATCCCTCGAGATGAGCGCACAGTCAAGAATTCCTTCGATCCCCTTAATCCTCTCGATATACCCCTTAATCTTCTCCTTCAGCATATGACCTCACCCTTCATCATGGTCGCCCTGAATGACGGAAGTGCACACAGGTTATTCATTCTCGCTATAGATATTCCTGATCAAAGATCCCCCATGTGG
>MVQD01000091.1 GCA_002067095.1 Methanoregulaceae archaeon PtaB.Bin056
CCGGGCTGAGGCATCCGGATAATGGATACAAATTCCTTCGATTGTGTTATTTTTACTGCCTGTTCTTCACGATGTAGTAACCTTTACCCGTTTGATGGGGTCACATTGAATCAGTAATTTGGCAATCAGGAGCCCCACAACCTCTTCCTGCATCTTGTCTCTTTGTACCCTTGTTCGCCACTCACCCTTTCTCCCACCAGATCACCGCAGTGCGCCGGACCGCGGAGTGCACCAGCCTGCCCGAAGAGTCCCGGCGCAACACACGTGTGAAAAAATCGATGACCGGAGAGATGTCTTTTAGTCCCGGTGAATGCAGCGTTACCCAGTGCCGGGCTGCTTCTTCTGCGGACTCATAGGCGGCTTCCCAGATGGCAGGATATATCCTGACATTCGCATAGACTCCCTCGTCATGGAGGATATTCAATGGGAACTGGTAGTCGGGATATCCCTTCTTCATCACACCGTGTTCCCCGAATACGGCGCGGTACAGCGCCATCTCTTCAGGGCCTCTCCACTCTCCTGCGTGCCAGAAGAGATAGACGGAGCGTTTCGCAGCCGCATCGAGTTTCATAAGGGCAGTCTTCAGGTCATAAAAACCGAGCGAAAAGGCGGCGATGACCACGTCATGGGGCTCGATGTCCTTCCCGATGACTGTATCCTCCCAGCGCTTCTGCACGCAGGAGTAGTTAGTCCTCCCTTCGGCAACCATCCGCTCTCGCAGTATCCTGAGCATGCTCCCTGATGCATCGAGCGCCGTCACGTGCGCAACCCGTTCGGCAATAGGCACCGCGAGCCTGCCTGTCCCGGCTCCCATGTCGAGGACAGTGTCTTTGGACCTGAGATCAAGGTGCTCAAGGTCACGCAGTGTCGCACTCCGCTCGTCCCTTGTGTTCCGGTGATAGGAGGCTGCCTTCTTGTCCCACACCGAGGCAGGCTCCTTCTCTTTGGCGGTCCTGCCAGGGGAGCTCACGTGGATCGCCTTCCACAGTTCGTTCCAGTCGATGATCCGGTGCATGCGAATACCTCTGCGTCACAAAAGTATATGCTCTTGGGATCCAGGAAGGGAGATTATGACCCGGGGCAGCAGCAGGGGGAGTGGAATCGACACTCCCGTGGACCGAGCCGGATTTCAGATCTGATTCATAAGGACCAATCTTTGCAATCAGCAGACATCAGGAAACGGAATCGCATGCAAAATCCAGTGGGCATGTCTGTTCGAAGAGAATGGGAAAAAGACACACACACTCCACCCCGTGCAGCCAAAGATGGCATAGGCCCTCGTGAAGTGAAATTGGAGATAAAAAGAAGGTGGCACGAGACGGAATTGACCGTCACCTTTTTTATTGGCCTTGATAAACGCCTTATAAGAATGGTTCGCGGGCTTATCTTCCTTTCAAAAGGTGTGAATTGACCTTCTCTGCCGAGCAGCTTGACGCGCTCCAGGAACTCACCAATATTGGAGCTGCTCATGCGGCAACCGCACTCTCGCAGATGCTCGGGTGTGAGATCGGCATGAGCGTGCCTGAGATGAATATCGTTGATATTGGAAAGGTCGGGACGATTCTTGGCGAAGAGGTCTCCACCATGATACTCTTCCAGCTCCAGGGGGACATTCCCGAAGGAGGCTTTTTAATCCTTCAGTTCTCCGATTCCTCCGCGGTCAGGGCCGCAAGTATGATGTGCGGGATACCCGACACAGATCGCCCTCTCGGCGATATGGACCAGAGCGCCCTCCTTGAGACCGGGAATATCATGATCTCGTCCTTTCTCTGTGCATCGTCAGATCTGCTCGGGGTCATGCTCCTCCCGTCACCACCAGTCCTCGTGATCGATATCGCACACGCAATTATCGAGTCTCTCATCGCACAGATGAGAATTGACGCAGACGATGTCATTGTCTTCCAAATTACGCTTAAATCCGAACAGCACGGGATCACGGGCACCATTCTCATGTTCCTTGACGAGCCCTCTCTCAGGGAGATCTCCTGCAGGATGGTGGCGATGCTCTCGCCTTCCTGAATGGTGCATACCAATCTTCCTTCCTGGCCCCGCCCATATATCGGAAAGGTTCAAATCGGAAAGGTGATTCAGGATATATGATGATCCCGGACTCTTTCGCGGTAGAACTCGTGCCCTGGAAAGAGGCAGTTTCACTCTCAAGGGACCTCGCAGAGTGCATAAGGGGGAGGTATTATCCAGACCTTGTCATTGCCATCGGCAGGGGCGGCTACGTCCCCGGGCGGGTGGTGTGCGACTCCCTGCTGATCACCACGCTCACCAGTATCAAGATCGAGCACTGGGGTGAGGCGGCCAGTTGCTACGGGGAGGCGCATGTCCGCTACCCGCTTTCGGTCGACGTAGAGGGGCAGGACATCCTCATCGTTGATGACGTGACCGATACCGGAAAGACGCTGATTGCGGCATTCGCATACCTCCAGTCGCTTCGGCCCGGGAGCATTAAGACCGGCGTGCTCCATCACAAGACCACCTCAACGTTCATTCCGGACTTTTATGCAAAACTGGTTCCCGACTGGCACTGGATCGTGTATCCCTGGGCCCTGCACGAGGACATGACGGGGTTTGTGGAGAAGGTGATGACCGGAAGGCCGGCGACTCCCCGAAAGATCCGGTCAACACTCATGCAAAAGTACCACATGAAGCCCGGAATTGATGACGTGGTCTCTGCAGCCAGGGAACTGGTGGAGAGAGGAAAAGCCGAGGAGACCAGGGACGGCTACCGGCTGAAGGATCACCTGTAATATTTTTCATACAGTCTAGATCTCAAAATTGGGGGGTGTGCGCTCCTGAACGTCCCGATCGCTCCCCACCAGCAGGCCCTGATGCTCAACCCCCGTTCAGGCAGAGGTCCAGTGCCCCGCTCGCGAACATCTCCGCAAAGATCGCTTCAGGGTCACCGGTCTCGGGCGGGAAATACCTGCGTGGCCTCGTGCCCATGATGCGCCTCATGGCAGCCTTCACCTCTTGGGGGCGATATCTGACCAGTTCACGCTGCATTGACTCCTGAACCGGCCTTTTATGGAAGAAGCGGTGGCATTCCGGGCAGAGTACGAGCAGCTCTTTCTGCAGGTCATGTCGATCACTATCCGCACGGGTGCAGGGATCTATCACGTGGATCTCAAGGAGCGCAAGGGGATATGCCTCCCCGCAGTGCTCGCACGCCCCGCCTGGAGCAAGTTTCAGCAACCTCGATTTGACAGGGTTTACGTTCAGGAATTCCTTGAGATCCATGACTTTTACTCTGCCACGCTATTCCTCTTCCAGCCGGCGGCGGGCATCCTTCAGCTGTGCAATCGCTTCTCCAGACACCTCGGGATACGCAAGGTCAAGGGATTGTATCCGCGTGGTGATGATGTCTGCAATCAGGGTGCGTGCGGCCCACTTGTGGTCTGCGGGGATGATGTACCAGGGAGCTTCTTCAGTGCTGGTCATGGTGAGTGCATCCTCATACGCTCCCTGATAGGAATCCCAGAACTTCCTCTCTTCAAGGTCAGAGAGTGAGAACTTCCACAACTTCTCCGCATCTTCGAGCCGATCCAGGAGTCTCTTCTTCTGTTCATCCTTCGAGATATGGAGGAAAAACTTGAGGATCACGGTGCCGTTCCTTATAAGGTGCTGCTCGAACGCGTTGATATCCTCGTAGCGGGCGTTCCAGAACTTCTTCCCCCGCTTCCCGGGAGGGAGGTTGACCAGCCTCTCGGGATGCACCTTGACCACCAGGACGTCCTCGTAATAAGAGCGGTTGAAAATGCCTATCTCCCCGCGGTTTGGAAGGGCTCTCCAGTACCGCCAGAGGAACGTGTGGTCGAGCTCCTCTTCGGTGGGGACCCGGAAACTGTGCACCTTGCACCCCTGGGGATTCACCCCAGACATCACGTGCTTGATGGTTCCGTCTTTGCCTGCGGTGTCCATCCCCTGGAGGATGATAAGGACTGAATAAATATTGCTCGCCCAGAGGAGTTCCTGCGCAGAGGCAAGCCGCGCCCGGTTCTCTTCGAGTATCTCCATTGCACGCTCTTTGACCGCCTCCTTTCCTGCCTCTTTGAGGGCATCGTTCTGGGCCCAGCCGGTAAAGTACTCGCCAAGCCTGACCATCATCCCCGGTTTGACCTGGATGCGCTTGAGATAGCGTTCGTTTATCACCCGGATCCACTCCCCTGCATGAACTGCCCAGATGAGAGCACTCATTCTTCTTTGCAGCGCGGGCCTTTATTCCTTGGCATAGGGATGGACGGAATCGCGGCAGCCACCATGACGAGGTACTGGAAGGGAGATCGGGAGAAGGCATGGGAAATCCTTTATGCGAGGGTGTTCCTGCATGGTGCTGATGACCCTGGTCCCCGGAGTCAGGTATTTACCCGGGGAAGACGGTAGTCTGGATATACGTGCGGAGGGCCAGTCTCAAAGGAGGTGGCATGCCGCAAGCGGGACCACGAGACCATGCGGATCGTCATTGCACTGGGAGGAAATGCCCTCCTGAAGAGGGGGGAGCCAATGACTGCGGAGGTGCAGCGCGGGAACGTGAGTGTTGCGGCCAGGATGATTGCGCCACTGGCAAGAGACCACGAGATCGTCGTCACCCACGGCAACGGTCCCCAGGTGGGGCTCCTCGCACTCCAGGCCGCCTGTTACCGGCCCGTGGAGCCGTATCCCCTTGATGTCCTCGATGCCCAGACCGAGGGCATGATAGGCTACATGATCGAGCAGGAGCTGGCGGGCAACCTGCCCGCATCGCAACCATGCGCCACGATCCTCACCATGGTTGAGGTTGACCCGGAGGATCCTGCCTTCCTGCACCCTTCCAAGTTCGTGGGGCCCCCCTACACCGAGGGCGAGAAGGAGAAGGTATCGCGGGAGAAGGGATGGACCTTTGGAAAGGATGGGGATTCCTGGCGGAGAGTCGTACCTTCACCCCTCCCACGGAGGATCGTGGAGATCCAGCCGATCAGGTGGCTGCTCTCACACGGGGTAATCGTCATCTGCGCAGGCGGCGGAGGCATTCCCGTCGTTACGGCCCCCGGGAAGAGGCGGGTGTTCGAGGGAGTCGAGGCGGTGATCGACAAGGACCGCGCGAGTGCACTGCTTGCCGAAGAACTCGGGGCGGATCTCCTTGTGATGGCTACAGACGTCGAGGGCGTGTTCATTGACTGGAATACCCCCTCTGCTCGGCGGATCCATGCCACGACCCCGGAACAGCTCAGGGAGCACCGCTTTGAGGCGGGTTCCATGGGGCCGAAGGTTGAGGCGGCATGCAGTTTTGTGGACGGGACAGGGGGTCGGGCAGCGATTGGGGCGCTCCCTGATATCCGGGGACTGGTCTCGGGAGATACAGGGACACAGGTGACCGCAAGGAAACCCACAGGGAGAGATGCCTAGGAATGTCGGAATTCGGGGTATATTCGGAAGTCGGAAGGCTGCGGCAGGCGCTCGTCCACAGGCCTGACCTGAGCATCAGAAGGCTCACGCCGGGGAACCACCAGGAACTCCTCTTTGACGATGTCCTCTGGGTGGAGAGGGCAATAGAGGAGCACGATGCCTTTGTGAAGGTCCTTGAAGAGGAGGGAGTCAGGGTGTATCGCCTCGCCTCACTCCTTGCGGAGGTGCTCGCGGGCGAAGAGGCCAGGAGGTGGGTGATCGAGAGGGCCGTGCACCCGATGACTGTCGGGCGATCCGCGTGCGGGGCGGTGAGAGCGTGCCTCATGGAGATGGAGCCCGGCACACTGGCCGAGCACCTCATCGGGGGACTCACGAGAAGCGAGCTCGAGTGCTTCTACCTCGAGGGGATGGCCAGATCTTCACTCCAGGTCGCGGCATCTGGCCCTGACTCCTTCATTCTCCCCCCACTTCCGAACACCCTGTACACCCGCGACACGTCTTCGTGGATTTGCAGGGGGTTCACCCTGAACCCAATGTTCTGGCCCGCACGAAGGATGGAGGTGGTCAACACCGCGGCTGTCTATCACTTCCACCCGCTCTTCTCTGCGAGTGGTATCCGTACGTGGTACTCCTGCCTCGACTATGAGAACGCCATGGTTCCTGCGGCCTTTGCTACGGCCTCGATGGAGGGGGGCGATATCATGCCGGTCGGCAGGGATACGCTCCTTGTCGGGATGGGCGAGAGGACGGGAGGGCCCATGGTAGAGGAGCTTGCCCGGGTACTCTTCCCGGAAGGGGCGATAGACCGGATCATCGTCGCCCAGATGAGCCGCGACAGGGCGCACATGCACCTTGACACCGTCTGCACCATGCTCGACGAAGATACTGTCACGGTATTCCCGAAAGTCGTTGAAAGGGTAAGGGCGTTCTCCATCCGACCCGGAGAAGGGGACAGGATTTTTGAGGTGACACGGGAGGAGGACTTCCTCGGGGCAGTTGCCGACGCCCTCGGGGTCGGGCGGCTCTCGGTCATTCCCACCGGCGGCGATGAGTACCAGGCCGCACGGGAGCAGTGGGACGACGGCAACAATGTTCTCGCACTTGCACCCGGCCGGGTGGTTGCGTATGACAGGAACACCTGCACGAACCGGAACTTCGAGAAGGCCGGGATCGAGGTCATAGAGATTGCGGGATCGGAGCTCTCGAGGGGGCGCGGAGGCGGGCACTGCCTGACCTGCCCCCTCCAGAGAGACCCGATCTGATCCCGGAAGTCCTCCCGGGGGTCTTTGATCTCATTGCTTTTTCATCGCATGTGACAGACACTTCTCCAGAGAACGATGACTCGGGCGCATCTTTCGCTTTTACAGAAGCGTATCCTTGACAGACAGCGGGAACTGGAGGCAGTGAAGCAGTATCCGGTTGAGAGGCTTGCTGATATAATAGGAGAAGTGGGGTTCTCATGCAACCTCTGTGCAAGGTGCTGCACGAGGGTATTCAACGGTCATGTCCTCCTGCTCGAGGAAGACGCGGTGAGGATCCGGTTGATCGATCCCGCTGCCATCGAGCCGCCGCCAGAGTTTGATCTCTCTGATCAGCACGGGACGTTCTACGTCTCAGGGTATACTCTCAAGGCAAAGCCGGGTGAGAGTGGGGAATGCCATTTTCTCATGGACGGCCGGTGCAGGATTTATCCAGACAGGCCCCTGATATGCCGTATATATCCCTACATGCTCCACCGGGAAGCGGATGAGGAGGGTGTGGTTGACTGGCGGCAGGTCAGCGGCCTTGACCAGCACGGCGATTACCACTCTCCCGTCCCTCGCGATATTGCCTGGGAGATCGCGTCCGCAGTGAAGGCATTTGAATGTGCAGTTCTCGTCCACGAGATCGCGTTCCTGGAGTATGCAGACGGTTATTTCTCAGCCCATGGCCTTCGCCCCGTCCGGAAGCGGTTTGACGATGGGATGCGGGCT
>MVQD01000092.1 GCA_002067095.1 Methanoregulaceae archaeon PtaB.Bin056
TGCACTGAGCATAATCGTCTGGGTGTACCTCCTCTATTCGGCGTTGATGAGTTCTCTTGAATATTCCTGGGAACATTAAGTGACGCCCTGGACTAAAAAAAAGATATACTCACCAATACCTTCCTGGCCTGCGCTCTTACACATCGATGTTCCCGGATGCTTACGTATATTCACAACGGAGAGGCGGAGCCTGGCACCCCACTCTACCCAACACCAGTCATCCGGAATATTCACCCAGACGGAATCTCGGCGGCGCCTGAGAAGATTTCAGGATGTTTTCGCGAGGGGTGCGAGGAGATGCAGACACGGACAAAGCAAATATACCTGCGGATTCATACGCCAGCAGATATCGGGACTACCCCTTTTTCCTGCAACGTCCATTCGTTGATGTCGAGATACCAGTAACCTTCCCGGAATGACCGCCTGGCCCCGGTGACATGGATCTTCTTCCCAAACAGCGGGGCGTCGGTGACAAGGGTGTGGAATTCCCCGTTCTCCCCGCAGAAATCTATGGAGACATCAAGATTCTCAAGGTCATGGATGAACTCCCCGTCGATTCTCCGGCCGAGCCAGTCTTCCCCCATCAGGTCCCCTCTCGCGCTGACCACCATGACCTCAAGCCCGGACTCGATCATCTCTTTTAGAAGTCCCTTTGAGTCCTGCTTCCAGAGCGGCATGACCAGCTCGAGGTCCAGCACGCCGCAGATCCGGTTGACCAGGTTCCCGTGGGTCTCGATGTGGCCGAAAACCGCAGCGTCTATCTGCTCACCCCGGGCTCTCAGATCCCGGATGACCTCCTTGAACTCCTCTTCGTAAGAGGAGAAGTCCTTCTGCACGAGGGGAATTCCCATGGCCTCGGACTGCGCCCTGATGATGCCCGGGTTCAACTCGTGGGAACCCCTCTTCTTCACATTCGTAAAGTGCAGGAGATGGGTGATCCGCAACCCTCCTGACATCGCCTTCAGGCATGAAAAGCACCCGTCCTTTCCTCCCGTCCAGGAGACTACCGCATTCTTCCTGTCAGGTTGTGTGATTGTCATGGTATAGTCCATCTCCATGGGAGTCCTGCCGGAAGAATCCGGAATCCTCCCAGCGGCCACGCCCGGATACGTATCCTGCACTGCCTTTTCCTTCACACTCCATTGAGAAAGGACATAAGAATTGTGATATGAACCTTGGTGGGTCCTGGTCCTTTTTATGCGGCTTTTTCCCTTGATCGGATACCTCTCTCCTTCTCCATGGGATCATGCCTATTCCATTGCTACATGGATATCGTTCGTTTCCAAAAATGCATCCAGGCAATCACGATAGCCCTCAATCAGGGTTAGGAATTTTTTTGGTGAGAATTACCTGGCCGGACATTTCCCTCACATATTATATTCCAGGCTCCCCACACCTCTCATCAATTGTATGAAAGTCCTCGTTATCATGGGCAGCCCCCGGAAAGGAAACACGTACCATGCGGCGGAACGCATCCGGGAAATAATGCAGGAGAAGGCCCGAGTCGACTGGGAATACGTCATGCTGCGGGACCTCAACCTCGAACAGTGCCGGGGGTGTGCAAACTGCATCGTGAAGGGCGAGGAGTTCTGCCCGGTGAATGACGATGTTTCAGGCCTGACCCGGAGGATGCATGACGCTGACGGAGTGATATTCGCTTCGCCCGTCTATTCACTGCAGGTCACGGGGCTCATGAAGGTCTTCATCGACCGCCATTCCTACATCCTTCACCGCCCAAGGTTCTTCGGGAAAAAGGCGCTTATCCTCGCAACCGCAGGGGCAGTGGGAATCAGTGAAGTGCTGAAATACCTGGACGCAGTGGTGCACATGTGGGGGTTCGAAGTGGTGGGAAAGGCGGGAATATTCGAGGAATTCATCCCAGGCACCCGGCAACTGGAGAACGACCAGAGGCTCAGGGAGGCCGCAGAGGAATTCCATGCGTCGCTCCAGAGGAAGTCCCCTCCAAGACCCGGATTTATGGACATTATCGTCTTTCACGGCCTCCGCGCGATATTTGACGAGCTGGGTGAAGTGTTTCCCGCCGATCGTGCCTACTGGGGAGAGAAAGGATGGATGGAAAAGGACGCACGATACTTTGTGGATGTCCCGGTCAACCCGCTCTACAATGCTGTGGGTGTGCTGCTGGAGAAGTACCAGCGAAGGCAGATCCGAAAGGATTTGCGGGAAACAAATCACAGGGTGAGTGTATGAAGTGGACGCAGGTAGAGGTTCCGACCCGTGCGAGGACCCAGTTCCTGGACATCACTGGTGCCATATCAAAGGAGGTGGCGAAGAGCGGCGTCAACACCGGGATCTGTTACATCTATGTGCCGCATACGACGGCCGGCCTTACCATCAACGAGAACGCGGACCCCGATGTAGCCCGCGACATCCTCGCAGGCCTTGCACGGCTGGTCCCGGCGACGGGCGATTACCGGCATTCCGAGGGGAATTCCGATGCCCACATCAAGGCATCCCTGGTTGGCTTCACCGTCAATGTCCCGGTCATCGATGGACGCCTTGCACTCGGCACCTGGCAGGGTATTTACTTCTGCGAGTTCGACGGGCCGCGGCATCGCCATGTGCTTGTCGGGGTCATTGGGGAATAGTCCGCGACTGAGACCTGCGTGTCTCCCGGAGGGAACCGGATGAGCCGGCCCCCGCGGGAGTCCTCATATGAGGTGTGAGATATCCCGTTACAGCGATAGCCTGCATTAACGAAACATGCTGTCAGCGGTCCTGTAAAAAAAATTGCCCCGGGATACAGCTTCCGGGGTTCCAGGAGGCAGGCGCGGCCGCTATGTCGGCCTCGCTGTCGGGGAGATCGGGGTGGGAATCGTGGTCTGGTTGGCAGGGGGGAGCGGGAGCGGCGGGGTGACGGGTGTGGCGAGAGTGGAGATCGGGGGGACAGGGGTCGGCAGAGATGAAGTCGCGGCAGGGGACGGAGTGGCAGGAGCCGGCACCGAAGGAAGCACGAGTGTAGTCGCGGGCAGCACCGGGGGAACAGGAATCACGATGCTCACGGGAGGAGGAGAGGGGGGCGTGGATGAAATTGATGGCGAGGTGACGGGAGTGATCATCGTCCCTGAGGGGGTTATGTTCGCGTGGGCGGGTGTAGCAGGAGTGGTGGTTCCGGGTGTCATACCGGTGGCAGATGGTCCTCCTCCCTGGCCCGGACCAGATGAGGCGTTTCCTGGGGGAGTCAAAGACGGCGTGGCGACTGCCCCCGTTGTCATCGGGACCTGCGTGGATATAGTCGTCCCCGCGGTCGCACGGTCATTCTCCGATACGGCAGGGGTCTTTCCAGCCGGCGAGGTGCACCCGGCACACGCAAAGAAGAGGAGCAGTATCACCAAAAGGACAAGATACTTCATTGCAAGGCGACCTCGTTATTCAAGTGTAAAAAGTTTCTGGATGAACCCTCTCACCACCATCATTGGCCACTCCCGGGTTTTTTTGTCCGCGGTAACAAATGCACACGACATCTCCTGAACATTCCCGATCCTCTGCACAGATGAACATCTGGATTCATCCTCCGGTTCCGGCCTGAAGCCTCCGGCACACATGACTCCCTTCTCCCATCATGACACACAGATCCGCAAGGCACAAGATGCCACTCACCAAGACTATCTTCCAATGACTCGCATCTGCTCCACCCTCTTCATCCTCATTACCGTGCTCGCCCTCTTCCTCGCCGGTACAGGCTGCCTGCAGGAGAAGCACCCCCCCGCAGTCCAGGAAGGCCCTCGCCATGCCCTCATGCAAAGACTCCTTGGAGCAGTGGCCGGCTCCACGCAGGACACCCTTGATACCCTCGACCTTGCGGTTTCAGGTTCCGCCGGCGAGATAGGGTCTTCCGGCCTCTTTGGGCCTGCAACGGACGCCATCCTCGCTGACCTGGTGTCGTTCCATCCTGCCGTCATCAGCGCGATCACGTATGACACGAACGGGACCGTGCGTGCCGCAGAGCCCGCGAGTGCAAAGGTGATTGTCGGCCAGAGCCTTCTTGACCAGGTGCAGGTCCGGCAGTCCATTTCGACCAGGAAACCTTTGATGAGCGGGTACTTCACGCTCGCCCAGGGAGGGGAAGGTGTTGCGATCGCCCACCCGGTCTTCTCCCGTGACGGGGAGTTCCTTGGCGTCGTCAGCACCACCTTCTCACCGCGTGCACTGATTGCGCCTGCTGCAGACGAGGCAATGGCGTATGCGCCGTTCATCTTCAACGTCGCCCAGGCAGACGGGCGTATCCTCTTCCACCCCGACCCGGCCCTTGTCGGGAAGCCGACCTTCAACGAGACAACGTTTGCCCGCTTCCCCGGCATACTCGATCTCGCCCGCCGGTATTCGACCGAACCCTCCGGGTATGCGACATTTTCATTCTACCGTACCGGGACGGACATGGTGGTCGAAAAGGAGACCTTCTGGGACACGGTCTCGCTGCATGGGACCGAGTGGAGAGTGATGGTGATAGCGGAGAGAGAGTAGGTGAGGGGATGACTGGGGTTTCACATCGGTCACCGGTCTAAAAAAGGAGGGTCATCGACAAGACCCTTCAGGGAATGCATGGACGAATACCGGGCAAAGGGAAAGAGGGGTGATAGAGGAGGCCGAACCCGGGACTGATGGGACACTTCAAGGGTTTGAGAACCCAATCCCGGAAAGAGTCCCTGGAATACGTCGTATCCTGGATACTGGATCCCGGCCACAATGATACGACACATTTCTCCGTCGTTCCGGATACGTTCAGGCGTGAAAAATCAAGGTCGCAACCGTATTTCCCGACGGAAGATGCACTTTCAAGGCCCGGCAGGAAGGCTAAAATGCACAGGTCCAGGCTTACTACTTGAAGGTGTTCGAAGACCGCGGATGGAAGAGGTATCGCAAGCCGGAAACGATTCGGGGCACTGATTCCCTCCTTAAGTACACGCTGGCTGATCGCCCCGATTTTCGCGGCATGCCTTCGCTCACAGGGCAGGGTGAGAGCAGGACACGGGAAAGGGGTATCAAGGGCTTCCCGGGACGTGCAGAGGGACATAATATGGCCCGTTGAGTACCCCTGGCTTTTCCGAGGGACAAGGGTGCCCCCGGGAACAGGGGAAAGGGTGGGGGATGGAAAAGGGTTAGCGTATCTGCCGGCGGGGTCGTTGATGCCTGAATGTGGGCAATTCCGGTTGTCACTCCCTCAATTTCCCTGTCCACTCAATCCTCCGCCTGCACCGGAAGCAGAACTCAGGACCCTTCCGATCAGTGTCTGCGATCGAGTTGGAGAAGAACATCACGCAACCGGGATATTCGCAGTGGGGGAGGCCGAGCGCGTGCCCAATCTCATGGACCGCCTCGGTAAGGACCCGCCAGTGGTACAGCCCCGGGTTCGGGGGCATCCCGTAAAATTCGGGCCGAAGCCGGAGAGTTGAGATGAGCGCCCTTCCTGCGGTGGCAATGCCGAAGACGAAGTTCAGGCCGGGCGTGAAAATATCCGATTCAGTGATGCCCAAAGAGATCGTGTTCCCATCACGGATTATGGCGGGTAACTCACCGAGGAGGCCGTCTGCCAGGTACTGGTTCCGGTCTTTATGAAAAAAACGGGGGGAGAGGGGCAAAGGTGGGTATTCCGTCACGTCAACGGCGAGGATTTTCGGGATGTCTTCTTTTACCCATCCGAGGATGACTGGATCTACCCTGCCGATTGGCACGAGTGCGATCTCCCGGCATTCTCCCATACCTGGAATGGTGCATGGACCGAATTAATCCTTTCAGGTGTGCGAAAAAAACAGGCGGCCCGCTTGAAGGTTCCAATGGTCTCTTTCTCCAAAAGATTTCATGAGTGTCCGGGCTCCAGGCGAGACTCCCCTGGTCGATCCCGTCATTATTTTCAGGCAATGTATCCTGACAGTGCAGGCTCTTTGCGTGTCTTTTTTTTGGGGGAAAACCATGAAAGAACCTTTTCCAATAAAAATGTGGATTTGTGAGTATGCATCTTTCTAAAAGAGAAGAGCGGGATCTATCTCCTGCCCTGCTCCTTCAACATCCCGACCCCGATCTCCGGGTGACGGTACCGCCGCCTCCCCTCGGTCTTCTTTGCCTGGATTGCGTTCGTGGGGCAAGTCTGGATACAGGCCATGCACTGTTCGCAGCGGTGAAGCCATACCGGGCGGTCGTTCTCCAGCCGGATGTTTCCTACGGGGCAGACCTCGATGCACGTCTTGCAGGAGGTGCACCGGTCGTCGACTGAAAATTTCCGGTCGGCATCGTGCACCCCGCGGATGAAGCGGGGGTACATCAGGTGGTGTATGAGGGAGGCAAAGGGAGACCAGCCCGGCTTCCTGCGGACGCCCCGTTTCACCATGTCCGCGATCTCCTCAACGCGGCGATTGGCCGCCTGGATGGTCCTCTCGATTCGTTCCTGCTCAAGGGATTCATACATCAGGATGTAATTCCCGGGCATCCTGACAAAAAAGCCCGCATCAAGCCCCCTCCTCCCCGGGCCCTCTTTCAGGATTCCGTCGAGTTGCCGGAGCGCCGCCGGTCCGCCCGAGCCGCCCATGGTGACGACCGAGAACGCGTATCCTGTGTTTGAGAGGTCGAGGCGCCGGGAGAAGTCCGCGACGATTGCAGGGAGGCCGAAGAAGTAGAGGGGGCAGACGATCCCTACCCTGTCCGCATCAGGGACTACAGGGCCGGGATTATTTCTCAAAGAGGCGATGGGAATGAGTTCGCAGTCGCCGATCCTGCTGCAAAGTCCCTTTGCAACCGCAAGCGAGTTGCCGGTTCCGGTGAAGTAATAGATGATGGTCTTCATGGTAGTCCTGGGAAGAGATGTTGAAGTCTTTTGGGAAAAGGGTGACGCCCAGGTGATCTAGTAAAAGCCTTTCTCAAAATGCTCGCTTTTTTTTGGGGGGGGATGCATTTCTGTATCTTTTTCCTTCGAAGCGAATCCTCGTGTATCTCGAGGTGTGGTTTTATATAAACGCATAATTCAGGGTATCACGGTCGTCAATAGGTCTCTTTTGGTCTTGATCACTGCAGATCTCTTTTTCATGATTCCGCTTGACCGTTCTCCTCCCATCACACTCCCGGTACCTGGCACTAAACTCCGTAATTATCTTCTCTTCGTCCTTTTAATGCCGGATGAGACACATCAAGGGCCCACGAGGTGAATCCAACTGCACGGACCAGCCAGTTTGAGCGCGTGATCCCCTGGTTCAAAGTGTTCATAAACTGATATGCCGGCGCCAGGAACGTTTCTCAAGGATTTCCAGTTCGTTCTCGACGGGCCATCACCCGCCCCGGAGTGCCCCCGGCTGAGGGTCGCATCCGGGACGAGATAGCACGGTTCCTGGCAGCCCGCAGTGATCAAGGCAATTCCCTGTTTTCTCCCGTTCAGGCAATCCAGTACGTCACCGTGACCGTTGCCGTCACAGTGACATCGCCGGGCTGGATAGGCGTCGGCGCTGCCCCGGACGCGGAGTCAGCCATTGCGTAGTTCTGGAATGCGACCGGGTAATACCCGCCGCTGACCTGGGCGGTCTTCACCGACCTGATGCTGACGCCGAGTGCATCGGCAACCGTTTTTGCATCGGCCGCCGCCCGCTCTGTG
The DNA here is from genome assembly GCA_002067095.1 of Methanoregulaceae archaeon PtaB.Bin056. GTDB lineage: Archaea > Halobacteriota > Methanomicrobia > Methanomicrobiales > Methanospirillaceae > Methanolinea_A. The sequence continues at coordinate 7,598 of MVQD01000092.1, forward strand.
GCCTCCTTCAGCGCCTCTGTCCGGAGCACCTGGGACGTCTCATCGGAGAGGAGGAACTGGATGGAGCTCGCCTGGTTGATGCCGTTGGCAACCCCGATATCGATCACCTCGCCAACCTTCGAGACGTCGTGGAGCGTGACGGTCACGGTGTTCGTGACCCGATAGGCCCTGATCTTCTGGCCGTAGAGTTTCGGATCTTCATAGACAGGATAGATGTAATACCCGGTGGTCTTGAGGGCGTCTGAAGGTATCCCGGCAGCGGCTAACGCGTCCATCACCTTCGTCATACGGGCGGCATTCTCGGCCTGGGCAACCTTGACGTTTACGTTCTCGGTCTCGACTGCAAGCGAGATCTGGGCACGGTCTGGCGTCCCGATGACGGACCCTGTCCCGGATGCGACAATGGTGTTGTCGTTATCCGTATCGGCTGCAGGCACACTCACGATCGCCAGTACGGCGAGGAGGAGCACGACTGCAATGAAGCGTATGGATATGCGATTCATTCTCGATCAGGGAAACGTTTCGCGCCGGCCCGTGTTAAGGGTTGCCTTGATTGCGAATTGATTGGCGTTCATTGTGAACTGTCTGCCCCCTCTTTCCGACCCGCCGACCTGTATAAATTCCGCCCATCTATGACGGCCAATAGCCGGATCTTCCCTGATATGGCCATGGAGCGCCAGGGATGAACTGTATTCCGGGCGGTCCACCCGGATCCAGGTTTCGTCCTTCCACTCGGGGATGGATCTGGTCATAGTGTGGGGGGAACAATCGGATCGGTATTCCTGCTGATGATAAAGGGCAGATATTCCATCAGGGGTTCGGGGAGGATAGGGCCTTGGATTGTTTCTCGTCTGAAAGATCCTCTCTCACCGGTATAGCGACATTAGAGACCGAGGGAGAAGGTCACGGAGTGAGATTTGAGATGCGTGTTTCGAACAGCGGATTCTTGGTTTCTGAAAGGTAATGGGAAGAACTGGGAAATCCGGTAATCTCTGAATCCGGGCGAAGTTGCTCTGTCACCCCGTAATATTTTTTCGTTCAAGAATATTTTTCACAGGTATACCATGTCGGGATCCCGATAAATATTTTTATAATATTTGGTGGAATGGGTTTGTGGTGAGAGAGGACTTCATGGTACTTGCCACACTTGAGATGAGAAAATTTGTAGCCCCCGAATTTGTAATCGGGAGTGATGCACGCCGTCTTGCCGGAAGATACGCCAAAAATATCAGTGCCACACATGTATTCATCGTCACCGGGCCGAATATTATCAAAGCCGGGTGGGTGACGGACGTGACAGAAAGCCTTGATGCCGAAGGAATCCAGTATACTATTTTTCCGGATGTCACGCCCAATCCGAGGGACCACGAGGTGATGAATGGTGCAGAAATCTATACGCAGTCGGGTTGCGATGCGATTGTTGGCGTCGGTGGCGGAAGCCCTATGGATTGTGCCAAGGGAATCGGGATCGTCGTGTCCAATCATAAGGATATCCTCGCATTCGAAGGCGTTGATACGATTACCATGCCACCGCCGCCGCTCATCTGCGTCCCGACAACTGCCGGAACCGGGGCTGATGTGTCCCAGTTTGCCATCATCAACGACACGAAAAGGAGAGTAAAGATCGCAATCATCAGTAAAAAGATCGTTCCTGATATTGCGCTGGTTGATCCCGTTCCCCTCACCACTCTCACCCCTGATCTCACCGCCCATACGGGGATGGATGCAATCACACACAGCGTGGAGGCATATGTCTCCAATGCCAGTTCAGCAGTCACTGATACGCTGGCGCTCGAATCGATCTCGCAGATGTGCAAATATCTTGTGAAGGCACAGAAGAATCCCGATAATATCGCATACCGGAACCAGACCCTGCTGGGGAGTCTCCTTGCAGGCCTCGCGTTTTCCAATGCAAGTCTCGGGGCGGTTCATGCTATGGCACACAGCCTGGGAGGGTTTTCGGATCTCCCCCACGGAGCCTGCAACTCGATTCTGCTTGGACCGGTGATCGAATTCAATTTTGGGGCTTGTCCGGACCGGTACGAAGCAATTGGTAAAAGACTGAACGTGGATATGGCCCGGCTTTCACCTGATGAAAAAAAGGGAAAAGTATTGTCGGCTGTTCGAACCCTGCGGGAGGCGCTTGGTGATACCGCAACACTCTCTGATATGGGCGTGACTAAAAAGGATATCCCTGAACTTGCAAGAAAGGCAAAACGTGATCCCTGCCTTGCAACCAATCCCAGGATGCCAACTATCGAAGATATCGAGCGGATCTATGAACTTGCACTCTGAAGAAGAAGCGGACCCGGAAAGCCAGCGGGAAAAGATCATCGGCCTTGGTGAATTATCAATCCGGAAGAGTTACTATCCCGAACTCCAGCAGCAACAGGAAGCATTGAAGCAGAGCGAGGCACGGTTGAGATCAATCCTCCAGGCATCACCCGTTATGCAGTTTGTCATCGACCAGGAACACCGTGTCATCTCTTGGAACAGAGCGATTGAGACCTATAGCGGCATCCGGGCTGATGATATCCTAGGTACAGACGGGCAGTGGAAGGCATTTTATTCTGAGAAACGGCCGGTACTTGCCGACATTGTTCTTGACCAGGCTTTTCACAGGTTGCCGGCACTATACCGGAAATTCAGCAAGTCCCGGTTTGTCAAGGAAGGGTATGAAGCGACTGATTACTTCCCCCATATGGGCGACACCGGTAAATGGCTGCATGCGACTGCCGTCCCTATGCGGGATGCGAACGGGGTCGTCATCGGGGCAATCGAGACGCTGGAAGATATTACCGAAAGGAAAAATGCGGCAGAAGCCTTGAAAGAAAGCGAGAAATTTCTCGACAATGTGGTAGAGAATATCCCGGACATGATATTTGTAAAGGACGCACACGACCTCCGGTTCGTGCGGTTCAATCGGGCAGGCGAGGAGCTACTCGGGTATTCACGCGAAGAAATGTACGGGAAGAATGACTATGACTTCTTCCCGAAGGAGGAGGCCGACTTTTTTACCCGGCAGGACAAGATTGTCCTTGAGAAGCGGCAGCATGTTGATATTCCCGAGGAGATAATCCAGACACGGCTCAAAGGCACGCGGATTCTCCATACCAAGAAGATCATGATTCCCGACAGGAACGGAAAACCCGCTTACCTGTTGGGAATCTCTGAAGATATCACCGAACGCAAACAGGCGGAGGAAGAGATTGAAAAAGCCCGGCGCCGCCTTGACAGCACGCTGAAATTTATCGAAACGGTCATTTCAGCCATTCCCGTCCCGCTCTTTTACAAGGATCGGGAAGGCCGCTACATCGGGGTTAATAATGCATTTGTGGAACTCATGGGATATACATCGGATTTCTATAAGGGCAAGACAGTCATGGAACTCTGGCCGGATGAATATTCCCGCGTGTATCACGACAAGGATCTTGAACTGATGAAGAACCCGCAGAAACAGGTGTATGAATATAAGATACTGGACCGGAACGGGGTCGAGCACGAAGTCATCTATGGCAAGAACGTATTCCGTGATGAGACCGGGCAGGTTGCCGGTATCGTGGGAGCGTTTGTTGATATCACCGAGCGGAAGCGGATGGAGAAAGCCCTGCAGCTTGCCCGCAACAAGATTAACCTCCTTAATACCGTGACATTTCAGGATATTCAGAATGCTGCATTCTCTTTGGTTGCGTATCACGAGCTTCTAATTAATCTGATCAAAGATGAAAAGGCACATGCATTTCTCGAAAAAATGGTGGGTTTAAATCAGAAGATACTTGATTCCCTGAATTTTGCGAAGAATTACCAGGACATGGGGGCCAGGCCACCCAGGTGGCAAAGCATCGAGCAGGTCTTCCTGTTTGCAATCTCCCACCTTGACTTCCTGCATATCACCCATGCCCTCCACGTAAAGGACTTAGAAGTGTATGCTGATCCCCTGCTGGAAAACGTATTTTTTCACATGATGCAGAACGTGCTCCTGTACGGGGAGCATGCATCTGAGGTGACCATTCGGTACCAGGAAAAACCTGAAGGGCTTGTGCTGTTCATCGAAGATAACGGCGTGGGTATTCCTGCCGAGGAGAAGCACATGATCTTTGACCGCGGGTATGGAAAGAGCAATGGCCTTGGCCTGTTCCTTGCAAGGGAAGTCCTGTCCATTACCGGTATGACGATAAGAGAGACCGGGGAGCCGGGCAGGGGAGCCCGGTTCGAGATCTATGTACCCCGGGAAGATTACCGGTTCACTAAAAACCCCCAGGTTTCCTGAAAAACCCTTGATATCTGCTGAAACACACTATTCCGGCAACCCGGATGTTGACCGGAAAGGAGCCTTCCCGAAGATTCATTACTGGAATGCTTTTTTTCTGGAGAGACGTAATTCCCTGCCCTGGGAAGGGTTGGTTATATCAAATGAGCAGGTTGCATCCCATTGCATCAGACCCGTTGTCTTTACCTGACTTCGCCACTTTTAAGTAAATCCATCAAATTTCTACGACCAACCTCAATTCGCCAGGAGTGATTTACCAGAGAGTTGGAGCCTCCAAGTACCATATTTCTCGATAAAATCGCCAAATATTTGATGCAATTCCGGTGAATAGTTGGAGATAATTCTCATCGCATACCCAAACGATGGGTAAACGATTGTAAGTGTCAAATTCGTAAGATAATTTTTAAGGACTTTCGGATTTTTCACGACGGGATTTTTACATAAAAGTTGTGTCAAACTCACCAAGACTTTCGTGAGGAATACGATCAGAACGTACCCGATTACCGCATGTTTAGACCAGTGTCGGATAGGCCGGATACTCGCATTGGGGGAGGCCGGACGCAAAGTCCCTTATCGGTCATCCGTGCCTGACCTTGACCGTGACGTTCCCCGTCCCTCCTGCCCTTGCTACCTATTTACGCATCTCGCAGTCCTTGAAGATCAATAAAGTATTCCCCTGATGAATTGTGCAGATATCAACATGATTAGCCCCCTTACAGAATTAAACTAAAAATACCCCAAAATCATTTCTCAATTGACATTTTGGATAAAATTCATGA
>MVQD01000093.1 GCA_002067095.1 Methanoregulaceae archaeon PtaB.Bin056
GATGGGGGATGCCGGCCGGGATTGCACGCGTCACAGGCACATTTGGTCGACATCCACTGGGTGACTGCCAGGTCTTAAAACAATATTGAGGGCCGTGCATCAGGAAAAAACCGCTCGCCATCAACCCTGATGTCGGCAAAATACCCCGCTATCTCGATGTCCTGCCGCTATCGGGAGCGTGTTGCGGGCAGTGCCCAATCACCCGTGCCGGGATCCTTCCGGGGATAGATAAGACGAATTGGTCAAGGAAATCCGCTGTATGGAGCACCATGTCGACCTCCCCCCGAAGTGGGTTTGAGCGCGCGCCCGGTGCTGGGAAAGTGATCACGGGTGTCTCCAGTCATGCCGACCTTCATCCCGCATACCCCACATCCTCACTGCAGGTACGACAACATTAAGGAAGCCTTATTGTCGCACGAGCGCCATCTGGAGTGAATGACCGGGCGGGAGGATGAGAGGGATATCGTCTGCGGCCTTGAGCGCGCGATCACAGGCAACGACCGGGTTTCCAGGCGGAGGCTCCTCGACCGTCTCGTGGTGCTCCTCTTCACCACCGACACTGCCGCGCCCGCACTCGTGTCCCATGGCGGGATACGGGTCCTCCTCACCGCTGCAAAAGACAGGGACGAGAAGATCCGCCTCCACGCCGTCCATGCACTCTCACGGCTGGCCGATTCCGGGTTTTCACAAGACCTGAAAAGTTCAGGGGCCAGGGATGCCATCGCACCCCTCAGGGAAGATCCTTATCTCCCGGTGAGGACAATGGCCGGAAAGTTCCTGGATAAGTTGGACTGTTCATGAAAGGATCTCTTGGGTGTGAGATCCATCCTCCTCTGCACAGGTCCAGGCTTTTATCGGGTATATGGGTTTACTGGTGAAAATACCCCCGGTTTTTGCAGCGAACTATGCCGGCGCGGCGTGAACCATAATATGGATCGGCCATAATTCTTCGTCCATGAAGATGCGGATTGGCGGCGAGGACATTGCAGGAGCCGACGAGCGCTGGATTCCCGTGGTAAACCCTGCGACTGGAGAAGAGATAGACCAGGTGCCGGAAGGGACCCTCTACGAGGTGGACGATGCCGTGAAGGCCGCAAAAGACGCGTTTCCCTCCTGGGCAAGACGGAGCGCAAGGGAGAGGGGCATCCTCCTCTTCCGCGCTGCCGCGCTTGTCAGGGAACGGCATGAAGACCTTGCGAGGCTCCTCACCACGGAGCAGGGCAAGCCCCTGAAAGAGGCGGTAGATGAAGTGAGGGGTTGTGCCAATGTCCTTGAGTATTACGCTGCGATCTCAGGCAGCCTGACAGGGGAGTATGTCCCCCTCGGGACTTCGGGGGATGCCGTGGTTGCGACCGAGCCTCTCGGCGTCTGCGGGGCGATCGCCCCCTGGAACATGCCCGCGCTCCTGATGTCATGGAAAATTGCTCCCGCCCTTGTTGCGGGAAACACAATGGTATTCAAACCCGCATCCCAGACGCCAATTACGAGTCTTCACCTTGCCCGTATCATGGAAGAGGCGGGACTGCCCCCGGGGGTGCTGAACGTGGTCACCGGAAGGGGTGAGGTGGTGGGCGAGGCACTTGTCCGCCATCCCGGTGTCGAGAAGATCTCTTTCACCGGCGATGCAGAGACTGGTCTGCGGGTGCGTGAGCTTGCATCCGGGTCTCTCAAGCCTGTCACGCTCGAGCTTGGAGGATCAGACCCCATGATCGTATGGAAGGATGCGGATATCGGAAAGGCCGTGGCAGGCGCGGTGCGTGGACGGTTTTACAACGCCGGCCAGACATGCACCGCGGTAAAACGCCTTTTTGTGCACCAGTCAATCTGCGATGAGTTCGTCCGCCGTCTTGTCGCGCGGGTAGAGGCGCTGAAGGTGGGAAACGGCCTCTCTCCAGGTGTCGAGATGGGGCCTCTGGGAGGTGCGCCCCAGCGGGACCGGATCCATGCAATGGTCGAGACCCTGCGAAACAGGGGACAGGGGGTGATACTCACGGGAGGAATGCCGCTGAAAGGGCCTCTGTACGATGCCGGATACTTCTACGCCCCGACGATCGTCACCGGGGTCCACCCCGAATCGTCCCTCCTCTCCCGGGAAGTGTTTGGCCCGGTCCTCCCCGTGATGTGCGTACCCGACCTGGAGACCGCAATCCGGAATGCAAACAACACCAGGTTCGGCCTTGGTGCCTCTGTGTGGACCCATGATATCTCCGTTGCAAGGGAAGTCTTCACGCACGTGCGGGCAGGTATGGTCTGGGTGAACCATCACCTCTCACTGCCACCCGAGATCCCTTTCGGCGGGGTGAAGGTCTCAGGGATAGGTCGTGAGAATGGAACGCAGGCGCTTTCCTCCTACACCCGCACGAGGACGCTCTTTATCGGGAAGTAAGAGCGCAATGGCAGTGAACAACCGGTATCGCACGTCCTCCCAGTCCCTGCAAGGGGGGGAGCAGGTGTGGGTGACGGACCCCCTGCACATTCGCCGGGAGACGCCGCCTCCTGGCCCTCAAGGGGTATGATGCCCCCCCCTTCCTTCACCCTGCCTGGATTACAGGAGCCTTATTATAGAGTTCCGCCGTATGACTCTTCCGGTGAGAACCACTTATGACAGGAGAAGAGATGCTCAAAATAACCGCCAATGAACTTGACCGGCTTCTCTCGCCGGCCCACGTAGTCGGCCAGGCGGTCGACCTCGGCGACAAGGCAGTCATTCCTATCGCTGAATTCGGATTCGGCATGGGCGCGGGAGGGGGGAAAGGGAAGGATGGAGAGGGTGAAGGTGCCGGGTGCGGGGGGAAGATCGCCCCCGTGGCCCTTGTACTGGTGCACAAGGACGTGAAAGGCCCTGACGGAATCCAGGTCCTCTCCCTGCACCGTGACAACCCTGTTGCCCAGATCATCAATGCCCTCTCCGAGTCCCTTGCTCCCCAGGTGATAAAAGCAATCAAGGCGATGTCGGAGTCAAAAGAAAAAAAGGAAGAGTGACACGGGTTCTGCCGCATGGATCTCCCTTCGGTGATCCTGGTCGCTGCCATCGTCCTGGTGCTCGCATCCCTTGAGCTCTTGGCATATGCAGTCCCAATCCGGATCAGGCTTCAGGCGGACTTTGCGAATGACAGGGGAAGCGCGTTCATCTCAGCCTGCTGGCTGTGCCTGGGTGTCAGGTGCACGCTCTCCCGCGAGGGGCCCGCATTTCATCTCCTCCTTGGAGGTGTCCTGCTCCCTCTTCCCGCATCCCCCGGGAGAGATGCTCCCGGCAGCCTGGGTCGGGAAGATAACACGTTACAGGAGCCGCAGGCGCTCACGATATCGTCATACATTCAAACCGCCGTTAAATACCTCCCAGAGATCATCTCTTTTGCCAGGACCACACTCAGGTCTCTCTCATTTAAGAGACTGGACTGCAGGGCTGTGGTCGGCCTGTCGGGCCCCGCGGAGACAGGGATGCTCTATGGGTATTTCTGGGCGGTAAGACCCCTCCTCTGCAGGAATGGGCGGACCAACCTGGAATTGATCCCGGATTTCACAAAAGAACATCTTGAGGGCCATCTTGAACTGGATGCCGGGATCTCTTACCCCTTCACCCTTGTTGCGAGGCTGGCGCGCCTCTACCTCCTCTTCCAGGAAGAGAAAAGGAGCCATAAGGAGCGTATGGTCACTGCATGATGCACAATCACAGGGAGTATCGGATCGGGCCGGCTTTGAAGGCAGGCGACAGGACAGTGCTCGCAATCTTTCGGCGGACCACAACAAGGTGGCCGGGAGGCTGTGTCGGGAGATGCACGCCGGTTGTGCTGGTCGTCATGGAAGCCGGAGAGTGCACCGTATGGCAACTGGATAAAAACGCCACCCTGCAGGAGATCGAGGAGGAGCTCGTTGCAATCTCCGAATCTCTGACCCAGGATGCCAGAAGCCCCTTACCGTCTCCCTGACCCACTCCGTGCGATCAGATGCGTTCAGGAGGTCGGGGCGGTTTCCGGTCGCAAATTTCCTGATTTTTTTTAAAAAACCGCATGATTCTCACCGAGAGACATGCATACGAAATGAAAATCGCGTGTGCGATTTTCATAGTGAAAAGATGGTCATTCGTGCCGCAATGCCTCTATCGGGTTCAGGTTTGAGGCTTTCCACGCCGGGTACAACCCCGAGAGGAGGCTTGTCCCCACCCCAAATGCCACGCCATACAGGATGTAGACGAGGCTTGACGGCACGAAGAGGTACTCGGTGGTCTGGAGCATGACGAGGCTCACCGCCAACCCTCCGAAGATGCTCAGCACTCCCCCGATGACGCTCCCGATCAGTCCGAGGATCAATGCCTCGAAGAGGAACATGCTCCGGACTTCCTGGCGCAGCGTGCCTATGCTCCGCAACACCCCTATCTCCTTGATCCGCTCGGTGACCGACATCATCATGATGTTGAGGATGCTCACCCCCGCAACAATGAGGGATATCCCGCCGATAGCGGTCGTGAACGTGGATATCTGCCCGAACGTCGTGAGGATGGTCTCGAGGATTGCCTTTGTATCGATCACGTCAACCTCGGTCTCCCGGCGGTTCAGCTGCTTCTCGATGGCGTCCTTCGTCTGCTCGATCCGGGTGAGGTCCTTGACCTTCACGATGACCATGTCGTAGTCCTTCTGGTCGTACGCCTGCTGGTAAAACCTGTCTTCCACGACGATCCCGTAATCTGGGTTTATGTCAAAGCCCATGCCCCGTTCCTTGAGGATCCCCACCACCCTGAGCGAACCCTTGTCCCGTATAGTGATGCGAGACCCGACCTTCAGGTCGTTGTCGGCGGCAAACTTCGCCCCCGCCATGGCCCCCGAACTCCCCCTCAGGAATGCCCCCTCCTCGACCTCGAGGAGGATGGGGATGTCATCCGGTTTTAAGCCATATATGACCCCCACCGTATCCTCTGTCCCGATCCTCATCCTGGCGGATCCGGAATAGACCGGGATGGTGATGTCCGGCGCCACCGCCCGCCTTATCTGCTCCACCTTCCGCTCCGTGATAAGCTCGCTGCTCCCACCTATCGAAGGGCCCATGCGGGCCCCAGCATGGGGAGTGACGATGATGCTGTCTCCCACCGTCGAGAGGCTGTCCGAGATCGCGAGCACGAGGCTGTTGCCGAGAATCCCCATGGATGCGATGGCGACTACCCCTATGATGATCCCGATCACCGCAAGGAGTGAACGGAACCAGTGGAGCCGCACGTTCCTGACCGCAAAATCAAAAAATAAGCTTCTTTTCACCAATTATCACCGGCCCGGCCACCTGGTCGATCTCTTCTCCTTATGACTGGTATGTCTCCCGTGCTATATCATTCTCATTCATAGCGCAGGGCCTCGATGGGCCTTATGCGGACTGCCCGAACGGCAGGGTAAAGCCCTGAGAGGCAGCTGACAAGGATCCCAAAGACTACGCCGAGCACGATATACCCGATCCCCTGCAGGTCAAAGACCGTCACTTCAGGTACAGCGCTGAATGACGAGTAGAGCGTGGCAGCCACGACGGTGCTCAGGTAGTACCCGCCTGCGATGGAGATGACTCCTCCTGTCAAGCTTCCAAGGGATCCAATCACCAGCGCTTCGTAGACGAACATGCGCACCACCTGCCCTCTCAGCGTTCCGATGCTCCGGAGAATTCCAATCTCCTTTGTCCTCTCTGTGACGGAGATGATCATCACGTTTTGGATGCTTACCCCCGAGACAAGCAGTGCGACTCCTCCGATACCGAGCAGGAATAGGGTAATGGCATCGTACGTGGAATAGAACAATTCGAGTATCTCCCTGCTGTCAAGGATATCGAACCTCTCTCTCTGGCGGTTCACCTGGAAGTCAATATCGGATTTCACCGCGGCCATGCTCCCGATGTCCCGGACCTTGACCAGGACCCGCGTGTAGTCGGGATCATCGTGGCGGTCGACGTACCAGCCGTGCGTGACCACCACAGCATAGTCAGGATTGATGTCGATGGCCATCCCTCTCTCTTCCAGGACCCCCACCACCCTTGCAGGCTCGCCCCCAAGGGTGATGATGTGCCCGGGTGAGATGTCGTACTCCTCCGCGAGGAGTGCTCCCACGAGTACCCCCACACCGGTCTCCCGGGGAAATACCCCCTCGCGCACAGAGAGGAGGAGCGGGAGATGCTCAGACTTCAATGCCAGCAGGATGACATATCCTCCCCGGTCCCGTACCTCCAGGCGCTCGGCTGCCTCGACCACCGGGATCACCTGGTTTGGCCCCGCTGCCTTCGTGATCCGGGCAAGATCCCGTTCAGAGATGGCGGCTCCCATCGCTGACCGGGGATCGAAGGGGTCACCGCTGGAGGCGGCAAGGTGAGGAGTGATGACGAGAGTATCGCCAACATCGGTGACCATCCCTGAAAAGAGGATGACGAGGCTGTTTCCCAGCAGGCCGAGCGAAGCGATCGCGAACACCCCAATCATGATCCCGAGGCCTGCAAGGAGCGATCGCACCCAGTGACGCTGCAGGTTCCGCACGGCCAGGGAGAAGATGATGCCCGCCATCACTGCATCACTCGTGCCTCAGTGCCTCGATCGGTGTCATCCTGGATGCCTTCCATGCAGGGTACAGGCCCGAGAGCGTGCTCACGATCACTCCGAAGAATATCCCTCCGGCGATGAAGGCAAAGGTATCCGGACCGAACACCGACGCACTCTCCCCGAACGTGGTCCCGGCGGTCATGACGCTGATGGCAACCCGGCTGATCAGATATCCCCCCGCAATCGAGAGGACACCGCCGATAATGCTCCCGATGGCGCCGAGAACCATCGCTTCGTAGAGGAACATGAGGAGGATATCCCGCCGGGAGGCCCCGATGCTCCGGAGAATTCCCACCTCGTGGATCCGCTCCGTCACGGAGATGATCATCACGTTCAGGATGCTCACGGAAGCGACAACGAGAGAGATTGCCCCGATGGAGAGGAGGAAGAGTGATATCTGGTCGTAAATCCTGTCATACTGTCTCAGCAGGTCCCGCGAATCAAAGATATCAACGACCTTCTCCCTCCGGTTGAGGCGCTGGTCGATCTCCCTCTTGACCCTGTCGATCTGGGATACATCGCTGACCTTGACGATCACCTGGTCGTACTCCTTCGAATCACCATACGTCTCGAAGAACCAGCGATCAGTGACCACGATTGCGTAATCCGGATTGATGTCGACTGCAAATCCTCTCTCTTCGAGCACTCCTGATACCCTCTGGCTCTGGTTCCCGATCCCTATCCGGCTTCCCGGGCCGATTCCGAATTCCCGTGCCAGGTAGTATCCTACCAGGCACCCGGGAGCGTTTTCCCGGAGGGGCAGGCCTTTTTCTACCCTGAGGAGGCCCGATATCTCTCCTGCAGGAAGCCCAAGAAGGGTCACGTAGCCGGAATCGTCTCCACACGTCATCTCCTCTGCACGCCTCAACACGGGAACGACCCTTCCCGGGGCTGCCACCTTCCTGATCGCCTCCACGTCAGACCCCGGAATCTTTGCCATGACCGCAACCCGCGGGTCACCGATGAATCCCTGTCCCGCTGCGACGTGCGGCGTGACGATGACGGTGTCACCTACGTCGCTGATGAGATTTGCCACAAGAAGGCTGATGCTGTGCCCGAGTATTCCCATGGAGGCGATTGCCAGCACGCCGATGATTATTCCAAGAATTGCGAGAAATGAACGTATCCAGTGAATTTTCAGGTTTCTTTTTGCCAGATCAAAAAAGATCATGTGATCTTTCCATCAACAATCCGGATGGTGCGGTGGGCAAAACCTGCGACATTGGGATCATGGGTCACCATGATGATGGTCTTGCCCCTCTTTTCGTTTAATTCCTTCAGGAGCTCCATGATGGCAGAGCCGGTCCTGGTGTCGAGGTTTCCGGTCGGCTCGTCCGCGAGGAGGATCTCGGGGTCGTTGACGAGTGCCCGTGCGATAGCCACCCGCTGCTGCTGCCCCCCGGAGAGCTCGCTTGGCTTGTGGGAATAGAACTGCTCTTCGAGGTCCATTGACCTGAGGACCTCCATGCAACGGTCCGTGCAGGTGCGGTCCCCTGTCTTCAGGATAAGGGGATACTGGACATTCTCGAGGGCAGAGAGGAGGGGGATGAGATTGAACTGCTGGAAGATGAACCCGATATGGTCTCTCCGGAGGCCCGTGAGCTCATCGTCGCTCATGGTGCTGATATCCCTCCCCCTTATAAAGAGAGTGCCGGCAGTAGGGGTATCAAGGCATCCCATCAGGTTCAGGAGCGTGGATTTGCCGGACCCCGAAGGGCCCATTATCGCGATGAAATCGCCCTGCATGACCTCGAGGCTCACATGGTCAAGGGCAACGACATCCCCCCCGGGAAGGGGATACACCTTGCTCACGTCCCGGAACTGTATGATCACCACTCTGCCCTGCGGCACGCTCATCTCTTTCTCCAGGAGTACCAGACGATGCCCCCTATCACCGCCGCACATGCCAGGATCACGGCAATAATTGCGATCGGGAGCTCTCCGGTCCCCTGTGCGCCAGGCTTTGTAAGCGGGATATCTATTATCGTCGTGGTGGTGTAGAGGTTGCCGTCATTGTCCTTGTAGCTGACCTCAACAGGGACCCTCTCTGTGCCTTCTGCCGTGAACGTGACCTCAAAGGCAGAGAAGTCATCGGGCTGCAGGGTTCCCACGACGTATTTCCGGTAGGGGTCGACCGGGACCACCGAATCGCCGGTAGTGATGACCACCGCGTTGGCCACCTCGAGCCCGGCATTGTTCACGTCACCCGTGAGGGAGTACGTGTTCCCTGACCTCTCGATTTGGATGTTTGAGAGGATAGGGTCGGCCCTCCTCTTGCTCTTCCCGAGATCGATTGGGAGTTGGATCACCTCTGCATGGGAATTGATCCCGTTCATGTAGTCCACGTGGATCTCGAGGCTGCTGGACTGGCGGGGTGTGATCGCGAAGGTGACTTTTTGGGACTGATCGGGGGCAATCATCCCAATGAATATGCTCGACGGGCTTGCCTCGATCCCATCCCCCGCAGGGTATACGGTGACCCCCGACACTCCGTTATCTCTCGGGTTTCCGACCAGTACTTCCACCTGCTCTTTCTTCCCCCCGGTGAAGACATCGGGCTTTGAGAGGATGGATACCTTCAGGGGCTTGTCCTGGACCTGGAGTTTCACGGGATACCGAAGATACCCTGCATCGCGGAAGTCCATCGAGAAGACCGGGTAGTATATTCCGTCAGGAACCGGGGCACTGACAGTGAACGTGAAGGTCATGCGGTTCCCTGCACCCAGGTACATTGTCGTGTCATACGCCCTGGACTGTACCCTGATCTTCTCGTCGTACATCGTCACCCTACTGATGGCTACGCTCTGTGCTCCGTTGTTGATCACTTCCACGGTGACAGTCCCGGTATCGTCGGTCATAAAGACCTGCGGGTCAAGCGTCACGTTCGTTACCATGACCTGCGCAGCCGCAGTCTGTTGCTCCACCGCCGATACGGGGATGATGGCTATCATCGCGGCAAAAAGCAAGAGGACTATGCCCGAATGGTCCATCTCACGCACCACCCGGGATTAAAAAACCGCTGAACGTGACATACACCAGGTAGAGGATGAAGATGGTTACCGGGACGATCACAGTGATGCATGCCTGCTTCAGGGCAAGGCCGCGGGCCTGCCTGACCCCGAATATCCAGATGTTCGCGCTCCATACCAGGAAAAGGATGGAGATTGCCATCGATACCTGGGTAAACTCTTTCATTGCCGGGTCGAGCATCAGCTCCTGCATGGCGTTCTGGACCACTGCAGGATCCTGGAGGTTCCTGACGACAGGAACTGAGATACGCGGGAGGTAGGTCAGGAGTATCAGTGTGGTGATGACACTCCCGATCACTGTTGGCAGCAGACCGTATCCCGTGCTGGCAAGCGTCCGTGCAAACTTCCCACTTCCCTTGAAGATCATTGATATCACGTGGAAGACCCCCGCCATCACAACCCACCATATTACGAGGAATCCAAAAAAAGCCCCGACCGCGGCCATGATACCCATGAATGCCCCCACTCCTGCACCCGCATCCATCCCCGAAAACATCTCCGAGAAGAGCGACGATTGCGCATAGCCTGCTGCTGCGGCAACGATCGCACCCGCGAGGGCGATGACAGCAGGTATCTTCAGGTCCGGTTCCTTCTCCCCGAGGGCTGAAAAAAAACGTTCCGGGTAAACCAGGAGGTCCAGCAGATTCATCATACCATATAATCTTCGTGAATTGATATATGGCCTTTGTCTGCACCCTTATCCCATTCAGAGGAACTCCTTCCTCCAGAATATGATGATCCCGACCGCCGAAAGGGCAAGGGATATGGCGACCGTGAACAGGAATGCATAGGGTGTGTGCTGGTACGGCAACTCGACGTTCATCCCGTATATGCTGGCCACAAGGGTTGGGATCATCAGGATGATAGTCACCGTGGTCAGGAGTTTCAGCACCACGTTCAGGTTGTTTGAGATGACCGATGCGAATGCATCCATCATATCCGAGAGGATGCTGCTGTAGATGTTTGCCATCTCGATGGCCTGCTTGTTCTCAATGACAAGGTCCTCGAAGAGATCCCGGTCCTCATCGCTCATCTTCATGCAGGACGTCGTGTGAAACTTCTCCATCATCAGGGCGTTTGAGCGAAGCGAGGTGACGAAGAAGACGAGGCTTTTTTCAAGCATCAGGAGGCGTATCAGCTGCTCGTTCTTCAGGGCCTTGTAAAGAGATCGCTCCACGCTGGTGGTCATCCTGTTGATCTCTTTGAGGTACTGCATGAACACAAGCGTGCTTCGCAGGAAGAGGAGGAGGACGAACCGGGTCTGCTGGTCCGTCGAGAAGTGCTTCACCCTTCCTGCGACAAACTCCTGGATGACGTCTGATTCGCTCAAAGAGACTGTAATGAGCACGTTCTTCGTCAGGATTATTCCTATCGGAAGGGTGGTGAACGGGATGTCTGCATCGGGCAGTTCCCTTTTAGGGCTCCGCAGGAGGATCAGGATACATCCCTCCTCCCGCTCGATACGGGCCCGCTCGTCGACATCGAGTGGATCGGTGAGAAAGTCTGAAGGAATATTGAACCAGGAGACCAGTTCCTCGATCTCTCTTGGGGTTGGGTTCACGACGTTGACCCAGGCCCCGCTCTCGTAGGTGGCGATCCTCTCCAGCCCTTCAGTCCCGCCTTTATAAATAGTTATCATGGCTGCCCACTATCCCCGGGCTGCTGGAAGGATCATGGGGATACGGGACGAGGAAGACGCCGCTTGCGTATTCCCTCCCTTCACCCGGTCCAACTGTCCGAATATACCTAAGCTGGTCGTTTTCCCGGATATGCAAAATACCTTTCGATCTTCTGTCCCAAAAGAAGCCAGAAAGGGCCTTTTTTCGCCGGATCTAGGCGCTGCCTTTTTCAGCCACGGCAAGTTCCCGGCTCAGGTCACCCGAGAGATCTATTTCCGAAAAACTCCCCTCATCCGGGAGCACCATAGTAAAGCGGGAAGTGATATCCATCTCCACCGTCGCATTCTCAAGGATAAAATCCAGGATATGTCCCCCCGCCGTGCGATCCTCCGTCAGGTAGTGAAGATGGAACCCGGGCACATTCAGGCCTTCGATAAGATCGGGAGTCCAGAAACCGACAACAGTCCCTCTCGTTTGCCGGAATTCGAATATTGACTGGTTGGCTGCGGCATCCACCAGCCGGGAGTTCGGGGTCTCCTGCCGTGGGATGCTCCGTGCCTTTATGTAGGGGAACTCCCCGTTGATCTGCACTGCATACAGGTGGTTCCTCGATGGCAGAACTGCCTCTGCCTGCCTGGAAAAATCACTGAAATTAGCGGCATACGCGATATGGAAGGAATGATCCGGCGAGAAGAACGTGACTGTGCCAAAAGGGGTTGTCATGTCATCGGTGACAGAAACGACCTGCCCGTCGGCTTTTATCTGGTAGAAATCTCCGCCGAAGGCGATCATCTCACCGTCAAGGCTGTCGAAGGTGGCAATGCCAAAATCACCATGCTTTTTGACCTCGCCATAGGGCATGGCACCTTCGCAGGATCCCTGGAGGAGGGCATCGATGGTAGAGACCTGGTAGACCACGTCCTGGTCCACCTCGTTCGGGGATATGCCTGCAAGCCAGGATCCTGCCGCAAATCCGCCAGCCACGCATATGGCACAGAGTGCAAATACCATGCGGTCCCGCATTCAGGGCCCGCCCCCTCGTGCCTGGACTCTTTCGGATCCCCTTATCCACATCATTGCTAAGCCTTTCACCATCAACATTGTTGCCCGGGATATATAGCGATACTCAATCTGGAATAATTGATTCAGAGTTCGCCGATATCCTCGTTCCAGAGTTCGGGGTACCGGGATATGAATTCCTTCATCATTGAACTGCAGTCCTCCCTGTGCAGGTCGATCACCCGGATGTCCATGGACTCCAGGAAATCCCTTGCTCCGGGAAAATTTTCCGATTCGCCTGCGACAACAACGGGAATCCCAAACTGGACCACCGCACCGGCACAGAGATAGCAGGGCATGAGTGTTGAATACAGCACACAGTTGCGGTAATTTCCGATCCGGCCGGCATTCTGCAGGCAGTCTATCTCCGCGTGAAGGATGGGGTTACCCTGCTGCACCCTGAGATTATGACCACGGCCGAGAAGCTGCCCGTTCCTGACCAGCACGGATCCGATAGGGATACCCCCTTCCGCAAGGCCGGCCCTTGCCTCCGCCACTGCGCAGTCCATCCAGCGGTGGTGCAGGTCATTGCTCATGCCTTCCCGCATCGCTTCACCACCCTCTCGCTCCCTGCCGTAACCCACCACCGCGGAACGCCCGGCAGCCGAGCTCTGCTGCGAGGCCGGAGAGTTGGGGATTCATCACCGCCGCCCCGACCTCCTCTTCCCGTCCTGCTTCCGCCTCCCGTGCTATCCCGGAAAGGAAGAAGACGCCGCGTGGATTCCGGTTTGCTCTCTGGGTGGCAATATTGGCAGGTGAGGCGGTCTCTTTATCCATCCATTCACCCTGGCGGTGGAAATCCACGAGCCCGTAATATACGGGGGCCACTCCGGGCGCCTCACGGAGAGACATTGCCATAGGGTTTGGTGCCATGGAAGAGAGTGGATCGTTCGCACTGACAATCGTTTCTCTTTCTTGTTCGGGGGAGAGCCGGCCCATTCGTTCCAAGGTGCGAACCCTGCCCGAGAGAACGCCGCGGAGCCATATTCATTAGAAAAAGGCAGATCGGATAGCCCTTTTTTAATACTTCCGGGAGATTTCCAACCCCCCCCGCTCCGCCATCACTTTCACCAGAAAGAAACTCACGCGGGTGGGCCTCTCCCCCGCACTGAAACGCCTTTCAGGTCAATGAGAGGAGCGTCCCTTGCGATCCCCTCTGCCATCCGGGAACTTCAGGCATTCCGGGAGCACACAAAGAGGATTCTCGTAGCCAGAAAATGATGGATTCTGGAGGTTTCCGCTTCCTCACCGGCAGCGCCGGATACGGAGGACTGCTTCCCTCAGGTTCTCCATGGATGTGGCATAGGAGATGCGCTCCCATCCCGGGGTGTGGAACGCCGACCCTGGGGTGACTGCAACGTGCGCCTCCTCGAGCCACCGGCGGGCTATCTCCATGTCATCGCCTTCGACCTTCACGTAGGCATAAAATGCTCCGTCAGCAGGGGCAACCTCGAACCCCATCAGGAGAAGCTCCTGTACAAGGTAGTCCCTCCTCCGGTTGAACTCTTTTCGCATCACCTCGACGCAGGACTGGTCACAGGTGAGGGCAGCCACCCCGCCGTACATGGCAAAGGTGGTCGGGTGGCTGATGGAGTGCTGCTGGATCTTCGACATCTGGCGGATGATGGGGAGAGGGGCAACCGCGTAGCCGAGACGCCATCCCGTCATGGCGTAGGCCTTCGAGAAGCCGTTGACCGTGATCGTACGTTCGGCCATGTCCCCGATCGACGCCAGTGAACGGGGCATCTTCCCATAAACGAGCTTCTCGTAGATCTCGTCCGAAAGCGCGAAGAGATCATAGTCCACGCACATATCCGAGATGAGCTTCATGGATGCGTCATCAAGAATTGCACCGGATGGATTCGAAGGGGAGTTGACCACCACCATCTTGGTGCGGGGAGTGATGCGGTCAAGGATGCTGTCTCTCACCTGGAAAGTCCTGGTGTCAAGAGTGTGGTGGACTGGCTTTCCTCCGGCCATCTGGACACATGGCTCGTACGAGACCCATGCCGGGTCAAGGATGATCACCTCGTCGCCTGGATTGAGAACCGCTTCCATTGCGTCATATATCGCGTCCTTGGCCCCACAGGTGACGATCACCTGATCAGGGGTGCAGGAGAAGCCGTTCTCCCGGTTGATCTTCAGAGAGACGGCATTCAGGATCTCCGGGATCCCGTTGCTCGGTGCATAATGGGTCTGGCCGGCGTTGAGCGCCTCGATGCAGGCATCCTTTATGTGCTGGGGGGTGTCAAAATCGGGTTCGCCGATAGAGAGGCTGATCACCGGAATCCCCTGTTTCTCCATCTGCCTCGCACGGTTCGAGATCTCGATAGTGGCGGAGGCCGCGATACCGGCGACCTTGCGGGAGAGCTCCCTCATTGGGATCGCTGGACCATCTTGACTGCCGACTCGACCGCACGGCGGGCGTAATCTATCCTCTCGTTCGCTTCGAGCCTCGTCATACCGGGGCCCGAGATGCCGAGGCTCACGGGTTTGTCGAACTCAAGCGAGAGGTCGATGATCTTCCGCGCCGCGTGCTGCACGACGATCTCGTCGTGCTGGGTGGCCCCCTCGATGACGCACCCGATGGTGACCACGGCGTCGACCTTCCCTCTCTTCAGCATCCGCTTGATTGCCAGGGGCATGTCGTATGCCCCAGGCACATACGTGCATTCCGTGACTTCAGCGCCGAGAAATGCAGCGTGCTCCCGTCCTTCCACTTCCATCATGTAGGTGATGTCCCGGTTGAACTCCGAGACCACGAACCCGAGCTTGATTGCCATCATGTCCTCCTGTAATCATTCTCCTTCCTGCAGGCTCATAACCATATCCCGAGCCGGCTCACCGGGCAGGCCCGGCATCCGGGAACCCCTGCCGCTGGCCGGTCCCTGCCTGCCTGGTGAGATCTTTCGGGTGGAGCACCATTTTTATCGCGTTCTCCGCGTGCTCCCTCGTGCGCGACTCGGCAAGCCACGCGAGCTCCCGGTCATCCTTCGCCTCGTCCTCGTGGACAAAGACTTCGACGATATGAGTGTTGGTCATCAGCTGGCAGGTGATCAGGCCCATCGACGCCTCGTGGGCGCACATGCGATCCTTCTCCTTCCCGCCCGGCATCCCGAGTGCCATCACGATATCGCACTTCCTCTCCTCTATCAGCTTCTTGCACGCGACGGGGAGATCCTTGATCCCCGGGACCGTGACCCTCTCGATGCCGACACTCGCGTGCTTCTTCAATTCGTCGACGGCGATGCTGCCCATGTTCACCCGTGCAAACGTGGTGTCGACGACGCCTATCTTCATCCCAGCACCCCGGCGGCCTCCATCACGCCATCGCCCTTTAACGGATACCCGTGTGCCTTGAGGGAGTACTGGACCGCAGCGATGGTCGCCAGTATCTCGGGGGCGCTCACGGCGCCCATGCTCCCGATGCGGAATATCTTTCCCTTCAGGTGGTCCTGGCCTCCGGCGATCTCGATCCCCATCTTCTTCACAGTCCCCCGGAAACCGGCATCATCCACCCCCGGCGGGAGCGTGATAGCGGTTGCTGTGTTGGAATACGCGTGATCGGCGTCGATCTTCGGGAAGAGGGGCAGGCCCCACGCACCGGCTGCTGCACGGACTGCGTCGGCCATCCGCCGGTGACGGGCAATCCGTTCCGAAAGCCCCTCCTCCTCCATGATCAGGCACGCCTCCCGGAGTGCCATGAAGAGGGGCACCGCGGGGGTGTAGGGGGTCTCCATCAGTTTTGCCGATGCGCTTTTCCTGTACGCGGCAAGGTCGAGGTAGAATGGGCGCGGCTCGGTCATCCTCTCCCAGGCCCTGCTGCTGACCGAGATAGCCGAGAGTCCGGCGGGGGCGGCGAGGCACTTCTGCGAGCCGACGACGACGACGTCTGCACCCCACGCGTCGGCCCTGACCTCGTCTCCCCCGACAGAGGTGATGGCGTCCATCACCAGCAGGGCATCGTGCCTGCGGGCTATCTTTCCTACCTTCTCCGCCGGGTTTTTGATCCCCGCCGATGTCTCGTTGTGGACCAGAGTGATCATCTCGGCACCTGCAGAGAGCGCCTCCTCGAGCTTTCCAAGGTCAAGAGGAGTCCCCCACTCTGACCCGATCTCCTGTGCAGCACCGTAGCGCTGCGATATCTTATAGAGGCGTTCCCCGAACTTCCCGTTCACGAGGCAGGCAATCTTCCTCCCCCGGCCGAAGTTTCCCACCGCCGCCTCCATGGCCGCGGTGCCGGACCCGCTGATCACAAAGAGATCGTTTCCGGTCCCAAACGCCGTCTTCAAGATACGCACGCAGTCAGCATAGACCCCTGAGAACTCCTTCCCACGGTGGTTGATCGCCTGCCGCATCATCGCCGCCCGGACCCGCTCTGGCATGGGTACGGGGCCCGGCAGCATCAGGAGAGGTTCATTTTCCATTCTTACCAGCCCATAGTATTTTTATAACCCGGGCATATAAGTGTGGATGGCGAATCCAATGGTCGATGTAGCGATTCTCAGCGGATCGGCCTCAGATGCGGCCATTGTGGAGAAGGCCGCGGCAGTCCTCGACGCACACGGTCTCACCTATGACGCCAGGGTCATCTCCGCCCACAGGGAGCCTGACAGGCTGGACGAATACATCAGAGCAAGCGACTGCAAAGTGTATATCGCCATTGCGGGTCTCTCCGCAGCCCTGCCGGGGGTTATTGCATCGAAGACAGAGAGACCGGTCATCGGCGTCCCGGTGAGCGGGAAAGTCATGGGGGGGCTCGATGCGATCCTCTCTATCGTGCAGATGCCAAAGGGTGTGCCGGTTGCCTGCGTCGGCGTTGACAATGGGGAGAATGCAGCCCTGCTCGCAGTGAGGATCCTCAAGCTCCAATAAGGACACCCCCTTTTTTCCGGGTATCCCGGGTTCCTGCATGGGGACGGTCCCCATCCCCGATCACACCCCCACCGGTGGCACTATCCTCATCTCCTCATGGCGCAACCTCTCTTCTCATGGCAGGATCCGGCGAGAGAAGGACACTTTTGATAGTATCCTCCCTCGCCTCGTTCCTCGTTCCTTACACTGTTTCGTCCCTGAACGTCGCGCTGCCCGCCATATCGGGTGCATTCGGGCTCGACGCC
Organism: Methanoregulaceae archaeon PtaB.Bin056; assembly: GCA_002067095.1. Taxonomy (GTDB): domain Archaea; phylum Halobacteriota; class Methanomicrobia; order Methanomicrobiales; family Methanospirillaceae; genus Methanolinea_A. The sequence continues at coordinate 17,390 of MVQD01000093.1, forward strand.
GTTACCCTGGGGTGGGTCACCTCGGTGTACATGCTCACGGCAGCCGTCTGTATCGTCCCGTTCGGGAAAATCGCCGATATGTATGGGAGAAAACGGGTCTTCCTCCTGGGAAACCTGCTCTTCGTGGCGGGGTCTGTCTTCGCAGCGGCTTCCTGGGCCGGGTATGCCCTCATTGCCGCCCGCATCGTCCAGGGCCTCGGCGGGGCCATGGTCTTCTCGACCTCGATCGCCATCATCACGGCAGTCTTCTCTCCCGGGGAGCGCGGGCGGGCAATCGGGATCGTGACTGCCACAGTCTACGCGGGGCTCTCGCTCGGACCGTTCCTTGGCGGGATCCTGACGCAGCATGCCGGTTGGCCCGGCATCTTTCTTTTGAACGTCCCGCTCGGTCTCGCCGTCATCGCCCTCACCCTCCTCCGCGTCCGTGGGGAGTGGGCTGAAGCCGAAGAGCGCGCATTCGATCTCCCCGGTTCTGTCCTGTATGGACTGATGCTGATCGGGTGCATCTACGGGCTCACGCTTCTGCCTTCTCTCATGGGCCTCCTCTGGATGGGTGCAGGACTCCTGCTCCTCTCTTTATTCTGGTGGTGGGAACATCGTTCATCTCACCCGGTCCTCGACCCCGCCCTTTTCTCCAGGAATCCCGTCTTCCTGTACTCTAACCTCGCCGCCCTGATCAACTATGCCATGGTCTTCGCCGTGGGCTTCCTCCTCTCACTCTACCTCCAGTTCAACCGCGGCATGGATCCCCAGACTACCGGGATCCTCCTCGTGTCGCAACCGGTGGTCCAGACCCTCGTATCCCCTGCCGCAGGCCACCTCTCGGACTCAATCGACCCCCGTATCCTCGCAACCGCAGGAATGGGCCTCTCCACCGCAGGCCTCGGTATCCTTGCGCTCCTCGCCCCGGATACCCCTCTCTCCGTGATCATCGGAGGCCTTGTCATCCTTGGCCTCGGGTATGGACTCTTCTCCTCCCCGAACACCAATGCAATCATGAGCTCTGTGGGGGTCCGCCACCTGGGTGTCGCTTCAGGGATGGTCTCGACGATGCGGGCAATCGGCCAGATGGTCAGCCTTGCCATTGCAATGATGGTCTTCTCACTCGTGATTGGGAATGTCCAGATCTCCCCGGAGGTTTACCCGCAGCTGCAGGAGAGCGTGAACCTCTCGTTCTCGGCCTTCTTTGTCCTCGGCCTCATCGGCACCTGGGCCTCTTTCGCCCGCGGCAGGACTCGCTCCACGGGATGATTGCGACCCTTTGGGGGATGACTGCGGAACTCCCGCATCGGGATGTCCCGGATTGCAGGAGAGATCTGGCTCCTACTCCCTATTCTTCTCCTTCTCGAAGACCTCACGCACCATCTTCACCGCGCAGAGGTCCCCGCACATAGAGCACGTGTCAAGTTCGCCATCCCGCGTATGAATGCTTCTTGCATGATCGCCAAAGAGCGCAAGCGAGAACTGGGTCTCCCAGTCGAGGTCACGGCGGGCATTCGCCATCTGGAGTTCCCGCGGGTGCCTGAAGGCCTCCCTCGTCCTGGATATGTCCCCGATGTGCGCGGCGATCTTTGCTGTTCTGGTACCCTCCACGATGTCGTTTACATCCGGGAGGGCAAGGTGCTCGCTCGGGGAGACCATGCAGAGGAAGTCGGCGCCGTGCATCGCCGCAACCGCGCCTCCGATCGCAGAGACCAGGTGATCGTAGCCTGGCGCGATATCTGTGACAAGCGGGCCGAGGAGGTAGAGCGGGGCGTCGTTTGAGAGCTCCTTGATCACCTGGACATTGTACCCCACCTGGCCCAGGGGGATGTGTCCTGGCCCCTCGATCATCCGCTGGACACCCGCGTCCAGGGCCCTGCCCGCCAGCCGGCCGAGGGTCAGGTATTCAACGGTCTTCGCATGCCTGTCGGCGTCCTGGATGCAGCCTGGGCGCATCCCGTCACCCAGGCTCGCCACAACGTCGTACTCGGAAAGGATCTCCAGGAGGTAGTCAAACTCTGCGTAAAGAGGGTTCTCCTCCCCGCGCTGGACCATCATTGCCACGTGGAACGCGCCTCCCCGCGAGACCACCGGCATCACCCGGGGGTCGGCATGGAGCGCTGCAAGGGCGTCCTGGTTCACCCCGCAGTGGAGGGTGAGGAAGTCCACCCCGTCGCGGCAGTGGTCCCTTATCACGGAGAAGAGGAGATCGGCATCGACATCGGCCGCGCTCCCCGCCCTGCGGACCGCCTCGTAGACCGGGACGGTCCCGACCGGCGCGTCCATCGAGAGGACCATCCGCCGAACGGCCGGAAGGTCCCCTCCTGTCGAGAGATCCATCAGGGTGTCGGCCCCGTTCTGAAGGGCCGCCCGGGCCTTGGCCTCCTCCAGTGCCAGGTCGCAACGCTGTCCCGATGTGCCGACGTTCACGTTGACCTTCACCCTGCATCCCTCTCCGATGCCGGACAGCCGGTGACTCCTCCTCGGGTTGGCGGGGATCACCAGCCTTCCCCTCGCAACTGAACGGGCAGCCGCCCGGGGCTTGATTCCCTCCATCCTGGCGACCGCCTCCACGCGGGGTGGGAGCCCGGTAAGGCATTCACGGATGATGCTAGGCATGACAGACATTTTGGTCTGCAAACCTAAACTATTCTACCATGCCAGTCCGGTGGATACCAGGCGGGGGGTTTCTCGGCAACTCCTATCTCGTGGGAGGGGTGCTTGTGGACGCAGGGGTCCTCCCCACTGCAATTGAGCGGTACAGGGAGCAGGTCAGGGAGATCGTGCTCACACACTGCCACTTCGACCATATCGCGTACGTGCGTGAGGTTGCAAGGATATGCAACGCTCCGGTCCATATTCACCGGCTGGATGCTCCCGGCCTCTCAAGCGATGCGATATCCCTCTCGATGCACTTTGGAGCCAGCGCTCCCCGGCATCCCCCTGACCGGCTCCTCGAGGAGGGGGACCGGGTCGGTGACCTCCTCGTCCTGCACACGCCCGGCCATACCCCGGGGAGCATCTGCCTCCTGCACGAAGAGGAGAAGTCCCTTCTTTCCGGGGATACTGTCTTTACCGACGGCGGATTCGGGCGTTTCGATTTCCCTGGGGGGAGCAGGGACGACCTGGCGAGGTCACTTGACCGCCTCTCATCGCTGGAGATCGAGGGGCTCTATCCCGGCCACGGGTCCCCGGTCGAACATGGAGGGAGTCGGCATATCCTCGCTGCAAAAAAACTCCTGGACATCACGTATGCATAGGGGCATCTACTGCCTTGTCTTTGAGAGTGCACCCTGCACAAAGAGTGTAGGAGCGCTCGGTCTTATCGAGTTCCAGGGGGGGTTCCATGTCTATATAGGCTCTGCGCTCGGTCCGGGAGGGCTTGCGAGGGTGGCGCGGCATATCCGTTGCGCGAAAGGGGGGATCAGAAAGCCGCGGTGGCACATTGATTACATTCTTGATTCCGACACCTTCACGCTCGAGAGTGTCTCCTGCATCCAGACTGAGGACCGCCTCGAGTGCAGACTTGCATCACTGATGCCGGGGCGGCCGGTCCCGGGTTTTGGGTGCAGCGACTGCGACTGCCCTTCCCACCTCTTCTCCTTTCCGGCACATCCGCAGGTGCATATCGACAGAGCCGCATCAATACTCGGTCTTTCTGCTCATAGCAAAACAATCAAAACGTAGGAGGTGAACTGTTAGTTCATGAGCGTGCTGGGTATTTCGGGGAGCATGCGGAAGGATGGCAACACCTCCCTGCTGGTCAAGGCCGTGCTGGAGCGCTGTGAGCATGCGGGCATCAAGACAGAGTTCATCTCCCTTGCCGGCAAGGAGATCAAGCCATGCCTCGGGTGCGAGAAGTGCAAGGAGAAAGACTGGTGCGTCGTCAAGAACGACGACTGGGGAGAGATCATGGAGAAAGTCCTCGAATGCGAAGTCCTTGTCATCGGGTCCCCCACCTACTACTTCGATGTCTGCGGCCACCTGAAAAATTTCATCGACCGCAGTTATTCGCTCTACCACAGGAGGAAACTCGCCGGGCGGAAGGCGGTTGCGGTGGCCGTCTGCGCCAATAAGGGCGGCGCGAGGACCATCGAGACCCTCGAGGGCTTCCTCAACTCACATGAGTTCTCCTACCTCGGGTGGGTGCGCGGAAAGGGCTACCTCGAGGGAGAGGTTGTAAAAGATGCAAGAGGCTTAAAGCGGGCCCAGGAGATAGGGGACAAGATCGTGCAGCTCCTGAGCCCCCACGATTAACCCTGCTTTTTCCTTCCCGGGGGCAAAACGCGCTTCCGGCCGGAATTCTGCCTTCAAAAGGACAATGGAGATCACCATCCAGACGTGTGTCCGCGGGCCGGATGCCAGGGAATCGGTCCCTTGGGCAGGGATCTTGATAAACGGCATATTTTGGCTGAAGAGGGGGCCCGCGACGAGCGCATACTCTCCCTTGGGGGTGGAGAGAGGTCGTATGCGGAATCGTCCCGGGGTTTGAGACGTTCTGCGCAGAAATAGACCGGGGACCACTGATCAGGTCTGTCCTGGAGTGGTATAGAGAGTGGTCCTCTGCCGGAGCGTCCGGCCTATATCCTCTGCCATGCGGCGCATCTCCTCGGGGTCCAGGTAGTCGGTGTTCGTGGCCCCGGCACCTTTTGATATGCTCTCCTCGAACATCGTCCCGCCGAGGTCGTCTCCCCCGGAGGCTAGGCAGATCTGTGCCATCTTGAGCCCCAATTTGACCCAGGAGACCTGGATATGGGGGATATTATCCAGGAAAAGCCGCGAAACGGCGGTCATCAGCAGGTCTTCTCTTCCCGTCGCCCCTGCACGAGCCAGTCCTTTACGAAAGAGCGGAGTCTCCCGGTGGATGAAACTGAGGGGGACAAACTCGGTGAACCCTTTTGTCTCGTCCTGGATCCCCCTGATGATCTCAAGGTGTCGTGCCTGGTCCTCCGCGGTCTCGCAGTGGCCGTACATGATGGTCGCCGTCGAGGGGATGCCGAGCGAATGGGCCTCCCTGATTATCCGCACCCATTCAGCGGTCGAGACCTTCCCCGGACAGATAACATCCCTGACCCCGTCAACCAGGATCTCGGCCGCGGTCCCGCAGAGGGATCCAAGCCCCGCCTCCTTCATAAGCCCGAGCATCTCGAGCGTGGTGATGCCGCTCTTTTCCGCCCCATACGCGACCTCCATAGGGTTGCTCGCATGGATGTGCACTCCGGGCGCGCCTTCACGTATGCTGGTGAGAATCTCCAGGTACGACCCTGCATCAAAGTCGGGATGGAGGCCTGAAACCGTGCAGATCTCGGTCACACCCCTCGCGCGCGCAAGGGCTGCCTTCTCCCTCACCACCCGGGCAGGGAAGTGATATGCGTCCCTGTCACCGGGTTTCCGGGAGAAACCGCAGAAGCCGCAGGAGTTGATGCAGATATTGGTGACGTTTATGTTCTGGTTGCGGACATAGGTGACAGCATCCCCCACCACGCGTTCCCTCTGTTCATCCGCGGCATTCGCAACCCGCCAGACATCCCTTCCCCTCACCTTCAGGAGGGCTGCCGCCTCATCCGGGGTGAGCCTGTGCCCCTCCTGGACGTCGCCGAGCAACACGTGAAGGGTTCTGTCCGTGAGGGGTGCCGGCGCTACCGTGCTACCTGTTGACATGGGTCCTCTGACAGAGTGGTGGCGTCATCAATATAAAACCCCACACCACGGCATTCATCATCCTGGCACGAGAGATCCCAATGCATGAAGGAAGTGAAAGTTGCGCTCCTGAACTCTGAAGGGAGAGGGTTTGTAATCCCACTCGGCCCCGTCAACCTGGTCGGGGTCGCGGCATCAAAAGGACTTGTGGGCTGCGGTGCAATCGACGTCGCAGCGCTTGAGAAGTTCGGCTATCCCGCCGCACGAGTCAGGCCTTCGGTCGGTTCATCTGTCTCGACAATCGCCGACCTGCTGGCAGGCGTGGTGAAGGAGGCCAACGAAGGGGCGAAAAGACTGGGTGTCACAGTCGGAATGACGGGAAAGGATGCACTCGACCTCCTCTCCTGAACATCATTCGTCTCCTTCATCCCGGGATTCTCCTCCCTCCACCCCTTTCCCCTGCCTCCTGCACCATCCTTTCCCATTCCCGGCACACATGTCCAGGGTTATCTTCTTGCCGTAAATCAATGCCTCCGCGCATTTTCTCCTCGTATCCTGCAGGTCTCTCCAGAGGGTCCTCCGCGAGATCCCCATCACCAGCGCTGCATCCTCCTGGGAGAACCCTTCGATGTCGATCAGGCGCAGGATCTCGAGTTCGTCCTGGCGCAATATTACCTCCTCGACCGGACCCCCCATGAAGCTGCATGGTTCAAAGCATCTCCCTGCAATCCTCTTTCCGAATTTTCTCCGGATTCTCGGCCTCCCCCTGTGGGGGTTTCCGCTGCGGTCATCAGGGCACATATGAAAGACCTTCTGCAAGCCGTTTCCCGATAGCTGCCATCTCTCTCGATGCCGGGCTATCTCTCCGGGTCATGGGGATACCGTCCCTTACCGCGCGTATCACCTCAGGGTCGAATGGAATCCGGCCAATCACCGGAATACCTTCCTCCCGACAGAACAATTCGATCTCTTGCGTATAGCCGGGATGGAGGTCCGCCCTGTTGATCACCACCCAGTGGGAGAGCGAGAACCCCGATGAGACCGTCACAAGCCTGCGAAGGTCGTGCAACGCGGCGATTCCAGGCTCTGTGACCATGACTGCCGCAGAGATGCCACTCAGCGTGGAGATGACCGGGCATCCGATACCGGGGGGCCCATCGATGAGCAGGAGGTCGCGCCCCTCCGCCTCTTTCCGGGCAGCCTTCTTCACCTCGTGGACCAGGAGCCCGGAGTTCCCGGAGCCGGGGCGAAGCTCCGCATAGACGAGCGGGCCCCGATCCGTGTCCGCAAGCAGGATCTCTCCGTCCTGGTGTTCTTCGAGGGAGATGGCCCTCTCGGGGCATACATCCCTGCACACGGCACACCCCTCACACCGGACCGGGTCCACTCTGTATGCCCCTCCCCTGTCCTGGCATATCGCATTGAATCGGCACGCAGCCCTGCAAAGGCCGCAGGACACGCACGCCTCTTCCCGTATCCCTGCCTTCTTCATGCCATAGAACGGGATCCTCCCTTTCTCCCTTGGCGAGAGGAGAAGCGCGAGGTTTGCGGCCTCCACGTCGCAGTCTGCAAAGGCCAGCCTTCCGGGCAGGATATCTGCCAGTGCGGCAGTCACCACGGTCTTGCCGGTGCCCCCCTTCCCAGAGAGTACTCCTACCTGAAGCATCATCTCACTCCCAAAAGCTCAGAGGCCCTCCTGAAGAGATCCAAAAACTGCTCTTTCATGCCTGGCATCATGTCTGTCAACAGTTGTCCGCTGTTTGCCGCCTCCGCGATATCGCGGTCGAACGGAATGGTAAGGAGGACCGGGAGGTCCCGTGCCCGGCAGAGATCGCGAATGCTCCCATCGTCTCCCATGCTCCGGTTGATCACCACCCCCGAAGGCACACCGAGGGCTTCCGCCACGCCTGCGGCGAGCGCCAGGTCATGGAGCCCGAACGGGGTAGGTTCGGTCACAAAGATGCATGCATCCGCCCCTTCGAGGGTCTCTACGACAGGACATGCAGTTCCCGGTGGAGCATCGCAGATGACGAGAGGGTGGCCCGAGGCATACCCGAGCGCCTCCCTGATCACGTGTGGGCTCATTATTTCGCGTTCATGAAGGACCCCTGTAATGAGGACAAGCCCGGTGCGGGGCGTGGAGAACGTCACGTGCCCGATGGGTCTCTTCTCCATGGTGACGGCCCCTTCCGGGCAGACCAGTTCGCAGCCCCCGCACCCGTGGCACATCTGGGGAAAGAACAGCAACCGGTCCTTGAGGACCACAATTGCCCCGAACTGGCAGGAACCTGCGCAATTCCCGCAATGAGTGCACCGGGAATTCTCAAATGCGGGGACATCCGTGAACACGGGGAGTGTCTTCTCCTCCGAAGGGAAGAAAAGGTGCGCGTTCGGCTCCTCCACGTCGCAGTCCACCAGCACCACCTCTCTATTTGAGGCGAGGACCGCTGCCAGGTTTGACGCAACGAGGGTCTTTCCTGTCCCCCCTTTGCCGCTGGCCACCACCAGTCTCATGATATCCTTATGCGAACTTTTTGAGCTGGCCCGCGGTGAATTTCTGGAAAGCGTCACCGGCTGTGCCGCTCTCCCTGTACATGTAAATCTCTATCCCTGCTGCCTGTATGACCGCAAGGGCGTTTCCCCCGACGTTCCCGGTGATCAGCACACGCGCCCCCCTGTCAATCAGCACCTGGGCAGCTCTTGGTCCCACCCCGCCTGCGGCGTCAGCGAACTCGTTTGCAACCGAACTCCACTCTCCCCCTTCGGTATCCCTGAAGAGGAAATAGGGCGATCTTCCGAACCTTTCTTCCGCGAGGTCATCTGGCCCCGGGCCTTTTGAGGTGACACATACCATCATGATAATATATTTTTACTCATATGAGCATATATAATTGGGGATTGGGGTTTGCTTCTGATCGGTGAAGCGGAGTGAATGACCCCGATTATCTGATACTGCGCTCTGCGATTTTCTTTCATCGAGAGGGAATTATCCTGGTGGGAAAACTATTGGACATTGTTATTTTATCAAACAATGGTAGTTTCCGACCGGGTGTGACCATCCAACAATTAAAGAAACACCGGGCATGAAGTAGTATACCAATGGGATACACCCACCTATTCGGGCCGGTCTCGTCCCGCCGCCTGGGACGATCTCTTGGGGTAGACCTCGTTGCCTACAAGGTCTGTTCCTTTGACTGCGTGTACTGCGAGGTGGGGAGCACCACCAACAAGACCATCACACGGCAGGACTTTTTCCCTCCATCTGAAGTGGAGGAGGAGCTCATGCGTTTTTTTTCTGGGGAACCGTCCCTTGATTACCTCACCCTCTCGGGGTCAGGGGAACCAACGATCTCGCTCTCCCTCGGGAGGGTGATCAGTTTCATCAAGACCAACTTCCCCGCGTATCCCCTGGCAGTCCTCACCAACGGAAGCCTCCTCTGGGACAGGGAAGTACAGCAGGAGCTCCTTCCTGCGGATGTGGTACTCCCCACCCTCTGTACCGTTGATGAGGAGACATTCCAGAAGATTCACCGCCCAGCACCTGGTCTCACCATCAAAAAGATCATAGGAGGACTCCGGAACTTCCGGAGGATTTACTCAGGAGAGATCTGGCTTGAGGTCTTCCTCATCCCGGGCATCAACATGGACCGGGATCACCTCAGTGCCCTTGGAGACGAGATAAGGAGGATCCACCCTGACAGGGTCCAGTTGAACACCCTTGACCGCCCCGGGACGGAGCCATGGGTCCGCCCGGCGAGCCCGCAGGAACTTCAGGATGCTGCCCGGAGCCTCGGTCTCCCAGGTGCGGAATCCATTCATCCCGCAGCCACTCATGGCCCCCGAGTGCGTGCTCCCGCAGACCCGGCATCCGCAGTGGTGGAGATGATCCAGAGGCGCCCCTGCACGGTCGAAGACATCGTACAGGCAACGGGGCTGCACCGCCAGGAGGTGGGAAAACTCTTGAGAACGCTCTCCAGGGACCCGCGTTTGAAGACGAAGAGGGAGGAGCGCGGGACCTTCTATTCCTGGGTCGGGGACTGATCGTCTGCCAGGCTGTAGTCGGTGAGCCTGCGCCGAAGCACCCTCCCGATATCAGCAACCATCCGTTCCATCTCGCCAGGGTCAAGATACTCCGCTCCAGACGCGCCCGCATCGCCCGACACGTCGTCAGAGAACATGGTCCCCGCGAGGTCGTTTGCTCCCGAGAGGAGGGCCATCTGGCCAAGTTTTGTTCCCAGTTTCCCCCAAGAGACCTGGATGTTCCTGAAATTGTCCAAAAAGAGGCGGGAGACCGCGGTGAGGAGGAGGTCCTCCCTCCCTGTCGCACCCGCTGGAGCGCGTCCCTCCAGGAAGAGGCGGGTGTTCTGGTGGAGGTACGAAAGCGGCACGAGTTCCGTAAACCCTCTTGTCTCGTCCTGGATTTCCCGCAGGATTGAGAGGTGGGCAACCCTGTCTGCAGGGGTCTCGCATGAGCCGTACATGATGGTTGCAGTGGTGGGGATGCCAAGGCCGTGGGCCTCCCGGATAATCCTCACCCACTCGCCTGTTGGCACCTTGGCCGGGCAGATGACCTCTCTCACACTGTCCACCAGGATTTCCGCGGCGGTCCCCTGGAGTGAGCCGAGACCTGCCCGCTTCATTGCCTCCAGGACCTCCCTCGTAGTGAGGCCGGACCGGGCGGCAGCATGGCTCACCTCGTCAGGAGAGAACGCATGGATATGTATTCCGGGCGCATCCTCCCGGACCCAGGAGAGGATTTCAAGGTAGCGCGCCGCGTCGAACTCGGGGTTTACACCTGAGAGGAGGCATATCTCGCTGACCTTTCGGCCGAGGGCAAGCCTCACCTTCTGCCTGACGGTGTCCCGGTCGTCGCAGAATGCACCCGGGTCCGTGGCTTTCCTCCCAAACGCACAGAAGCCGCAGAGGTTCTTGCAGATATTGGAGAGGTGCAGGTTCTGGTTTCGGACGTAGGTGACCACCGGCCCCGCCCTCTCCTCCCTCACCTGGTCTGCGGCACTGCACACCTCGAAGACTGCCCTTCCCCTTGCGGAGAGGAGAAATTCCGCTTCCTTTTCAGAGAGCCGGTGGCCGGCGACCGCATCGGAGAGGACAACGCGAATGTTCATCGTCTTGCCATATCACTTCTGTCTCTTTCCCTTCTGGCGTACCTTTCCCTCGCTGCGCTCCCTCTCCTTCCTGCCCGCATAGTATTCCCAGACCAGCATGAGTGCGATGAGGACGAGTGCGACCGGCACGATGTTCAGGGGGAGGTACCCGATGAGGGGGATGGAGAAGAGTGCCTTCCCGACGATCCATTCGTCTTTTACGGGCAGAATGACCTCGCCCTGTACCGAGGAGAGGTAGCCTCCCTGGTCACTGACGAGGTTGTTATCCCCTTTCGTGATGTAGCCGGGATGTGGGGTAAACAGAGGGGTCTCCACAAGGTATCCGTTTTCAGGGTCGGCATTTTCCGGTGTGACCACGGTTCCATCCAGCAGGACAAGGCTGTTGTTCTGGATTGTGGCCGGGAGGTACCGGACCGGCGTCGCCTGGCCGCGGTAGAGGTTGAAATACTTGGGGATGTTCTCCCCGGCATCGATGCGGTCCATGGCCCTGTGGATGATGGGATGGACTCCCTTCGTCAGGAACGGGATGTAGACCGGGGGGTTGGGCGCATCGTTCGGCCGGTAAATGAGAACATCGCCGTAATCGCCGTATTTTTGGTACCCCTGTTCCTTCCCGGCGGCCCAGCTCTTTAGGTCGCCAAACCTGTCGGCGCTGACCACGAAGACCAGGTCGCCCACCTGCATGTGCGGGACCATGCTCTCTGACTCGATTGTCACGACCGCGGGCCACGTCCCTGAGACAAGGAAGAGGGCCAGTGCGATTCCGCCCACAACCGCGGCGACCCACGCAAGCTCCCTTGCGAGTCCTACCCAGGGATTCCTGCTAGTTTTAAATTGTTCCCATAGCCCTGGCTTGCTCTCTTCGGGCTTTGCACGCGTCATTGTTGGACTTTGAATATTTCCTCCGGTGCATAATAAGGGATTGCACGGGTGCACCCTGCGCCCCGGTGCGGATCCTGCCTGAACGCACTACCAGGGCCTTCACTGCGCACGCACCAGCAGGTGAGAGTGAAAATCCTATATCCGGGCCCGTCGATATAGATGCAATGCTCGATGCGGCCACCATAGTGCAGCGGTTCCTCGCGACCAAGATGCAGGTGCACCCCGAGGTGGTCCGCTACCTCTCCGAGAAGGATGACCCGGGCCTCATCGACCAGATCATCGCAAGCGTTCCCGGCGACACAGTCGTCGTGTCAGTGCAGCACATCCCCGGCCTTCACCAGGACCGTGACGGTGCCAGGTTCCTTTCGGACCCTTCATGCGAGGTGATCCGGGGAGCAGCAGGGACAACAAAGAGCATCTCGCACATCACTGACTACTGCCATTACTTCCGCGACAGGTACCAGCGGCTTGGCGAATATATCCGGCCGAGAGCTGCACCCATGCCCATCGAGGCGCTCAAGAAAGGCTCTCGGTACCGCCAGGAGGCCTGCTCCATCATGGGGCTCGTCGTGGACACCAAGGCGACCACGAACGGCCACCGCATCGTGGAGATCGAGGATTCGTCCGCCTCGATATCAGTCCTGTTTCACAAGGAGCGCCCCCAGTTCCAGGAAGCTGAGACACTCGTCCCCGACGAGGTCGTAGGGGTGAGGGGTACGCTCTCGGGAGACGGCCGCCTCTTCTTTGCCGAGCAGCTCTTCAGGCCCGAGATCCCCCTTTCCCATGCCCCCTTCAGGAGCGAGACTCCCGGGTCCGCCGTGCTGATCTCCGATGTCCATGTCGGCAGTGACACATTCCTCGAAGAGGCCTGGAACCGCTTTGCAGACTGGCTCTCTGACTCGGACTCCTCCTACCTCCTCATTGCCGGGGACCTCGTGGACGGGATTGGGGTCTACCCCAACCAGGAACAGGAGCTGACCATCACGAACATCTACGAGCAGTACGAGGTCTTCGGGTCGATGCTCCGGGACCTTCCCTCCCGCATGAAGATCATCATCTCGCCGGGCAACCACGATGTGGTCAGGGCGGCGGAGCCACAGCCCGCCATACCCTCCGAGTTTACCGCGAATTTCCCCTCAAACTGCATCATGGTGGAGAACCCCGCGCTCGTCAGTCTCCAGGGGGTGAGGGTGCAGATGTACCATGGGCGATCAATCGACGACTTCATCAGCCTCATTCCCGGCGCCTCCTACGAGAACGCCGCCCCGATGATGGTGGGAATGCTGCAGAGGCGGCACCTTGCCCCCACGTACGGAAAAAGGACCCCGATTGCTGCAGGGAAAGAGGACGACCTGATCATCGACCCCATTCCCGAGGTGTTGCATACCGGCCACGTGCATATCATGGGGATCACCGATTACCGCGGGGTGCTGTGTGTGAACTCGGGCACGTGGCAGGGCCAGACGGCCTTCCAGAAGCAGATGAATATCACGCCCACGCCGGGCCGGGCGGTGCTTCTCGATCTCCAGACCCTGAACACGCGGGTTCTTGACTTTACCTGAAGACGGCTCTTTTTGGCCATTTCGCATAGGAGTATCGCTTTTCTTCTCTTCGTACTCGACGAAAGGTTCTGCATCCGGCGCTCCTGGAGGGATTGTCCAGCCCGGGGTCTATGGGAATGGGAGGAGGAGATCAAATCGGTTCCGTGTAGTTTTTTATGTGCCAGGGTCGATTTATCTCAGATAAATCATCTGGTATGCGTGGAGAATCGGATATTCTCCGGAGGTTTTACAGGTATGGATATGTTCTTCATTGTTCCCGTCTGTGCCCTGCTGGGCCTGGTATTTGCCGGGTACTCCTTCATGCTCATGAAGCGGGAGGGCACAGGGACTGAACTGATGCAGAAAATCGCCGGTGCAATCCGGCTAGGGGCAATGGTGTACCTCAAGAGCCAGTACAAGGCGATTGCAGTCTTCGTAGTGGTACTTGCAATCGTGCTTTTCCTCGCACCGGGCATTCACCCCCTCACTTCTGTGGCATTCATCATAGGCGCGGTGCTCTCCGCAACCGCGGGGTTCGTGGGCATGACCGCGGCCACGATGGCCAACGTCCGGACCACCAACGCCGCGCGTGAAGGAATGGCAAAAGCCTTCCGGGTATCGTATGCGAGCGGGACGGTCATGGGGCTCACCGTGGTCGGCCTTGGCCTTATGGGACTTTCGCTCCTCTTTTTAACCCTGAACACGTTCACCACCCTTGGGCTCCCCGAGATCATCAACATACTTTCAGGGTTCTCGCTTGGTGCCAGTTCCATTGCACTGTTCGCCCGTGTGGGTGGAGGGATCTTTACCAAGGCCGCCGATGTGGGCGCAGACCTGGTGGGCAAGGTGGAGGCGGGTATCCCCGAGGATGACCC
>MVQD01000094.1 GCA_002067095.1 Methanoregulaceae archaeon PtaB.Bin056
GCCCTTTTCAGGTCGGTGATATCCCGGACTACAGATACCGACCCGATGATCGCACCGCTCGAATCCCGTACAGGCGTGGAGCTGACCTGGCGGTAACGGAGTTCCCCGGTCATGGGTGTCCGGATGATCTCCTCCATGTTCCTGATCACTTCGCCTGAGAGAGCACGCAATGGCGGGGCATCTTCGACAGGTCGGGGCGTGCCATCCGGTCGGAGTACTTCAAGGCTCCTTGCAAGCTCGTCGACGATAGGGGTATCGCTCTCGCCGAGTTGAAATTCTTCCTTGGCTCGAGGGTTTGCGAGAATGAACCGGTGATCCAGGTCTGCGAACCAGACCTCGTTGGTGATACTGTTCAGAAGGGCCATGAGCCGCTCTTTTTCGTTCCTCACAGACTCGAGGAGACTATTAATCCTGATCTCTTTCTCTTTCCGTTCCGTGATGTCGATGATGTATCCAAACAGCCGGACAGGATTTCCGTCAACGCATTCTGCCTGTGCGATTGTTTTTACCCATTTTTTTACCCCTTTCCCACTCACAAATTTCAGTTCGAGATCATATGGTATTCCTTCCTCAACTGCCCGGCGGAACGCGTCCTCAAGAATCGCGCGATCTTCAGGGGAATAAAATGCCAGGTCATCCTGGATATTATTGGGGTCAAACTCATCCGGTACTTCGTATATGCGATAGACCTCATCTGTCCACGTGATCGTCTGGGAGGGGATATCGTATTCCCATCCGCCGATGTGCGTCATCTGCTGGGTCTGCTTCAGCAGCTTCTCGCTCCTGAGGAGAGCCCTCTCGCTCTCTTTGCGGTCACTGATGTCCCGTATGACCTCGACTGCGCCTGCCAGATTCCCGTGCATATCGTAGAGCGGGGACGCGGTGCCCCAGAGGTGGGCGCCTCTACCCCCGAAAATATCAGGGATAAAAGTCTCTGAAGTGATCTTCTCCCCATCCCGCTGGATGTACAGGTATTTCTGCTCGATATCATCCCTGCTTTTTAAGACAAGGTCGATCAGGATTGGCCGCCGCTCCCCGTAAAACGGGATGCTGTATTCGTAATCACCTCTCCCGACAATCTGTTCCGCAGGGACGCCGGTCATCGCCTCGATTGCCCTGTTCCATGCGATGACTCTTCCCTCCGCGTCGATTGCAAAGGTCGCATCGGGGAGGAAATCGAGGATATCTGTCAGGCGTTTTCGGAACTGGGCCGCTTCCTCCTCGGCCTGTTTCGACCCGGTGACGTCGGTTGAGATTATCTGAACGCCGGTGATGGCGCCTCTTTGATTTCTGACAGGCGAGTAGAGCGAGAGAAACCACTTGACCCCGGTGGGAAGAGTGACCCGGTCTTCATATACCCCTGATTTTTCCGGAGATCTCTTTGTTGCCTGAATCCTCTGGAAGATCGTATCGGCAAGAGGTCGGTCAAAGAGCTCGTAAATCGATTTCCCCACGAAATCTTCGGGGCGGCCACCCATCGCTTCCGCCGCAGCCTTGTTGTAAAACAGGGTGTTTCCTTTGAGATCATAATAGGCGACCCCCGCTGGAATATTCTCGACAAGGACCTGGAATTGTTCATGGGTTTCCACGGCTGCCTTTTCGGCTGCCACCCGCTTCACGAGGTTGTCCCATCCCGCCAGGGTGCGCTCGGCAATGAATGGCAACCCCTGGAGGCTCGTATCAGATTTTACGACGTAGTCCAATGCGCCTGATTTCAGCAGGGCCAGTGCATCTTTCTGGTCTCCGTGGTCGGCCAGGATCACCAGCGGGAGGGTTGCGTGCCCGTCTTTTTTTGGCAGGATATCGATACCACGCCCGTCAGGAAGTTCCAGGGCCGAGAAGATAAGTGCAGGGGTGGTAGTGCCGAGCACTTCCCGGGCTTCTTTCAGGGTGCGGGCACACGTCAGCTTGAATGTCTTTTTCCGCCTGGAAAAACTCCGGACGATCTGGTCTGCATACGCCGTGTCGGGTTCAATGAGAAGAATGGGGTAAGGTTTTTTCCTCTTTGTTGAGGGATTTACCGGGACGATCTTCCTCATAATGCCGGGCTCAGTCCTTGATCGGCATGGTATTCCATCCCAGCCAGTAGAACCCGAGATCCTTCATCAGCTGGGTGAATTTCTTGAATTCCAATGGCTTTACCACGTAACTGTTCGCGTGGTAGTCATACGAGCGTGCAATATCGCTCTCGGCATCAGAACTGGTGAGGACGACGACCGGTATCCTGAGAAGTTTGGGGGTCGTCTTTATGATCTTGAGTACTTCGAGCCCGTCGATCTTCGGCAGGCGGAGGTCGAGAAGAATGAGGTTTGGACATGGGTTCTTCTTCATATCGGCAAATGCTCCCCGGCCAAAGAGGTAGTCAAGTGCCTGCTCGCCGTCGATCACGTGGTGAATCCTGTTTGCCACCTGCTGGTCCCGCATGCCCCTGATCACAAGTTCGGCATGCGCCTCGTTATCCTCGACGAGCAGGATATGAAGGGGTTCCCCTGGGAGTTCTGCCATGGAAGACAGTTACCTGTTCACCTTTTTATTCTTTACCAGTTCCTCGACCGATTTTTGCGGCAGGGTGAAGCAGATGGTGGTTCCCTTCCCCGCCCCCTCTGATTCAGCCCAGATCCTCCCGCCGTGCACCTCGATGATCCGCTTCACGATGGCAAGTCCGACACCGGTGCCTTCCGTTCTCCCATCCATCTTCTCGAATAGGCCGAAGACCTTCAAGAGATAGCGCGGCTCGATCCCCATCCCGGTGTCCCGCACAAAAAAAACAGGTTCATCCCCTTCTCTCCGCATTCCGATCCAAATCTTTGGAAATTCCTGCTCGTGCATAAATTTTATCGAGTTCTCGATCAGGTTGGTGTACACCTCGCGGATACGTGCGTGATCGACATGGACTGTAGGGAGATCCGGCTCGATCTCGACCGCGATTCTCTTCTGTGAGAGGGGCCCGGAGAGGAAATGGACTGCCTCCCGAGCAATCGTGCCAAGGGAAACATCCTCGTATGGGCTTCCTATCCGGCCGATGCGGGAGAGGTTGAAGAGATCGGTCAAAAGCTCCTGCATCTTCTCGGCAGCCTTCGTGATCCGCCCGATATCCTCCTGGAGTCGTACCAGGTCCCCTTTCTGTGCGTCCTCCCTCAGCAACCCGGCAAACCCCTGGATGGTGATGAGGGGGCTTTTCAGGTCATGCGAGACGGTGTATGTGAAGCGCTCAAGTTCGATATTCTTATGTTCCAGCTCCTTTATTACCGCCTCCCGCTGCTCTTCCAGTGCTTTCCGCTCGGCGATCTCTGCCTCGAGCTGCGCCACCTTCTTCTCAAGCTTCCGGAACAGCACTTCGCTGTACTCCTGCAGGATCTCCTTCTCGTCTGCCTGCGGCCTGGCTTGCCCCCTCCCCCTCAATGTTCGTGACTCCTCGAGCACCTGTCTCAATTCCGTCACAAGGACGTCAGGTTTCTGGGGTTTGACAATGAACCGCTCGGCTCCGAGGCTCCGGGCGAACTGCTCGTCCTTTGGGTCTGTGTAGGTTGCGGTGTAGAAGATGAATGGGATCTGGTTGAGTGCTGGGTCTGCCTTCCACTTTCGGCAAAGCTCAAACCCGTCCATTACAGGCATAAGGATATCGGTGATGATGATATCCGGCGGGTCTCTTTTTGCGGCAGCAAGTGCCTCGGCGCCGTTATGTGCAGATACCACCTCGAAGCCGTTCCCTTTCATGATGGACTCCAGGAGGTA
Organism: Methanoregulaceae archaeon PtaB.Bin056; assembly: GCA_002067095.1. Classification (GTDB taxonomy): domain Archaea; phylum Halobacteriota; class Methanomicrobia; order Methanomicrobiales; family Methanospirillaceae; genus Methanolinea_A. The sequence goes on from MVQD01000094.1 coordinate 3,736, forward strand.
GAGGTTTCTCTGGTTATCGTCCGCAATCAGGACACGCGTCATCCTCCCCCTCCTGCGGTATTGCCACTGGGCAGATATTGCCCGATCTGCTCAGTGAAAGTCCTGGGGTTGATTGGCTTCTCGATGTACCCCGTGCACCCCGATTCAAGCGCTTTCTCCCGGTCTCCGGCCATCGCGTAGGAGGTGAGCGCGACGATGGGGGTTGAGGCCACGCCGGGGATGCGCCGGAGCTCCCGGGCGGTCGCATACCCGTCCATGACGGGAAGCTGGATGTCGAGCAGGATGAGGTCCGGCCTTTCGGTGGTAGCGAGATCGATGCCCTCCCTGCCGTCCCGCGCCCTGATCACCTGGTGGCCCTGCACTCCCAGGATATAGCTTACCAAATAGAAGTTCTGGTCATTGTCCTCGATATAGAGAATTTTCCTCTTCATCATGCAGTCCTCTCTGTAGGAATGGTGAAACTGAACGTGCTTCCCCTGCCCGGTTCACTCTCGACCCAGATAGTTCCTCCCATAAGGGTGACAAGTCTCTTTGAGATCGAGAGTCCGAGCCCCGTCCCTTCGTATTGGCGTGAGATGCCGGTCTCGATCTGGGTGAACGGCCGGAAGAGCTTGTCCTGGTTCTCGCGTGAGATCCCGATACCCGTGTCCGTGACGCTGACACACACCTCTTTCTCCCGGCGTGACGCGCGTATCCTGATATGACCCCTCTCCGTGAACTTGATGGCATTGGAGAGCAGGTTGAGGAGAACCTGCTCGACCCGGCGGGTGTCCGCCACCACGGTCCCCACGTCAGGGGCAATATCCAAATGCAGCCCAAGGTGTTTTGCTTCGGCCATGGGTCTTACAGTCCGTGCGACCTTATCGAGTACGGGCCGGAGGTCAAAGGGTTCGCTTGCGATCTTGAGCTGGCCGGCCTCGATCTTCGATATATCGAGCACATCGTTGATCAGCGCAAGCAGGTGTTCGGCACTCTCGGAGACCATCCCGAGCTGCTTCTTCTGCTCCTCGTTCAATGGCCCGGCGAGCTCCTGGAGGAGGATGCCTGAGAACCCGATGATGGAGTTGAGCGGGGTGCGGAGCTCGTGTGACATGGTGGCAAGGAACACAGACTTGAGCCTGTCGGCGGATTCTGCGGCCTCTTTTGCCTGGGCAAGTTCGCGGGTCCTCTCATTGACGATATCCTCGAGGTGGTCGCGGTATGCCTCCAGCTCTTCATGCGCCCTCTGCCGCCCCTCCGCCTCGTCGCGGATCTTTCTGACCATCGCCTCGAACGAACGGGCAAGGCTCCCAATCTCGCCGGCACCCCCCGTATCGATCTCCTGGTTGAGGTCTCCCGTCTCGGTTATCTTCCTGCTCACTTCCGTCAGGTTCACGAGCGGGCGGATGACCGTGTGGTTGAGGACAAGGATGGTGATCGCGCTGAGCAGGACAAGCGCCAGGAGAACAAAGATGAGGATTCCCGCGATCGAGTTGTTTATCTCCCGTTCAAGGCTGGTGAATGGGACGAATGCACCTATCTTCCATCCAAGTTCCGGCGAGGTGTAGTACATAAGGTAAGACCCGTCGAGGACAAGCACCCCCTCATGCGTGGCGAGAAATGCCGGGGTCTGGTCTTTGAGGATCTCGCTGATATTCCCGAAGAGAAGGGACGTATTTCGTGACGCGAGTATCATTCCATTCTTATCGGTGAGGATCATCTCGCCGTCGTTTCCCACGTTGAAACTTGAGATGTAATTCGTGAGGTTCACGAGAGTGATATCGGCCCCGACAACCCCGTAGAAAGTCCCGTTCTCATCAAGGAGCGCGTTCACAATCCCTATGTTGACGTCCGGCGTGGTGACCGCCTGGTATGGATCCGTCACCATGACAGCCCCGGGATGTTCTTTTGCCAGGATATACCAGGGGCGTTCACGGGGATCGTACGCGGTTGGCCTGGCCCGCGGAAACGCACGGACAAACGCCCCGTTCTCCCTTCCCATATAGACCGAACTGACGTATGGGTGAGTCACCTGGTAATCACGGAAGGTGTCGATGATCTCCTGTTCCTCCGGGCCAATGGTATACTGGAAGGTCTCTTCCGTTGCATTCAGGAAATTCGTGAAGGAGGAGGCGTCATGAATCCTCACCTCCTCGTTGATGGAGAGTTCGTGGACATCGTATTTCACGCTCCCGATGAAATTGGAGAGGGCGAAATCGACGTGCGTGAGCTGGTCGATGGTGTTCTTCGCGACCGTATTGAGGTTCTGCTTATGCAGGGACGACGGGAGCACCCCGCCGATAACTACGAGAACAAGGAGTGCGATGCACAGAAAGAGGACTATCACCCTTGCCTGGAGTTTCACGGTGAATGAACACTATGCATAACAGTAAAAAAAGGTATGTGCGTCACCTTGGGCGAAGAACCGTTGATCCTGGTCAATGTCGCTCCCCGCACCCGCCGGTATCTCACTGTGCCCTATCTCCCGGACCCGGCAGGGTGAAGCAGATGGTGGTTCCCTTCCCCGCCCCCTCTGATTCAGCCCAGATCCTCCCGCCGTGCACCTCGATGATCCGCTTCACGATGGCAAGGCCGACACCGGTGCCCGGTGCGGAGGGATCAAGTTTCTCGAAGATGTTGAAGATCCGTTCCAGGTACTTCGGGTCGATTCCTATTCCGTTGTCCTGCACGAAGAAGACCGGTTCCTTCCCGCTCCGGTCAACCCCGATCCGGATGACCGGGTCCGGCTGGTCGCCCATGTACTTCACCGAGTTCTCTATGAGGTTTGCCATCACCTCGCGGATGCGGGGATGGTCCACCCTGACGACAGGGAGGTCGGGCTCGATCTCAACCCTGACCCCCCGTTCGGCAAGCGGCCCTGACAGGAGATCGACCGCTTCCTTTGTAATCAGCCCAAAGGAGGTCTCCTCCGGCGGTGCAACGATCCGGCCGATCCGGGAGAGTTCGAGGACGTCGGCAAGGAGCTGCTGCATCTTGTCTGCAGCAGCGATGATCCTGCTGATGTCCTCGCGGGTGCGGGTGAGGTCCCCCCTCTCCACGTCCTCCTCCAGCAGCCCGGCAAAGCCCCGGATGGTGATGAGAGGGCTCTTGAGATCATGGGAAACCGTGTAGGTGAACCGCTCGAGTTCGGCGTTCTTCTGCTCGAGTTCGGATATGAGGTCCTTCTGCCTCTGGTCTGCCTCCTTGCGGGCACTGATGTCCCGACACCCGCCATAAAGGCGGTAAAAAGTTGGATCTTCCCGATCAATCATACATTCGGCAAATGATGCGAGCCAGACAACCTTTCCATCTCTCCGGCGAATCCGGATCTCTGCCCTGGAAGATTCTCCCGGCAGCAGACCGATCACTTCCCGATCAAAAATGGGAATATCCTCCTCGATGACCAGGGGGCGCCAGCAGGTCAGGGCGTGGATCTCAGCCGGAGTATACCCCGTAATCGCTTCTACCGCCCCCGTCAGCCAGTCTATGCGGAATGTTCCTCCCGGGGATTTCCTGCAGGAATAGGCAAAGTCCGTGATGAGCCCCGATATATGGCGGAACATATCTTCGCTCTCGCGGAGTGCCTTCTCCGCTGCTTTCTGGAATGTCACGTCCCTGATGGTACCCATGAACGCCCTGATGGTGTTGTTCTGGTCACGGATAGGAACTGCGGTAATAAGGGTATCGATAACGATGCCGTTCTTCCTCCTCAACCTTATGGGGTGCTCCTTGACAAAGCCCTCCTTCGCAATGACTGCGAGAAACTCATCCCTCTCCAGAGGATCTGCGTAGAGCTGCGGGACCGGGAGCGCCATCAGTTCATCCCGTGTCGGGTAACCGAACATCTCAAGGGACGCATCATTGAAATCGACCCATTTCCCTTCGGGCGTGGTGATGAAGACCGAGTCCCGCGAAGTGGCGAAGAACTCCCGGTAGCGCTCCTCGCTCTCCTGGAGCGCCTGCTGGCTCCTCGCAAGCTCGTCGTAGTTTGCCTGAAGTTCCTCCTGGGTCGCGGTGATCTCCTCGTAGGCAGCCTCAAGATCAGCATGTTTCTTCTGGAGGGCCTCTGCCGCC
>MVQD01000095.1 GCA_002067095.1 Methanoregulaceae archaeon PtaB.Bin056
GGGGTAGGACATCACATGGACTTTGCCGCAAGTATGACGTCCTCTTCCTTGATGGTCTTTCGACCCGCATGCATTGCGAGCTTGTTTGCTTCCTTCACAAGTTCAGCAATGTAGTCTTCTGACTTTGCAACGAGAGCAGCAGCGGCGTCGCTTCCGACACGCTCTGCTCCACTCTGCTTGGCAATCCTTACAACTGCTGCAATAGGTAAATCTGCCACCTTGATTACCTCAAAAGTATAAAGAGGGGTATAGTATTTATATATTACCGTCACATTGCCCAAAAATCTGAAAATTATCACCGGAAAACCGGGTCTGAACCTCTCCGGGACATATATGGTCCCGGCATCGGCCAGGCCCATATTCCCAGGGCTGCACGATCATCTTTATCGCTTTCAATCACCATCCACCCATCATGCCATGCTTTATTATCCTTGGAAAACTGAGCGACCGTGCCATCGAGAGGATGAAGGACGCAAAAGAACGGGATGCCCAGGCAAAGAAGATCATCGAGGATGCGGGCGGAACTCTAATCGCCTACTATTACACCATCGGCCGCTACGACGTCGTCGCAATCGTCAACCTGCCTTCTGAAGAGGTCCTCGCGAAGGTGCTCATCGGGATCGGCAAATGCGGGACGATCAGCACCGAGACCATGACTGCACTCCTGCCCGAACAGATGTACAGGATGGCGAAGGGGACCTGAAAAGAGTTCCCTCTGCCAAGGGGACCTGGATCCTTACCTGCCGGGATCCTTTCTCCGGAGAGAATGCGTGATCTTCTTAAACGCCTTCTTTTTCCGGACGTTCTCCTTCTGCTCGCGGACGCCCCTTGACGAGACGTTCCACTTCCTGCAGAGCGACCGGATCTCTCCTGCGACCGCATCCGGGTCCGCCCCGTCCCTTCCCAGCATGTGGAAGATGACGAGTCTCGGCGAGTCGGTCGTGTTCAGGACCTGGACGGAGAGTCTCTCACAGTCGACGTTTCGCGCCGCAAGGTCGATGATGCCAAGCGACAGAAACCCTGCCTCCGTCGGCTCGACGATGAACTGGACATAAAAGCAGCCTTCCGGCGCAGGGTTCTCGCGGTCTTTCTCGTCAGAGTGCCCCCCGCAGGAGCTGCAAGTGTACACATCGGGGAGGTCATTGAGAGTCTCGACAAGCGTCTTCATCCGGATGTCACACTCTACCGGGAGGGAGAGGACTGCGTAGATAAGCTCCTCGCGTGTCCGCTCGGCCGAGACCTTCTCGTATGTGCGCCCTTCCCTATCCCTGGATGTCATCGTTTCATTTCCCCTCCATTCACCCCAACCGGTGGTCCACTAAATACAATCGTGTTGGCCATGCTGATACTTCAAACCCACGCGATTTCCGTATACAAACCTGAGAGATCCGCATACTCCTTTTAGGCAGTCCGGAATTGTAGCGTTGCTGTTCCCGAACGATCCCAGGAATGGATCACGCGTGCAATGAGGTCACGGGTGTGATTCCGTGTGCGGGGGTCATGGACAACAGACGAGGGTGAGTGGGATGTAGCCGTCATGCGGCGCAGTTACCTTCATGAATTCCCCGAATACTCTCCTTTTGCCCGAGGGTTATGGATTCCTTTATTTTCACCAAAGACACAACAATCGTAAGAACTTCATGCACATTGCCACATATTTTCCCCTGCGTTATCTGCCTATCGTACTGTGCGGGATGGGAGTCTCTCTTTTTACGCTGTTGTTCCTGTTCATCACCTATCCTGCGACCTGCGAACAACTTGCGCTGCTTTCAGGAGGTGCCTTCACGTGCGGCCTTGGGCCGGGCGTCTATCTCCTGGGATTTGGAATTGCACTGAGCATAATCGTCTGGGTGTACCTCCTCTATTCGGCGTTGATGAGTTCTCTTGAATATTCCTGGGAACA
>MVQD01000096.1 GCA_002067095.1 Methanoregulaceae archaeon PtaB.Bin056
CGGATGAGGGAGACGATCGCCTGCTCGATGGCAACCCCCGAGCAGATCCCGTCTGCGTCCGCGTGGTGCCGGAGGAGGATGGGCTGGGCGGAAAAGATTGCCTTCCTGATGATCTTTGCAACTTTCCGCATCTCGGGCTTGAGTTTTTCGAGTACATCCGAGGAGACAAGGAACGGGATCTCGGGAGGCTCTGCACGCGCCTCGAGGGCCTTGTCGATCCGGTCCCTGACCGCCTCCGCCTCCTCCCCGGAAAGGATGGACAGGTTCTCCACCTCTATCTGGAGCTGGTTCTGGCGCATCATCACCTCGCCGACTATCCTCACCATGTCACCGAGTTCCGCCTCGGGATATGCGCGGACACCCGCCTCAACGAATGCAGCGGCATTCTCGGTCCCCGAATCGTCCACAATCGTGAAGATGGTGGGCCCGCTGGTCTGCTTGATCTGCGCGATCTCCCCCTCGATGCGAACCGTCCTCCCCACTTTCCCCCCGAGTTCCGAGAGGCGCACCGCGGTCGACTTCTTCTCCACCATCTCCACGGTGTATACCGGGATGGTGACCTCCTCGAGGTCGATGTTCCCGTTGCTCCTGATGTTTGTCACCCTGACGAGGATACTCTCGCGTTCCCGGTGGGTGGTGCGTGCATTGCTCTTGTGCACCAGCCCCTTGACCCTGTCATTCAACTGTACAAATGTACCGAAATTCGCAAACCCCTGGACGCGGCCTATATACGTCTTCCCGATTTCCACGTCGCCGAGGTCGCACCCCGGCCCCATGCGATATACCAGATTATTCGTGTCATTCATAGGTATGCCAGACCGGGGAAGGGTCTTCTCCCCCACCCCGATCCGTTCTCCTTTGAGTATATCAATAGGTGCGGGATTCTTATGTAAGTATGGAATCAATCCCCGCGTCCGGCGGGTGATTCCCCCGAATCGGAGTAAAGAATCTCGAGCATGTCCAGATCGGCAGGGACCAGCACCCGGCCCCTGAACCGTGATGCCGCATCCTTCAAGTGGCCGGCGGTGGTGGTATACCGCGAGCTGATATGGACAAGCGCGACCGTGCGGGCGTTGAGGTATTCTGCCGCCTCACCTGCCTCCCCCGCAGTGGAGTGGAGCACTTCGCGTGCCCGTTCAATGGCCTGGTCATCGTAGGTGGCATCGTGGATCAGGAGGTCCGGGTCGTGCGCAATTTCCCTGATCCGCGTGTGTATCGGCCGTGTGTCACCGGTATAGACGATCTTGCGTCCGGGCCGCGGCTGACCCATGACGTCGCCGGGCCGCACCTCGGTCTCCTCTCCGTCCTTCACGATCCGGACGGTCTCACCCCGCTGGAGCCTGCCAAAGAGCGGCCCGGGCGGGACCCCGAGATCGATTGCCCTCTGGCGGTTGAACCGCCCTGGCCTCTCGTCCTCCTCGAGGACATACCCGAGCCCTGCCATGCCGTGGGAAGTCTCGAATGCCCGGACAGAATAGCCCGGGAACCGCACGGTCGATCCTGGACGGACCTCGACAGGGTTGATGGCAAACTTTACATTGTACCGCGAGAGCGCACGGACAGACTCTGCAACCTCGTGGACCCACTCTGGGCCGTAAATGGTCAGAGGCTCTGTCCTGCCCATGAAGGAGAGTGTCTGGGCGAGCCCGAACAGCCCCAGGAAATGGTCCGCGTGCCAGTGGGTGATGAAGACTGCGTCTACCAGGAAGCCTGTCCTGGCCCTCATCATCTGCTGCTGGGCCCCCTCACCGCAATCAAAGAGGAGGGTATCGCGGCCCCGCTTTATCATGATGCAGGCAGGGTTGCGCATCGGGGTGGGGAGTGCCGCGGCCGTCCCGAGGAAGTAGACGTGGAGCGTCTCGCCGCTCATGCAAACCACCCTTGTACCACCTTTATGCTCTTTTTGCCTTCCTCGAGGCTCCTCCCCTCGACGACGAGGACTCCCGCATAGCGGGCGGCAATTGCGGGACCCACCTTCTTCCAGTCAACAGTTCCCTCCCCGATGGCGAGGTGCTCGTCATGCTGGCCGCAGTTGTCATGGATGTGCATGTGGGATGCATCTCCGATGCAGGCGAGGAACTCCCCGACAAGCCCCATGGTGTTCGCATGCCCTATGTCGATGGTGACCCCGATCCCCTCGATCCCCCCGGTCATACCGAAGAGCTCTCCGGGGTCCCGGCAGAGGAACTCGCGCAGCCCGATCATGTTCTCGAGGCAGGCGAGCACCCCATGGTCTGCCGCGACCCTGCCGATCTCCCTGAGGGCCTCTCTCTGCTGTTCCCATGCCTTCTGGGGCATCATCTTTCCTATCGGCGAGAGGTACCCTGGGTGGATGGTGACCCGGTCGGACCAGGCAGAGGCCTGCTCGACGCAGGTGCATACCTGCCTGACCGACTCGCGCCAGATGGGGTAGTTGAGGGTGGCAAGGTTCAGGTCAGCGTAGGGGGCGTGGACCGTGATGCGGAGCTGCGTGGAGGCGATAGCCTCGTCGATGCGCCGCACGTTCTCCGGGGAGTCGAGTCGGTAGTTCCCGTCGGCGACGATCTCCCAGCCATCGAACCCCGCCTCCTCTATGCCGAATATCCAGGTGATGTCCTCCCAGACTTTCGACGAGGCCGAGAAGGAGAGGGGGTTCTTCATGGGTCCTCCCTGATACCGCGGAGGAGCGCTCGTGCGGCCCGGGAGAACTCTTCAAGGGTTCCCGCATTGGAGAGGGTGTAATCCGCCGAGGAGAACGCCTTCCCGAGACCCCAGCCCATCTCCCGCCGGTCGCGCTCCTCCAGCTGAGAAGGGAGTGAGAAGTCATCCTCCCTGCCCCGCTGTGAGAGTCGTTCAAGGCGATCTTCGAAGGGTGCGTCGATCCCGACGAGGAAGAAGCCCGGGAACTCCCGCCTGAAGAGGCTCACCTCGGCGTCCCCCCTGATGCCGTCCACCAGGACGAGCGGTGCCCCGCAGGCCCTGATCCGCGAAAGGGAGCGCCGGGCAATGGCGTCCATCCCCTCCTCGCGGCGGAGCCGGTTCGCCACGGCCCCGAGGTTTGCATCCGTCGCAGGAATCCCCTCCTCCTGCACTGCCTCGCGTATCACGTCGCCCATCACGACGATGGGGATCCCCTCTTCCGCGGCGATGCGGGAGAACTCGCCCTTACCGCTGGCAGGAAACCCAACGACCCCGATCACCTTCATATGTCACCTCCCCCCTGTCCCTGGTCCTGATCCTGATAGTCCTGCCCACCCGCACCATCTTTCCGGCAAGGGCCGCCAGCTCTTCGTAGGTGAGTGGGGCACGCTCTCCCCGGACTTCCTCGTCGGACCGGTACGCTTTTCCGTTCACCTCTTTTGAGAGCGCCCAGTCCTTCCAGAACCGCTTGTGCACCCCCTGCTGGAGGACGATGATCCCCCTCGGCAACTCCTTCTCAATCGCGAGGATCTCCTTCTCGTTACTCCAGAAGACTGTCAGGACCACCTCGAATTCGGGGAGCGCCCCCGAGACGTGGGCCTCCTGGCAGAGTGCGACTGCCTGCCGCACCTGCGAGGTGTAGTCCCTGGTGCTGACATTCCCGTACCCCTCCCACCGCTTGGCAAAGCCTTCCCAGCGGCTCTTGTAATCGAGCGCCACGCGGTCCACCAGCCTCTCGCGGATCAGTGCCTCCAGCGTGCCGGGGAAGTATCCATTGGTCTGGATGCCGACGAGCAGCCCCATCTCCTTTGTGGCCCGTGCGAGGGCGAGGAGGGGTTCGCTCTGCAGCGTGGGTTCGCCGCCCGAGAAGATGACCCCTGATATAAGCGGGCGGGCGGCCCTGATCTTCGCGATCACCTCCTCTATCTCCCGCAGGTCGCTCCCGGCCTGGATGGCGGCGTTGTGGCAGTACGAGCAGCGGAGCGGGCAGCCGCGAAGAAATACCGTGCATACTGCCCTCCCCGGCCAGTCGATCGTGCTCAGGTCCACGAACCCGCCAAAATTCACCTTCACCCGGATATCACCGTGCTCTACTATTGGGCAGGGAAGTTTCTTCAAGCTATGGAAAGAGCAGGAGGGACCACCGGGTACTCCTGTGGGGGGGGTAAGCGCGGGCGGTCCGGAAAGGGGAAAGCTTTTCTTTTGGTCCTGGGCCTTCGCGCCATTCTCTCCCAATCCTTTCTCATCGCAGACACCCATGACATCCCGTCATCTCATCACTTCCTCTGATACTCTCCCCCCTGGCGCCCAATCTGCAATTGAAGTTGCCTCTACGCAAATCAACTTTACTTGAGGAGAGAACAAGCAAGATTTAGTCTTGGTTTTAGAAAACAACCATTTATCTTGTCTTTCTTCCTACCATTACGCATGAGCCTTATTGACGATGCTCGGGCCGGCATCATCACCGATGAGATGAAGGTCGTGGCCCGGCAGGAAGGGGTGACCGAGGAGTTCGTCCGGCGGGGAGTTGCCGGCGGCCACATCGTGATACCGGTCTCCCCCTACAGGGACGTGAAGATCTGCGGGATCGGCGAAGGGTTGCGCACAAAGGTGAACGCCTCCATCGGGACCTCGTCTGATATCGTCGACATCGAGATGGAGGTCGAAAAGACCCGCCAGGCAGAGCTTGCAGGGGCCGACACCCTGATGGAGCTCTCCACGGGCGGAGACTTCGTCGAGATCAGGAAACGTGTGATCGCGGCGACCAGCCTCTCGGTCGGAAGCGTCCCGCTCTACCAGGCATTCATCGAGGCCGCAAGGAAAGACGGTGCGGTCGTGCACATGAAGGAGGACGACCTCTTCCGCATCACCGCCGAGCAGGCGAAACTTGGGACCAACTTCATGGCAATCCATACCGGGATCAACTGGGAGACCGTCAGGCGTCTCCAGAACCAGGGGCGTCACGGCGGGCTGGTCTCCCGCGGCGGCGCATTCATGACCGCGTGGATGCTCCACAACGAGAAGGAGAACCCGCTCTACGCGGAGTTCGACTACCTCCTTGAGATCATGAAGGAGCACGAGGTCACCCTCTCGATGGGCAACGGCATGCGGGCCGGCGCGGTGCACGACGCGACGGATCGCGCCCAGATCCAGGAACTGCTGATCAACTCGGAACTCGGGGACAAGGCCCATGCCGAGGGAGTCCAGGTGATCGTGGAGGGGCCGGGCCACGTCCCGATAGACGAGATACAGGCAAACGTCATCCTCCAGAAGCGGGTGAGCAACCGGAAACCCTTCTACATGCTCGGGCCGCTCGTGACCGACATCGCGCCGGGCTACGATGACCGGGTTGCGGCGATCGGCGCTGCCCTCTCCTCCTCGTACGGGGCCGACTTCATCTGCTACGTCACCCCCGCAGAGCACCTGGCCCTCCCCACCCCGGAGGAGGTCTACGAGGGCGTCATGAGCTCCCGTATCGCGGCCCATGTCGGCGACATGATCAAGCTCAAGAAGCGGGACGCGGACCTCGAGATGGGCCACGCCCGCCGCGACCTCGACTGGGAGCGGCAGTTCCAGATCGCCATGAACCCTGAAAAGGCAAAGAAGATCCGGGACGAGCGGATGCCTGCCGATGCCGATGCCTGTACCATGTGCGGCGA
>MVQD01000097.1 GCA_002067095.1 Methanoregulaceae archaeon PtaB.Bin056
GGGGTATGACATCCAGGAGTGTGCGCCCCGTGATGCCAGTTGACCCCGCAGATATCAGGATAAGGGTTCTCCAATCCGCCATCCTCGCCCCGAGCCCCCACAACACCCAGCCCTGGAGAGTGGCATTCAAGGGAGAAGAGAGGATCCTCCTGTCAATAGACCGAACCCGGCTGATACCAGGGTGCGACCCGATCGGAAGGCAGGCCTATATATCAGCCGGGGCTTTCCTCGAGAACCTCGACCTTGCCGCGAAATCGGAGGGCTTCCGTGCAGATATCGACCTGTTCCCAGGGGGATGGCCCGATGCGCGGACGGTCGCAGAAGATCCGGTCGCCCACGTCGATCTCGTCGAGGACAGGCGGGTCGGGTGTGACCCTCTCTTCCGCCAGGTCCCACTTCGCCATACCAACCGGCGCCGTTTCGAAAAGATGAAAGTCCCGCTGAAAGCCGCTGGTGAACTCACCGCCTCCTACGACTTTTCCCTGGTACCTCTCGGGTTCTCATCCGATGACGACCTCATCCGCAGCGTCGCAGACCTTGCCAGTGATGCGATGGAGATCGAGCTTGCAGACAGAGAGAGAATGCGCGAGACACTGCAGTACTTCAGGTTCACAGACAGGGAGGCGCGCAGTTCGCCCGAAGGGTTCGGGCACGCCCAGTCAGGATACGGGTACCTGGCGCGGTTCTTCATCGGGAGGTTCGTCCTCACCAGGGAGCGGGCCTCCACCTCCCCCGAGTCCTTCTCGCGCATGGCAAAAAAGAGTGTCCGGGAGCAGCTTGCGGGCGCAGGCGGGATCGGATGGCTCTCAACCAAGGGGGATCACCGGGTCGACCAGGTACGTGCAGGCAGGGCCTACCAGAGAGTTCACCTCAAGGCATGCGCGCTCGGCCTTGCGCTCCAGCCAGTGAGCCAGATCATCGCAGATTATCCTGGTATGGCCAAACTCCGTTCAGAAATACACGAGTTGCTCGGTGTCCCCGGTACTCATACCATACAGATGCTCTTCCGTCTGGGGTATGCCGCCCCTGTCCCTGCCACGCCGCGAAGAGCTCTCGGCGAATTTTTTTTGAAAAGAACTGACTCCCCGGCCCCCTCAACCTGAAAGTCACCCCCCCGCCAGCACTGCCTGGAGTCCCAGCGCAGTGGCAAGCACCACCACCCCGCATATAAAGAGGGGCAGAGTGTAATTTCTCACGACCTCCCATATACTCCCCCCGGTGGTCCGCTGCAGCAGCCAGAAGTAGGGGTCCGAGAGGTAGGAGACCACGCAGGTCCCGGCGGCAACCGAGAGGATGAGGGGGATCGGGTGCATGGAAGCTGATACTGCGGACCCGGCAAGTACCTGCGACGAGATCACGGCACTGACGACCCTGGACCCCTGGGCGGCCTGGATGACAGCAGTGAATGCAAAAGGGATCACCACAAGAGGCAGGGCCGCCACCATCCCGGGGAAGACAGTCTCCGGAAAACCGCTGGCCACGATTACGCTGCCGAATGCCCCTGCCCCGCAGATATCAAACATGATGATCCCCGCATGACGCGTCCCACTTAAAAGCCCCGCGGTCCTCGCCTCCGGCGTGGCAAGCACCATGCAGGCCAGCAGGCCGGCCAGCATGATGCACTGGATCATGCTCTCGTGGGAGAGGGGAAAGACGATCGAGAAGAGGGGGATTGCCGCAAGAATTGCAAGGAACGGTGCCCAGGCCCGCCAGTGGATGCCCCCTGCGGCCACACCGTCACCCCTCTTTTCCTCCAGATGAGGCTGGTCCTCCCTTCCCCGGCTGGCCCGGGCCTTGAAGGCGAAGACCACGCCGCAGAGAAGGAGCAGCGAGAGGGGGACTGCAACCAGGTCAAAGAATATTGGAGATGCGCCACTCCCAAGCCCGCTGAAGAGCGGGATGACCACCGGAGTGGGGTAGATGAGGGTGTAGGAGAGTACGCTTCCCACCGCCGTAAGGTACAGGAGGCCCTTCCCTGACTGCTCCCCTCCCATCCGCTCGAGCAGGGGAGTGAGCATGACAAACGCAGTGATGCAGCAGGTGGCAGGAAGTGCGAAGAGATACCCTGCAAGGCCCGAGAGGGAATGCGCATCGCGGGTCATTCGCCGCAGGTCGGATACCAGGCCTTCGATCAGGCCCTGCGCATGGAGGGTCTTTGCGATGACGGCCCCGCAGAGGATGATGACCACAAAGATGGCAAATATCTTCCCGAGCCCATTGATTGCGGCCAGGATCACCTGGTCAGGACCCATGCCCGAGAGCAGGCCAAAGAAGAGGGCTCCGGCAAGCAGGGTGAAGAAAGGGGGAGCCCGCACCCGGATGCTCATCACGGTGAGCAGGAGCAGTGCGAGGAGAAAGGTCAGAAGTCCGTGCAGCATGGTCCCCCGGAGAGCCCGGTTGAATCGGATACTCGGTTATCTCCGTATCTCAAATCCATCACCCGGATTGGACGCCTCGTGCCATTCCACCGTGATCCCGCGGACACTGATAAAGGGATCACCTTCCGCCCTGATCGCGTCCAGGAACTTCATAAGGAGGGCCTCTTCTCCCACCGCGGACACGCTCACTGTCCCGTCCGGGTTGTTCCGCACCCACCCTGCCACTCCGAGGCAGGCGGCCTGGTCTCTCACGAAGTATCGGTAGCCGACCCCCTGCACTCGTCCCGACACCACTGCACGCACCTCTCTCATTGGACCACTCCCGGCACCAACACTCTTTCCCGGAGAAACCGTCGGTCGAAGACTCCCCCGTCCCTGCAGGAGCCGTAACAGTGAAGAATCCGGCTCTCTTCTCCCCTCATTCCAGGGACCTCCTCCACCGTGATTCCTCCTTCCTCTTCAGGGCAGGGCAGCGGTTGAAGTGCGTCTCGCCCCACACCCAGGGCTGGTAATTCCTGCACATCTCCGGCTTTTGTGCATGGACACCGCAGATGTACCTGTTTTTTGCGATCCTTCGAAGAAAAGGGCAGACCGGCAAATACCCTCCCGTCGAGGGGTCCCGCATCTCCACTGCGCGGATTTCGGAGATGTCCTGCGGGGAGAGTTCAGTGCACCAGACCCACCTGCCGTCATCAAGGCAGGCCATGAAGAACCGGAGGATATCGCCCCTTCCGTTCTCCATCCAGGAGAAGAGGTTTTCGGGAGCAGGGGTGATCCTGTCCCCGAATATCTTGCAGCAGAGCCCGCACTTGAGGCAGTCATTGGCCTCATCGAATTCCGACCCTGGATCACTCTCCGTATCTTCCCCTTTCCCGGTCCCCATTGCAGGAATAGTTACGCATTCCCCCTTATCTCTCTTTCATTTTCCGCCTGCAGGACTCCTTCGTTTCGCGGCATCTCCCTCGAAATATCACGCATCCCTGCATTTATTGGGTATTCGTGCGAGAATGGTACGTCACAATGGCATTCGAATGCAGGCAGTGCGGCAGGTGCTGCATGTACATGGGGGACTATATCGTGATCGAACGCCAGATCGGACCACTTACATTTCTCGGGTGTTCGGTATCCACGGGCACCACGTTTCTTGCGAGGGTCGATGCCGACAAGCAGGACCTCTTCTCTGACCGCACGTGGTCGGTTCGGCACCCCTCCGCCTGCCCGTTCCTCCGCCCGTCGGGAGAGCGGATCGTCTGCACCATCCACGAGACGAGCCCGGCGCAGTGCAAGGCCTATCGCTGCGTGATCGCCAGGATCCGCACATCCGACGGAGTTGAGAGAGGCTATGTGACGGGGACATATGCACTCCACAGCGAGGACCCTCTCCTCCGCGAGGCATGGAGAGAGGTGGAGGGAGAGATTGCGGTGGATCCGGAGGGCGCAGAAGAGCGGATCCCCTCCATTCTCGCCCGCCGGGGCTATTGTTGTCAATGAGGCGGGCAGGGCCCCATGTCCGCCCCGGGTCCTGTCCTCCTTCAGAATCTTGATATCACTTCCACGAGATTCCATAGCATGGAGATCCTGAAGATACCCAAGATGGAGAAGAAGGAGTACGACCAAGTCATTCACGAAGGCCATCTCAGTCGTATTGCCTTCAGGGGTGTGGATTTTCCCTACATCGCCCCGTTCCTGTACGTGTTCGACGGTAAGTACCTCTACTTTCTCTCCACCAGGTATGGGAGGAAGATAGAGTTCTACAGGACCAACCCCTCCGTGTCCGTCGAGATAGAGCAGTACTCACCGGACCTCTCCACCTTCCGTTTCGTGAGTCTCCAGGGCAGGCTCGAGGAGGTCCGGGACCCGGATTATTCGGTCCAGGTCAGGACACGGTTCGTGGACATGATAAAGGACCGGGGGCTCTCTCCCACCGTCATGTCCGCGCTCGGCCACTCCCCGGGTGACCCGCCCGAGAAGATACTCGAGGAGGAGCGAAACCTCGTGTGGAAACTTGTCGGCGTGAAGGATATCGTCGCGCTCAAGAACGCGTGACCCCCCACATTTTTATTCTGTCTCTCGACTCCGGCGATCGGGGAGCGCCGTGTTATCTCGAGGAGGACCAGCACACCACCCTGTGCATGCATTACTGATCTTCACCTCGCACAGTCGTTTCCCGCCAGGCTGACCGGAACCATGACCCTCCCCAACACTACCGGGGAAAAGAACGGGTTCAAGGTGGTGATCGAACGCATCCCCCGCCACCGGCATGACGGGGGATACAGGAGCAATTTTAACCCTGTGAATGGCATACTCCCAACCATGGAAGACACCGAGGCCTTTTTTGAGCAGGACACGTTCGCCCGACATGCGGGAATCGAACTGCTGGAGGCAGGGGCCGGCCGGGCCCGCGTCAGGATGGAGATCCAGAGGATGCATGCCAACAGCCATGGCACGGTGCACGGAGGGGCCATCTACACCCTTGCGGACGCTGCATTTGCTCTCGCCTCAAATTCACACGGCATCCCGGCAGCCGCCATCAACGCGACGATCGCGTACATGAAGTCGGCCCGGAGCGGGACGCTGTATGCCGAGGCGACGGAGTTTTCAAGGAACCCGAAGCTTGCAACCTACACCGTCGAGGTGACGGACGAGTCCGGAGAGAAGATCGCGCTCTTCCAGGGCATGGTATACCGCAGGACCCCCCGGCAGTGACGGTCCCGCCATGGTGCGGGAGGGGCACCCCTTGTCCTGCCACCCGACCCTCCGCTACCCCAGTGATGCCCCAGGACGACCCGCTCAACGCGGCCGCCAGTTGAATCCCTCGGGGCACGCGGAAAAGAACCTGTCACAGAGGCGGCGGCAACGATCGTGCAATCCCTGTATATTCCGGCCGGTCTCATCCATCACACGCGCCTGCTCCCCTGAAGGAAGGTCAGATATCCACTGCCTGATCATACCAGGAGTTGGTTCCAGGTGGAACTGCAGCCCGAGTGCGCTTCCGACCGCCAGGGCCTGGTGAGGGACCTGCGCTCCCCGGCAGACAAGGTCCGCGCCTGCAGGAAGTGAAAATGTCTCTCCGTGAAACTGGAATGCCATGAACAGGCGGGGAAGACCCGGAAGAATTCCCGTGTCGCACGCTTCCACCTGGAACCAGCCGATCTCCCTCGTGCAGGAGGTTATCTCCCCCCCGCAGGCTGCAGCGATCATCTGGGCTCCAAGGCAGATTCCGAGGAGAGGCCTTCCCTTTGCAATCCAGGACCGGATGAGCCTCTTCTCCTGCTCTATGAAAGGGTAGGATGCACCATCGTTCACACTCATCGGTCCTCCCAGGAGGAGGAGGTGGGTCGAAGAGAGGGACGGCACTTCGTTTGTCTCGTAGACGGGGACTGTCTCACACGAAATCCCTGCTCCACGCGCGTACTCGGAGATCACCCCTGCGGGCTCTTCTTCCACGTGCTGGAGTACCGAAAGACTCACGTTTCTCATTTTTATAAACAGGTTGCGCCCGGAAAGGTAGTGACTCTTGTGCTTGCTGCAGGAAAGAGGGGATCTCGCACATGTCCCAGGAAACTGGCTTCTGCGGGGACCATTTGCGAAAGCCATATGAA
This sequence comes from Methanoregulaceae archaeon PtaB.Bin056, assembly GCA_002067095.1. Classification (GTDB taxonomy): domain Archaea; phylum Halobacteriota; class Methanomicrobia; order Methanomicrobiales; family Methanospirillaceae; genus Methanolinea_A. The sequence continues at coordinate 5,981 of MVQD01000097.1, forward strand.
ACGGAAGGAGAAGGGAGTCGGGGTTCACAGGAGAGGATCCAGTGAATGCCCTCCAGGGATTTTTCCATATTTCCTGCGTTTCCCATGGCACTGTGGAGGTTTTTGGATCGGGCGGGTATTCGTCCCGATTCAAAATAGTGGGGGTGGAGAGAAGATACGCTGAATCAAGGGGGTCCTGTTGTTCATACACGCCCGGTTGGTATCTCTCTCATCCCTCCCCTCACTGGTCGCCCCCCTGCCGGCGGGTTGGGAGATGCATTCTTCTGCTCCTCCATGAACGCCCGCATGAGTGTTCGCGCTGTCTCTGTGTCGCCGCTCTCCACTGCGGTACGAATGGCGCTCACGTCATATCCGGCTGCTTCCAGCCGGTCAAGATGTTCCATCCTGTTCCCAGCATCGCCTGACTGTTTCTCTTTCCGGCCGTATTTTTCCGAAAGAGAGATGAACTCTTCCTTGTGCTCCTCCATGAATTCCTGCAGGAGTGTCCGGGCAGTTTCCATCTCGCCGCCCTCTACTGCGGCACGAATGGCGCTCACGTCATATCCGGCTGCTTCCAGCCGGTCAAGATGTTCCAGCATCCGGTCACCTTTTCCGCATGAGTGTTTCAGCAGGGATGGGGGATCTCCTGCACTGTTGGCCTGTACAGGCACCGCTCCGATGAGCAGGACGCCAAGGACTGCGGCAATTGCGACGGTTTTTACGACTGTCTTCATCTATCCCTCCATGGGTTGGTCTCAGTGCCGGTTTTCTACCGACGTAAAGTATATTTTACTATATGTTATATTAATTTTACCCTTACCGCCCATGCATGGTGAGTGAGGAGATGATTTCCATATGCCCAGGAATTACCAGTGAAAAGGGTGAGAACAACTTTTTGAAGATAAGGGCCCGGTTCAGTCGTAGATGAAGACTTCTTCGACGGATACGCCAAAGAACCGGGCGATCTTGAAGGCAAGTTCGAGCGATGGATCGTACTTCCCCTTCTCTATGGCGAGAATGGTCTGGCGGGTCACCTTGAGCTCCTGCGCAAGCGCCTCCTGCGTCAGGTCATGCATGGCCCGGAATACCTTGATCCTATTCTTCATCGGTGTCCCATTCCCCGTACTTTCGCGCATAATATACACGGAACCCGATATACAGGAACGCGATACAGCAGAGCATGATCATCTGGAATATGCCGAAGTAGCCGAGGTGCGGCTCGTCCCTCGGAAAATCGCGGGGCAGTTCTCGTGGGCGAGGAAGGCCGAGGGGAGTGCCAAAGCCGATAACCGCGCTCCCGAGGCTGACTGCAAAGAAGAGGACCCAGAACACCTCGAGTGTCCTTGACCCTGCCTTCTGGCTGATCAGCACCGCCCGCTCGTCCTCACGTATATCGGTGATGGTCATCCTGGCCACATAGAGCAGGCCCACACCCATGATGAATCCGGCCGTGATGATGAGGGGGTTATGCAAAACGACGGAGAGCCAGAACAGCCCTACCTCGATCAGGCCCACAATTCCCAGCATGAGGTAAAAGGTATTCTGTTTCATGCGACTCGGATGTCAGTGGTATTTGACATTTTTGCACATAATGGTAACCTTGTCGCAATTCCCGTCTCACCACTCGTCTCCTGGCTTCCCGGCCGTGATGCCCCCTCACGGGTACGGAAGGCCGAGGGGTATATGTGCCTGTCCTGACCTTACTCTTACAGGAATGCCGTTCATGGATGGTTCCTCTCTGTTCCGGCCCACAGAAGCGAAAACCCTTCCGCTCACCCTAGTCCGGTTGTTTCTTCCCGTCCTCCTGGCATTTGCGTATTTCTTTGGCAGCTTCCTCATCCTCCCCCCCGACAAGTCCCTGATCCTCGGCGGGCTGATGATGGTCTACTACATCCCTCCTGCGGGCAAGGAGTCAATCATCCCGCTCGGGATAGGGCTTGGCATCCCATGGTGGGTGATGGTAATCTCCCTTGCGCTGCTTGATGTCATCACGAGCCTCTTTATGATCCTCAATTTCGGCCTTGCACTCCGCATCCCTGTGCTCGGCCCATGGATCTCCCGGTTCCTCTCCTCAGGCGACGCGTTCATGCAGAACCATCCATGGCTCTCGCGGTGGTCTGTCCTCGGTGTCGCATTCTTCGTGTTGCTTCCCCTCCAGGGGACTGGGGGTGTAGGGGCGACGATCGTCGGGATGATTGCAGGGCTCTCTCCGGCCAAGATACTCCTTGCCATAGGGATCGGTGCAACAGCCGAGTGCCTCGTCTTTGCCCTGGGATCGGAACTGATATGGAGGCTGATACTGGAGAACCTGTACCTCGGCCTCGGGGTTGCATCTGCCGTCATCTCCGCCGGCGTTGTCCTCTATCTGGTGCTGCGGCGCCGGTTCAGCGAACTGCACCAATAAAGGCTTTTTTTTGTCTCCCGTGCGCCGGTCAAATCGTTGCGTATCCGCCGCTTTGGAGGGATTCTCATGAGAATACCTGTCACGGATACGACAGCACATCCCCCGCGGGGTCTGATGAAAAGCCTGCCTGTCACCTTGGCGGGGCCGTTTGCAAGGCATTTCGCCAGGGGAAGTATCCCCTCTTATCCATACCTGCCACCGTATCCCAGGTATTTATAGGTTCAACAGAAACCTTGGAGAAATCATGAGATGGCAGATCGCGCCGCTCTTTCCCGTCGGTATTGAATCCTGGCAACGGCCACGACCATACGTACTGTCTCTTCAGGCCGCAAAGAGGGCGAGAGTTGTTTCGCGGGTTCCACGGGGGGTCCTCTGATGCAGGTCTACGCCATCGACTCGGTCACCGGCCTCTCGGCTGCAGAAGTGGCCCGGCAGCTCGAGGAGGAGGGGTTCAACGAACTCCCGCAATCAGGGAGGCGGAATATCCCCGAAGTGATCTCAGGGGTCGTCCGCGAACCGATCTTCCTCCTCCTGGTTGCGGCCGGCGCGGTCTACTTCCTTCTCGGCGATCTCCAGGAAGGCCTCATGATGATGAGTTTCGTGGCCATCATCATCGGGATCACGGCCTACCAGGAACAGAAGACAGAACGCGCCCTTGAGGCCCTGCGGAACCTCTCAAGTCCCCGGGCTCTTGTGATCCGTGACGGAGAGCAGTTCAGGATACCGGGAAGAGAGGTGGTCCGCGGGGACATGCTCATCCTCTCTGAAGGCGATCGCGTTGCTGCGGACGGAGTACTCATCTATGCACATACCCTGATGGTCGATGAGTCCCTTCTCACCGGTGAATCAGTGCCTGTGAGGAAGTCGGCATGGAAGGAGGGAACAGATGCCGGACGCCCTGGAGGCGACGATCTCCCCTTCGTCTATTCGGGGAGCCTGGTAGTCAGGGGACAGGGGCTTGCCCGGGTCACCGCGACGGGACCCCGGACAGAGATGGGCAGGATTGGACTGGTCCTGGGGGAGGTCGGGCGGGACAGGACTCCGCTCTCAAAGGAGATTGCCCGCATCGTGCGCGACATCGCCATCATCGGCATCACTCTCTGCGCGGTCATCGTGGTCGTATACGGCCTCACCCGTTCGAACTGGACCGAGGGCTTCCTTTCAGGCATCACCCTCGCGATGGCCATCCTGCCCGAAGAGTTCCCGGTTGTCCTGACCGTGTTTCTTGCACTCGGTGCCTGGAGGATATCCAGGAACAACGTGCTCACGCGGCACATTCCTGCGGTCGAGACCCTGGGATCGGCGACGGTGCTCTGCACGGACAAGACGGGGACCCTGACCGAGAACCGGATGTCTGTCCGGAAATTCTTCTCCAGAGGGGAGATGTGCGACTTCGATGAATCGAATAAGACCCCTGTCCCCGAGTCTTGCCATGAGCTCGCAGAGTATGCCATCCTCGCCTGCAAGAAGGACCCGTTCGACCCCATGGAGAGGTCGCTTTTGCGGCTTGGTGAAGGCGAGTTTGGCCAGACAGAACATGTGCACGCCAACTGGGAGCTGCTCCTCGAGTATCCCCTCTCCTCTGACCTCCTTGCAATGTCAAATGTCTGGCGGTCTCCTGATGGTGCTGACTACATCATTGCGGCGAAGGGGGCCCCGGAAGCAATTGTTGATCTCTGCCACCTGGGTGCCGACCGCGCCGGGGCGATCTCTGAGAAGGTCGAGGCAATGGCCGCAGACGGGTTGCGGGTGCTGGGCGTTGCGAGAGCCTCCTTTCGCCGTCCCACGCTCCCTGAAAACCAGCATGCGTTTTCCTTCGAATTCATGGGTCTTATTGGTTTTTCGGATCCTGTCCGGCGGGATGTACCCCCCGCGGTATCCGAGTGCTACACAGCGGGGATGAGAGTGGTCATGATCACGGGAGACTACCCATCGACCGCCCTGCACATCGGGCGGGAGGTCGGGATCCGGGATGAGGGGAAGGTCATTACCGGCACAGACCTGGACCGTATGAGCGCTGCCGACCTCGCGCGGGATATCGGGTCGGCCGCCATCTTTGCCAGGGTCGCTCCCGAACAGAAACTCCGCATTGTCGATGCCCTGAAGGAAAACGGCGAGGTGGTGGCGATGACCGGCGACGGGGTGAACGACGCCCCGGCCCTCAAATCCGCAGATATCGGGATCGCGATGGGCAGGAGGGGCACCGACGTGGCAAGGGAATCGGCCTCCCTCGTCCTCCTTGACGATAACTTTGCCTCGATCGTTTCCGCGGTGCGCCTGGGGAGGAGGATCTTTGACAACCTCAGGAAGGCGATGGCATATATCATCTCGGTCCACATTCCCATCGTGGGGATGTCGCTGATCCCGGTCCTCCTCGGATTCCCGCTTCTCCTCCTCCCGGCCCACATCATGTTCCTCGAGCTGATCATCGATCCTGCCTGCTCCATCGTCTTTGAGTCGGAACCGGAAGAGCCGGACATAATGAAGCGTCCACCCAGGCGCAGAGATGAATGGTTGTTCTCCAGGGCGACCATCGCGATCAGCCTTCTCCAGGGATGCGTGGTGCTTGCTGCCGTACTCCTGGTCTACACCTGGGCACTCTTTTCAGGGACGGGTGCTGCGGCAGCCCGGACGCTCACCTTCACCACCATCGTCTTTTCAAACCTTGGGCTGATCATGATCAACAGGTCATGGAAAGAATCCGTCATTGCGACGCTCAGATACCCAAACAGAGCGCTCTTGTGGGTTTTTGCGGGCACCATCCTCGCACTCTTCCTGGTGCTTCTTATCCCCTCGCTCCGCGACCTCTTCCGGTTCGCCCCCGTCCCGCCTGAATCCATTGTTGCTTCTGCGGCAATTGCCGGGGTCAGCGTGATTTGGTTCGAGGTCTACAAGTTTTGGACCAGGAGATCGGGACGCTTCACCAACCCTGCAGGGAGACCTTCCCGGGATTGAATTACCTATTCTTGTATCTCCTGAAGAGAAAGACTCCTGCAGCAGCCAGGGCCAGTCCATTGAAGACCACCATGATGACGGGGAAAGAGAAATCGGTCCCGATGAGGTTTCCGTGGACTACCGCGAAAAAGAGGGCCAGGTACATGAGCAGGTGGAGGAGACGCCAGTGGCCTGGAATGGCCCTTCTGAAGAGGACCGCACCGGCTGCCACATAGAGAATGGGAAGGGCAACCCTCCCCCCCGTCGAGAAGAAGATCTGGAAACGACCCATGGAGCGGGAGAAACACCGCCGCACTTGCAACGGTCCATGCGTACAGCAGGGGGTGGAGGGTGGCACCAAGGAGCCCAACACCTGCACACGCGTGGTGTATCAAAAGAAACGGCACGCCCAGCCATTGCGTCATCACAGGGATGAACGGGACCGTGATCACTGCGATCGAGAGGGAGAGGAGTCCAAGGAGTGCTGTCAGCCTGATTGCCGTTTCCGGGAGTGCCGGCGAGGGGGAAAGGAGCACCGGTACGGCGACCAGGATATAGAGCGCAATGACGACCCCTGAAAATACATATCCCTCCCTCGTGACCCCCATGTACCGGAGGGTGTGACCGGGACTCTGATAGCATTTGCTCTTCCCCACTGCTTTTAACCAGGCAGGGGGAGGGGGGTGAGCCCGTCCCGGTGCCGGGGCGTTAACCCGGTGGAATGCCCTGGATTGTATGTTGTAAAAAAAACTATTCTTCTTTCTTTTTCAGCATCCGCCGCCCGATCGGGCAGCGCCCGAACCGGCAGAGCAGGAGGATCACCAGGAGGGCGATGATGAGCGTTGCCGCCATCCCTTCTACCTGCAGGAGCGTGCCGATCCACCTGCTGCCTGGCAGGAGACGGAGATCCGCGAGATCGATCCCCGCAACCAGTCGCGCACCAGTGGTTACCAGGAGCACCAGGGGGATGACATACCGGCACAGGGGATACACGAGCCGGGAGAGCGAAGGCCCGATCTCCTTCGAGAGAACCTCCCGGGGGAGGAACCAGGTGAATGCGACCGCGAGCAGGACGCCGGCGATAGGGAGGCCAAGCGTCCCAACGGTCTCGTCCATGAAATCGAGCACCTTGACCCCGTTGAAGGAAAGACCCACAGAGCTGTAGCTCAGCGCCGATGGCAGGCCCACGGCGGCCATGACCAGTCCAAGGAGGAGGGTGGTCTTCATGCGGGTCCACCCGGTGGACACCCGGAGCGAGGATACGCTCACTTCGAGCATTGAGACCGAGGAGGTGAGGGCCGCAAAGAAGAGGACGGCGAAGAATGCCACGGCAAAGAACACGCCCCCGGGCATCGCGGCAAACGCCATGGGAAGGGTGGAGAAGGCCAGTTCTGCTCCTGCCGCAGGGGTCAGGCCAAACGTGAAGACAAGCGGAAAGATGACTATCCCTGCCAGTACCGCAACACTGAGGTCTGCAATGGTGATGATCAGGGCAGACCGGGGGATATGCATCTTTCTCTCCATGTACGAGCCGTAGGTGAGCAGGATGCCGGTTCCGACCGAGAGGGAGAAGAACGCCTGCCCGAACGCCGCACCCCACAGGAGCGGGTCTGAGAGGACAGAGAAGTCAGGGGTGAAGAGAAAGGAGACCCCCGCCGAGAACCCCGGGAGCGTGGCGCTGTAGACGGCCAGGATAAGAAGGACCCCGACCGAGACAGGGATGAGGATGGTGGAGAGCCGCTCGATGCCCTTCTGTATCCCCTTCGAGATGACCGCAGCAGTGATCGCTGCGGTGATGAGGAAGAAGACGACTGGGAGCATCCCTCCCGTAAAATCCGAGAACGGCACGGTATCCCCTGTGAGCGAGAAGAGGGCATATGCTGCCGTCCATCCGGCGATCACCAGGTAGTAGCAGAGCACGAGGAATATGATCGCACAGAGGAGCCAGCCCACCGGGGCAAACCTGCTCCTGACGGACCGGAACGCACTCACGACCGTCCCCTGGAAGTGCCGCCCCATCGCAAGCTCGAGGATCATGAGCGGGAGGGCAAAGGCACACACCGCAATAAGATACGGGATGAGATAGGCGCCACCCCCGTTCTGGCCCACTACCGCCGAGAACCGCCAGATATTCCCGATCCCGACCGCAGAACCAATGGCGGCAAGGACAAATCCGGCATCCGAAGACCAGTGTTCCTGTTCAGCGTTCATTTACGCATGAATCCTCCCAACACGGTGTCCGGCAAAGTGGCGATACACTCTGCCCGCATCCCAGGAGGTACAAACGAAGAGGGGATATTCTCCTCTCACCCCGCAACCCCTCCGCGGGATGCCACTTCAGGTGTACTCCGAAGGCCGATGAACTTGAAGAGTTCCATCACCAGGACGACACTCCCCGCGATGACGAGGCAGAGCACCCACTGGTCGGGCGTCACGGGTGAAAGGCTGAGCAGGTCCTGCATGAAGGGGAGGTTCAGGGAGAGGATGTGCAGGCCCTGCATGAGGACAACCCCTATCACGAGGAGTGCGTTGTTCCGGAGCGGCACGCGGAAGAGCGAGCGGTACTCCGACCGGCAGTTGAAGACATGGAAGTTCTCAAAGAGCACCATCAGCAGCAGCAGGAGGTTTCGCGCTAATGACTCCTCGACGCCGCTCCCGACCAGCCATCCAAAGAAGAGGAATGCGACCACTCCTATCGTCATCCCCGAGAGCACCGTCTCCTTTACCATCAGGCCATTGAATATCCCTTCTTTTGGGTCCCGGGGCTTCCTCCGCATGGTCCCCTCCTCCCCTGCCTCGAATGCGAGCGCGACTCCCTGGATGCCGTTCGTAACGAGGTTCAGCCAGAGGAGCTGTACGGCGAGGAGCGGGAGGGGCAGCCCTGCAATGAGGGCAAGGATGAAGAGCACCACCTCCGAGAGGCCTGTCGAGATGAGGAGGTAGGTCACCTTGCGGATGTTGTCGTAGGCAAACCGCCCCTCCTCGACTCCGGCAACGATCGAGGTGAAGTTGTCGTCGGTCACGATCATCGAAGAAGTGTCCTTTGCCACGTCGGTCCCGGACCCCATGGCCACGCCGATGTTGGCCCTCCGGAGTGCAGGGGCATCGTTCACTCCATCCCCCGTCACGGCGACGAAATGCCCCAGCCTCACGAGGGTGTCGACGATCTCCATCTTCTGCACAGGGGTTACGCGTGCGAATACCCGGACTTTATCGATCGCTTCCGCGAATGCCGGCAGGGTTGGATCTCCCATCGCGGCAAGCTGCTGCCCGGTCATCACCTCTTCAAACGACTGGGCGATCCCGAGCTCACGGGAGATGGCAAACGCAGTCCTCGGGTGGTCACCGGTGATCATGACCACGTCGATCCCTGCCTGGTGGGCAAGCCAAACGGACTCCTTGACGTCCGGCCGCAGGGGATCGATGAATCCCGCGAGGCCGAGGAAGGTGAGTCTTGGCATGACCTCGGAGAGTTCCGCGTTCTGGCCGGGTGGCCCTGATAACTCCCCTTCTGCCACCGCGAGCACCCGGTAGCCGTCCTCCATCATCCTGACCATCTGCTCCTCGACTAATGCCGAATCGAGGGGAACTGCACCCGTGGGAGTGACCATGTGGGTGCAGTAAGGCAGGACCGCTTCCATTGCCCCTTTCACCGCGATCCTTACCTGCCCTTCCTGGGAGCCATCGTCATCCCTGTAGTAGACTGCCGCATACATCCGTTCAGACTCGAACGGGACAGTCGCCACCGTCCGGATCGTGTTCCTGACCACGTCTGGCTCAAGGCCCGCCTTGTATCCCAGAGTGAGGAACGCCACGTCCATCGCGTCCCCGTGGTGGACCCAGGCGCCGTCCTCGCGGTAGAGCGCCCCCTCGTTGCAGATGACCGCGGTCCTTGCAAGCTGGCGCACCCTGTCCGAGAGCGGCCCCTGCAGCGGGACTCCCTCCGAGGTGATGCGGCCTTCTCCGGGGTCGTACCCGACACCGTCTGCCTCGGCATATGAGCCCTGGGGAATGAAGATAACCCGGGCGGTCTGCTGGTTTACTGTCAGCGTCCCGGTCTTGTCAGTGGCAATTGTCGTGCAGCTCCCGAGACTCTCGACGGCGGCAAGTTTCCTGACGATGACGTTTCTTCGCGCCATCCTCGAGGCCGCAATGGAGAGGGCAACGGTGATGGCGACCGGCAAGCCCTCGGGGATTGCCGAAACCACGAGGGCAACCGCGAGGAAGAAGACCTCAATCGGTGGAGTTCCCCGGGACAGGGCTACGGCCGCCATGACGATGCTTGCGGAAACGATGAGAATGCCCACCTTCTGGGAGAAGGCCTCCATGCGGATGATCAGCGGAGGTTTTGCAGACTCTGTCCCCGCAACCGCCTCTGCGATCATGCCCACCTCGGTCCTGGTCGCCGTGCCGGTGACGATCCCGCACCCCCTGCCGGTGACCACGGTACTGCCGGCATACCCCATGTTGGACCGGTCGCTCAACGGGACGTTCTCGTCGCGGACCCCCACGGTCTTCTGCACCGCCACCGACTCTCCGGTAAGGAGTGACTCGTCGATCGCAAGGTTCGCTGCATGGATGAGGCGGAGATCTGCCGGGACCCGCATCCCTGATTCGAGCTGCACGACGTCACCAATCACAAGGTCCTCAGCAGGAAGCATCTGCCAGGTCCCTCCTCTCATGACGCGTGACATCACCTGGAGCAGGCTCTGGAGTTTCATTGCACTCTGCTCCGCCTTCCACTCCTGTGCAGTGCCGATGGCGGCATTGATGATCACCACCAGGAAAATGAACCCTGCATCCTTGACATCCCCGATCACGATCGAGATTATCCCTGCCGCAAGGAGGATGTAGATGAGCGGGCTCTTGAACTGGTGGAGCACGATCTCAGCGATTCCCGGAGCCTTGCGGGAAGGAAGAGAATTCTTCCCATACTGCACGAGCCGCCTGGCGGCTTCCTCCCGGGAGAGCCCGCTTTCGCCGGACCTGAGCGTCTCGTATACCTGCTCGATGGGGAGGGCATGCCAGGGGGGGGCGGGGTGGTCGGCGAGATCTCGTTCCTTCTTCATGGTTCGTCACTTCTGTACAGGGGTCTTCTGTTCTATTGAGCAATCTCCATCAGGAGGCGTAGCCGCTCTGGAAATGGGGGATCGCTGCCCTCGGCCGGCAGGCCGCTTCATCATCTCTTCTTCTCGATGATCATCTCGCAGAACGAGTCTCCCCTGCACCGGGCACGCGAGACTCGGATGGTATATTCGGGATTCAGGGCAGATATTGCGCTCTTCACGTAGGTTGTACACACCCTGTTCACGTGGGACGGGTCCCTCTTCTTCTCCTGTTCCGGACGAAACATCGCGCATTCTGAGAGCCGGATCACCGACTCTTCGTGGAATCCCTCGATGAACGGGGTCTCGAAGGTGGGCCCAAAGAGGATCACAGAGATCGCCCCGAGTGTCTGGACGAGGGCCCCTGCATCATCCCTGGGCATCTGGTACCGGTCGGCGATCCCCCGTATCTCTTCCCCCAGTTCCTCCATCAGGTACGCCTGGTTGTCAGTACACTTTTCTGGATCCGCGGCCATCACCAGGTGGGTGAGCGCCTGGGTGGCGATCGCCCACCTGGTGGGCATGGGGATGTCCTTGACACGAACCATCGTCTCTTCCTCTCCACCTCTTTTGCAATAATCCGGTATTCTGCTCGCATCAGGGATATGATCCGGCGAATATAAAGCACTTTTCCGGCGGTGTCTCCATATTCGAGTGCAACCCGCTCCAGCGCAACACCACACCAGAATCATGTTCCACACGCAGGGTTATGGGACCGGGTCCGGCCACTCTTGCGCATTCGCGGATGGTATATTGCAAGGGGGGTGCATGCTTTTTGTGGGATCCACACGGTAAGTACATAATCAGCGGGGGATGCATCCATGGAACCAATCCATTTCTCGAGAATACCATTGCATTGAGGCCTGGACATGGAACTTTCGATACTCTATGATATCCTGATCATCTTCGGCCTCTCCCTTCTCGTAGGCCTCCTCTTCAGCCGTATCCGCATCCCCCCCATGATCGGGTACATCGTCGCGGGGGCCATTGCCGGTCCCTCGGTCCTCTCCCTGATCCACAGTCCCGCCCAGGTGGATGTCCTCGCGGAGATCGGCATCATCCTCCTCCTCTTCTCGATAGGCCTCGAGTTCTCCTTCCGCCAGCTCTGGGACATAAAGGGTCTCGTCCTGAAGGGAGGCGCAATACAGGTCATACTCGCCTCTGCCGCCACGATCGCGGTGGCGTTTTTCTTCGGGCGACCCTGGAACGAGGCAGTGCTGCTCGGGTTTGTCGTCTCCCTCTCGAGCACCGCAGTCGTGCTCAAGGTCCTCCACGACCGGGGAGAACTGGACAGTCCGCACGGGAAGCTCTCGCTCGGCATCCTGATCTTCCAGGACCTTGTCGCCATCCCGATGATGATGGCCGTACCCTTCCTCGCGGAGGTGGAACACAGCCTGGCCGAACCGCTGTATCTCGTGCTCCTCAAGGATATCCTCCTTGTCATCATCCTTGTCGCGGCAGCCAAATGGGTCATGCCCTGGCTCCTCTTCCAGATCGCACGTACCCGGAGCAGCGAACTCTTCCTCCTCTTCGTCGTATCGGTCTGCTTCGGCGTGGCGTGGCTCGCCTCCTTTGCCGGTCTTTCTCTTGCAATGGGCGCGCTCCTCGCCGGGCTCCTCATCTCTGAATCCGAGTTCAGCCACCAGGCCATCGGAAGGATCGTGCCTTTCCGGGACATATTCACGGCGTTCTTCTTTGTCTCGATAGGGATGCTGCTCGACGTGGGTTTCTTCTTCGACCATGTGGGTCTCGTCCTCGTCTTCCTTGCAGCCGCCCTCCTCCTCAAGTTCCTGACCGCAGCCGCGGCACCGGTCGTACTCGGGTACCAGATGAGGACCATCATCCTCGCAGGGATCGCCCTCGCCCAGATCGGAGAGTTCTCCTTCATCATCACAAAGAGCGCTCTCGACTTCGGGATCCTCTCCCATGAGGTATACCAGGTCTTTTTGATCGTCGCACTCGCCACCATGGCCCTCACGCCCTTTCTCATCGCGAGCGGCCCCACCTTTGCAGGCTATATATGCTCGCACTCACTCTTCACGAGGCTCTTTCCCGCCCGATGCCAGTGGGTCGCACGGGAGGAACGGGTGGTCCGCTCAGGGCATCTGGTGATCATCGGGTACGGGGTAAACGGCAAGAACCTCGCGCGGGCAGCAAAGATTGGCGGGATCGAGTATGCGATCATCGACATGAACCCTGACTCCGTCCGCCAGGCAAGGGATGGGGGGGAGCCGATCATCTACGGCGACGCGACAACCGAGGGGGTGCTCGATCATGCAGGGATAGAGACCGCCCGGATCGCGGTGGTCGCGATCAACGACCCGGTTGCGACCCGGAGGATCGTCGGCCTCTGCCGGCAGAAGAACCCCGGGATCTTCCTCGTTGTCCGAACCCGCTACCTCATTGAGGTCCCCGTGCTCCGGGAGATCGGTGCCGACGAGGTCATCCCCGAGGAGTTCGAGACCTCGATCGAGATCTTTACCCGGGTAATGCGGGCATACGGAATCCCTGCGGATTCGATCGAGCACCTGGTCAACGATATCCGTGCTGACAGTTACCAGGCGCTCCGCAGCATTGCCGCCCCTCCATTCGAAGGGTCGCTGGATATCCCCGGCATGGATGTGAGGGAAGTGACCGTTGCCGAGGGGGCACCGATAGCGGGAAAGACACTCGGTGAGATCCTCCTGAAGAAGCAGTATGGCGTTACGGTGCTTGCGGTGCGGCGAAACGGCGCCCTCATCCCCCATCCCGACGGAACCTGCGCCATCAGGGCAGGGGATATCACGATCCTCACCGGTACTGTTGAGAAGATCGAAGGATCCCTTCACCTCTTTGCTGCTCCTCCATAAGGACAGGTGTGAAAGCCTCTCCTCTATCCTTTCTGCGGCCTGACGTATGGCTCACACAACTGTTTTTTGACTGCCACACCAACATATCAGCATGGAAGGCATCATTGCCACCCCCGAGTTCCAGGTAAGCCTCCTCCTCTTCGCCGCACTCGGGGGATACCTGCTTGCGTCCCGTATCAACCAGTCAGCCGTGGTGGGGATCATCCTGGTCGGGCTCCTGATCGGCCCCAGCGTGCTCGGGCTGGTCTCCTACAACGAATTTGTCAGGGGCCTCGCACATCTCGGGGCAGTCGTCCTTCTCTTCGTCATCGGGTTTGAGTTCAAGCTCAAGGACATCGTCAGGCCTGCCTATGCCTTCATCGCACTGATAGGTGTCATTGTCCCGTGGGTTGGAGGGTATGCAACCGCAGTATGGGCGGGGATGGACTTCTCGACCGGTCTCTTCGTAGGGACTGCACTGACCGCCACGAGTATCGCGATCACCGCAAACGTCCTCCAGGAGATGAACAAGCTCCAGACCGATGCCGCAAAGGCAATCATCGGCGCAGCAGTAATCGATGACGTCCTCAGCCTTATCGCCCTTGCGATTACTGGCGACGTGGTGGCAGGTGCATTTCACCCGTCCGTTATCTTCTTTATCCTCCTCAAGGTCATCATCTTCATCCTCGTGGCCGGGGCCGTAGGGATATTCATCGTGAGCAGGTTCCTTGTAAAACTTGATAACACGCCGTTTGTAGCCAAGTACCCTGAATTCATCTTCATTTTTGCGATGACGTTTGCGTTCCTCTACGCGATGATCGCCGAAATCGTGGGACTTTCTGCCATTGTCGGTGCGTTTATCGCCGGGATCTCGTTCGAACGATTGGAGCTGCGAAAAAGCCTCGATGTCAAGGAGGGTGCCGAATTCCTCAAGATCATCTTTGCCGCGATATTTTTCGTCTCACTCGGCGTGGTCGCTGACTTCAAGGCACTGACCCTCGATATTCTGCCGTTCCTCGTCGTCCTGACAATTGTGGCAATCGTGACAAAGGTCGTGGGGTGTGCAATCCCTGCCCGCATGGCGGGGATATGCAGGAAGGATTCCCTTATTATCGGTTTTGGCATGGCTCCCCGGGGAGAGGTGGCGATGATCGTCGCACTAATCGGGCTTGAACAGGAATATATCGGGCAGGCAGTCTTTGTCGCAATCATCGTGATGAGCCTGCTGACAACGTTGATTACCCCGATAATTTACCGGAACTGGTTCTTCAAAGACGAGTACTGCGAACCTTCTCCTGAAATATAACAATCCTTTTTTTGTCTCCCGCAGGCCTGCCTGTGGTCAGGCGCCGGTTCCCCCTGCCCCCTCCCCCTCGACCGCTTCCGCAAATGACGCCAGTTGTTCGGGTTTTCCAATCACCACCAGGCGATCTCCTGCGTGTACTTTGAACTCCCCGCCCGGGTTGGTGATGATCTCATCGCCCCTCTCGACCGCAAGAATCGAGACCCCATACTCGTTTCGGACTTTGAGTTCCTTCAGATCCTTTCCGTTCACCCTTGACGCCGGGACCACCTCCAGCGTCTGGACTTCCACTTGGGGAATACGGATCGCAATCTCAGAGAGCACCCCCTGGACAGGGGGGGGCTGCCGGAATAATCTGTACATGTCCCTCCGGATACGTGACGTGACCCGGTCGATCGCCATGCGGGGGGCGAGGTACTTCCTCATCACCCTGGCGATGATCTCGATGGACGTCTCAAACTCGTCCACGATCACTTCGTCTGCGCCAATTTTGCGCAGCTGTTCGATATCACGGAGGAACCGGGTCCTGATCAGGATGTGAATCGATGGGTTCATCTTCCTTGCCATGGCGGTGATGGTCCTGCTCGAGAAGGGATCGTTCGTGACGATGGCAAGGATCCTCGCGTGCTCAACCCCCGCATGGTGCAGTATGGAAGGGTTTGCCGCGTCGCCAAAGAAGATTGGCTGACCTTTTTTCTTCTCTTCGGCCACCGTGTCGGGATTCATGTCGATGATGATGTAGGGGATCCCCTCCATCTCCGCGACCTGTGCCAGGTTCCTCCCGTTGGGTCCGTACCCCACGATGACGAGGTGGTCGCGAAGGGAGAATGACGTGGCGCCGGGTTGGGGTTCGGAGCCGACCCTTATGCCCTCCGGAAGAGGGAGCGCACATATCCTGTCGGATATGCGGGGCCCCGCGGAGATGAGGAACGGCGAGATGGCCATGGTCCACACCGCAACCGTGAGGAAGACCTGGATCGAGGACTCGGAGAGGAACGAGAACTCCATCCCTGCGAGGATGAGGACAAAGGAGAACTCCCCGATATTTGCGAGTGCGAGCCCTGCGAGCACTGAAGTCCGGAGTGACTGGCGCAACGCAAGCGATGAGAGTGCGGCGATTGCGGCCTTGAGCACGATTGCGCCTGCGATCAGGGCAAGGATCAGGATCGGGGTGGAGAGAAGGATGTGCGCATTCAGGAGCATGCCGATCGAGATGAAGAAGAAGCTGGTGAAGATGTCCCGGAACGGCATGATGCTTGCAAACGCCTGGTGGAAATAGGGCGTCTCCGCGAGCAGCAGCCCGGCCAGGAACGCCCCAAGGGCAAGCGAGAGCCCGATGCTCGAGGTGATCCAGGTGATGGCGATGCATACGAAGAGGATGGTAAGCAGGAAGAGCTCCTGGCTCCGGGTCCTCGTGATGGTATCCATCAGGCGCGGAAGGAGGTAGAAGAGGAGGACGAGCACGAGGACAAGGGCTGCCACCAGTGCGACCTCAAGGCTGAAGGCATACTTTCCGGGGTGGATCTCCTGCCCAGAGAGGACCGGCAGAACGAGGATCATCGGGACGCTCATCAGGTCCTGGAAGAGGGAGATGCCAAGAGTCGTCCTGCTGTGGGGGCTGTCAAGCTCGCCCCGGTCCTGGAAGACCCGGAGGGTGATGGTGGTGCTGGTGTGGCAGATCAGAAAACCCAGGAACACCGCAGAGGGGAGGGGAAAGCCCAGCCCGTGTGCCAGTGCCGCGGCGGCGATCACGGTCAGCCCCACCTGGAGGGCGCCCCCAAGCAGCACGGTCTTCTTCATCTGGTAGAGCGTCCGGAACGAGAACTGCATCCCGATCGAGAAGAGGAGGAAGATCACCCCGATCTCGGAGAGAAACCTGATGATCTCCTGGTCCGCGATAAGTCCAAGGCCGTACGGCCCTGCAAGCATGCCTGCAAGGATGAAGCCCACGATCCCGGGTACCCTGAACTTATTACCAAGGAAGAGGACCAGGGTGGAAAGGCCAAGGACGATGAGGATATCGAACAGGAAGGCATCGACCCCTATCATGGTATCAGCACACGCTCTCCCATTCTATTGAGACGATGGGGTTCATCAGCCTGCCTGTGATGAAAAATTCTGGAATGAAGAACCCACTGTAATTTTTTAAGCGGAGCTCTTACACCAGAGGCGGTGTTGCCGGTTTCCGCTGCCAGCAACCTGTCGCTACAGATCGTTTTCCGGTGAAACATTTCAGGAGTGTGATGAATTTTTCCAGTCCCTGAACAAGGCTACCGACAGGAAAAAGTTCACAGCAACTTCGTCTCTTCTGTGGGCCGGGGGACCTTCACCACCAGGACGCGGAAGACTGCGTCGCTCTCGTTGATCCAGCGGTGGGGAATCCGGGCCGGGCTCTCCACGAGCGTGTCCTTTCCGACGACCTCCCTCTCCTGCCCTATCTCTACGATGCCGGTCCCCTCCAGCACGTAAAAGAATACGTCCACCGGGGTTGCGTGCTTCTTCAGGGACTCGCCGGGCTGGAGGGTGATCACCACCGCCACGGCGTGCGGAGAGTCGTAGATCTTCCGTGCATCCACGTGGTGGGGGTTAGGCTGGGAAGAGGTCTCGCCGACCTTCGTGCATTTCATGATGAGGTTCCTCACTCAACCTGGTGCGTCGCGGGATTTATCGGTTCCGCAGGAGTGGGTGACAACATGTTAATACCATCCCGTGTGCTATCGTCACTATATAGGTGAATCCATGCCCGGGCCAGGTCCAAATACGACGCAGTTGATCGGAATTGCATATGCACTCGTCTTTTTTTTCGTCGGAACATACCTCTGGCGCACAGGGAGGTTTAGAAAGACCACAAAGTACCTCCTGCTGCTGGTGACCGTTCTCGTGGGCTTCGCCTTCTTCTCCCCAATGATACCCCACAACTTCCAGCAGCTTGTGCTCAGGTCGGGAGATGTTGTGGGATTTGCCCTTGTGGGGGCCGCGATCGGGATGGCCGTCTTCTTTCTCCTTGCCTTCCTCTTCGGGCGGCACTTTTGCGGGTACCTCTGCCCGATAGGGGCGGTCCAGGAGCTCGCGTATGCAGCCCCCACGCCGAAGTTCAGGCTCCCCTGGAAGAGAGGGCTCTCATTGGTCCGGGGGCTTGTATTCGTCCTCATCCTCGCTGCGGGCCTCGGTTTTTCAATATCAGTTCTTGGTTTCTTTGGGATCCAGGACTTCTTCAGGCTCGTCTTCTCCGCGGGCTTTGTCGTCTTCCTGGCCGCAATCGCGCTCTCCCTCTTCATCTACAGGCCATTTTGCCGGCTCATCTGCCCGGTCGGAGCTATCTTTCAGATCTTCGCCAGCCAGGCACGGTGGAAGATACGGCGGACGGAGGCCTGCATCGAGTGCAAAAAGTGCGAGATGGTGTGCCCGACGAACGAGGCGGGGCGTGATGATGCAAAGGGCGAATGTTACCTCTGCGGGAGGTGCATAGAAAAATGCCCGGTAGAGGGGGCGCTGATATACGGCGGAAAGATTCAAAACAACACACGTGACAGGGAGAAAACACCATGACACGAGAGAGTAAACAGGACCTTGCCGGAAAGGTCTTCGAGATGAAGGACCTGGTGGAGTACCAGACGGGAACCGTCGCAAGCAGGATGATCATCAACAACAAGGCAGGGAGCATCACCATATTCTCATTCGACAAGGACGAGGGGCTCTCGGAGCATACCGCACCGTACGACGCCGTGGTGATGATCCTTGACGGCGAGTGCGAGGTGTGGGTCGCCGGGGTGACCCACGCGATGAAGGCGGGCGAGACCATCATATTCCCCGCACACGCACCCCACGCGCTCTCGGCCACCTCGCGGTTCAAGATGGCGCTCATCATGATCCGGGGAAGTGAAGATGCTCCATGAGCACTGATAAAGAGGGGAAATACTGCTCGGTATGCGGGGGCATCCCCCCCGACGAGATCAGGATCCGGAAAATACTCGTTGACGGGAAGGAGACCGGGATCGACAAACTGGACTTCATCCTCGAAGAAGTGGCCGAACTGGGACTCGACCAGGATGCCGATATCATCCCTGAGCTCCTGAAGCGGGTGCAGGTGTTCAACTATGTGCCGACAAAGAAGGCCGACTCATACGGCCAGGCGCTCCTGAAGGAGTTCCGGGCACACCTGGTGACCAGGGCTGCACCGGGAAAATGAGTGATCTCCTGCATTACCCCGCAGTCGATCCCTGCGTAACTCCTTATGAGGGATGCCGGAAGGGGGTTTCCTGAAGGGAGACCTCATCTCGAAAATCCTCTGCACCCCCTCCGCACTTCCCGATCGCGGGGGAATTCCTGCAATGCGAACAGGTCCCACATTTTTATTCCCACCTGTTGCTAAATCATCACTTATGACCGAGGATGTGCAAGGTGCGATTCTCCAGCGTGACGGGACCTCGTACGCGATCGTCCCCCGTACTCCTTCAGGAGTGGTTTCGCCCGGAGAGCTCGAGCGGATCGCAAAGGTTGCGAGAAAATACAGGATCCCGGTGATCAAGATGACCTCAGGCCAGAGGATGGCCCTCGTCGGGGTCAGGAAAGAGGATATCCCTGCGATTTGGAAGGACCTTGGGATGTCAGTCGGCCAGGCGACTGCCCCCTGCGTCCATTACGTCCAGGCCTGCCCGGGCACCGAGACCTGTAAATACGGTGTGCAGGACTCGCTCGGACTCGGACTCGAGATCGAGAAGATGTACCAGGAACTTGACCTCCCGGCCAAGGTGAAGATCGGGGTCTCTGGCTGCCCCCGCTGCTGCGGCGAGAGCTACGTGCGGGACATCGGGATATTCGGGAGCAGGAAGGGCTGGACGGTCGTCTTTGGGGGCAACAGCGCCGGAAGGCCGAGGATCGGGGACGTGGTGGCAAAGGACCTCACGAGGGAGGAGGCGATAGACCTCACGCGGAGGCTGCTCGCCTACTACCGGGACCATGGAAAACCAAGGGAGCGGACTGCCCGGTTCATAGAACGGGTGGGCCTGGACGCGATCAGGTCAGACGTGCTGCGGTTTGCTCCCTATATCAGGCTGGAGAGTCTCCACCCGGAATGACCACGATATTTTCGTGGCGGAGCCCACGCCTCCCTGATCACTTGCGGTTTTTCGATCGCCCGGGCCGGCAGGCCCCAAGGGATCCCGGCCATGCCAAACCCCAGCAGCATATCACCCCCTGGATCCCCGTTGGGGCGACGCAGACTCCGTGGGGCCCACCCCTGAAGCAAGGATTCATGATGGACCCCGCACGTCCTTTGCATAAAGCGAGTCGTCGCGAAGGGGGGAGAGACGAGAGTCCGGAGGGCATCCCCGGCATCCCTGTTACTGATCCACGAAGCAGAAGGGGTCAGGGGCCCTGAAGTCCCCGCTCTCAGCGTGCGCCCGCACGCGGCACCCTCCGCCGCAGAGGGGGAAATATTCACAGCTCCTGCATACCCCGGAGATCAGGCCATTCTTTCCGCGGAAGAGCAGGAGCGCGGGGTTACGGTCGTCTCCCCAGAGTTCCGAAAATCGCCGGTCCCGGATGTTTCCGACCAAAAACGCCGGAGACCGTGCGAACTGGCAGGGGTAGACATTTCCCCATGGATCGATGTTTGCGACCCGCTCACCTGCACTGCACCCTCCCTTCAGCGCGGAGAGGAGTGTCTTTGCGTCGGAAAGGTCAGGCGAGTCGTCCCGCTCCATTGACCGGACCAGGTGGATGCAGTCCTGCGGCGCATCGACGGTCAGGAACTCCATCCTGGCCGGATCGGTCTCCTGCGCTCTTTTATACAGCAGGGTGAGCGCCGCGGTCACCTCTTCGCGGCCAAGCTGCAGCCGGTAATACGAATCCATGCCTCGCCCGGACGGCACGAGCCAGTACAGGCAGAAACGTGAGGCCCCGAGTGCCAGCGAGAGGTCAATTATCTCTTCAAGCTCGGAGAAATTCTCCCTCGTGAGGGTCACCCTGGCCCCGCATCGGACATTTGCCTCCCTGCAGTGGGAGAACGCGGCGACCGTCCGCTCGAACGCACCGGGAGAGTTCCGGAACCGGTCGTGGGTCGCGGCGCGGGCGCCGTCGAGTGAGATCCCCGCGTACTCGATCCCGCACTCCCTGATCCGCCGGGCGATGTCCCCGGTGATGAGAGTGCCGTTCGTACTGAGTGCGGTCTTTATCCCGTTCTCCCGCGCATGCAATGCAAGGGCCCAGAGGTCTTCACGCATCAGGGGTTCTCCCCCCGAGAAGAGGATGAGGGGGACTCCCATCTCAGAAAGGTCATCAATCAGCCCAATCGCCTCCGCGGTCGTGAGTTCTTCCCCGGGATGCGAGTGCGGGCCCGACCTGCTGTAGCAGTGCTCGCATTGCAGGTTGCACCGGTTCGTCAGGTTCCAGAAGACAACAGGCCTCTTCATGCCCGAGAACGCGAGGTATTGACTTGGCACCTCTCCGGGGGGTCCCTTCCGGTGCTTTATCACGGCACTCACTGTCCCCCTGCCATGGAGGCACTGGGTGATACGGTTCATGGGCTGGTCTCTCCCATCTCCCGTATCCTCACGTTCGGGACACGCTTGAACTCCTCGGTGCTGAACATCACGACATAGTCGCGTATGCCGGTCAGAGCGGCAAGTGTCTCCACGTCTCTTCGCACCTCCTCGCGGCTGTACCCGTGGTGCACCGTATACAGCGTGTACTCCCACCTCCCCGGGACGGGGCGGCGTTGATAGCAGTGGGTGACGCAGGGAAACGATGCGAGCAGCGCTCCCGCATCGCCGTTGGGGGACTCTCCCGGCCTCCATGCCACGAGGGCGTTTGCCGTGATGCCGACCCTCCTCTGGTTGATGCGGGCACGAAACCTCCTTATGGTCCCTTCATCGCATAGCGCCCGGATTCGCACGATGACCTCGCTTCCCGTCATACCAAGCTGCGCTCCAATCTCCTCAAACGGCTCCCGCACGAGGGGAAGTCCCTCTTCAAGTACCGCAAGGAGCCTCACGTCACGCAGGTCCATCGGCACCATCCCCATGCATCCTGCCCCTGAACCCAAACCGGACGTCAACTTTGATCTTCTTTTCTGTCGGGAGGTTGAGCGCATCCTCTTCTGACAACCCGGCCCGCTGCAGGATATCGGCGAGGAGAGCCCGCACATGGTCCTCGTCCCTCCCCGACAGGGTGAACCAGAGCGGGTAAGGGTGGTCGCGCCTGAAATTATGCGAGACTTCAGGGTAGCTGCTGACAAGTGCGGCAACATCCTCCACTCTCCCGGGGGGTACCTTCAAAGCGACGAGCGTGGCCGACGAAAGCCCCCATCTCCGGGATTCCAGGATGGGTGAGATTCCCCTGAGAATACCGGCATCCCTGAGTTGTTCCAGCCGGAAGAGGAGTTCCTCGGGGGAGATGCCGACTTTTTCGGCAACCACGTCCCAGGGCCGGGGGACGAGTGGGACTTCGTCCTGGAGTGCGTCGAGTATTGCGATATCGGTCTCATCCGGAAGATACGCTGTTTTCATCATGCGCCCTCCCCGGCTTCGTAGGGGCACACCGGGTCCTCCCCGCAGATCTCACCGCACAGTGACTCCGGCCTGGCGAGCCCGTCGCACCATCCGTTGGAGAGGGCACCGATTCCCCGGTACGCCCTGGCCCTGCACCCCCCGCATACCGCCTGGTATTCGCAGGACCCGCATTTCCCCGACAGCCTCGCCGGGTCGCGAAGTGCCGCAAATACCTCCGATCTGTGCCATATCTCGACAAAGGGAGTGTCACGCACGTTCCCCGCACTCACCGGCAGATAGGGACATGGGGTCACGTCACCGTTTGCATACACGCGGCAGTAGCTGATACCCGCAATGCACCCCCTGCCCCAAGAGGGGTTCTGTATCCCGAGGGTGTCAGCGATGCGCCGGAACTGCGGGGCACATGTCGGGCGGACATTGATGTCATGGTCCCGGTAGCGGACGAGGACCTCGCGGATCAGGTTCTCGTAGTCCCCGGGGCTCCCTGCCCCGATACCCTTCCCCCTCCCCAAACGAACAGGAAAGAAGACCTGGTAATCGCGGACCCCAAGGGACCTCCCCAGGGCAACCACCCTGTCAACCGAACCGATATCCCACTGTATCACCGAGGTGTTGATCTGAACACCCATCCCCTCGTCTCGGCAGGAGCGGATAGCCTCCACGGCCTTCTCCCAGACGCCGGGCATACCGCGGAACGAATCGTGCACGGCGGGATCCGCAGAATCAAGGCTTATCGCAACGGCCCTGATACCGGCCTCACACAGGCGTGCTGAGGCTTTCCGGTCGATCAGGACGCCGCTTGTCCCCATCACCATCCTGAGTCCCTGGTCTGTCCCATACCGCGCGATCTCGTAGATATCCTCGCGGAGGAGGGGTTCTCCCCCGCTGAGCACTACAATCGGCCTTCCCGCATCGCAGATCTGGTCGATGACGCCGAATGCCTCCCTGGTGGAGAGCACCCCATCTGCCTCGCGTTCGCCGGCGTCCACGTAGCAGTGGGCGCATGAGAGCGGGCACCGGAGCGTGATATTCCAGGAGATGATTCGTGGCGCACCGCGGTATATACCCGTCACCACCTCGGCCCTTTTACCATGCAATGTCCTCGTTTTCTGTCGGCTTTTTGAGGTTCTCCATCTGGGAAGACTGGCACGCTACGACCACGCGAGATCGAAGCGATCAAGGTTCATCACTTTGTTCCACGCTGCCACAAAGTCCCGGACAAACTTCTCTTCCGCGTCTGCGCTTGCGTAGACCTCGGCCAGGGCCCGGAGCTGGGCATTCGAACCAAAGATCAGGTCGACACGCGTACCGGTCCACCGGAGTTCGCCCGTGTTGCGATCGCGGCCTTCGAATACATCGGCGTCTTGTGAGACCGGTTTCCATTCCGTGTTCATGTCAAGCAGGTTCACAAAGAAATCGTTGGTGAGCGCCTCCGGGCGCCTGGTGAAGACGCCTTGGGGGGTCTTCTTGAAGTTGGTGTTCAGCACGCGCATGCCGCCGATGAGCACCGTCATCTCGGGAGCGGTCAGGGTCAGCAACTGCGCCCTGTCAACCAGCAGCTCTTCTGCCAAAACGGAATAGCGGGCCTTCTGGTAGTTGCGAAAGCCGTCCGCTTTGGGCTCGAGCACGGCAAATGACTCCACGTCGGTCTGCTCCTGCGAGGCGTCCATCCTTCCCGGCACAAACGGGACCACCACCTCGTGACCCGCATTCCTTGCCGCCTGCTCGACGCCGGCACACCCCGCAAGTACGATCAGGTCCGCGAGGGAGACCTTTTTCCCGCCGGCTGCGTTGCTGTTGAACTCGGCCCTGATGCCCTCCAGGATCTCCAGCACCTTCGCAAGCCGCAGAGGTTCGTTGACTTCCCAGTCCTTCTGCGGTGCAAGACGAATCCGTGCACCGTTCGCACCCCCGCGCTTGTCGGAACCGCGGAAAGTTGACGCCGACGCCCAGGCGGTCGAGACAAGCTCTGACACCGTAAGTCCGGACGCGAGAATCTTCTTCTTGAGTGAGGCGATGTCCTTCGCATCAACCAGAGGGTGATTGACTGCAGGGATAGGGTCCTGCCAGATGAGCTCTTCTTTTGGGACTTCGGGGCCGAGATAGCGTGTCCGTGGGCCCATGTCGCGGTGCGTCAGTTTGAACCACGCCCGGGCAAATGCATCGGCGAGCTGGTCCGGGTGCTCGTAGAAGCGCCGTGAGATCTTCTCGTAGATGGGATCGAACCGCAGGGCAAGGTCAGTGGTCAGCATCCCTGGAGCGCGACGCTTGGATGGGTCATGCGGATCCGGCACGGTGCCGGCTCCTGCGCCGCCCTTCGGCTTCCACTGGTACGCACCCGCAGGGCTCTTCTCCAGTTCCCATTCAAACGTGAACAGGTTCCGGAAGAAGTTATTGCTCCACTTCGTCGGTGTCTGGGTCCAGATGATCTCCGGGCCTCCGGTGATCGTGTCATTGCCTTTCCCGGTGCGAAAACTGCTCTTCCAGCCGAGGCCCTGCTCCTCGATGGGGGCGGCTTCCGGTTCCGGCCCCACGCATGATGCGGGTCCTGCACCGTGGGTCTTGCCAAACGCGTGACCGCCGGCGATGAGCGCCACGGTCTCTTCGTCGTTCATCGCCATGCGGGCGAAGACTTCGCGAATGTCCTTTGCAGCCGCGACCGGGTCGGGGTTGCCGTTCGGGCCCTCGGGATTGACGTAGATCAGGCCCATCTGCACGGCAGCGAGAGGGTTCTCGAGCTCGCGGTCTCCCCTGTAACGTGTGTCTCCCAGCCATTCGGACTCGGAGCCCCAGTAAACGTCTTCATCGGGCTCCCAGGCATCAACACGCCCGCCGGCAAAGCCGAACGTCTTGAACCCCATCGATTCAAGTGCGACGTTCCCTGCGAGTATCATGAGGTCGGCCCACGAGATCTTCCTGCCGTACTTCTGCTTGATCGGCCAGAGCAGCCGCCTCGCCTTGTCGAGGTTTGCGTTGTCGGGCCAGCTGTTGAGCGGT
Organism: Methanoregulaceae archaeon PtaB.Bin056; assembly: GCA_002067095.1. GTDB lineage: Archaea > Halobacteriota > Methanomicrobia > Methanomicrobiales > Methanospirillaceae > Methanolinea_A. The sequence goes on from MVQD01000097.1 coordinate 31,042, forward strand.
GGGAACCGCTGCTGTCCTGAACCGGCGCCGCCGCGACCGTCACCGGTACGATACGTGCCGGCGGAATGCCACGCCATGCGGATGAGCAGGGGGCCGTAGTGGCCAAAGTCCGCCGGCCACCATTCCTGCGACGCCGTCATCAGTTCCCGCAGGTCCTTTTTTACGGCCGCCAGGTCGAGTTTCTTGAATTCCTCGGCATAGTTGAAGTCCCTGCCCATAGGGTTTGAGAGGGGTGAGTGCTGGTGGAGAACCTTCAGGTTCAGCTGGTTAGGCCACCAGTCCCGGATGGACATGGGTCTCCTGGCCGCCTGCTGGCGTGTCCCTCCCTTTACGGGTCTCTTACTGTCGTCGGTCATTACATCATCTCTCCTTTTACTGTATGGGTTATTCGAATGTGGTGTGTGAAATCCTTCCGCTGTCTATCAGGCTGACAGTTGCCATATTCATGGCCGAAGGAGAACAGGGCCTCTCTGGCCCGAGGTACGGGTGTTTTGGTAACCCCGGACCAAGACCCCCGCTTGTGGTTGGTGAAGGTCTTCTTCACCACGTCCATTCCTCATGTGAGTAATTCAGGCACCGGCACTTTAAGCATTTGGTTCCGGGATCTTTTCACCTGGAGATACGGGGAAGGCTTTCCCGGGACTCAAACTATATGCCCTCTTACTCCCCATTCCCTCTGACCAGGAAAGAAGAGGACGTGGAAGAGAATGCAGGAGACACGAGAGGAGACAGGCGAGGAGCAGCACCCCGAGGGGGAGACTACGTGGAGATGCACGGTCTGCGGGTTTCTCTTCAAAGGTGAGCGCCCGCCGAGGGGATGCCCGAGGTGCGGGAGCCCTTCAGCAGAATTTCTGCCTGATGAGAAGAGGGGGTGGCTCACCTACGAGGGCGACCTCTTTGACGTCCTCCTGATCAACGGGAGCACTCACCGGGCCCATAATACCTCCTACATGGTGGATCTCGCGGAGAGGGAGCTTGAGTCGAGGGGCATAAGCTACCGGAGGTTCAACCTGAGCGAGTACTCGATCGATCACTGCTGGTGCTGCTACAGCGTGAAGGCCGAGTATTGCACCTACCCCTGCAGGAATTCCCAGGACGACATGCCCGGGTTTCACCAGATGCTTGCGTCAGCAAAGGCGGTCATCGTTGCTTCCCCCATCAACTGGAACAACATGTCCGCACGCCTCAAGGACTTCCTCGACCGGACCACCTGCATGCAGAACCTCTTCCATCTCGACAGGCCGGGCCTGACCGACGGGAAAGTGGTCGGCATCCTCATCTCGGGGCACGAAGACGGTGCGATCAAGACCGCACTCGACATCTACCTCTTCTTTGAACAGATGGGGTATATCCTCGCACCGTTCGGCATTGCGTTCAGGACCCATGGATCGGCATACAACAGCAGCACCGACGCTGAATTTTTCAGGAACGACGAGAAGATCCGGGACGATGTCCGGGGGGTCGTCTCAAACGTGGTCGAACTGATGCAGCTCGACCTCGAATCGCGCCTGAAAGGGAGGCTTCTGCCGGTGTCGGAGTGATCCGGGGAGAGAATGCGTATAGAAAAATTCGTGAAAATTTCAAGTGGCTGTGAGATTTCGAATTACTCGACTCGATCTCCATTGAACTCCTGTCCGTCGGGGAGAGAGCAGGAGACATTCCGAAACGCGCCTGCCGGCACATGCAACTCGAACCTGGCACCCCTGCCATGGACACCCGTCTCAGATATCGAGATCCCGGTTATCCCGAGGATCTCCCGTGAGAGAAAGAGCCCGAGCCCGGTATGGTCCCCAAAACCGCGCTCGAATATTTTTCCCTTCCTGTCCTCGGGGATGCCAATTCCATCGTCCTCGTAAATGATGGCGAGATGATCCGAATTCTGCTCGCACCTGACCGAGACCGCAGTCACGTGACCTCCATGCCGCATGGAGTTATCGAAGAGATTCAAGAAGACTTTCTCGATCATGGGATCTGCATAAATTTCCACGTCCGTGCATGTGCTGATGAGAGAGATACCAATAGGCTGCATTTTATCAAGGATGGCGGCAAGGGAAAACCATGCGGGTTCATGCACCCCGATCTCCTGATAAGTCCGGGTAAATTCGATTTGCCGTGCGATCGTTGCCCCCGCCTGGTCAATTTTCGCAAGGAGACCTGCGATATCCCCATCTTTTTCGTTCTCCATCGCGATCTGTACAAGTCCCCGAAGGACGGTCACCTGGTTTGCAACGTCATGCCGCGTGATGCTCGACAGAAGTGCAATCTTCTTGTTGATCTCCTTCATCGACATCTCCGCCCGCTTGCGCTCGGTGATATCAAAGAAACTGACAAGGCTTGCGGCGACATTGCCGTGCCGGTCAACGATGGGAGTGCCGAACACTTCCAGGTGCGCACGGGTATTGTCAGGTCGAACGACTATCATATCGTCCACGTGGCTCACCTCTCCCCTCATCCCCCTTACGATGGGCATCTCGTCGGTAGGGTATTTTTTGCACGTGCCTGCCTTGAAGGCCTCGTACACTTCCGCGAGGTTCTCTTCGGTCGCGTCCGGCAGGACCCCCCTGCCGAGGAGTCGGGTTGCCTCCCGGTTGGCAACGATCGGCCTCCCACTCGGCGCTTCAACCATGAATATGCCGATCGGGACGGTCTCAAGGAGTGTCGTGAGGATCCGGTTGCGGCTGTCAAGCTCATCGCTCTTTCTGCGTAATTCCTCCTCGGTCATCTTCTGTTCGGTGATATCGCGTGAAATGCCGAATGCCCACAGAACGTCTCCCTTCCTGTCCCTTACAGGGTAGAGCAGATGGTCAAACCAGCGCGGGGACCCTCCGACATGCATCTGCCCCTCACTCCTGAACCGCTCCCCGGTGCTGAGTACCTGTGAAATGGCATATTCCTGCTTTTCAGCTATTTCCTGGGGAAAGAGGCTTTTTCTCCCATGTCCGATGATCTCGCCGGGTTCTTTCCCGAACATTGCGGCAGCCGCGGAATTGACGTACACGACCCTGTCTTCGCGGTCGACCATGAAGATGAGATCAGGGGATACCTGCGACAGTCCCAGATACCAGTCCTCTTTCTCGTGCAATAACTCCAGGGTACCCCTAAAATCAGTGATATCCCGGCCTACTGACTGGTATTCGATGAGTGTCCCCTTCTCGTCGAAGATCGCGCGGTCACTCCACCTTTGCCACCGGATGCTGCCATCAGGCATGACGATGCGGTGTTCAATGGTTCCCACAGGGTTTTCCTCTGTCAGGGATTCGAAGAACTGCCGGACACGTTCCCGGTCCTCTTCAGCAATCACGGGCTTGAACCTGTGCCCGAATATCTCTTCCCGCGTGAACCCGAAATACCTGCAATAGGCGTCATTGACAAAGACATGCGTGCCGTCCGGTAAGAAGCGTGAGATAAACTCGGTCTGGTCTTCGACCACGTTCCGGTAACGCTCCTCACTCTCCGCAAGGGTCTCCTCAATCATGATCCGCTCGACTGCTGCTCCTATCTGCGTTGCAATCGTCTCGAGTGCAACACGCCTGTTCTCCGGGATGTCCATATTCTTGTGGGAGGAGACATTCAGGCAGGCGATACTTTTTCCACCCGAAGTGATCGGGATTACTGCAATGGACAGGATGCCTTCCTCATCAGCCTCAGGCGTCCGGAATGAACCCTCCAGGTCTCCGCAGGGGATGAAAAGGGGAATTCCCTCCCTGATAATCCGTGCAGTGTCAGATGTCGGAGGGTAATGAGAGACACTCTTTGCGAACGCGTCTCCGAGGTTGATTGAAGTAATAAGATTCACTGCCCCCGTCTCTCTGTCTACGAGATAAATCCCTCCTGAATCCATCCCGGATACTTCTATTGCCGCCTTAAGACTGGTCTCCAGCGTATCGTGCAATCCCCGCACCTTCTGGAGTGCAAGGCCGAGATTGAGCTCGGTTTGTAGGATTGATTCCTGTTCCTTCCTCTCCGTGATATCGCGAAATGTTCCCTCGACCCCGAGGATGTTTCCCTCATCATCGTAATAGAGGTGGCTGCTTGTCTCGACAACCACGGGGGTCCCATCCTTCTTTTTGAGGATGACCTCGTATTCCGTCACTTTTCCATTCAGGGATAGCTCCTCAAGGAGAGACTTCCGGTCCGAAGGATTGAAATAAAAATCGTCAGCAATATTCCGCCCGATGCATTCCGTGAGATCGTCATATCCAAGGAGGCTTGCCCATGACTTGCTGGCCTTGATAAGACGGCCCTGGACATCACTCCTGTAATAAATGTCCTGGATCTGGTTGAGCAGGTGTGTATACTCACGGGTGGCGGAGATCAGCTCCTGTTCGGCCTTCTTCTGCTCGGTAACATCAGTGAGGAAAGAGAGAGACGCCGGGCTTTCTGACCACTGAATCTGGGTCGAGTTGATCCAGACCCATCTCTCCTCGCCGTCTCCACTGATTACCCGGAACGTGTATCCGGTGGGGGGAATTTCTCCCCTCATCCTCCGGAGATGGCGGCTCATTACCTTCTCGCGATCCTCAGGATGAATGAAATCTGTGAACGGCTTCGAAGTAAGGATATCTTCAGGATAGCCAAGAATCTTGATGAGCGCAGGGTTAACATGCACCAGGCGGTCTCCCTGTGCGATAAGGATTCCTTCGGTCGCATTCTCGAAGAGTATCCGATAATTCTGTTCGCTCTCGCGGATCTTCGCCTCGGCCTGTACCCTATCAGTGATGTCGACGATAATTCCGCGCACCCCGACAATCCTGCCATCACGTACAACAGGAGATGAATAGATGGAGACCGGAAACGTACTGCCGTCTCTCCGAAGTGCCAGGTACTCCCTCGTTTTCTGTTCAGGAGAGCCAATTTCCAGTACATTCCGAAACGCGAGGGCCGCCCGATTCCGGTCACCGGGCGCGATCATGTCCATGGCATTCACTCCCTTCCGGAGATCTCCTCGGTATATCCAAACATCTCAAACGCGATGCGGTTCGCATACGTCACCTTCCCATTCGCGTCCGCTTCGTAGATTACCTGGGGTAACATCTCCGCAAGTTCGCGGAAGCGGCGTTCGCTCTCGTTTAACGCTTCCACTACTTTTTTTTCTATCGGTTATCTCGCGGATCGACTCAATGGCGCCGACGACATCTCCCTGGGTATTGTAGAGGGGCGAGGCAGTAAACCAGAGGACGGCTCCAAGGCCGTTGTTGAAATGGGGAATCGTGATCTCGGAGAACAGTTTCTTTCCTTCGCGCTGTATGAACGGGTATTTCGCCGCGGTCGCAGGGTCGTCTCTCAGCACGAGGTCAATGAGAATCGGTCGTCTCTCGTGATAAAAAGGAACTGCATATTCATAGTTGCCCTTCCCGACGATCTCTTCGGCTTTCATGCCGGTCATCCTCTCGATAGCCCTGTTCCATGCGATAACCACACCGCTCGTGTCGATGGCAAACGTCGCGTCAGGCAGGAAGTTGAGGATATCTGCCTCCCGTCGCTCGTGGTCCCTGATGCTCCTCTCCGCCCTCCTCTGGTGGACAGCAAGCCTGACCTTGTGGACCAGCTCTGCAAACTGGGAGGCGGGTTCTCCACCCTTCTGGAGGTAGAAATCGGCTCCTTCATTCAGAGCCTGGATGACGACCTCTTCACGGCCACGCCCGGTAAAGATGATGAAGGGAATAGGATTTCCCGATGCCCGGACCGCCTTTAAGAACTCTATCCCATTCATCCCCGGCATCTGGTAATCGGAGATGATTGCATCATAATTTCCCCTTCTGATAACCTTGAGAGCATCCTGCGCAGATGTCACTGTCTCGACATGGAATTCGCCATGCCTTTCAAGGTACAGCTTGCCTACCTCGAGGAGCCCGGGTTCGTCATCGACGTAGAGAACGGTTATCATGGGTGGTGTTACAGTGTTTCATTATTTCAGGGTGTATTTATTGTTCCCATTCTTGCGAGGAAAAGGCCGGTGACCCGCATTCATACACCCGACAGGGAGATTCGTGGATTCCCCGGTTTAATCACGCCGCACAATCAGAGGAGAGATTACAGGGGCGATTACCGATCTTTATCCAAAATTTCAACCAGACACCCCGTATTTTCGCGGTTGCCCCCACCCACAGGCAGATATATGGCGATTCCCTCCCCGGTGACCCGGCCCTCCTCGCGATCTATCCGTGCGGGAAAGAACCAAAACCACTATTGGGTGAGAGATTTCAAGGTGATCAAAGTGGTTCTGAATGAGACCTGTGTGGTACGTACTCCTGGCAGCGGTGCTGGCAGGCATCCTCTTCTCCTGCGGGTGCACCTCGCAGCCGACATCATCAACCCGGGCGGGGACGCCGACAATGAGTGCGATCTCTGCAGTGGGGACCTCACCCGACATGCTTCCTGCAATTGCCCTGGACCTGTCAGACTTCCCCGAAGGCTTCGAGCTTATATACGCGGGGGAGACCGAGCCCCCTGCGGAGAGCGTGCTGCTTTCCGACCCGGCCTACCGTGGGGGCTACTCGGTGACGGTGAGCAACGAGAGTTCTGACTTTCCCACGGGAGAACTTGTGGACCAGATCGTCCTCATTTACTCCCGGCCCGTCACGAGGGAGCGCCTCGCCGAAGTCTTTACGGAGAACTACCCCGAGCTCTCCACCTGGCCCCTCTCACCTCTTCCAGAGCCGGGGATAGGGGAGGCAAGTATCGCGTACCATTTCGCCTACCCTGAGACCACGCTCTCGGGGTATACCATCGTATTCGGGAAAGGGGACGTCTACCAGATCGTCACCACCATGACCGGTGACGGGACTGCCGACTATGGGTTTTTGCAGGGGATCGCACAGAAGGCCGCCGCAAAGGTCTCCTGATCCTCCCATGATATTTTCCGGGCGGGCAAAAGAACCGGGAGGGATGGCATGACGAGAGCGGGGAGAACTGACGAGCATATCATCGAGGCGATTGGGAAGTGCCGGATCATCGTGCGGAATGGAAGGGTCGTCGAGGTCGGCGAGCCCGCGATCAGGGACTGCCCCCTCGCGAAGCGGTTTGCCTGCCCCATCCCCTCGATCGACCGGGAATCGGTGAAGGCGAACATCGAGCACCGGATCGCCTCCTTCGGCATGTGCACTCCGGAGCGGGTCGTGCAGGAGACCAGGGAGTTCGTAGGTTTCGGCGCATCCGAGATCCTCGCGTTCGGCCTTGACGCCGGCCTCATCGACGCAGTCGTCCTTGCCTGCGACGGCGCGGGGACCGTGGTCGTGACCACCCCCGCCCTCGTCCAGGGGATAGGCGGGAGGATGTCGGGGCTCGTCTCGACCACCCCGTACCCAGCAGTCATCCGGCGGATCGAAGAGTGCGGGGGTATTGTAGTCGACAGGCGGCACGCCGGGATCGACCAGGCAGCCGGCACCGAACGTGCATACAGTGAAGGGCATTGCAGGGTCGCGGTGACGGTGGCCCTTCCAGAAGAGGCAGAGAGGATACGCACGTCTTACCCGGATGCGGTCATATTCGCGGTCCACACCACCGGCCTCTCGAGGGAGGAGGCAGAGGGAATTGTCGCTTCATCGGACCTTGTCACGGCGTGCGCATCCGGACCGATCCGGGAGATCGCCGGGAAAAAAGCGCTCCTTCAGGCCGGTATCTCCATCCCTGTATTTGCCGTTACCGCGAAGGGAAAGGATCTCATCATCGAGAAGATCCGGCAGGGACGCGAGCAGGTCCTCGTCAAGACCACGCGGCTCCCCTCGCTTGGGGACCAGCAGCCCGACCCGCTGGTCTGACCCCGGGAACGGGAGGGTGCCGGTATTCCATTTAAAAGCCCATTTATCCTCCAAACCGCTGTGAAATGCCGCGTGCCCGGCGTCACTCCCACGTATCACCTCTCTTCTGCTCACACGACGATGTAGCTGTCCGGAAACACCTGGGTCTTCTCGAGGGACGTCGCCCGGGCCTTCAAAACCAGGGTGTGTCCGATGCACTTGCCTGCAAGAAAGCCACAGTCTGCATTGATCGCGATCGTCTCGCCTCTCGATTCCCCGCCCCCGATGTCTCCGAGGCACCGCTCAATGTACGGGGCGGAGTTGATGAAGATCCGCTCTCCATTCTCATTGAACACCTCGAGTACCACGCACACAGAATGCGCAACCTCGTCCCCTGTGTTCGTGATCGTCGCCGTTGTCTCGCGGCATGTGAGCCCGCAGTTGACGGGGGTTCCCGAGTCAAGGATGAACGCAACAGGCCTCTCCCGGGGGGATGGGCCCATGGTAGCGGAGGCAGTGGACGGGGTTATCGGAGCAGGACTTGGAATCGTGGTCCCGGTGAACGTGGGATCTGTCAATGGGATCTGCCGGGGTGTCGGTAAAACGGTCTCCTCCACTCCCTCAGGGGAGCGGGGATCTCTTCCTGTAACGGGCATCTCCCCTGAAAAGACATACACCCCGATGACAATAAGCACTGCCACCGCAAAAATCGTGAACACGGTAATACGAGAGAGGTTCATTCACGCCATGTGGGAGAGAGACTGTCATGAAGGTTCGCATCTTCCCGCCATCTGACCGGGCACTCGGACGTGCATTTTTTTGCTTCCGGATGAGGGAGACCCAGGTTTATTGGGATGGAGAGAGAACCCCTCTCACGTTAGGTCCCCTGCGGCGGGCCCCGCAGGAGGACATGGAGGTAAAGAATGTCTGCAGTGCTGGAAGTCTCGGGTCTCTCAAAGGTGTATGGCGATGTCACCGCGCTCGATCGCGTCTCCCTCTCGGTCGAAGGGGGGTCGCTCTTTGGCCTCCTCGGCCCGAACGGGTCCGGGAAGACCACCATGATAAAGGTGCTGACAGGGCAGATCCGGCCGACCGGCGGGTCTGCACGGGTCCTCGGGCTCGATGCGGAACGTGAAGGGCTCCGCGTCCGGGAACGGGTCGGGATCATCCCCGAGCAGGAGTCTCCCCCGAGTTTTCTTACCTCGATGGAGTACCTCGAGTTTGTGGGGGCAGTCAGGCAGATCCCGGACATCAGGGAACGGGCAGACGAATGGTTCCATCTCCTCGAATTCGGCGACAAGAGAGATGTGCTCTGCAAGGACCTCTCCCGCGGCACCCGGCAGAAGCTGATGTTCGCCCAGGCCTTCATCCACGAACCTGCCCTTGCCCTGATCGACGAGCCCCTCATCAACCTCGACCCACTCATGCAGGACGTGGTCAAGGAGTTCCTGGCAGACTACGTGAAATCGGGCAAGACTGTCTTTCTCTCCACCCACATCCTCGAAGTGGCCGAGGAGATATGCTCCTCGTTTGCAGTCCTGCACAATGGAAAGCTCCTTTATTCCGGCCCCATTGCAGACCTGGCCGCCACGGGAGCACACCTCCCCGGGTTCTTCCTCTCTCTCGTCAGGAAAGGTTCCCATGCCTGAACTCTTCATGCGTATGATGAAGGAGGAGTGGCGGATGCATTCCACGATCTTCGGGCAGGTCTCGTTCGCACTCTTCCCTTTCATGATCTTCGGGATCTCCTTCATGGGTTCATTCCTCCTGCCCTATCTCCGGCCGGCTTTGCCCATCGGGGACCTGGCGCTCGCCGTCCACGCGATGTTCCTTGTCCTCGGGGCGATGGTCGGCGAGTTCGGCCTAATGGGAAACGAGATGATGAACCGGCGGTTCGGCCAGGCGAGCCTGCTCGCCTACTCAGCCCGGAGCCTGCCGCTCTCCGGCAGGTTCATCTTCGTAAATTTCGTTCTCAAGGATACCGTCTACTACTTCTTCCTCTGGGTCCTCCCCTTTGGTGCGGGATATGTCGCGGCCACGCCGTTTTCCGGGGCATCCTTCTCATCGGCTCTCCTCCTGCTGCTCACCCTGGCGCTTGCGTTCATGTGGGGGCTCTGCACCGTCTTTCTCCTCTCCTCCGTCTACGTCAGGTCAAGAGCGGCCTGCGGGGTTCTGGTCACTGTTGGCGGATTGCTCTTCCTTGCATCCTTCCTCTTGAAGGGTCCCGCCCTCGCACTCCTTTTCCCCCCTTACATGCTCTATTGCGGGTTCTCGTGGAAAATGCTCCTCTCCACATGTGCGCAACTTGCAGCAATCTATGCACTCTCTCTCCTGCTCTTCAGCGCGGAGGAGACCGGGACCACGAAAGTGCACGGGGACCTTTTTGCGCCATTCCTGGCGAGATTTGGGTTTCTGCAGCAATCTCCCCTGGTTGCAAAGGACCTCGTAGACATGTACCGGAGCGGGATCGGCATCGGTCAGGCCATCTTCTCGTTTGCCATACCGCTTGTCCTGATCTGGGTATTCCTCTCGCTCGCGGGACCGTTTCTCCCCCTCCACGGCCCAATCATGCTTTTTTCCATGATCACGGGGGTGGTTGGCTCGACCATATACACCTGGGTGACGGAATTTGACTCGTTCGGGCCCTATGCCTGCCTTCCCATATCGGTCAGCACACTGATACAAAGCAAGATGACGACGTGTGCGCTCCTCCAGGTCCTTCCCGGAGCCTTTATTGCCATCATGGCAGTCCTGTCCGGAGAGGCGGAAAATCTCCTCCCGGCGGTTGTGCTCTGCGTCTCGTTCTCCTTCTATGCCGCGGGCGTGATGGCATACCTCTGCGGCCTCTCTCCGAGCGTGCTCGTCTATGATGTGAAGGTGCTCTTCACCTACCTCGTCCTCGACGGCGTGGTGTTTGCAATATTCTCCGCGGTGTCGTTAGCCAATCCCCTGTACGCCATCTCTTCTCTTCTGCTCCTCCTCCCCGGCTGGGGGTTTGTAAAGGCCGCGATGAGGCGATGGGACGCGGTGGACCCGGGCGGGTATTAGGCGAAGGGCACTCTCCGCATTTTCCCCTCGTACCCGGCACCTGCCGGTGAAAATCAAAACCCCTATAGTCTAATACCTCCGAGTAACCTTCCATGACTGCTTATTCACAAATAAAAATTGGAGCCCTGGTCCTCGTGCTTGCCGCACTCCTCCTCTTCGCGGGGTGCACCCAGCCTTCTCCCATTGTCCAGACCACTCCTGCGCCCACTGCCACAACTGCTGCACCCACTGTCGCCCCGGCTGCTCCTTCAAACGAGACCCTGAAAGCTGAAATCGCCGCACTCGCAGGAACCTTCGCTTCTGAAACCGACGGGAACGCGCTCGCAACAGTTCTCAGGGAGGGGCCGAACTCGACGGCTTTTGCCGAAATGCTCGGGCATCTGAAAGCCTTCAAGGAAAGCGATCCCAAAATCAAGTATGTCTATACCCTCGAGCAGCGGAACGGGACGGTCAGGTTCATCGTTGACGCAAACTACGGCATGCCTGATGGTTCGGGTTACCTCGACGTATATGATGATGCCCCTGCGGAACTGAAGACCCCCGTTACCGTTCCGATTGGAGTAGGGCCTTACACTGACAAGTGGGGAACATTCTATTCTGGATATGCACCCGTTGATTCCGGGTCGAACGAATCCGTATTCGTCATCGGGGTCGATATAACTGCCTGATCCGGCATTTCCTCCTTTTTCCCTTTCACGCTGTCTTCGCAGCCCCTTTTTTTTCTTCATAAGAGGTGGAATTCGATAAAGAAATAAACAGGTACCCGTGATACAATCCAGGAGAAGAGGAGACAATCCGATGCAAAAGATTCTGGTTATCGATGACTCGGGCTTCCAGCGAAAGATCATCACCTCTGTCCTGGAAGCAGAAGGCTATTTCGTCATGTCAGCTGTAAATGGAAGATCTGGCTTTGATATAGCCGTAAAGGAGTCACCAGACCTCATCATCTGCGATCTCCTGATGCCCGAACTGGATGGGTATGGCCTGCTCAGGCTCGTCCGCGAGCACCGCCTTCCGATTCCCGTCCTGGTCCTCACCTCCGATATCCAGAAGACGACACGGGCAGAGTGTCTCGCACTTGGTGCAGTCGATGTCCTGAACAAACCGGTGAAGAAAGAAGAACTCCTCCCCGCTCTGGAGAAGGCGCTCGGGGGCAAGAAACGATCATGATCATCGATGAAGGCTCGGTTGATGCCATCCGGGAGCTGATCAACATCGGTGTCGGCAGGGCGGCGGGGCTGCTCAACGAGATGACGGGTACGCACATTCACCTGATGGTCCCGGAGGTGAGAATACTCCGGTATGCGGACCTCGTAAGAGAGAACCGGGTGCTTGAGCATGACAGGCTCTCTGCCGTTACCCTCAAATTCGAGGGATCCTTCTCCGGGATCAGCATGCTGGTGTTCCCTCCTGAGAGTGCTGCGATCCTGATCACAGCGCTCACCGGGGAGAGGATTGCAGCCCCCGATCTCGATGCGCTCCGGATCGAGACGCTCAACGAGGTGGGTAACATCGTGAACAACGCGGTCATGGGATCTATCACAAATGTCCTCAACGAGCATCTCACCTACAGCATGCCCACCTACCTCGAGGGCAGTATTGCAGAGATCATCGAGACCGGGAGAACGGTGGACTATGACTGGGTAATTCTTGCGATATCGCAGTTCTCTCTCGCAGATCTGCAGGTCGTGGGAACCATCATGATGATATTCGAGATCGGCTCCCTTGATACCCTCCTTAAAAAGCTCCAGGATGCGGAAGGCCACAGGATATGAGACACACACCCCCTCTTCCCCAGGGAGAGTATTATGATGCTCTTCCCCTGGGGGTCGTGATCATTGCACAGGACTATACAGTGGTGTACTGGAACCGGACCATCGCGGAATGGACAGGGATCCCATCTAAAGAGATACTGGGCAGCGATTTGAGGGAACGGTTCCCCAACCTGAAAGACCGGCGATATACCCTCCGTATCCAGCAGGTATTCGAGGGGGGACCGGCAGCATTCTTCTCGACGCAGTTTCACCCCCATTTCATACGCGCGCCCCTGCCGGGAGGAGGGGTCCGTTTCGAGCGTACCTCGGTCCACTCTCTCCGGGAGCGTGGTGAGGCGCACGCGGTCATTTTCATAGACGACGTGACAGAACTCGTCACGCAGGTGCATGCCTTCAGGGAGATGAAAGACAGGGCACTTGCCGAATTGGAGGAACGCAGGCGGAAAGAGGCGGCACTGGCGCTCGCAAACAGAAAACTCGGCCTGCTCTCGAGCATCACGCGCCACGACATCCAGAACCAGGTCATGGCCCTGAAGTATTACATCGAACTCATGCGCGAAGAGAAAGACCCGGAAACTGTCGCCGAACTCCTGAAAAAAGAGGAGATCATCGCGAATGCCATTGAGATGCAGATCCTTTTTGCACGCGACTACCAGGATATGGGCATCCATGCCCCGCTATGGCACCGGGTGACCGCGATCATCGGTATTGTGAAAGAGGCCCTTCCCCTGGGTAATATCAGCGTTGTTGCGGATGTCGGTTCCCTTGAGGTACAGGCAGACCCGCTCTTTGAGAAGGTCTTCTACAACCTGATTGACAATGCACTCAGGTACGGCGGCCCTGGCATGACCACTATCCTTGTCTCGGGGGAAGAGACCCCTGGCGGCCTGGTTCTTTGTGTCGAGGACGATGGCGCAGGAATTGCCGCAAAGGACAGGGAACACCTCTTCACCCGCGGCTATGGGAAGCACACGGGATTCGGGCTGTTTCTGTGCCGCGAGATCCTCTCAATCACGGGTATTTCAATAGAGGAGCGGGGAGAACCGGGAAAGGGGGCACGGTTCGAGATGCGGATACCGGAGGGGAAGTACCGGTATCCGGAAGATGCGCCGTAAACTTCCTCCCCGGCCGGTGCGTCGCGGGGCATTACCTTTATCCGTAACAAAGCGAGTACACAACACCTGGGGATGGACAGGTAGGGGAGTATCGGGGGGACACGGTTTGCCGCACCATCCTGTGCCTTGCAGGATATGTATCTCAGGCCCCGGATGACAGCCCGGTGGCACACTATCCGAACCAAAATCTTGCCGATGCATCCCCGATTACGCCCAGAGAGCGTGCCTGTCCTGTAAGGAGTGCACAATGGCCGGATCAGGAGACGAGGGAAGGAAAGGGAGGGGATATCTCTTCTCATTCTCCCATTTACTCTTCCTCTCCATGATCTTCCTCATCTGTTTTCTCGCTGCGGGGATCACGTACTTCGATTTACGCCATGCCGAAGAGACCTACCAGAAGAGTGCCCGTGCAATGCAGGAACAGACAGAGTACGACATTGCAGAGACGATCAGGATTGTCGACTCTGCATATGCAATGTATGACAATACCCTTAACATCCATATGAAGAATGCCTTTTCCCTTTTCCTCCGCGAGTACGAGGATGCGGGGAGAGATCCATCCCTCATGGACTTGTTCAGGCTGAAGGAGGAGATAGGAGGCACCATGGACCTCTATATCATCAATGAGTCGATGATGATCGAGAAGACTACCTACGAACCCGATATGGGCCTCGATTTCAGCCGGTGGCCGCATTCCTACAAATTTTTAAAGGACCTCATTCAAAAGGAGGGGTTTTTTCCTGACCGGGTGGTATACGAGGTCTCATCCGGGAAACTGAGGAAATATGCCTACATGCCGACGCCCGATCACCGCTACATCCTTGAGCTTGGGCTGACTGAGAAGGGGATTGGCGACCGGCCTGCCCTCCATTACCAGGAAAACCTGCGTGGCATGGCGTTCAGCAACCCAAACGTCATCAGTTACAGGGCATTTGACACCGTCGGCCGGTTGATAGGGAAGGGAAGCGATGACCAGGTCAAAGCGCCGGACGTGCTCAGCCGGGTGGTCGCAGAGAGGAGGTCTATAGAAATCGAGGACCCTGCCAACCACACTCTCACCCGGTATCTCCTGGTCGACCTGGCAGAGCAGAGCTATGCATCAGACACCAGCTGGATAATCGAGCTTGTATACGACCAGTCCGAGATACAGGCACAGTTGTCCACGCTGATGCTGAATCATCTTATTGTTGCGCTGGTCGCGGTGTTCACGAGTGCGGGAATTGCCATTGTCATCTCGCGGCACCTTGGGAAACCCGTGAAGAAGATGGTCGATGACATCGATACGATCGCAAAAGGCGACCTGGATCACAGGATATCACATAACAATCTCGTGGAGTTTGCCCGGGTCGAAGAGAGCGTCTCGTTGCTTGTTGAGACCCTGAAAGGGATGATCGAACGGCTCAAGGCGAGCGAGTCGGCGTTGAAGAAGAGCGAGGAGAATTACCGCACCGTGGTCGAGAGCCAGACCGAGCTGATCGCCCGCTTCCTCCCCGACGGGACCCACGTGTTTGCGAACGACGCATACTGCGCCTACTTCGACATTTCCTGCAACGAGCTGCTCGGGAAAAAGATATGGCCGCATATCCCAGGTGAGGACAGGGATCTCGTCAGGAAACATTATGCTTCCCTGACGCCTGATCATCCGGCTGCAACCATCGAGCACCGGATCCTCTCTCCCTCAGGCGGGGTTCGCTGGCTCCAGTGGAATGACCGCGCGATATTTGGTCCCGATGGAAACATCGTCGAATACCAGTCGGTGGGGAGGGACATTACAGAGAAGAAGCAAATCGAACAGGATCTCATCGAGAGCGAGAAAAAATTCCGTGACCTTGCAGGTCTTCTCCCCCAGGTCATCTTCGAGCTGGACCTTGAGGGACGGATCACCTATGTCAACCAGTCCGCGTACCAGGCATTTGGTTACACGCCGGAGGAAGTCCAAAGGGGTATCATTTTCACGCAGGTGATCCTGCCCGAAGACCGCATGCATGCGATACGGCATTTCCAGGACTCAATCGAAGGCCGGAAGAATGAGAGTGCGATGTACCGCATGGTGAGGCGGGATGGAACCGAACTTGTCGGCATGGTCTATTCATCGCCGATCGTCAGAGACGGACGAACCGTTGGCATACGCGGGATCCTCGTCGACATCACAGAGCTCAAGCAGGTCGAGAGCGACCTCCGCAGGTTGAACGAAGAACTGGAATCCCGGGTGGCAGAGCGTACCAGAGATCTTGAGGATGCAAACCGTGAACTGGAGGCGTTTTCATACTCGGTCTCCCATGATCTCCGTGCGCCTCTGCGTGCGATCGACGGGTTCTCCTCGATCCTCCTGACCGAGCACGCAGCCTCCCTCGATCCTGCACAAAGAGGGCTCCTGGAGAGGATCCGATCGAATGCGCAGAAGATGGGGCAACTGATAGACTCTATCCTGAACTTCTCGCGGATGTCCCGGCAGCCGCTCTCCAAGCAGAAGATCTTCCCCGGCCAGATCGTCCGCGACGTCCTGGAAGAACTAAAGCCCCTCCAGGCCGGGCGTACCCTGGATGTCCATGTCGGCACCCTGCCTCCGTGTGAAGGAGACCCGGCGCTCATCTCCCGGGTCTTCTCAAACCTCATCTCCAATGCGCTCAAGTTTACAAGGACACGGGACCTCCCCCGCATCGATATCGATTCCTTTTCAAAGGATGGAAAGACGGTATACTTCGTGAGGGACAACGGTGTCGGGTTCGACATGAAATACGCCGACAAGCTCTTCTCGGTCTTCCAGCGCCTCCACGATGACAAGGTGTACGAGGGCACCGGTATCGGGCTTGCGATCGTCTACCGGATCATCCAGCGGCATGGTGGCAAGATCTGGGTCGAGAGCCAGGTAGAGAAGGGTGCAACATTCTTCTTCACCCTGGAATAGCGCGTGAGTATATCAGAAGTCTCCGGCGCCCCTCCCCAGGGGGGAGTATGAGGTATTTATAGCACGCAGATCCCACATTTCTGCATGAGACGGGAACTCCTCATTTTCGCCGTGGTAATCTCACTCATTGCAGCCTCCGGCGCGGTTGCATACGCGCTCTTATCCGGGCCGGCAAGCGCCCGCATCGTATCGGTCAGCACCGACAAAGACCTCTATCATTCAAGGGATACCATGAAAATTTCCGTATCAATCGAGTCGGAGGGAGACCTCGGCAACGCGACGCTGCAGCTGCGGGGCATCGAGGACCGTCATGGTGACTGCCAGCTTCACAAAGAGATACCGGTCACTGTCTCAAAAGGTTCGCACATTCAGGTCTATGACCACAAACTGCCGGCATGCTCTTCCTGCTCGGGGCTCAACGCCGGGAACTATACGATCAATGCGACCCTGGTCCAGAACGGCGTTCCGGTCTCTTACATGACCCATTCGTTCCGGCTGGAGCAGTAATCTTCAACGTGGAGAACCTCCCCCCTCATCCTTCTCGGTCCATTGATATCTTTCCTGTCCAATTGAACAGTGCCCAATATGGAACAGGGAGTGATACACATGTTAAAAAAAATTGGAACCGGTCCCAGCCAGGTTCATCCCTTACCTGTCAACGACGACCAAGTCCTTCCGGGTGGTGCTGTTGCTTGCGATCTTCCCGGTATTCCTGTCGATACCAAAGGCCGTAAGGCTGACCGAGTACCTTCCGGGACTGCGGTAGGTGTGCACCGGGTCTGCGCTCATTGACCGGAACCCGTCCCCGAACTCGTAGACGAAGTATTTCGGGTCACCGGTGGACTTGTCGGTGAACCGCACCGTCAGGGGGGCCTTGCCGGTCGTCGGTGATGCAGAAAAGTCTGCAACGAGCGGGACAGGGGTGTCCTTCGTGACCAGGATGTGATGAGACTTTGTGAGAGTGTCTCTCTCCACTCTCTTCGTTTCGGGGTTGAACTTCACGACCGTTTGGCTCACGTCGTAAGTTCCGGTGTTCCGGTAGGTGTGCACGGGGTTTTTATTCATTGACCGGAACCCGTCCCCGAAATTGTAAATATACCATGTGGGTTTTCCTCTTGACCTGTCGGTGAACCGGACTGTCAGCGGGGCAGTGCCTGTCACAGGTTCGGCGTAAAAGTCAGCGAAGAGACCATCCTGAGCGCCGAGCTTCACCACCCAGTAGTCCAATCCCCCGTGATTCCCGGTGACGTCCCCGTCATTTGATGATGAGTCGCCGACCAGGAGGAATTGGCCTTCCATGGACGGGTCGGGCTTGATGGTCTGGCCCCGGTCAGATCCTGATCCGCCGAAGCATCGCTCCCACAGGATCGCACCCCTCCTGTCGAACTCCACGGCCCAGTAGTCCCCGTTCCCGGCATTTCCACTGACGTCACCATCGTTTGAATAGGAGACTCCGAGTGCCATAAAATTGCCTTCATCTGTCATCTCAAGGTCGTATGCATGATCGTAGCCGGACCCGCCGAAGCAATTCTGCGCCAGGAGGGTTCCGTCTCGACCAACCAATGCCCACCAGTAATCGAACGAGCCGTGGTTCCCGCTGACATCCCCGTCGTTTGAGTTCGAAAATCCCATCACGGCAAAGTTTTCGTCCGGGGTGACAAAGATCTCCCGTCCTTCGTCGTAGAGGCTCCCGCCGAGGCATTTCTCCCAGAGCAGGTTTCCGGCATCATCAAGCCGGAACAACCAGGCATCGTAGGAGCCGTTGTTTCCCGAGACATCTCCGTCGTTTGAGTTCGTATACCCGATGGCGATGTACCCACCGCGGGGGTGCGGGAGTATGTTTTCTCCGAAATCATCACCGGATCCGCCGAGTAACCGCTCCCAGGTAATGTTTGCGTTCGAATCGGTTTTTACAACCAGCACATCGTAGCCGCCGTGATACTCCGGGTTGCCGGGAACAGAGTACGACTGCCCCGTCATGATCATCCCCCCGTCAGGAGTTTCCTTGCCGTCATTGGCAAAACTGGCACTATTACCCCCGTAACACCTCTTCCAGAGGATGACTCCTTCCTCGTCGATTACCATGTTCCATATCCCGTAGTCGTACGGGTTGTCGGAGAAATCTCCGTCGTGCGACCAGGTGAACCCCGAGAGCAGCAGAGTCCCGTTACTCAGCCGCTCGATGCAGGTCACACGGTCGTCCATCGAACCTCCGATCGTCTTTGCCCATTCCTTCTCACCAGAGGCATCGAACTTGACGATCCAGACATCGATCATCCCGTAGGAGTGCGTGATATCCCCGTCAATCGAGGTGGTCTCGCCGACCGTAATATAGCCCCCATCGGTTGCAGGCTGAAGAGAGACTGCGACATCGTCCCTGGAACCGCCGAACGATTTCTGCCATGCGATTCCAGGGCTGGCTTCAAGTGCCGGGACTGCAGCCATGCAGAACATGACAAGGAGGAAGACCCCTGCCAGAACATGTCTCATCTCGTCACCTCCACAAAGAGGGTCGCTTCACCCGTTGTCCTGTTCCCGGGGTATGCCCCGCCGCCCCCGGCCGTGGTCTTGATCGTCCCTGACGCGCTGCTGCTCACCTGGATGGTCATGTTGATAGTGATCGTGCTTCCGAGCGGGAGGTTTCCGCCGGATGGCAGCTTGTCGGGGCTCCAGACAATCCGGGATGGCGCAATATTCTGGGGTGGATAGTTCGATGAAATGAACGTCGAGCCCGCAGGAGGCATGTCGTAGGCATCCACACCGACAAGATCCTGGGTCCCGTTGTTGTTGAGGAGGATGCTGTACGTGAGGAAACCCCCGGGCGCAACACTCGTCGCATTTGCGATGACGGAGACGTTGATCGAAGGCCCGCCCGATACCGATATCGGGATGATCCGGTTGCCTTTCACCGGGATGTTCCCTGCAGCATGGCCGGACGCTTCGGCGACCGCAGTGTACTGTCCGTTTGCGGTGTCCGGGAACCTGCCCGTAACCTGGAAGGTCCTGGTCTGCCCTGGGGAGAGAGACCCGACATTCCACCTGACTTCGTTCGCCGATACTGTCCCGGAGGGGCTGCTCGACACGTATGTCATCGTGTACGGGAGGTAGTCCGATACCGTGACCCCTGAAACAGGTCCTGAACCAGTCGCCAGGACCGTGATATTGAAGGTGACCGTGCTGCCCGGCTTCACAAGTGCCGGGGCATCGAGGGTCACGGCGAGCCCTGCGTCCGCGGGCGGCGCAGTTCCTGCGTGTGCGAACCACCCCGGCGGCACGACAAGGTCCTGCGCGAGGGCCGCGCTTCCAGATCCCGCCTTCTGCCCTACCTTCCACCAGTTCACGTGCACGGGTTCGGGGTGCGGGTTCCATGCAACGAATGTCACCTGGTTGTAAGGCGAGATGAACGCCGCACAGAGCGGCTGCGAGAGGCCCTTCGAGGCGGCATCAGAGGAGTACCCGAAGTACGAGGAGTCCGGGGTCCCGTACGTGTCGATCGCCCAGAACCAGTTCAGGACTTCCGATGGGCTCGTGGAATCATCGATCCGGTCTTTTACGTTATTCCACCATGTCCCGAGGTCGTAGGGGTAGTGTCCCGGGGTGGTGTTCCGCGAGGACTGGATGGTGTTCCAGTACCACTGGTATGGTGAGATGGCGATCCCTGTCGCCGAACTGTCCGTGATTCCCACAAGGGCACGCTGCTGGTTCACCACCGCGAGGTATGGCACGCCTGAGGGATCGGTCTTGTCGCAGAACCCGCCGTTCGGGGCATGGTCGAGGGCCCTTTCCATGAGTTCCACGTAATGCGGGTCCCTCCCGAACGAGAGCGTGTAGCCCGCCATCGGGAGCCACATGTTGTACATGGATGAGGTGGGTGAGATCCCGAACTGCGAGGCGGTCTGGACCACCGACTGGGGCATCTTCGGGGCAAACGAGGTGGCGTTTGGGTATCCGTCCGGCATCACCGGCCAGGAGGACGTGACTTTCGGGTTCCCCCAGTTGTACCAGCGGTCCCACATCGTCTCATTTGGATTGTATTTCCTCGGGTCATCAGGAATGCTCACGGATGCGATATAATCTCCGTTCCTCGACCACTTCGCAGCGGTGGGACTCGCGATCCCTGTCGTGTCAGGGACATAGGCGAGTTTTTTGTCAAACCAGTAAGCATCCGCGTTATAGAGGTTCGTTGTGTACAGGTAGATCCCTGTATCGGCAATCTCCTCCCGGTTTGTTACCGTCCCCCACAAGACGATCCCTGCCCAGGCCTGCATTGACTCGCCAAGAGAGTTGTCGTCTTTCCCATCCTCAAGCAGGGAGCCCACGCCGACTCCGCCGCCCGGCCCGGTCTGCGGGAGCCCCTGTGTCCAGGCCTGCCCGGCCCACTGGTCAAAGAAGTTCATC
Source organism: Methanoregulaceae archaeon PtaB.Bin056 (assembly GCA_002067095.1). Classification (GTDB taxonomy): domain Archaea; phylum Halobacteriota; class Methanomicrobia; order Methanomicrobiales; family Methanospirillaceae; genus Methanolinea_A. Next base: position 52,025 of record MVQD01000097.1, read on the forward strand.
TTCGAGTATTTCAGGTCTGGGTGGGAGTAATAGGAGGACGCCCGGTCCGGGTCGTAGGCGATCGACATCACGAGCTGGTCGATGAATGCACCGTACTGGTCCCTGCCCGCCCATGCCTGATCGAACCACGCGGCCTGTGCCGCCGCGGTGATCAGGTACCCGTTCTGGTAGTGGATGTCGTTCCACTCCGTCACCGTGCCAAAGCCGTCCTCGCCCCATGGCCTCGGGTAGGTGATGTCCCCGGGCATCGGCCAGTAGCCGTATGCCGGATGGGAATCGTCGGTATCCGGGCCCTGTGCAGGAAACATGTGGATGGTCCCGATCCTCGGGTCTGAGAGGAAGTAGTAAGGCGAGTACTGGTTCCTGGACCCGGCAGTTACCTTTTCTGTCCGGAAAGGTGTCTGATTCGTGTAGAGGGCGAAGAAGTCTTTTATCCCCGCGAGGTTCCTGGAGAGCGCGAGTTTCGGGTCGTACGGGCTCCTGAAATACTTCGCGTACCACTCGGTCCCATTCCACTTGCCAGAGGGGTTCCACGGTGTGACATTGAACTCCGTGATCCCGGTGATCTCGGGGTTCGTGGACGCGACGTCAGAGAGGCCCTTCTCGATGGCAAGCTTTGCTGACATGTACCGGACCTTCTTTGCCAGGTTGTAGGCAGCGTCCTGGTCGCCCCCGTCGATCATGGTGAAGAGCGGCGGGTCAGCGCCGAGGCTCTTCTTGGTATACCCCTCCTCGTCGTTGTTGACGATGTGCCAGAGCGGGACGCCTTCCATGGTGGCGTTCGCATCCATCACCGGCATGAAGGGGAGCAGGTTGTTGTAGACGTAGGTGGTCGAGAAGGATGAGACGGCGACCGGGAGGAGCTTTCCCTTCGCAACCCAGTACTGGTAGTGGCCGTTGTTTATCGCCGGCATTGACGCGGTCCACTGTCCGGGTGCGGCGGGCCCGAGGGTGTCGGCCGCGAGGTTGCCGTCGTACACCGGCAGGTTCCTTCCGTCGTTGAAGGTCTCGTACTGGTGCCGCTGGAGGAGCATCACGGTCTTTCCGGCCGTGCCGCTCCCGGCCGGTCCGCGGGTTGCAGTCGTCGCGGCATACGTCGTGTGGAGGAGCCCGGTCGTCCTGTCGACATGGTACGTGACCTTCGTATCCGTCACGTAGTTGAATGCGTAGGGAGCAAGAGCATGCACCCATGCCTCTGCCTCGGCGAGTGCCTGATCACGGGTCGGCACGGATGCGTCGGGGTTCGCCGACCCCCTCGGGTACGCGACCACCGGCAGCCCGGCGATCACGAAGTGGCGGGACCCTCCGGGCGAGACCGGGGTGAGCCAGACCCCGTGATCCGGGTATTCCGACAGATTGAAGACGGCGGTGTCGTAGAAGACCGCGAAGTAGTTCCAGTTCGTGGTCGTCTTGTCCGGTACCCCTCCAAGGAACGACTTGTCCTGGTTTGTCCCGACGAGGATGCACCCGAGCCCGGGGATCCCGGTATCAACCGGCGAGAGATTGACGTGCCCCCGCTCGAGGCTGAGCGTGTTGAAGGGGTTGCCGGTGTAGAACTGGAACGCCATCGATTCGCCGGCCGAAACATCCTTCCAGGTGAACCACGCAAACGGCGAGCCCTTCGCCATCGTCAGCTTCAGCTGCTCCGTCGAACCTTTCCGGTCAAGCAGGAAGTCGATATCCCAGTCACCCATCCTGTCTGCCACCAGGTTGTCGGGGAAGGCCTCCCCCCACCCCGGCTCGGTCGCATTCAGGTCGTCGGCCGGGAACACCCGGAGGCCGGAGACCCACTGCCCCTTCTGGCTGATCTCCCGGGTCTTTCCGTCCGGGGAGAACGTCGTCGCCCCCGATGTGCAGGAGTTCGGCCCGTATTCCGCGCCGTCCGCGGCCGCAGGGATCGGCATTGAGAAGACGAGCCCCTTCACCCGGCCCTGCCCGTCCACGTTCGCGTACCGGTTCCTGAATGTCAGGGAGAGAGGGTCGGCGTACAGGGTCGACTGGACAAACGGCGTTTCGACCTTCACGAATGGCTCGGAGTCGGACTTCCTGTACGCCCCTGTATAGTTCAGCGTATTGTTCGGCCAGATCGTGTAGCCTGCCCAGGAGTGGAGGCCGTACACAAGCTGCCCGTCCCTCATGTGTTCCGAGACAGGGGCCATCTCGGCGTAGATGGGGGTCGGGTTCAGACACCAGTTGCATTCGAAGAGATCGCTCCCCCGCCACCGGCAATTGTCAGCCCGCTCGGTCTGCACGTACGCGTTCCCGAGCTTGATCGGGGCTGCAGTGACGAGACTTGAGAAGGTGAAACAAAAGATGAAGAAGAGGGAGAGTATTCTGAGAAGAGGTACTCTCGACATGGTACGGTGAACATCGGGGAGAATGGTATTTATAGGTTGGTGGCATGATGGCAGGCAATACGTATGCAAGGCACGCTCGTTCCCGTATCTCCTCCCGTGCCACCGTCCATTCTGTACTCATTTTTATCATATCGCAAACCACAAACCTCCATACCTCCCATTCCTACTCACATATGCGCACCGCCCGTTTTCTCCTCCTCTCCGCCATCCTGCTCATTTCCATCCTTGGAGCCGGCTGCCTGCACGAGCAGAAGACAGAGGCCGCCAATCACGAGGTCATGCTCGCAATCCTTGAAAATGCGGCCGCCGCTATCCAGGGCGCCCTTGACGGGCTGGACAAGGCAGCACTGGAAACGGCCACATCCCTTGAGAAGACCGGGATCTCCGGGGAGGATGCGGAGTCGGTGCTGAAGGTTGGAACCTCGTCCCACCCCCTCATCCTCACCATGATCACCTTCGATGCGAACGGCACAGTCCTCGCCGCGGAGCCGGAGAGCGTGAAGGGCCTCGTCGGGCAGGACCTCTCCGGCCAGGAGGTCGTGCAGCGGGCGCTCGCGGAAAAGCTCCCGGTGATGAGCGGCATGTTCCCGCTGGCCGAGGGGGGATCAGGGGTGGTGGTCGAGCACCCGGTCATGTCGGCGGACGGAAAGTTCCTCGGCGTGATCAGCACGATGTTCTCACCGTACGACCTGATCAGACCGGTCGCGGAGGATGCGGCGAACGGGACACCCTACACCCTGATGGTGATCGAGACCGGGGGCCACATCCTCTACGACCCGGACCCCTTCGAGGTGGGGAAGGAGACCTTCGGGGATGCGCTCTATGCACAGTTCCCGGAGATAGACCGGGTCGCACGCCACGCCGCCGCAAACCGCTCGGGATACGATACCTACTCGTTCTACGGCACAGGGTCGGGTGCGGTCGTCCGAAAAGAGACCTTCTGGTCGACTGTCGGTCTCCACGGGACAGAGTGGAGGGTGATGGTGATCGGGGAGGAGTGAGCACCCTGGCATGCCTCGGGGAATGGGTATCCGTCCCGAGAGTTCCGTGCACTTCGAGGTACCCAGGTGATGTGGACGGCATGAACGATGAATGGCTTCAGGCCTCCTCCATCTCTCCGCCCGTTCCACAACCCTTTTGCCCCGCTGCACGAACCGGTAGTCCATGACTGGCAGGTACATGGCCCTTGTTGCCTTCCTCATCGCCGTGGCGATTCTCTTCGCAGGCTGTGCCGATACCACACAAATCAAAAGCGGCACCCCGGTTGGAACACCGGTTCCCTCACCGACAACCACGGTCGCGGCCTATACGCCGCCTGACAAGATTACCACCACTCCCGAACTTGCCGAATTCGTCGCACACGCAGCGGCATTCGCACGAGAGAACGGAAGGGATGCGGCAATTGCCGCGTTCAACGATCCGGGCGGGCCGTTCGTCATCGGTACCATCCATGTATTTGCCCTCGATTATGACGGAAATCTCCTCGCGGATGCAGGGGAGCCTGAAGTTGTCGGGACGAACATCCTGGACATGGCCGACTCCTTCGGGATACCGCTCGTGCGAAAGCTTGCAGAGACCGCACGGTTTGGAACGGGATACGTGAGTTACACCTACCCGAACCCTGCGAAGAACGACACGTATGAGCCGCGGATCGCCGTCGTCGAGGACGTGGACGGCACCTATTACGTGGCTTCGGCGATGTTTGCGTCCGAAGGGGAGGTCTTCCCATCTGCGAAACTGAACACGTCTGCAACGCATCCCGCTGTCCCTGACCTCGTCGCCTATGTGGAGAGCGCCGTTGCGTACGCGAAGGAACTGGGTAAAGAGAACGCCCTTCTGGCATTCAACGACCCGGAGGGGCAGTTTGTGCAGGGCGAGCTTGTCATGATGGCGTTCGACTACAATGGCACGAACCTTGCGGCACCGCCATATTCCCCCGAGCTTGTGAAATACCGAATCAACCTGATCAACTACCAGGACCCCGACGGTGTAGAGACCATCCGAGGGCTTCGGGACGTCGCAAGGGGGGGCGGGGGCTTCATCTACACGGTCGCACGGGTGGACGCAGGCGGCAGGATCATGTATATCCCGAAGATCGACTATGCCTTGCCCGTCGACAGCGAGTGGTGGGTCTTCTCCGGTATCATCGCCCCCGAATACGCCGGGGCCGCCACCGGTGACCTGGAGGGCGTCCAGCTCCGTTCCCATACACGGGAGGAGCTCTTTGACCGCGTGAACGAGGCGGTTGCCTTCGCAAAGGAGAACGGAAAGGAGAGGGCCCTTGCAGAGATCAACAACCCCGAGGGCAGGTTCGTCACCGGCGATCTCTTCGTATGGGCATCGTCGCGGGACGGCGTCCTCCTCGCCGACCCCTTCTGGAAATCAGGGATCGGGCAGAACCATTGGGAGTATACCGACCTGCACGGCATGAAGTTGACGCAGGTCGGCATCCAGGCGATGGAGGACGGTTCTGGATTCTCACACGCGCTCTTTCCGAACACCGCATTGAACGGGACTGCGGACGTGCACAAGCTCATCTACATGAAGGCGGTGGACGAGACCTGGTGGATCGGAAGCGGCATTTACGGCCTCAGGGTGGAGTGAGGCGCTCCCTTTATTTCTGGGGAAAAGAGAGGCTCTTTTTCATATCCTTTTTGATACGCACGGGAAGGAGGACGTTTTCTCCATCCCGCGCCTCATGGGATGCCATAGGTCTCACGGAAGTCGGCCCATGAACTCTCCGCACTGCGGGTCAATTGGGTTAAAGCGAGAGGGCCTGAACGGCGGGCAAGAGTTGGCATGCCTTTCGGCCTGCACCCGATCCCCCAGGCAGCACAACGGGTACATCTGGTATGTAACCACTGTCCCTTAAGAAGGATTTTTTTAGCCATCCCAACTCGCAATGCATCTTTATTTCCTCCCCTGCACCAGTATTGCCAGTATGAAAATTCCACTGATCCTCCTCATCGTAGTCCTCGCGATTGTTGCCTCGGGGTGCACTGACCAGGCGCCTGATGAATCCCCGTCCCCAGTTGCGGGGTCATTCCAGGCACACGCCGAAAATGCCTCAGTCCCCCACATCATCGGCACGTGGGCCGGAACGGGTATCGGCCATATCCAGAACGGGGGATTCCATGAACTCAAGGCGGTTGCCTATCACATCACGGAGCAGAATGGCTATGCCTTTGCCGGGAAGAAGGAGTATACACGGCCTGATGGAGAGACCCTTTCAGAGGCCTTTTCAGGGGTCTTTTCTCCAGGAGGAGAGATCCTGATCTGCGACAGCGGCTCTGGCTATTCGCTCGGCTCATTCACCGGGCCTGATCGGATGGATTTGAGCTATGCCGAAGACGGAGACGAGGCGCGAGCCTATTTCGTACAGCTTATCAGGCAGAAGGCCTGATCATTCCCTGCATTTTTCACAGACTCGATATCGGCCGGAGGGCCAAAGCCCCCTCAACCCCTCTCCGGGCAGCACTCCTTCCAGGCTCCTGCACTCCCGATCGTCAGGGCCTTCATACCAGGGCACGCGAATTTCCGGAATTCAATTCTCCAACACCCCAACACAGCCGAATGGCTGACCTTCCCAGAGAGATAGCGGGGTCTTTGGCACTTGAGCCCACGCCAACGCCCGTCATGGCATGGGAAAAGGATCTCTATAGAGAGGGGAGCGCGGCGCACTTCTATTCCCCCCTCGATTTCTCTTGAGGATGGAAGATGAAACGTGAGTGCGATTTCCGTCTGCCCCTTGTATCCCGAGGTGATCAATACAGGGGTGCAAGGTTCCCAAGCAGCCATGAGGGGTTACCAAGCCCGGGGGTCTCTTGTATCCACTCCTTCATTGTGGGTGTCTTTGCAGTCTCCCCCGTTATTGATTCCGTACCAATGGTGCCGCGGGACCAGGCGGACAGGAGTGCGGTCATTTTTTCATGGTTGTGCCCAGGAAGATTTCGTGCGCGGTCTTCAATTGCATCATGGGAGGGGGCACAGGAAAGATGTGGGATGGCTTGGGGATCAGAAGAAGAAAACAGGCGAGATGAGAGGAATTGGGGGGGAGAGGGTCACAATGACTTTACCGCGAGGGCGACATCCTCTTCCTTGATGGTCTTTCGTCCTGCATGCACCGCAAACTTGTTTGCCTCTTTGACGAGGTGTGCAATGTAGTCTTCTGCCTTTGCCACGAGCGCAGCCGCGCCGTCACTGCCGACACGCTCCGCTCCACTCTGCTTGGCAATCCTTACGACTGCCGCAATAGGTAAATCTGCCACCTTGATTCCCTCAAACCAATAGAGACTTATAAAGTATTTATAAATTCCTCCGGGCACGTCTCCGAACAAGTCATAGACCAATGATGAGCCCATTCATCTGGAATCCCGCCGGGGTCCACCGGTTGTCCCGTAGCATCCCCCCGCGCCCTGGTCTGAAACAGTCCCACAGGTCGGGAATTTGCCGCCGGATCAGAGCCCGGCAGAGAGAAAAATGGAGAGATTTTTCAGGCGTTTTTCATCTTGGCCTTTCCAACAAACCCATCCTTGCCAAGATAATAGAAATAGCCTTTCTCTTTTGCGATCTTTTCAGTACCGACCTTCTTCTTCTTTCCGGTTTTATTGTTCTTCATCGGTGCTGCCCATACGTAGCCGTCCTTTCCAAGGTAATAGAGGTAGCCGGCTTCACGCTTGATCTTCTCTTTTCCAATTTTTGTACCCATACATTAAGTTTCCCATATCTTTATTTATAAGTGTTTCGGGTCTTTTGCCAGTTTCTCCTCCTTGGCACCTCACTCACCGGGTGTATTACGCAATCGATCTGCCAGGTGAGTATCAATGGAGTCCCGGAAACCCACCCATCCCTTTACCTGGCAGGGAACGTGAGGGGTAGAGACTTGATGGGTGCCTGGGGATACAACAACAGGCGGCATCCCTTTGGCTGGAGCAGAGAACATGTCAGTTATCCGAAGGAATGAACGGTGTTTCACCCGGCATGCTCTTTTCCGGCCAAAAATTTTTCATCCGGCTGAAATGGGTGACGGGCCCTGGGTGGGCGTGACCATAGTGGATATTCTGATGAGTGGGAGTCCGGGATTGAATGCACCGGGCCAAGGCTCCCACAACCCGATGGTTCCCCTCCTGCATGGAGAGGGTCACCAGACCGGGAGTCCTCCCTTTCACCATTTACACCGCTCTCCCGTTCGGATAAGCCGGTTGCCGGGATTATTATTCCCCATTCGGTCTCCGCGGCTGGCATCGGGAACTGCGGAGATGGGCCTACCGTAAACTCTATTCCCGGGGGGCTTGTGGAAATGATCTCTCACACAAGAATTCATATTCAACCTGCCGCAATGAAAAGATCGAGCGATCAGGACATGGCCCGACATTTTCCCCGCCCGCGAATCGTTGTCAGCAGGTGCATCGAGTTTGACCCCTGCCGGTATGACGGCACAATAATCCCTTCCCCTGCCGTCGATCGCCTGAAGAATTTTGCCGAGTGCATCCCGGTCTGCCCCGAGGTCGAGATTGGCCTCGGCATCCCACGGGCAACGGTGAGAATCGTGAGGATCGACAGTGTCGACCACCTCATCCAGCCTGCCACCGGCCGGGACGTGACCGGTGAAATGACCGGTTTTGCGACCCGTTTCCTGGACAGCCTCCCACCTGTTGACGGGTTCATCCTGAAGGGTGGATCACCCACGTCCGGGACGAGTAACGTCAGGGTGTACCCGTCCGCGGAAAAATCGATGGCAATTGACAGGTCCCCCGGGTTTTTTGCCCGGGAGGTACTGAAGCGGTTTGGGGATCTCCCCATCGAGGATGAACTGCGCCTCAAGCACCCGCGTATCCGGGATCATTTCCTCTCCGGGATCTTCACCCTTGCAGGTTTCCGCGAGGTCGAGGCGACCGGGGACCCCGAAGCACTGGTCAGGTTCCATGCAGAAAACAAGCTCCTGCTGATGGCCTCCCACCAGCAGCTGATGCGGGAGATGGGGAGATTCGTTGCCGAAAGAAGAGGAAAGGAGCCGGAAGAACTGTGGAGCCAGTACCGCCGCATGCTCTTACTGGCGCTCGCCCGGGTTCCGCGCTTCACGAGCCACATCAACGTCCTCCAGCATGCACTGGGGCATTTCAAGAACCGCGTCACCAGGGAGGAGAGAGAATACTGCCTCCAGCTGATCAGCCGGTACAGGGAAGGCCATGCCACACTTTCCGAGCCCCGCGACCTGCTCCGATCCTGGGTGATCCGTTTCCGGGACGAAAGCCTCATGGACCAGACGTTCTTTTCCCCCTATCCAATCGAACTTTCGGACCTGCCCGAAGAGATCACAGAGCGCGGGAGGGATGTCTGGAGGAACAAAAAGAGCACGGTCACGAGAGAGGGGCCTCGCGACGCGGGGAGAGGATGACGCCTGCGACCTCCGGAAAAAGAACGGGTATTTTGAAAAGCCCCGGAGCCACGCTTGTCTATCCCCACCAGCTCTTCCGGGAGAGCCCGGCACTCTCGAAAACCCGGCCGGTCGTGCTTGTGGAGGACCCGTGGTTCTTCCGGAGGCACCGGTTCCACGTCCAGAAGCTCATGCTCCACCGTGCGGGTATGCAGGCATACCGCGACTACCTTGAGCAAGAGGGGTACGAGGTAGTATATATCGAATCGGCAGAGATTCCCACGACTGCGGACATCTTCGTGCGCCTCTCAAAAGAAGGGAAAAGAGAAGTCCACTTCTGCGATCCCCTCGAACACGGCCTCGGAAAGGAGATACACGCCGCATGCACAACGCACGGGATACGCCCCGTCGCCTACGAAAGCCCCATGTTCCTCTGCGACCGGGAATACCTCTACAGGTTCTACGAGGATAGCAGGAGGTTCCACCTGACCGAGTTCTACGTTGCGCAGAGAAAGCGCCTCAACATCCTGCTTGATGGGAACGGAAAACCGGTGGGAAAGCGCTGGACATTCGACACGCTCAACCGGGAACCCTTACCGGGGGATATCCCTATCCCCAAGGTCTGGCGCCCGGAATGGAACGAATACGTTAAAAATGCGGCCGTTTACGTGAGGGAACAATATCCGGGTGCCCCCGGAGATCCTGACGATTTCTCCTGGCCCGTCACGTTCGATGACTCACATCGCTGGTTTCTGGATTTCCTCGCATACCGCCTGGCACTGTTCGGGCGGTACGAGGATGCCATTCACCGCAGCGAGGCTTTCCTCTTCCACTCGGCGATCAGTCCCCTGCTCAACTGCGGGTTGCTCACCCCGGCAGGGGTGGTGGACGCCACCCTTGAGTATGCCGAAAGCCACGAGATCCCAATCGAGTCTCTCGAGGGGTTCATCCGCCAGGTCATCGGCTGGAGGGAGTTTGTCAGGGCAGTCTACCTGATCGCCGGGGAGAGGGAGCAGGCCTCAAACGTGCTCGGGCTTTCCCACAGGGTGCCTCCCTGCTTCTGGACAGCCGCGACCGGGATCGAGCCAGTGGATGCCGTCATCCGTCGCGTGCATGATCATGCCTACTGTCACCATATCGAACGCCTGATGGTGCTCGGCAATATCATGCTCCTCGCTGAGTTCCATCCCGACCAGGTCTATACCTGGTTCTCGGAGTTCTTCATCGATGCCTATGACTGGGTGATGGTCCCAAACGTCTATGGCATGAGCCAGTTTGCAGATGGCGGAATGATGAGTTCAAAGCCCTACGTATCCGGGTCCCGGTACATCCTTCGGATGAGCAATTTCAAGAAGGGCCCCTGGTGCGATCTCTGGGACGCCCTCTACTGGAGGTTCCTGTACGTCCACCGCGATATTTTTGCACACAACCCGCGGATGGCCCCCTTTATCGCCTATATCACCCGGATGCCCGAGGAGAGGCGATCGGCTTTGATCGACAGGGCCGGAGTTTACCTGGCCTCTATTGGGGCGTGTGCAGTCACCCCGCAACTCTCTTCCCAATAAAAAAAGCCCGAGGAGAAGCCGGTAACCCACATAGCAGCGACCCTTCGCCCGACTTTCCTCCCGCTCACGACGTGGGGGCGATTTCCCCGTCCTCACTCCTTCTCTCTTCCTTCTCGATGACCCCGTCCTTCATGGAGATGATTCGGTCGAAGTACTTCTTGTGCCATTCCTCGTGGGAGACCATGACGATCGTCTGGTGGAGGTCCCTGTTCAGCCTCTGGAAGAGGTCGAGGATGATCCTGGAGTTCTGCGAGTCCAGGTTCGCACAGGGCTCGTCTGCGAGGAGGAGCGTGGGCCTGTTCACCAGGGCCCGTGCGATGGCGACCCGCTGCTGTTCGCCTCCGGACATCTCCCCCGGGAGGTGATGGATGCGGTTTCCGAGCCCGACAAGGGTGAGGATCTCGCTGCAGGCAAGCGTGCACTCCCGGGGAGTCATGCCCCTTGCCATGGAAGGGAGGTACACGTTCTCCTTGGCGGTCAGTTCGGGAACAAGGGCGTAGTCCTGGAAGACGTACCCAAGGCGCCTCAACCGGAACTGGGTCCGGGAACGCTCGTCGAGACTGCCGACATCGACGCCGTCGATGAGGATGGTACCGCTCGTGGGACGGTCGAGGAGCCCGAACATGTGGAGCAGGGTCGACTTCCCGCTCCCGCTCGGGCCCATGATCCCCACGAACTCGCCTTTCTGGATCCTTACCGATACACCATCGAGAGCCCTGACCTTGACCGCACCCATGCCGTACACCCTCGTGAGATCGCGTCCGATGATCATGTCAGCCCCGTATTGCAGAGAGAATGTCTTCCCGTGTGGTGATCCACGCAGGTACGTACCCCGCGATCAACGAAACCAGAAAGAGACTCATCGTGGACCGGGCGATCAGGACCACGTCCACCACGGGGGCGACCGGGCCCCCCGGGAATACAATGGGATTTGCCGCGAGCAGCTGGAGGATGAGCAGGAGAAAGACGCCCCCCACAAGCGTCCCGATTGCAAAGATGAAGAGCGCCTGGAAGAGGTATGACTTGATGATGATGGAGCGGTCGATCCCGATCGCTTTCAGGATGCCGATCTGCTTGCGCCGGTATACCGTGTTGATGAAGATCACGATGAATATGACGACGATTGCAATCACAAGGCTCACCGCCGTCCCGATGAAGTTGATGATATTGAAGCTGCCGATGATCTGGTTTAAGAAATTGGCGGATTTCTCCTGCCAGGTCCATATCTTCTCCTGGACACCGTAGGAGAGGAGGGTGTTTCGCATCTCGTTCTCTTTTCCGGTCTCTATCGTCCGTACAAGGACCTGGTTTGCCAGGTCTTCGAGCCCGAACACCTCCTCGTACTCTTCTTTCGTGATGAATGCATTCGAATCGACACTGAAGGAGTTCGAGGTCACGATCCCCTTGACCCGGTACTGCCGGGTCACGCCGTTGTTGAAGGTGACATCAACCACCCTTCCCACCTGCACGCCTCCAAGCGAGGGGACCACGTCGAGTTTCTCATCCTCGTTGCCCGCGAGCCGGAATCCGAGCACTATCTGCCCGGTATCCCCGTCAGCAAGGTATGAGCCGCTGGAGACCTTCGTTCCAATTTTAAGCACTCCCTGTTCGTCACGGGGGTTGATCGCATAGAGGACAGGGTTGACCACGTTTCCCTTGTATGCAACTGTGGCACTGGTCAGGTATCTTGGAGATACTCCCGTGATGCCGGGGATCCGCTCGAGCTTCCTCTGGAGTTCGCTCGCGCGGGTGATGTACACCTGGTTCTTCTTTGGTTCGATCACCAGGTTCCCGTAACTGTAATCGATACTCTGCTGGTTGAACAGCACGGCGACGCCGGTAATGATCGAGGGGAGAAAGATCAGGTTCACGAAGACCATCCCGATGATGAGGATAGTAAGGGAGAGTGTCCCTTTGTTCCCCCGGACAATCGACCGCTTCGCGAGGAAGAAGGCGACTTTCGACTCCTCAAGCATTGCCGGTACCCGTTTTTCTGCGGAAGAAGTACCAGTACGCCCCGATCCCGGCGATCAGCAGGATGACGACGATGCCGAGGATCATGGGGAGGTTGTTACTGTCGTGAACGTTCAGGTGGAGATCCTGCTGTATCTGGTCTCTTCCATAATCATCCTCGTAACTGATCGTCAGGGTGTAGGGGATATCCCCGGCCCGGTCTGCCTGGAGGTTGAAGGGGGCCGGCGCATCGTTGCCTGGCTCAATCTTTCCAACGAACGCCTCTCTCGTACCGCTGAGCGGGATATCGACCCGGGCATCGACCGACTTTGCATCGTCCGTGCCGGTGTTCTCTATCCTGATGATCAGGGTGAACTGGTCTCCCCTCTTGATCCTTGCCGGGTCCGTCGTGACCTGCGAGATGTCAAGCCGGGCTTTTCCCCTGACGTTGATCCCAAGCGTCTCCCCCTGCCGCTGGTAGGACCCGTCCGGTTCCTGGAACTCGAGGAGCAGGCTGACCGGGCGAATGCCAAGCGGGGATTTTTTGTCGGTGGAGAATTCCATCACGACAGTATTCTTTTCGCCCGGGCCCAGTTTTGCGATGTGGACGGTGCTCGGCGTTTTTACGGTGACCGAAGAGGTCGACGAGTTCACGCTGATCCTGATGTTGCTCGCCGATACCTGGCCGGTATTCTCGAGCACCACCGTTGCGGAGAAGTCCTCGCCGGGGACCACGCTCGATGGCAGCTGCTTTTCGATGCTGATCCGTGGCCTCTGCTGGATCAGCACCTCGCTGTTCACGTTCACCGGGATGGGAAATTTCAGGCTTTTTGCTTCAGAGACCCGTATCCAGACCTCTGGGAAGTATACCCCCGTCTCCCTTGGCGCCCTGATCAGAAACGAGATCGGGATGGACTGGCCGGGCCCAAGTTCCCCGACACGGCTGTAGCCGCCGCTGATCACCTCGATTCCTTTTCCCACCATTGTGATACTGTCAATGGGGGCATTGATGGCGACATTCGTGGTCGTTGCGGTGGTGTCGGAACTGTACGACCTGGTCAGTGTTGCCTGGTCAGCAGTGTTCTTCACGGTAACCGTGACGATCCCCTCCTCCCCGGGGATCAGCACTGAAGGGGAGACCTGGTAATCTGTGATGATTACGGTCGGGGCTTCCGCGGCTGCAGGGACTGCGATGCAGAAAAGCAGGAAGAAAAGAGTCGCGAACAGCCCGAGATACCTCATTGGCGGCCACATGAATAGAGAGTATCCTCACCGAGCTGATAAAGATAGAGACACGGGCAAGGGAAGTCCTGCGTGGGACCGCGAGGCCTTGAACCCGGGACTTCCCACACAGGACACACGCTCCGCGTTTGGGGAGAGTCACTGCGGGGATCGGCCCGGAACTGCCTGGAACCAGCCGGGCAGGGTAAACTTATTTCCCAAAAGCTCTAAATTGGGGGACATGACTGGTACCGTCCCCTACACGGTTACCCGCAAGGTAGGACCCGTCGAATTCCGGAAGTACCCGGCAATAATCCTTGCATCGGTCAGCGGGGGGTCTGAAGAGGAGAGGTTCTCGCTCCTCTATCGGTACATCACCGGCCAGAATCGGACCAGCACACAGATCCCTATGACTGCGCCGGTCATCACCGGGGAGAAGATCCCAATGACATCTCCCGTGATCTCCGGGGAGGATGAGATGTCCTTTGTGATGCCTTCAGAATATACAGAGGCAACTGTCCCTGAACCGCTCGACCCCCGCATCACTCTCAGGAGAGTGACGGAGCGGACAATTGCCGCAATCCGGTTCTCCGGGACTGCGGAGGAGAAGATCGTCCGGGAAATGACCCGGCGACTCCTTGCCGTGCTCGAACAGGAGAAGATCACGGTCATCGCGCCCCCCTTTCTGATGCGCTACAACAGTCCGTGGACCCCCGGCTTTTTGCGGAGGAATGAAGTGGGTGTTGAAGTATCAGGGACCTGACATACGCTGAGCCTGCGCTGGGTCTTTTTTGATGTCCCGGCCGGGCACCGCGGTCCGCCTCCTTCTCATTCCCAGGATTGGGGGATTTTTCCCAAAAAAAACAAATGGTGCGGACACTTCCATGGGAGACTCCGCTCTCCCGGGTATGGCCGCCGAAGAGATGATGGTCCTTGTGAAGCGGTTCCGGCCGAATACCGGGAACTGGCGGAACGCCCGCTCACCATTGTAGTCCAGGGGGATAACCATTGTGCGACCCCATGGTGCAGGCAGAGCAAAGACGCGATGGCGATGATCTTCCGGTCAGGCTCCATGGCGTGAGGGGGTTGTCGCGGGTAAAATAGAGTATTTTTACGTTCAGGACAAAGGGAGATGCCCCTGGCAGTCTCACCTCATCGCCCGGATTTATCGTTATTCGGGTATATCGCAGGATATCCAGACAAGAAATTAAAAAATAAGGCGTTAAGATTGAATCTTTCTGCCTTGTCCCCTTGTGATACCCCAGAAGAGTCACCTGGACACGAAGAAGGAGAGGGGTCATTTGCGGTTGAAAGAGCATCATGGGATTCCTGGAAAAAAATGAGAAATCTCAACTGCCCCCTGTCTGCAAAACTCACTTCGATACCTACATATCAGGTGTCCTGTTCACTCTGATCTATGGAACAGCACCGCCCCTCTCGCTGGGGCGTCCTTCTCATTGTCAGCCTTGCGGTGTTCATCCTGGTCATCGACACCAGCACCATGGAAGTCTCCATCAGCGCTCTTGTGCATGACCTGGACTGCGATGCATCAACCATCCAGACCATCATCACCATTTATACCCTGGTGAAGGCCGCCTTCATGCTGGTCGGCGCAAAGCTTCAGGATTTCATCGGAAGGAAGAGGGCGTTCCTGGTCGGTACTGCCGTGTACGGCGCAGGGGTTTTTACGGCTGCAATCAGCCAGAATGCGGCCATGTTCCTCTTAGGCTGGTCAATACTTGAGGGGATCGGCTCGGTCCTGATGCTCCCGGCAACGGTCACCTTCATTACCGGGACTTACGAGGGGAGAGAACGGGCATTCGCCTTTGGTGTCTGGGGCGGGATCGCCGCTGCGGCCAGCATCTTTGGCCTTGTCTTTGGCGGATATCTCACCACAAACTATTCCTGGCGGGGGGTATTTGCCGTCGAGCTGGTCATCCTTCTCATCATCTTTGCCCTCCATAGGCTTTTAAAGGAGACCCGGCCGAATGCATCCTGGAAGAGCTTTGATGCTTGGGGAGCACTCCTCTCGGTTCTCGGCCTCATGTCCCTGGTTCTTGGGATCCTCGCGGTAAAAGAGCCTGCAGAATGGGTGATCGTTCCCGTTCTCATCTCCGGGGGGATCCTCCTCCTTCTCGGGTTTTACTTCTGGGAGAGGCGGCAGATCAGGAACGCGAAAGGGGTCCTTGTAGATGTGACCATCGTTCCAACACGTTCCTTTCTTGCAGGAAATGTGGTCGCCATCGGCCAGAAGTGTGTGAGTGCCGGTTTCATATTCATCTTCCCCCTCTTCTACGAGATGGTCACGGGTGCAAGCGCGTATGAAACCGGTGTCGCCCTCCTGCCCATGACTCTTGGGGTCGTCGTCTTCTCCATCCTCGGCGCCAGGCTCGCATCATCGGTCGAACCAAAACACCTGCTCCTTTTGGGAATCGCAGTCACCGGAGCGGGACTGGCAGCTCTGAGGGATGTCTTTTCCCTCACCACCACCGCACCTGACATCTTCCCTGGAAGTCTTCTGCTCGGGATCGGGCTTGGCCTCGTCCTTTCCCAGGTGAGTAACCTCACCCTCTCCTCGATTCGGAGCGAGCGCCAGACCGATGCGTCAGGCATTTATAACACCACCAGGCAGCTGGGAAGCTCTCTTGGGACCGCACTCATTGGGATCGTCCTGGCCATTGGTTTTATCCGAGGGCTGCCTTCCGGTCAGCCATCGCCCTACCTTCCCGGCCAGCCCCTGTTGTCATTCGGGATCAGCGATGCCGCGGTCAACCAGGGGATGGAGTGGGCGTTTGTGACGATGATCCTGGTGGTCATCGGCATGTTCATTGCAGGCCTGTTCATTCAGAAGACGGGGAAGATCGCGTGAGGACGTGGTGGGAGAGGAAGGTGAAACATCCAGGGAACGGGGCATGATCGGGGAGTTCCCTGGCTAAAATGAGATCTCTCCTGGATATCCATAAGTTCCGGGCAGATTTTCAGCGGAGCCCTTAAAACCGGTCGTTTTTCTGCTTGCGCTTTTTAAAAAAAGGGTAATGACTGGACGCGAAGTGATCTCTTCGGTTCTATTTGCTCCATAATATCGATGATTACAATATTGGCCGGGATATGGACCCTGTCCACTTTACGATTCAATATTGCTGGCGATACAATGGATGATATCACCAACCGGGTTTACCGGAGACTGAAGAATCCTGATAATCGTTTGAAACACACATGGGACTGTCGGATCATATCCTCCTGATAAAAACCGAGGATGCGGTTTTCCTGCGAAAAAGGGTCTCTCTTTCCAGGAAACAGGCCTGTCGGTCCATTTTGCGATCTCCTTTTCGGAAGGCCGTTCCTCTCGTGAACAAATGAACGTTCTGGGTTAATTCCCATGGTTTTCACAACTCTTATTATACCCGTCGGAATACCTAACCATACCGGGATTCTCGAGGGATTTTCCCCCTGCCAGGATTCCCTGCACAAAGGTGGTGAATACGTGTATCTGGTAAATCGAGAGAGTGATCCCGCTGTTTCGAACCGGGACACCAGGGTAGTTCACGGGAGAGTACGGGAAAGGTCTTTTCCGGCATCGGGTCTGGCATTCGGCATGATACTCGTGTTTGCGATGCTCATTGTCACTCCTGGTACGGCCGGCCAGGGATGGATGTTCCGGGCGGACGAGGCTCATACAGGGGTATACAGTGACTCCGGTCCCCAGCCAATATGCCAGTTCATTTGGGATTATTACACGCACGGTCCGGTCTCCTCCAGCCCCGCGGTGGTTGACGGCGTAGTGTATGTGGGGAGCAATGACAACTTCGTCTACGCCTTGAACGCGCAAGACGGGACAAAAATCTGGGATTATTACACGCACGGTCCGGTCTCCTCAAGCCCCGCCGTGGTTGACGGCGTAGTGTATGTGGGGAGCAATGACAACTTCGTCTACGCCTTGAACGCGCAGGACGGGACAAAA
>MVQD01000098.1 GCA_002067095.1 Methanoregulaceae archaeon PtaB.Bin056
TATGCAGGATGTACTGGCAATGACGAGGATTGCACCTGTCATCAGGGCTGCAATCAGCCCGTTCTTACTGTTGATAGGAAATCGTGGCATTGTACTACACGCTCATCGAACCAAATCCGAATTTTTCACTTCATGTCTGCGGTTTATCGGGGAGAGTGAGGAGACGATCTGGCATCCTGCCTCGAAGTTGGCAGCTCGCGTGTCAGGTGTGATCCCTGACTGGCCCCTCCCTCCAAATGACTCCTCGGTGCTATTAAAGTTAAATATATTTTACAATAAGTTATTTAAATATTACTAATAGTCCTTTGGCACATACACCTTCATGCCACAATATTCCTTTACACCCTATGTGGTGCGCCCTTCATGTGGGGCATCCCGGTTCTCGGGAATGCCTCCCCTGATCTTGCTTCCCTGGGGGAACTCCTCTCCATATGCGAACAGTTCATCGATACGTACGCCAAACCGCCGGGCGAGTTTGAATGCGAGATCGAGGGAGGGATCATACTTCCCCTTCTCTATGGCGAGGATTGTCTGCCGTGCAACACCCATCTCCTGGGCCAGGGTCTCCTGGGTGATGTCGTGCATGGCCCGGAATATCTTGATCTTATTCTTCATCGTCGTCCCATTCTCCGTACTTCCTCGCGTAATACAACCGGAATCCTATGTACAGGAATACCATGCCGCAGAGGAGGACCATCTGGAGCAGCCCGAAGTAGCCGATATGGGGTTCGTCCGGAGGTGACCTGGGAAACGGCCTTGGAGGAGGGGGGATTCCAAGCGGGGTGGCAAAGCCCATCACCAGGCCGCCAAGGCTTACGGCAAAGAAGAGTATCCAGAATATTTCAAGCGTTCTTGCTCCTGCCTTCTGGGTGATGAGGGCGGAACGTTCATCATCCCTCCTGTCCGAAATCCTCCCCCTCGCAACATATATCACAAGGATTCCCACCACGAACGCACCCGTGATGAGCATCGATTCCCTGGTTAGAACCGATACCCAGAAGAGCCCCACCTCGATAAGCCCGATGATGCCTGCCAGGAGATAAAAGGTGTTCAGCTTCATGTATGTAAATAACTAATTACATAAAGTAATAAAAACTATACTATACCAGGGAGTCCGGAAGGAGTAGCCGTGCAACGGGAAGATCCCTGGACACGGTATCCCCTCAATACACCGGTATAAGCCCCCTGCTTCTTCCCGTGATGCTCCTTCCGCCTCCCGGTGTCACCACATACGTATTCTCGATCCCCACGAGACCAACGCCCGGGACCCCTTTCTTTGGTTCCAGTGCAATCGCCATTCCTTCTTCCAGCGGATCGTCAAAGCCCATGGCAATCACCGGTATCTCGTCCACCAGTAGGCCCGTGCCGTGGCCCAGAAAACTGGCACGGCGATCTCCAAACCCCATGAAATTTTGCAGGAAGCCTGGTTCAAGGCTCTCCATTATGGCCAAATAGATCGCAGAGGGGATCGCCCCCGGCACCAGGAGTCTCGCAAGCTCGTCGAGGATATCGACGCAGCGCAGGTGGGCCTCGATCGCCTCCTCGGAGACGGGCTTGCCGAACATGTAATTCATTGTCTTGTCGGTCTGGTACCCCTCGACGCCACACGAGTTGTCAATGAAGACAAGGTCTCCGGATCGCAGCCTCCGGCTCTGGCTTCCAAGTACGGGTGCCCCGGGACACACGCCGTAACACCCACCAGGTCCATCGAAGCAGGTGGGATAGAGCGAACTCTCCCCGAACCCGATCTGTCCCACCTCTATCTCGGTATTGAATCTCCCGAACCTGACGATCCCCTGGTGACCACGCCCGACCAGCAGAGAATACACGGCGACCCCGAATTCAGCCTCGCTCATCCCCTCCTTCAGTATGCCCGGCACCTCCTCCTCAAGCACGACCCTGTGGATCTCTCCGGCCTCCTCGAGGAGCGCAAGTTCATACGGGCTCTTGATCGACCTTACACGGGCCGCCTGGAGGTCCATTGACCCGAGTTCAGTGCAGGGGAAGTGCTTCCTGAACCGTTCTGCAAGTGCCAGTGGCACAACCTCCGTCTCCATGAAGATACAGCCAGGATGGACCGCCGTCTCGGATGCCGCGTCGCGATAACTCCGCATCGGCCTGATATCAGGGAAGCATGACTCTGCAATCGCACGTTCAAGGCTCCGGCGGACCCAGAAGACCGCGCCTCCGTCTCTCCCGACAAGGAGTACTCCGTCCTGTATCGTCCCTGTGAAGTAGTAGAGGTTGACCTTTCCGAAGACCGCCGCCATCTCCCACTCCGGGTGATCGACGTCCATTCTGGCACGGAACCGGTTCATTCGGTCCTGGAGTTCACTGGCGGGCACGCGGTCATGCATATGAGAGATAATAGGGGGGTTTTTCTCGTAAATTATCTCTCCCGTCTCTCCCGGACACCCTGTATTCCACTTTTTGGCACTGCCACAAAGGAGACGAAAAAACCGGTTCGAGTTGCCGCAAGTCTTGGTTTTTGTATTGATTCGCTTCTCCCGGGTGCCTTGGGACCCGATGGATGGTGTCCGGGTGACCGATCCCTTCTCTTTGTACCATTGGTCCCCCGGGTGAGATGTCGCGGGACCCTGGCCGCACACGTCAGGAACAATTAAATCCTTCCCCGGGACAAGATCCAGTGAGAGGAGAAAAGAGGATCTATGCTTGAGGTGTTCAAATGCGGGAAGTGCGGCAAGATTGTGATGGTCGTAAGTGACGGGGGCGGAGAACTCGTCTGTTGCGGCATGCCCATGGTCAGGCAGGTCGAGAACACTGTCGATGCCAGCACCGAGAAGCACGTGCCGGTTATAGAGCCAAGGGGGCAGGGTATCCTCGTCAAGGTAGGTTCTGCACCCCACCCGATGGACGAGGCCCATCACATCCAGTGGATCGAGGTGATCTCCGGTCCGTGGCTCTACGTGAAAGGATTGAAACCAGGAGAGAGACCGGAAGCAGAATTCCCCATCTCTTCGACCGATGTCAAAGCCAGGGCTTACTGTAACCTGCACGGGTTGTGGTCAAACAAGCCCCACCACGGGTGAACCCGGGGGAAAATTCTCCTTCTTTTACAGGTTCAACGCCCCTCCCATCATCCCCGCTCATGGACCCGGGACTGAGGGCCGGGAGATTGAGATCCCGCGCATGGTGCCCTTGCCTATTCCCGCGCGGGAGGCAGATCATCGTCGGATCCAGAAGGAGCGTTCCCACACGCTCATCTTGGAGTGCGCACAATAATTGTGCTGCACACCTGTTGCCTTGTGTACAAACCGCGGAGGAACGACCGTGAATGAACCACATGGAACGAAGGGGATTTCCGGAACGGATCTCCCTCGTCGCTCACCACCACTGCTTGAATTTGCACATGTCACGGTGGTGAAAGGAGAGAAGAGACTCCTTGACGACCTCACGGTATGCATTCGTGACGGCGAGCATGTCGCAATCCTCGGCCCGAACGGATCTGGGAAATCATCCTTTATCCGGACCATCAACAGGGAGTACTATCCGGTCCTCGGAACAGGTGGTGAAGTGGTATTCCGGGTCCGCGGAAGGGATGTCTGGGACGTCTTTGACTTGAGAGGGCTCTTTGGAATCGTTTCCCCGGACCTCCAGTACGCATATACGAGGAACGTGACGGGAAGAGAGGTGGTCCTCTCGGGATTCTTCTCGAGCGTCGGTCTCTTCAACCATCACATCACCCCCGCCATGGAGGAGCGGGCCGACCAGGTCCTCCGTTTCCTGGGAGTCGAACATCTTTCGAGCCGGCCGATGGACGAGATGTCATCCGGCGAGGCTCGGCGGTTACTGATTGGAAGGGCTCTTGTCCATAATCCAAAGGCCCTCATCCTTGACGAGCCTACGAACAGCCTCGACCTCCACGCCCTTCACACCTTCAGGCAGACCCTCCGGAAGATAGCGAGATCTGGGGTTGGGATCATCATGGCAACGCATAACCTCCACGATATCATCCCCGAGATCACCCGGGTGATCCTGATGAGGGACGGGGGGTTTTTCATGGATGGACCAAAAGAGGACGTGCTGACCGATGCCAATATCAGATACCTGTTCCGGGTTCCTTTCAGGATCAGAGAAGAAGGAGGGTGGTATTACGCAAGCGGGTATTAGAATGGACGTGCCGGGATTCAGGTTGTGAGAGAAGGGCTTTCTCCGCCTTTAAGAGAATTCCCTGACCCTTCCCACGCTTCCATCCTCAAGCCGGACCTTTATTCCGTGGGGGTGAAACGACGAGTTTGTCAGGATCTCCCGTACCTTTCCTTCTGTAAGCCGCCCGGTTCCCTGGTCCTGTTTCTTGACTATCCTCACCATCGCACCGGGGAAGATCCCGCTCCGGTTCCTGCCGTCCTTTCGCGACGTTTCCGTGACTCTCTTATGGGATAAGGGATCTTTTCTCATGGAATGCTCCACTTCGCCAGATTTGGCGTCTTGACTGTTCCCTTGATTCATCCACTCCTGGAGAGTAAATACCATTTGGTTGCGGATCCCCAACCTGCTGGTATTATCACTCACCAGAAAGATTCTCTCCCGGAAGCGATTCAACATGACGCACATGCAGTTCACCATCTTTACACTCCTCGTTGCGGTCGCACTGACTGGGGTCGTGACCGCAGAGGTGACCATGCAGGCCGGCGCCGAAGGCTCAGGCAGCGCGTATACGACTGGAAACATCTACGTGAGCTCTGCTCCGGCAGGAGCTTCTGCCATACTTGACGGGGGGCAGGCACAGCTCTTCACTCCCGGGACCTTCAGGGGTGTCGAACCGGGGACACACCAGTTACTGATCACACTGCAGGGCTTTCAGCCCTACACGACTACCGTGAAGGTCAGCGCCGGTGCCACCGAAAACGTCATTGCGACATTGCCGCCCGTCACAAGCCCAGGCGGAATGTCCGTCAGCTCAACTCCCAGGGGTGCCTCGATTTACGTTGACGACATGTACATGGGCAAGACGAACCAGGTGGTGGGAAACCTCGCGGCCGGACCCCACCGGCTGGTGATCTCCGAGGCCGGCTACGTGACCTGGGAAGAGACCGTCCAGGTACGGTCCAAGGACGTCATCCCTGTGGCGGTCACACTCGTGGCAGAGGTGAACCCTGCCCACGGGGACGTCCTGGTCTCGTCCACCCCTACGGGTGCCTCGGTCTACATCGATGGGAATTACCGGGGATCCACCCCTGCTGACGACTCCCTTGACATCAATGACCTCCCACCCGGCACGCACATGGTCTCCGTGAAGAAACCGGGATACCAGGAGTATTCCACCAGTGTGACCGTTCAGGAAGGAGGCACGGTGCGGGTATTTGCGCCGCTCCAGCCAGCGTTGCAGACCGCTGCGAGCGTGGAGATCACTTCGACACCTGCCGGGGCCGACGTCTTTGTCAACAACATGTACATGGGTATCACCCCTCTCTCTTTCCATGATATTGCAGCCGGGACCTACACGGTCGATATCCGGATGGAGGGGTATATCCCATTCTCCTCCAGCGGTCAGGTGATCCCAGGCCAGAGCGTCCACGTGATTGCGGCGCTTTCACCGGTCCAGACCCCCGCTCCCACGACGAAGGCGTCGGTCGGGGCATTTGCGGGAGTCATGGCTTTTATAACTGCCGGGATCGCCTGCCTCCTGGTTGCGAGGAGATAGAGGAATCAGCATCGCCTCTTTTTTTTGCCCGGGCCCCCGGGCAGAGCCACACGCAGCGCCTCACGGAGGGCTGCAATCTCGGCACGGTCCGAATCGATGGCATAAAGTGACGTTCCGTAGCATGGCTTTTTGAACGGCATCAGGACCCTGCCTGCCTCCTCGTCGATCCCGACCAGCATCGGCCTCTCAATCAGGATAGGGACGCCCCGGAATACGTATCCAGGCACGATACGGTAGTACTCCCTGCAGGTCTTTCTCACCCGGTTGTCTGCACGTCGGGGGGTGATATTCTTGAGGAGGACCTCTGACCAGAGCCGGTTGAAGCATGGTTCCGGGGGCATTGCGAGAGAGTGTGCGTCGTAAATCAAAAAGGGTTGCGGCCTGGCCAGGATGGGCGGTGACGATATTTTGAATTCCAGGGGTAGCCGTTCACATTCGCGATCGAGGTGTCGTCCATGACTGGGTGAAGTCGCGAATACGTTCTATTTAAATAACATAATGTTATATATTTCTCATATTAGTTAGAAATGTATAACAAAGGTTGATGAGATGTCCACACAGAAACAATCTTTCTTCAAATCGCGCTCCTGGATAAGCGTTATGTGCATCTTCGGGATACTTCTGATTGGAACAGGCATGATCAATATGGCCTTCCTCCCTTCAGAAGCATCACCCGGGCTTGCCTCATTTTCCATCAGCGCCGGTTTCATCCTCACGATCCTCTCGGCATTCCGCCTCTGGAAGGGGGAGAAGAACTACATGCAGGACGAGCGCACAAAGAGGATCGGTGCATACGGGCTCTCCTGGTCCTGGTTCCTCACGTTCCTGGTGCTCTTCGGGATATTCTGGGCAGATTACCTGGACCTCTGGTCACCGGATGCGCAGACGCTCTCCCTGCTCCTCATCCTTCTGATGGGCATATCGGCCAAGGGCTTCCAGGCATACCTCTTCCGGAAGGGAGACGTGGATTGAAGAAACAGGGGGCTTTTCATGCAGACCAGGATAAAAGAGTTTCGCGCAAAGAGAGACCTGACACAGGCTGAACTCGCCGACCTCGTGGGAGTCCGGAGGGAGACAATCGTCTTCCTGGAGGCAGGAAAATACAACCCCTCTCTCCGGCTCGCCCACCAGGTGGCAAAGGCGCTTGGGACCACCATAGACACGCTCTTTTCCTTCGGCGACGAGGGGGACTACACCGTGATCGAGGAGTGACCTGCCCGGGGGATCCCGTCATGCCAAAATGCTTTTGGGCACTTCGAAACCCGGATGTGTTGTGACCTTGTTTTAAATACTCCTCCCTCTTTTCCTCTATTGAGGGTATCACATGCCACCACTGGTTCTTGTCGCATACGCGTCGAAGAGAGGATCAACCGCGGAGGTCGCAGGGGCGGTTGCAGGGGAGCTTGAGCGTGCAGGGATAGCGGCTGAGGTGATTGAGTTTGGTTCTGTCGTATCCCTTGATCCCTACGAGGGACTGGTCATCGGGGCTCCGGTGTACACCGGGAAATTGTTCGGGGATGTGGCGTCCTTTGTCCGGCGACATGAGGATAAGATCAGACGGATCCCCGTCGCCGCATTCGTCATGGGGATCGCCCCCGTGTACCCGAAGGCTGGTGACCCCGCGCAGTTTGTGGGGCTGATGACCGCAGCTCTTCAGCCGGTCACCCCTGTCGCAGTCACGGTGTTTGCGGGAAAGCTGGATCCCTCGACCCAGTCGTTCGCGGAACGGTCCCTTACAAAACTGCTGAAGGTGCCTGTTGGAGACTTCAGGGACTGGAATGCCATCGCTGCCTGGTCACGCCAGTTGCCAGATCTCATGGGGATCGGAAAGGGCGAAGGCCGCTGACATGGCAAGACCGAGAATCTGCTGGTGGATGGTGCTCCTTTTTCCGCAGGATACACCCCTTTTTATTCCATGAACCTCCATACCCGCGGGGGGACATGGATCTCAAACCTCGCTCCTTCGCCGCTCTTCCCGGTCTCCTGGATCGTGATGCCGGTTATCGAGAGGATGTCCCGGGAGATCGCGAGCCCAAGGCCCGTGTGTTTCCCGTATCCATAACGGAAGATCTTCTCTTTCTCCTCATCACTGATACCTGTCCCGTCATCCTGGAAGACGAGTACGAGATCCCCACCGGGACCCTCCTCTGTCCATATCCGTATGGTGCTCACCCTCCCGCCATGTCTCACTGCATTGTCGAGGAGGTTTGAGATGACCCTGGTGATGAGTGGGTCCGCGTAGATCTCCACCGGACCGATGCTCGGCATCACACCGATGCCTTCGTGAGGGATATCCTCCATGGCACGTGAGACCATCACCCTGAGGTCCTGCCAGGCCGGCTGGTTCGAACCGAAATCCTGGTAGTCCCGTGCAAACTGGAGGTGGCCCGCGATCTTCTCTGCGACCTGGATGCTCGAGGCGAGGTACGCGTCGTGCAGTGGCTCGTCTGCGCCATCGCGCATCAGTTCAAGGTATGCAGAGAGCGCAGTGACGAGGTTGCCGATGTCGTGGCGGGTCAGCGTGGTGAGCAGAGATATCTTCTTGTTGGCTATTCGGATCGCCTTCTCGGCTGCCTTCCGGCTGGTGATATCCCTGATGACGAGCACGCTTCCTGCAGGATTCCCTGACGGGTCTTTTATGAGCGCCCCTGCGATGCTGACTTCCCGGGCGGGTTCCCCGCCTACCGTGGCCTCGAAATCCGATACAAAACCCCCCTCCCTGAGGGCATTTTGGAGGTTGTCGTACTCCTTCCCCGGAAGGAGAGAGGCGGCATCCATGCCGCAAAGGTCCTCCTCGCGCAAGGCGAATATCTTTGAGGCCGCCGGGTTGACGGCGATGATCCTTCCTGGGGGGTCAAGAAGTACCATCCCGTCAGGCATCGTCCTGAGCAGGTCAGGCAGCGCGGTCTCAGGGCTCAGCGTAAAGAGGCCGCAGGTAAGGACCGCATACGTGATGAGGAGGGTAAAGATGACAATCCCTATGAAGACCATGTTCGGGGTGAATATACTCCACGCAGGGAGGATGATTCCCGAGAGCATACCGAACGCAATGATGGTGAGAAGGCCGGCGCTGACCAGGAAGTATTGCCGGCGATCCCTCGCGGCAGTCGCGGAATGCCAGGATGAGACTGCGACATACGCCGTACAAATCATCACCACGAGTGAGTAGCTGGCCTCGGCCAAGTACGAGAAGCTCCCACCGGCCGGGACGTAACTATACCCTATCCCGGCCACGTAAACCACTCTGTAAATGTCCTCGGAGAAGAGGCCGATGAGAGAGATAATCGCTGCAGGCAGGTAAAGCGCGATTGCGAGGAGATAAGGCCTCCTGTACGTAGAAAGGGGGTGCCCGCAGAACACAAGGACGAAATGGGCGGTGAAGGCAATGACAAACGGCCAGAACGAACTGAACTTCAGCCAGAGCCAGACATTCTCGTATCCCGGCACGTGCCATATGAGAAACTCACCGATCGCCCAGTAGGTGGCAGAGAGCATCACGATGACGAAGAGACGGTTGACAGGGGAGAGGGGGTTCCTGGCATAGACATACACCCCGAGGCCGAACGTGATGAATGCAGAGAGTATGCAGAAGAATACGAGGGTTGTGATGAGAACCATGGTGATCAGTCAACCGGACCAAGTCTCGGGTATGGTGCCGTATTCCTCCGCTTTTTCGTCCTGTTAATGGGGAATACCTCCTGGTGACTCTGTTGCGAAGAGAGAAAATGATTGTGCATCACTGGAATCATCCCCCCCCATCACGAGACCCGCATGATCCAGCGGGGGGCGATCGCCTGTGTCGGACAGAATTCCCGGCACTTGAAACATCCGATACAGAGCTGAGGCCGGATTGCTTCAGCCTTGTGAGTGCGGTGGTTCACCTGGAACACCCCCATCGAGCACATCTCCTCGCAGGTCCCGCACCCGTTGCAAAAGACCCTGTCGATGTACACCTCCATCAGGATGCTGGGTGAGGGTGAAATCTCCATACTCGCAGACCCAGGTGTACCCTTCGTGATATGAGTGATAATCGTTGCGGAGAACAAGAATGCCTGCCACGTGGCTGTCCGGAGGGAAGTACAACAGCAGAATCGGCGGGGCATATTCCTTCACCAGAACGAGGCAGGAGGCGCAATTGAAGACGAACTCCCCTCATCCTCCCTAAAGACCGCCTCCGTGAAGCACACGGGAAAGGACCGGTCGCAATCACGTTCCTCTCTGCACCTCCCTGGCCCTACGGATCTCCTGAATTTCCCAGCCCCCGATCGCATCGACGATTGCCTGGACGTACGGCTCCTGCCTCGTCATGCTGGGGGAGGCTGCAGGGTTCTGCCGGTCTCCCTTTCTCCCCATTCCTGCGTTGCCGGTTGCAACATAATGAAGAAAATCCTCCTTTGGGAGGGTCCATGTGACGTTGACCCGAATTTTGACCATCCAGGGATTTGCATCGTGCGGGAGCATCACTGCCCTGGTGGGAGGGAGTCTCACGGGCATCCCGTCATGCGATCGGGAGAGGGCGATGACTTTCTCCCAGAGAGCCCTGCACGCTTCACTCTGGCAGGTACGGCAGAAGCGGTTCGACGGCGGGGACCCGTCTCCCTTATACCGGGCGCAGAATCTCGTGTCCATTGCAGTGCTATGGTACGTGGCGGGAGAGAAAAATGCAGGGGAAGGTATATTATCCACTTCCGCCACTCTCACAATTTATGCAGTCCAATCCTTCACGAATCCTGCTCCTGGTATTGCTCTCAACGGCTTTCGCCGTCTGTCCCGCCCAGGCGCTCCTTGCCCCGGGCAATATCCAGGTGTCCCCTCCTGGTGACTCCATACCCGTGGGATCCATCGTGAACGCGGCTGCCACCATTGAGATCATTCCATCCGGTGCGACCACCTTCGCCGAGACCCACACACTCTCACTCTCCACGGGACTTCCGGATGCCAGGTGGAACGTGGTCGTGATGGTGGACGGGCGGCAATCCGCCGTCATTCCAAAAGAAGGCCCCCAGGTATTCGTCAACGGGTTCCTGCTCTCCTACCCGACAACCCGTGACGTGAGCGTCAGCATCTCCGTTGACGGGAAGGCGCCTCCCGATCCTGACGGGGGAACGGTTGTGGTGCTCGAGTGGGCGGAGCTGAACTCACAGGGCCAGGTGGTCGCAGGATCGGATTTCCAGGTCACACGGGGGATTGAGACGCTCCCCGCATCTCCTGTTGCAACAACCGCTACGCAGGCGCCGGTTCCGGCAACGTCGCCTGCCTCCACCCCCTTTCCGGTGATTGCCGCCGTTGCCTCTCTCTGTCTTGCCTTTGCCTGGGCGGGGATCCGGGAAGAGTGAGATACAGAAAAAACCCGGTCTCGTCATCAGGGGTGGGAGGATTGCTCCCGCCGCCTTTTTATCCTTGTGATCATACCCATTCACCATGCATCCGACCGGCGCTACGTTCATGGAGATGACCAGGTACGAGCACCTCTCCCCATCGGACCAGTACCAGGGCATTTCCGCCCCTCCACTGGAGAAGCCCTTCCCGCGGGACGGGCATTTCATCCCCCTCCCAGACCCCGACACCCTTCAGGTCCCCCCACTTGACCTGCGTGATGCAATCGAAGGGCGGCGGTCGATCCGCCACTATACCCGCGAGCCCCTCTCGCTCGAAGATCTCTCCTACCTCCTCTGGTGCACCCAGGGCATCGTGCAGGTGCAGGACCCCTATTACACGATGAGGAACGTTCCCTCTGCAGGGGGACGCCATTCCTTTGAGACCTACATCCTCGCAAACCGGGTGGCAGGTGTGAAACCCGGACTTTACCGCTACCTCGCGTTCTCCCACCGCCTGCTCGAGGTGGACACCCGCCCGGGGATCACCGACAAGGTGATGGCGGCCTGCCTTGGCCAGGCGTTCGTCCGGGCCTCTGCGGTCACGTTCCTGTGGGCTTGCGTAGTATACCGGATGGCATGGCGTTATGCAGAGCGGGCCTGGCGTCTGGTGCACATCGATGCCGGCCACGTGGGCCAGAACCTCTACCTTGCCGCCGCACAGGTGGGGTGCGGCGCCTGTGCAATCGGGGCGTTCGACGACCAGCAGGCAGCCGACGTGCTCGGAATTGACGGAGTTGACGAGTTCGTCATTTACTGTGCGGCGGTCGGGAAAAAGGAAGATCGGTAAGGGTTCAGACCATCCCTGAGACCAGGGCCCGGACCCTCTGCCCGACCGCAGCCCTCATCTCGTGAGGGCGGCCGATCCGGTCGCCGACCTCTTTGACAATCGCGGAGCCTACAATCACCCCGTCTGCACCTGCCTGCGAATATGCATGTACCTGGCCCGGCGAACTGATCCCAAAGCCCGGGACCACGGGAAGCGGGGATATCCGCTTTATTCTCCTGATGCACCCGATGGTCTCAGGGTCTACCTCCCCCCTCATGCCGGTCACGCCAAGGGCTGCCACCAGGTAGAGGAAACCACCTGCCCTCTCGACAATCCCCTCCAGCCTTGAATCAGACGTGGTCTGGCTGACGAAGAGGATGGGATCGATCCCCGCATCCCGGGAAGCCATGCAGAAGGGTTCAGCCTCCTCGAGCGGTACGTCGGCGACGGCGACCCCGTCCGCACCTGCGTCGCCGGCATCCCGGTAAAAGGCTCCAATCCCCCTCTGCACCACCGGGTTGGCATAGGTGAGGACGACAAGCGGCGTCTCCGATTCCGCCCGGAAGTCCCTGATCAGTGAGAAGAGGGTGTCGGTATTCATCCCGGCAGAGAGCGCCCGCTGGATGGCCTGCTGCATGACAGGGCCGTCTGCAACCGGGTCAGAGAACGGCATGACGACCTCGATGATGTCGGCGCCGGCGCTGTCCACCTCCCTCATCATCGCGAGCGATTCCCCGTAGTCAGGGTCACCCGCCACGAGGCAGGCCACGAGCAGGGGACGAGTGCGTGCGGAAAATGCACGCCCGATACGGGTGATCACAGGCGATCACCCGCGAGTGCCGCCACCTGCGAGACGTCCTTGTCGCCCCGGCCGGAGAGGTTGACGATCAGGACATCGTCTTTCCCGAGTTCCGGTGCAATGTTTCGTGCAAGTGCGACCGCGTGGGCAGATTCGAGCGCCGGGATGATCCCTTCTGTCCGTGAGAGGTAGAGGAACGAGTCGAGTGCCTCGTCATCCGTCACCGCACGGTAAGTGACTCTCCCCTCGTCTCTGAGGAAGCTGTGCTCCGGGCCCACGCCCGGGTAGTCGAGCCCGGCCGAGACGCTGTGCGACTCCAGGATCTGGCCGAATGCGTCCTGGATCAGGTAGGTGTAAGTCCCATGGAGCACTCCCGGTCTCCCGCGGCAGAGCGTGGCGCCATGCCGGCCTCCCGGGCCCTCCCCGCCGGCCTCTGCACCAAAGAGGCGCGTCACGTCATCGAGGAACGGGGTGAAGATCCCGATGGCATTGGACCCTCCTCCCACGCAGGCGACAATCGCATCCGGAAGCCTCCCCTCCTTTTCGAGGACCTGCGCCCGCGTCTCTCTCCCAATTACCGTCTGGAAATCCCGGACAAGGGTGGGAAACGGGTGCGGGCCCACGACCGATCCGATCAGGTAATGGGTGTCGCGGACATTCGCAACCCAGTCGCGAAGAGCCTCGTTGATGGCATCCTTGAGGGTTCGTGAACCTGATCTCACCGGGAGTACGCTCGCACCGAGCATCCTCATCCTGGCCACGTTGAGGGCCTGCCGGGCGATGTCCTCCTCTCCCATGTAGACCTCCACCTTCATCCCGAGCGCCGCACCCGCAATTGCGGTGGCAACTCCATGCTGGCCTGCCCCCGTCTCGGCAATGATCCGCCTCTTTCCCATGCACTTTGCAAGGAGCGCCTGGCCGAGGGCGTTGTTCAGCTTATGGGCCCCGGAGTGAAGGAGATCTTCGCGCTTCAGGTAGACCCTGCACCCGAGATCGCGGGAGAGATTCCGGCAGAACGTGAGTGGGGTCTCTCTCCCTGCGTACTCGTGCAGGTAATAGTCCATCTCCTTCTGGAAGGCTGCACCCGGCACGATGGTCCGAAAACCCTCCTCGAGCTCCTCAAGTGCCGCCATGAGTGTCTCCGGTACAAAACACCCCCCATACTTTCCGAACCTCGTGGATTCAATCATAAACCGCTCCTTTCGCAATCCTCACGAATTCCCGAACCTTCTGCTCGTTCTTTACACCCGGTGAGTCCTCGACTCCCGTGGCCACGTCCACGCCATAGGGACGGACCAGTCGTATCGCATGTGCCACATTCCCGGGGTTCAGGCCCCCGGCCAGGATCACCGGCACCCTGCTCTCCCGGACCATCCGGGACGCATACTCCTCGTCATACAGCAGCCCCTTTCCCGCGCTCCCATCGACGAGAATTGCGTCCGCATCGATCGGAAGGGCCTCTCCCAATGCGACGACCCTGATGAGCCGTGCAGGGAACGGCTGGGGCAGATTGAGGGGGGACGACACCTGGATCACATCAGGATTCAGGTCGAGCATTGCCTCGATGTCCCCAAGCGATCCCGTGTGAGACACGCACACCCTGGCAATGTAGGGGCCCACCGCGTTGAATATCTCCTCCGCGGTCTCGCAGTCCACCGACCGCGGGGAGTCGGAGAACATCACCACGCCGATCGCATCAGCCCCGGCCCGGTCTGCCATGACGGCGTCCCCAGGGGACGTGATCCCGCAGATCTTCACGCGGATACGAATCCCCCCAGCCTCTTTTTTGGGTCTTTTGCAGACATGATCGAGGACCCTATAAGAAACCCGTCCACTTCCTTCCGGAGGCTCCTGACATCGTACGGCCAGATAAAACCACTCTCCGAGACTACCCTGCAGCCTGCGTCCCGGACCATCGGGGCAAGTCTCTTCGTGGTCGAGAGATCGATGGTGAAGTCCATCAGATTGCGGTTGTTGATCCCGATCAGCCGTGCACCGGAATCGACCGCGGTGGCGACCTCCTCCGCATTGTGTATCTCGACAATGGGCTCAAGGGAGTGCCGGAAGGCCATCTCTACGAAGCCAGCAAGCCTCTCGCGGAGGACGTTCGTGATGAGGAGGATAGCATCAGCCCCGAGCGCCCTGGTCTCCGGGATCTGCCTCTCGTCGATGATGAAGTCCTTGCGGAGGATTGGGACGTCGACGTGCGGCCTGATGGCGGGTATCAGCCCAGGGTGTCCATGGAAAAACACAGGCTCGGTGATGACCGAGAGCGCGGAGCACCCTGCGGAGACCATCATGCGGGCGAGCTCCACGGGGTCGCGGTCTTCCCGGATGATCCCCCTCGAAGGCGATGCGAACTTGATCTCTGATATGATGGCATTTCTTCCGTCTCTCTGCACCATTGCCTCAAAAAGGCTCTTTTCCGGCAAGGCGTCGTGGCCTGCAACGGGAAAACTATCAGGGAGCCCCGCGACCCGGACCCCGGTTGCTGAAATAATCTCTTCAAGGATCATGATATCCCCGCCGTTGCGTCGATGAGCGCCTCCAGTTTCCCGAGAGCCGCCCCGCTCATTACGGATCTCTGCGCGTGATCGATCCCTCTCCCCAGGTCGCCTGCCCTCCCACCAAGGTAGATGGCAGCCCCCGCATTCATTACCACCACATCGTGCACCGGGCCCTCCTCCCCCTTAAGCATACTGAGAATGACTCTGGCGTTCTCCTTCGGGGTGCCTCCCAGGAGTGCGTCCCTGGAGGACCGGGGTAGCCCGAACTCCTCCGGGGTTATCGCGTATTCGCGGATGACCCCCTGCGAGAGTTCCATAACCCCTGTCTCGCCGGTGTTGGTGATCTCGTCAAGGCCTGCGCCATGGACGACCATCGCCCTCTTTGCACCAAGCCGGTCGAGCACTTCTGCGAGGGTCCGCATGATTGCCGGGGAATAGACGCCCATCAGCCGCGATGGTGCGCCTGCAGGGTTGAGGAGGGGACCGAGGACATTGAAGACGGTGTAAAATCCAAGATCCCTCCTGACTCTTGCGGCATTCCTGAAGGCAGGGTGAAAATTTGGCGCAAAAAGAAAACCTATCCCAATCTCCTCCACGACCTGGCATACGCGATCGGGTGGGAGGTCAACCTTCACTCCGAGGGCCTCGAGCACGTCCGCAGAGCCGCAGGAACTGCTCACGCTCCTGTTTCCGTGCTTGACGATGGGGACCCCTGCGCCTGCCGCGACGATGGCCGCTGCAGTGCTGATATTGAAGGTACGGCACCCGTCACCGCCTGTCCCGCAGGTATCTACGAGAGTCCCTGAAACCTGCGGCCTGATGGACACTGCATGCTGCTGGAGGACTCGTCCAAACGTGGCAATCTCTTCCGCGCTCTCGCCCCTGATGCGAAGGGCTGCGAGAAACGCCCCCACCTGGGCGTCCGTGGCTCTCCCGGATGCGATATACTCCATCGCTTCGCGGGCATCGTGCACTGACAGCGATCTCCCCTCGCTGAGTACATGGAGGGCTTCCTGCATCATGCACCCCCGAAAAAGAGGAAGTTCTCCATGATAACCCTCCCCTGGGGGGTCATGATGGACTCTGGGTGAAACTGGAGGCCATAAAGCGGCATGGTCCGGTGCATCACACCCATCACGCACCCGTCTTCAGCAGAGAACGCAAGGGTCTCGAACTCGCCAGGGACGGCGTCTTTTTGCACCGCAAGCGAGTGGTAGCGGGTCGCTGTGAAGGGATTCGGGAGACCTGCGAAGAGTCCCTGTCCCCCATGGACTATCCGGCTCGTCTTCCCGTGTACCGGGGCATCCATCCTCCTCACCGCTCCACCGTGGCAGTGCAGGATAGTCTGGTGGCCGAGGCATACGCCGAGGATTGGCACCCTTCCCTCGAACTCCCGTATCACTTCAGGACATACCCCGGAGTCATCAGGAGTGCCCGGGCCTGGGGAGAGGATGATGCGATCCGGGGACTCGTCCCTGACCGCGGAGATGGGCCGGTCGCAGGTGACCGTGATAGGGACCGCCCCGAGCATCCCGACCATCTGGTAGAGGTTGTAGGTGAAGCTGTCGAAGCAGTCCACGATCACGACCCGCATCTTCCCACCCCCGCCTGCAGTATCGCCTTCATCATGGCACCTGCCTTGTGCTCGGTCTCCTCGAACTCACGCAGGGGGACCGAATCCGCAACGATCCCCGCACCTGTGGAGAACTCCACCCTTCCTCTCCTTACGATGAGCGTCCGGATGGCAATGGCGAACTCCATGATGTCATTGAACCCCACATATCCCACCGCCCCGGCATACAGCCCCCTGGGGTGCGGCTCGAGTTCTGAGATGATCTGCATGGCACGGATCTTCGGCGCACCGCTGACAGTCCCTGCAGGAAAACACGCCGCGAGCGCGTCGAAGCGGTCGCACCCCTCGCGGAGGGTCCCGCATACCCTCGAGACGATGTGCTGCACGTGAGAGAACCTCTCCACCTCCATAAACTCGGGTACATGGACCGATCCGAATGCAGCCACCCTCCCGATGTCGTTTCGTGCAAGGTCAACGAGCATCAGGTGCTCCGCCCGCTCTTTTGGATCGGCGAGGAGGTCGGCGGCAAGCCGGTCGTCCTCTCCGGGATCGCTCCCACGGGGCCTTGTCCCGGCGATGGGAACCGTCTGGACGGCTGCTCCCTCGACTTTCACCAGCATCTCAGGGCTCGAGCCGATCACTGTCTCGTCGCCGAAGCAGAGGCAGTAGAGGTAGGGAGAAGGGTTGATTGCCCTGATAGCCCCGTAGAGGAGGAGGGGGTCGCCAGGATAGGGACAGGAGAGTCTTCGTGAGAGAACGACCTGGAAGATCTCTCCTGCACGGATGTACTCCTTTGCCTTTCCGACCGCGTCCATGAACTCCCCGCGATCAATGGAGGAGCTGATCGGGAATTCCCCCCCGTTTCCGGGCACCGCCGCTTCCGGCCCACTTGCGGGAACATCCCTGATTGCCTTTTCGAGTACATCCATCCGCTTCTTCGCTTCTGCACGCACGTCATCAAGCACCTGGCCTCTTTTGAACAGGGGGGCATCATAGAGGGTGCAGGTACCCTGCGCATGGTCGTACACGACCCCGCGGGTGCAGAGCATGAACCGCGCGAGTGGGCCCTCTCTTCCTGCCATAACCCGGCCCATAGAGAGATGACTGACCATGTCGTATGCGCAGTATCCTGCGAGTCCTCCTATAAAGCCGGCGACAGCACCTTCCTCGCACCGGAAAAGGTTGCAGAGACCACGGATCTGCTCGATTGGGTCGCCGGCCGCGGGCAGGTCTATTTCAGCGGGGAGATCCGGGTCGCCCTCGCAGGTGATCTTCTGGTCAAAGGTGAAGAGAAGGAGTGGTTCGAGGCAGATGATGGACCTTACCGCTCTCCTGGGAACACCCTCCATCGACTCGAGGATGCACCCTCTCTCGCCTCCAATGCAACGAAACAGGGTGTAAGGGTCTGCCGCGGGGAACGGTATGCTCCGCGTGACAGGGAAGATTTGGAATGGTGCGGGAGGGGAATTCCCGGTGTTCAGCCCTTCGTTTCTGTCAGAGCCTGCCGCCTCGCCGGCGGCGGTCCCCAGTCCACCGGCATCACCATGAACTGCGTGTGTTTGTTTACCATGTTTAATTATGTACAATATTGATTATATATATACATTGGTGTCGCTTTTTTGCCCCGCGCGGGGTTTCCCGGTGTTGCCCAGGAAGTGGTGTATTGATGGTCCGCCAAGCCGGTAGACGCGCATGTAAAAAAGCTGTCCCGTCGAGCGTTCCGATCAGGGCCCTCTGATGGTCGCGGTGACAATGCGTGCAGAAATGCATATCTCATTGGAGGGAAAGACCCCCGTAAGAAGAAGGAGAATTGAGAATGGTCACAATCGTGCATTTCGATATCCCGGCGGATATCCCCGAACGGGCAAGGAATTTTTATGCCGCACTCTTTGGGTGGAAGTTTGCGAGTCCCCCGGGATATCCCGACTTCTCCCTGATCGAGACTTCCGATGGGGAGGGTCGCCCGGGTGTTGGCGGGGGACTCGGCAGGAGGGGGGAGCCGGGACAGGATATCACCGTGTACTTCGGGGTGGAATCAGTGGAGAGGTACCTCGCCCTTGTCATTCGGGAGGGGGGTAAAGTCGTGATGCCCTATACCCCTGTCCCCGGATACGGCGCGCTCGCAATCTGCTCCGACACCGAGGGAAACAGGTTCGGCCTCTGGGAGAATACGGCGTAGCCCTGGATCCATACATTCAAGCCCACTGCAGGGCTTTTTTTCTACTGGTATACATGGCAGCACAGAGACCCGATCCAATGACTGGCCAGCCTGCCCCGCAGTTCTGCCTGCCGGACTCCCAGGGAGACGAGGTGTGCCTTGCACAGTACCGCGGAAAATGGGTGGTCCTCTACTTTTATCCGCGTGACAACACCCCCGGGTGCACCCTCGAGGCGCTCTCGTTCAACAATGCACTCGAGTCATTCGCAGGGATGGGAGCGCAGGTCCTCGGCGTGAGCACAGACACCCCGGAGAGCCACCAGCGTTTTTCTGACCGTCACAACCTCTCGATCCTGCTGCTCTCCGATACCGCCCACAGGGTCATAGAGGCCTACCATTCGTGGAAACCGAAGAAGATCTTTGGGAAGGAAGTCCTTGGAACCCAGAGGGATACGTTCCTCATCGACCCCGAAGGGGTAGTGGTCAGGGTGTGGAGGAAAATCTCGCCAAAGGGACACGCCGAAGAGGTCAGGGGGGCCCTCGTCAACATGCTCGGCACTTCCTGAATCAGGAAGCTGGGCCACTTATCTCCTCTTCTCTCCTCCCTACAAAAACACAGAAGATACGGTTCTTATAGACGATGTCGACCCCCGAGAGACCTGATTCCTTCATCCAGGAGATCTGGTCGAGGAGAGTCGCATTCTTATCGAGGGTGTCCCTCCGGGCCATCGCCGTTTTGAGTTCATCAGTGAATGCGGGGCTTTTTAAAACGAAGGCGTCCCAGTACTCAGTATTCATGCGGCGCATCCACGTGGACTGCGCATCTGCCTGGTCGGCGTTCACAAAGAGCCCGCCGGCGTTCAGGGCATTGTATATCCGCCGAAACAGCCTCCGCTTGTCATCATGTTCAAGGTGGTGGATGGAGAGCGCTGAGCAGACCAGGTCATATGTGCCGGGCAGTTCCTCCCGGCTGTAATCCGCCACCACGAACCTGACCCGCGGGTTTTCTGCAAAGCGTTCCCTTGCCACCTGCAGCATCTTCTCCGAGATGTCGATGAGGGTGAGGGTTGCCCGTGGATATTTTTCCAACAGGAGTGCGGAGAGGAGGCCGGTGCCTGCACCGATATCGAGGATATGCGGGTTCTCTTTCGGCCAGGCAGCAGCCCAGACCGCCGCCCCATAAAACTCCTCCATCTGGGGAATCACGTATCTTCGCTGGCGATCGTACCGGTCAGCGATGGCATCAAATGCCTTCCTCACGTTTTCCATGAGAGGAGATTGGAATGGGCGTACTATATCCCGCTTCCCTTTCCCAGGTAAGGGCGGGGGGTTATCAACCTGCAGATGTATGGTTTCTTCAGGAATGTGTCGCATATGGACCATATACCGAAACAGCCATTCCAATTCCCTTCCAGAAGTTATGGAGAATGACCATGAGTGATCTCTCCGGATATGTCCACGGCCACTCCGAGCGTGAGGCCGTTCGTCTCTCTGACCAGGCAGGCACGCTCGCGGAGATCCTGCACCACGATACTGCCTATCCTGCGGGGTCCGTCGTGCTCGAGGCGGGATGCGGCGTAGGAGCGCAGACAGGGATACTCCTCTCCAGGAGCAGGGGAGCCAGGATCGTTTCGCTCGATCTCTCGCTCTCCTCTCTCTCGTGCGCAAGAGGCAGCGCAGCCTCACGGGGATGGGAAGAGATCATGTTTGCAAGGGGAGACCTCCACTCTCTCCCGTTCAGGGAGGACTCATTCGACCATGTCTTCGTCTGCTTCGTCCTCGAGCACCTCAAGGCTCCCCTGCGTGCTCTCAAATCGCTGCAGAGAATATTGAAACCCGGAGGCACCCTGACTGTCATTGAGGGGGACCATGGGTCGGCATTCTTCCACCCCCAGAGCAGGTATGCAACTGAGGCGATCCTCGCACTTGAGCGGCTCCAGAGAGATGCAGGGGGAAACCCGCGTATCGGCCGCGAGCTTTTCCCTCTCCTCAACACGGCGGGATTCAGAGATGTCCGCGTCTCCCCACGGCAGGTATATGTCGATGACTCGAAGCCCTTGCTCGTCGAGGGTTTCACCAGGCAGACCTTCACTGCAATGGTGGAAGGTGTCCGGGAGAAGGTGATCACCAACGGAATGCTGGCGGAGGAGGACTTCGATCGGGGGATCCGCGACCTCTACCGGACGAGCGAAGGCGGCGGGACATTCTGCTACACGTTCTTCAAGGCTGTCGCGGTGAGGTGAGCGGGAGCGGAAGGGGGAGGATGCGGGTGTCATGCCCGCACTCCTCCTCAATTCACGCGCAGCCCGGGCGTACTCCGGTGTGGGGGATCTTCCCAACTGGCATCTGTGGCAGGCAGGCACACTCATCATTTTTTTGAGGAAAAGAATCGTCATTACCGAAAATCTCCTGCTGCAGGATGCCACGCAAAGGACTATAAGGTCTACGAATCACCCTCTCAACAGGAGAACATATGAAAGGGCCGATCCTGAGAATCGAAGAGAATGAAGACTATCTTCAGAAACTGGTGAAGCTGATCCCCGCGGAAGCCCTCTCGGCGTATCTCGTGCTGATCAACCTGGCGGCAGCGGATGCGAATAAGAACCTGGCAACATTCATAATCGGCCTTGGAATCGTGATCGGTGTACGGCTGCTGGGAACCATGGACCCGGCCAACCACAACCTCCCGAACATCCCACTCCTGGTCGTCTCGCTCATCGGGTATCCGATCTGGGTGTACAATATCGGTGGCTCTGCCAGCGGAATATTCAAAACGCATTTTGATCTCTATGTTGGCACCTCCCTGATGGTCCTTTTCACCATATTTTCCCCCTACCTCTATTCCGGAGGCGATACCGTGGCAAAGGCTCTGGGGAAGCGGTGGTTCACCCCAAAAACATGATCCACCTGTTTTACCTATTCGACCCTCCTTATAACTGCCATCAGGTATCGGCTCTCCCCGGATCCAAACCGTGCCCTGCTCCATTCGATCTCCCAGTCCCTCCCGTCGCATCCCCTGACGCGGCAGGAGGTCCCCTCTCCCCCGGCCTCAAAGAGCTCCCCCATGCTTCGCCTGACCTCGTCTTCCCCACCCGGGGAGAGGAGCGACCAGAATGGCTTGCCATGCACCCCTTCTTTCCCTGTCACTGGCGAGAGCGATCGGGCTGGCTTGTTCGCATACAGCATGGTCCCATCCGGAGTGGTCACAACCGTTGCGTGGGGTGTGAGGTTCAGGACTGCGTCGAGCACCTGCTCGCGTTCCCTTCGGGCCATCTCCTCCTTTTTTAGTTCCGTTACATCGCGGAATATCGCGCGGGTATACTGCGGAACTCCGTTTTCCATGTGGCAGTTCACTCTCCCTTCAACGTACACCCTGCGCCCTGACCTGGACCGGAACGTGGCCTCGATGCGCCCCACGTCCTCTCCTGCCATCACCCTCCCGAACAATACCCTGCAGTGCTCCATTGAGGAGGGGTCGATGATATCAAAGAGATTGAGCCCGGGGATTTCATCGGGGCCGTACTCCATCGTCTCCCGCCAGGCCCGGTTTACATAGAGGAACTTTCCGTCGGGACCGACACTCTGGATGAGGTCATTGGCATTCTCGAGGAGGTCCTGGAAGCGGCTCTCGCTCTCGGAAAGTTCCTCCTTTGCCAAAGAGAGCTTCAGGA
The DNA here is from genome assembly GCA_002067095.1 of Methanoregulaceae archaeon PtaB.Bin056. GTDB lineage: Archaea > Halobacteriota > Methanomicrobia > Methanomicrobiales > Methanospirillaceae > Methanolinea_A. The sequence goes on from MVQD01000098.1 coordinate 22,518, forward strand.
GGGTGTCGAGCCAGTGCTTCAGTTCAAGGGATGGGAGGTTATACCGCATGGCATCCGTCGCAGGGATGTAGAAGAGGTTCTCGATCAGCCTGTTGTCGAGAATGATTCGGGGATGGGTGCGCAGGACATCCTGGAGCACTGCGGGCGAAAAGAGGTCCATCTGGTAGCAGCAGAGGAGGAGGAGGCTTTTTTCCCCAAGGAGTACATCGAGACCGGCCATGTCGCTTACCAGCTGCTGGCTTGAGCGCCGTGCTGCGATTGGTGGGACCTCCCGCAGGATGCAGAGCGCAGAATAACCGGCCGAGCGTGCGCTTTCCACATGCCCTATGATATAGGCGTGCGCGCTCCTTGCACTGGCAAAGTTGCGGTGGAACTCGGGATCTTCGTGCGACAGCATGATTGCCCCTTTCCCATAACCCCCGAGATTTTTCAACCGCTCGACTGCAGGGTTCTGCTGCGTTGATCTTGTGATGTAGAGGAGTCGCCATCCCTTCCGGCCGCACTGATCCAGGAGAGATCCGGCCACCTCCTCCATTTCCCCTTCATGGCGGCACAGAATAGCCGCGTGGTCCCCGGGCGCCAGGCTGAACCGGTCTCCCTGTGCTGTCTCGTTCACCTCTTTTCCCCCTTTTCCTGCATCCATCCTCTTCAGCGGGTGCCGGTATTTCGGTACGTTGTGAGAGGAGATACCGTGATAAAAACCTTTCCTGAAGACCCGGTTGGCCCCATACTCACTGCCTACAGGGGGCCGGGGAGTCATATGCGCGCTCTTCCGGGAATACCCCTGTTGCGACCTGGGGGATATTCACAGAAGCAAGAAATACAAGGATGGAATGGGACAGCAACGGCAACGATGATCATCTCGAGTGGCAGCCCCATTCGCCAGGAGTCTTCGGACCGGAGGCTGCAGGCCCCCTGGCAAGGGCATTCGACCGGTGTCCAATCAGGGTAAGGAATGCACACGATGCACCAATTGCGGCCGCCATGAGGACGGGGTCAGCTGACACTCCCGGGCGGCTGGGGAGACTGATGGCAACTGGTGCCATCATGACCGCACATGCCGCATTGTTGACCAGGTACGAGAGAAACATCGTCGTAACAGGAAGTATGAGCAGAAGGACTGTCGCAAGAGAGGTGCCCCTGGAATCAAAGGAGAGCAGATCCGATCAGCGGTGCGCCACCCGGGCTCTCGAATACCTGGCCTACCGGGATCATTGCACCGAGCAAGGATTCACACCTGCCTGTCGATGCTCTCGTAAATCTCCCTGAAAGGAATGAGCCCGTCGATTCCCATGGCAACCGCTGCGATGACTATCAGGGAAGGGGACTTGATCCAGGGAGAGTCACGCCCGCTTCACAGAATAATACCGCGGGAGTGTTGCAGGAGAATTGAGAGGAGGCCCTCTTCGTTGCGGGAGGGACTATTCCACCGCCAGGTCACGTGAATTCTCCCGCGCCTGGTGTCTTTCCGATGCGTTTCCTCTGTGCAACCCGGTATCCGGATACCACTGTTATGTGATCTCCGAAACTTTCATCCAGTTCCCTGTCCCCCGAATCCACGAAGATCAGGGGGGTCTCGGCGAGCTTATGCGGCGTGGCAACGACGATGATGTTCTCTCTTCCGATGATCCGAAGTACATCAGGGCTCACCTGCTGAGTGCCCCTGCCAAGAATCGAGCCCTGTGCGCCCAGGATACTGATGACAAGGCGGGCACGGGTACCTCCCCCGAGGAGGCCGAGCAGCCGCTCCTCGTTCAGGTCCGTGGCCACAAGGGTCCCTCCCTTCACGGCGTCAAACCCAAGGAGTGTCTTGCTGATCCCAATCTCAAGGGCGATAGCCGCTGTGGTGCTCCCGGGGCCAAGGATATAGAGGATATCCGGCGTCCCTTCCATCACCTCACGCATAAACCGTGCAATATCTTTCTTTGCACGCTCCTCGTTCGGGTCTTCGAACACCTGCTTGGTCCCCTGGACAAGGCCTGGGCGATACGGACTCTTTGCGATACCAAAGAGGCGGGTCCGGAGCGATCCTTCCCTGTATGCCTCCTCGTCCACGTCCACCACCTCCGCATCACGGAAGAGAAAGGTATTACCCCTGGTGCATCCATCGCGCAGTATCCCTGCGGCTGCGCCGGGTGTGATGGCAAAGACCGCCGAGTACATCTTCACCCCTGCGGGAATTCCGAGCATCGGGAGAGAATCCCCTACCACGGTATATATATCCCTGGCAGTGCCGTCCCCGCCGCAGAAGAGGATGAGGTCCGCCTTCCTCTCAAGAAACGCCCTGCATGCGGCCATGGTGTCCGGTGCACCCGTCCGCTCCGATTTGGGGCGGTACACCACCTCGTATCCGGAGATTCCCTCTCCTGCAAGGATATCCTCACCCATCATCCCCGAACACGTGAGGAAGTGAATGTCAAGGCCTGCGAGGAGGGAGATCGTCTCTTTCGCCCTTCCCGGGGCCCGCGGGACCGCACCCCTCGACAGGGCAGCCTCTACCATCCCGTCCGTCCCTTTCAGGCCGACAGCCCCTCCCATCCCTGCAACGGGGTTGACGAGGAAACCGAGCGTGTACATGTGTGAGAATAGGTGATGAAGGAGGGAGTTATATGTGTTGGGTTTAAGAGAACCGGCAAAAGATGAGGGGTTGATCCCCAAAATGCTCCCCTATACGCCCGGGATCTTGGGGAGGCGTGACAGTGACTCGCGGATCAGCTGCTCGGGATACTCGTAATCGACGAGCTGTTTGGAATAGAACGCATCGTAGGCAGACATGTCGAAGTTCCCGTGCCCTGAACAGTTGAAGAGGATGGTCTTTGTCTCGCCGCTCTTTCTGCACCTGATCGCCTCGTCGATTGTCGCCCTTACCGCGTGGGAGGTCTCGGGAGCGACGATGATCCCCTCGGTCCTGGCAAAGGTCTGCGCGGCATCAAAGACCTCGCTCTGGTGGTATGAGACTGCTTTCATCACCCCGTCATATACGAGCCTTGAGATGGTCGGGTTGTCGCCATGGTAGCGCAGTCCCCCGGCATGGATGGAAGGGGGCACAAAATCGTGGCCAAGGGTGAACATCTTCAGGAGAGGTGTCAGTCCGGCCACGTCGCCGTAGTCGTACGTGAAGAGCCCCTTCGTGAGAGTCGGGCAGGATGCAGGTTCCACTGCGATGATCTCAGTCTCCTTATGCGTTCCTTTCAGCTTGTCACCGGCAAAGGGGAACGAGATCCCGGCGAAGTTGGACCCTCCGCCCACGCAGCCGATCACCACGTCCGGATATTCGTCCACTGAGGCGAGTTGCTCCCGGCACTCGAGCCCGACAACCGTCTGGTGCAGGCAGACATGGTTCAGCACTGACCCAAGGGAGTAGTTGGTATTCCCGTGAGTGGCGGCATCCTCAACCGCCTCCGATATCGCGATTCCAAGGCTCCCCGTGGTCTCCGGGTCTTTCTGCAGTACCGCGGTCCCGGCCTTCGTCTTCGTGCTCGGGCTCGGTATGCACTCCGCTCCCCACACCTGCATCATTGACTTGCGGTAGGGTTTCTGCATGTAGCTTGACCTGACCATGTAGATGGTGCACTCGAGGCCGAATATCTGGGTCGCGAACGCAAGGGCCGAACCCCACTGGCCTGCGCCGGTCTCGGTCGCGATACGCTCGATCCCTGCTTTCATGTTGTAATAGGCCTGCGGAACCGCAGTATTGGGCTTGTGGCTCCCTGGAGGGCTTACCCCTTCGTACTTGTAGTAGATGTGTGCAGGAGTCTTCAGGTGCTTCTCCAGGCGGTGGGCACGGTAAAGGGGGCTTGGCCTCCAGAGCCTTAAGACATCCTGGACCTCGGCTGGGATGTCAATCGTGCGCTTCGAACTCATCTCCTGGAGGATCAGCTCCATGGGGAAGATCGGAGTCAGGTCTTCGGGCACCAGCGGCTTACCCGTGGCCGGGTGGAGGGGCGGGTCAAGGGGACTGGGAAGGTCTGGCAGGATGTTATACCAGCTCCTCGGCATCTGGTCCTCATCAAGAAGGATCTTGGTATGCATGCACACCATTTGCTTTGTATAAATATATACATTGTTGTACAATTATGCTTATTGGCGGAGGAATACCAGGCGCTTCAGGCCGAGCAATGTCGGGGATACGGATGAGTCAGGGACCGAGGAGGCGGGTGGCCTCTTCCTCGGACTCGCAGATGGAAAATATCCGCGAGAACCCCGTCAGGTCAAAGACCTCCTGCACAAACGGCTTCATTGCGCAGAGGACCAGGTTCCCGTCCTCCTTTTTCAGCCGTTTCATGGCTGCAAGAAGGACTCTCAGGCCCGCGCTGCTCATATAGTCGACGGATGAGAGGTTCACCACAATCCTTCTGTGCCCTTCCTCCATCGCCTTTGAAAGTTCCTCCTCGAGCACTGGCGCCGATGCCGCGTCGATCCTGCCAGAGGGAGCGATGGTGCAGTGACCTTGCGACTCCGTCTCCCCCGTCCCCGATGAAACTTCGCACATTGGTGCATCCAGGCCCTTGCCGGCAACGGGATATAGAACAAGGACAGTGGTGCTTCCCCGCGTCGCCGATATGCTCAAGTTCCCGTTGGAAAGACTGCAGCTCCTTGCCGCGAACCGCCGCACGTTCTCCTCCATGAATGCCGAAGATGCGGGGAACTGAAGCTTCACCCAGACGTGGTCTTCTTTCCCTCCGGTTGTTATGTGCAGGCTGCGTGCTCCCCCAACCGAGACCTTCTCCAAGATGTACAGCAACGTGTCCCCGAAGCGTTCCCGGTCCATCATCGCAGGCGGCAGGTCTCCCCCGGGAGAGAACTCGATATCAAGGTGCTCGAAGGGGTTGACGTACGCGATCCTGACCGCAAGCGCCCGGGAAAACTCCTCCTCTGTCCGGGCCTCGATGATGCCATCCTCCTCGTACGGGGGGGATGTGACGGCCGCCACCACCTCCCCAACGGCAGCTGTGAGGTCGGTTGCGGCGAGATCGATCTGTGGCCGGAAGCCCCGGAACGTGACGGTGTAGTCCTCGAGGAGCCTGCCCACGCGGCTGACGAGGGAGAGATCGAGTACCGACCCGAGCACCTCTCCACGGAATACCTTCTCGAGTTTCTGGGAGATCTGGTTCGCCTTGAGCGCCAGGTGTATCTCGAGCACCCTCCCTGAATGGAAATCGAGGGAGAACCGGTTGAAATCAGAGAGAAGTTCATCGACGAGGTCGCTGTCGATCATGCCCCGGAACCTCTCCGCCTCCCCCGCTTCCTCGAGCTCGTCAAGGACGTGGGCCACGTACACGAGCCTTCCGGCAATGACCGTGAAGAGGCGGTCAACCTCTCCCATGAGTTCTCCCGCATATGCCGCGGTATCCCTTGCCCACTCAGGGTTCACGCTCTCGATTCCCTCCAGGCGCAAGGCTTCCTCCTTCATCGACTGGAGCGTGCGTATTGTTGTTGCAGTATCGAGCGGCCGCCCGTGCCCTGGAAGGCAGAGTGTGATGCCGCCCTTCTGCAGGAGCGCGATCACCCGGTCCAGGGTGGAAAGGAGCGCTTTCTGGTCCCATCCCTTCAGACCTGCGACACCCGGGGCGGTGGAGAAGAGGAGGTCTCCCAAAAAGAGCGTCTCCCCTATCCTGATTAAGATGCTGTCGGGGCTGTGGCCCGGGGCAGGGAAGAACTCGATCATCGTATCTCCCTCGAGCGGCAGCCTCTGCCTCTGCAGGGTGAGTCCCCCTCCCAGCGGAAGGGAGTCAAGGCAGGTGAGAAGAGAAGTCCCGGCGAAGTTGAGCAATTCGTCCCTTTGTCCTTCCCCCTCGCAGGGTAGCAGGAGCCTGATATCGATCCTTGTCGTCCCCACCTCCTGGTGGATCAGGTCCGCGATGGTGGCCGCGCGGTCACGGGACTCAAGAGCCCTCGCCCCTGACTCCTGGACCGCGACCAGCATGCGGGGAATATCCCGGAACCCCGGGTGGTGCAGGAGCTGGTGGCAGTGGTCGAGGTGGACGTGCGTGAGGCAGACCAGCACCGGGCGCGGCTTCTCTGTGAGGAGCGTTCTTATCTCTCCAAGGAGCGTGTCTGCCTGGCCGGGGAGGCCCCCCGGGTCGACCAGGACGAGAAGTCCCGGAGCCGCGACCAGGAACGAGTTCGAGGATATAATGTCCACCTTGCGGAGGAACGGATAGATCAACACACCCTTCACGCCGGGGAGGGGCTGCCAAACCTGGTTCTCTATCTCAACCAACTCAAATCACCTGCATCATTTCTGTGCACCCGTAAAGTCCCGCGTACGATCATATTCTCTTCCCCAGGAGCTGATATCTGATCTCCTGATACCTGGAGTGCCCCATGCAGGACAAAGACACCCGCCAGACCATCAGATTCCCTGCCCCGGTCAACGACCAGTGGAACTACCTCCTCTCCACGATATGGAACCAGACGATGCACCTCGTAGTCAAACTCGATGGGCGGCTTATGGACGTGAGGCTCCGCCGTGCCGCGGAGCTTGTGATGAAGGCTGAGCCTCTCCTGGCCTGCAGGTTTGTCGGGGGCGCTGACCCGCACTGGGAAGTGGTCCCCTCCTTCAGGCCGCAATCGGTCTTTTCTCTCTTTGGGAATGGCGGGAACGGCAAACCGGCATTAAGGCGCGTCCTCGCCGGAAGGATCGATCCCGCAGCAGGGCCGCAGGCACATTTTACCCTCGTCAGGGGGGAGACGGACACGCTGATCATCTCCGTGAACCACGCTGTCTGCGATGCCCGCGGGCTCTCTGAGATCGCGACACTCCTCGCTCTCGCATACCGGGGGTTGGGGCAGGATCTGGATTTCTCCCTGCCTCCCTCGCGCATGGCCGACCGGTCATTTCACCCGTTCCTCCCGGCCCTCACGATACAGGAGCGCGCGGCGGCACGGGAATGCTGCGGTGAGCAGAGTGCCGAGTGGGGCATGCCATGGGAGCCTGGTACCCGGGGCCGCCCGGCGTACCGTTTCAGGACAGTCGGTCCGCCTCTCTTCGGTGAGGTAAAGGCATATTCCCGGTCATTTGGGGTGACGGTGAATGATATCATGCTCGCTGCCTTCTTTGCGTCGGTAGGAAGGGAGATCCCGCACCAGGAAGACCGCGATTACCCTGTCCTCACCTCAATCGACCTCCGCCGCGCTCACCGTGGCGAGGAGAGCCCTGCTGTTGCGAACCTCTCTGTTGCGTTCGAGGTATGGCTCCCGGCAGGATTGACCGGCCGGCCCCGGGACCTGGTCAATGAGGCGCACCGCGCCATGGAGGAGAAGAAACGCCTCCATGTGGGCATGGGATCTGCAATACGGCTCGAAGAGATGTTTTCTTCAGGGTTTGACTTTGTGCGGGAGCATCTCCTCGAGGCAAAACGCCGCAGCAGGAACGAGGGCTATCCGAAGAACCCTTTCATCAGCAATATCGGAGTCCTTCCCCGCTCATGCGCGGACTTTGGGGATGCCCGGACGAAGTCGGCCTTTGTCATCCCCCCGGTTGAATACCCCCCGGGTTTTGGTATCGCTGCCTCCACTTACGGGGATACCCTTACGCTCTCGTGCAGTTTCTGCGAGGGCCCGTTGCCGGGCCTGACGGTAGAGAGGGTTCTGATCTCTATCGAAGAGTTCCTCTCGGCGCTCACAAGGGGGTGAGGCCCGCTTGATGGGGGATGCCGGCCGGGATTGCACGCGTCACAGGCACATTTGGTCGACATCCACTGGGTGACTGCCAGGTCTCAAAACAATATTGAGGGCCGTGCATCAGGAAAAAACCGCTCGCCATCAACCCTGAGGTCGGCAAAATACCCCACTATCTCGATGTCCTGCTGCTATCGGGAGCGTGTTGCGGGCAGTGCCCAATCCCCGTCACGGACCCTGAACACCCCAATCACCCGTGCCGGGATCCTTCCGGGGATAGATAAGACGAATTGGTCGAGGAAATCCGCTGTATGGAGCACCATGTCGACCTCCCCCCGAAGTGGGTTTGAGCGCGCGCCCGGTGCTGGGAAA
>MVQD01000099.1 GCA_002067095.1 Methanoregulaceae archaeon PtaB.Bin056
CGATCGTTGACGATCCCCCTGCGGTGGTGCGGAACGGCGGCGTGATCCGGGACGGATTCTCGCCGGAACTGGATTTGCTGCGGGGTATCTCGACATCAGGAAGAGAATGGATCCTGGATCTCCAGCAGCGAGAGCGGGAGAGGACCGGCATCAAGTCGCTCAAGGTTGCCTACAACTCGGTCTTCGGCTACTATATCGAGGTGACCCGCCCGAACCTCTCCCTCGTCCCGCCCGAGTACCAGCGCAAGCAGACCACCTCCACCGGCGAGCGGTTCACAATACCTGAATTGAAGGAGAAGGAGGCGGTCATCTCGTCTGCTGACGAGCGCCAGTTGTCACTCGAGCAGGAGGTCTATTCTGGCCTCATTGAACGGCTGAAGGAGGCGGTTCCCATGATACAGGAGATCGCCCGCGGAATTGCGCTCCTTGACGTGGCAGTCTCGCTTGCGGAGGCGGCGGAGTCGGGCCATTACTGCAGGCCGGTGGTTGACGAGTCCACGCACCTCCTGGTGCGTGAATGCCGCCACCCGGTGGTCGAGGTTGGCATGCCAGGGAGGTTCGTGCCAAACGACCTGGAACTCTCAAGCGAGGGAGACCAGATCCTCATCATCACGGGAGCAAACATGGCAGGCAAGTCGACCTACATGAGGGCCGCAGCCCTCGTTGCCATCATGGCGCAGGCCGGAAGTTTCGTCCCTGCCGCATACGCCCGCATCGGCGTGGTGGATCGGGTCTTCACGCGGGTGGGGGCATTCGACGACCTCGCGAGCGGCCAGAGCACATTCCTTGTAGAGATGCTTGAGCTTGCAAACATCCTCAACAACGTGACCCGGCGAAGCCTGGTGATACTCGATGAGATCGGGAGGGGGACGAGCACACTCGACGGTCTCTGCATCGCAAGGGCGGTTCTGGAGTTCCTGCACGGCAAAAAGTCCCTGGGGCCAAGGACCCTCTTTGCCACGCATTTCCACGAGCTCGTCAATGTAGAGGGGGAGTTCTCCAGGGTGAAGAACTTCCATTTCGCGGTAAAAGACACCGGCAGGGAGGTCGTCTTCCTCCGGAAGATCATCCCCGGCGCAACCGACAGGAGCTACGGGATCCATGTCGCGGCGCTTGCAGGGGTCCCACGCAGTGTGACTGACAGGGCTCGGGTTCTTCTCGAAGAGATGGCTGGTACCGGGGGCCGTTCATCAGGGACGAGGGTGAAGCGGTATACGCAGATGCTTCTCCCTGACATCCCGGCGGCGGACGCGCCCGCCAACCCCGTCCTCGAGATGCTGAAGAACATGAACCTCGATGACATGACTCCGCTCTCGGCCCTCTCACTCCTCTATGACCTCCAGAAGAAGGCGCGGGAAGGGGGCCGGTGAAAGATGGAGAGCCAAAGAGAGCCGGGAGAGATCCAGGTACTTGACCCGCAGACTGTGTCCAGGATTGCGGCCGGAGAGGTGGTCGAGCGACCTGCCTCGGTGGTAAAGGAGCTCGTGGAAAACGCGCTTGACGCGGGAGCAACTCGCGTCGAGGTGGAGGTCACCTCCCGCAGGGGGACCATCACCGGGATCAGGGTAACTGACAATGGCTCGGGAATGACGCCTAAAGACGCAGATCTCGCCTGCGTCCGGCATGCCACGAGCAAGATCCGAACACTCCCCGACCTCCTTATGGTACAGTCGCTTGGGTTCCGCGGAGAGGCGCTCGCGAGCATCGCTGCAGTCTCGAGGCTCTCCCTTACCACGAGGAAAGCAGGATCCGCGCTCTCTGGTGTCAGGATCGTGAACGAGGGGGGTGAGGTGATTGAGCGGGTTGAATGCGGGTGCCCCGAAGGGACGACTGTCGAGGTGGAGGAGATCTTCTTCAACACCCCTGCACGGAGGAAATTTTTACGCTCGCTCCCGGCAGAGATGGCCTACATCACCGGGATTCTGGAACGGATCATCCTCTCCCGCCCGGATGTCTCGTTCCGCGTCCTGCATAACCGGAAGACACTGATGTCCGGGCCCGGTGGATCTGTCCACGACGCAGCGCTCCACCTCTTCGGCACCGGGGTGGGATGCGCCCTGATCCCGCTCGATTTCGAGGGCGCGGTCATCAGGGTGGAGGGGGTGATCTCGCGTCCCTCGCTCTCACGGCAGAACCCATACCAGGTCTTTCTCAGCATCAACAGGCGGCCGGTCCAGTCAAGGGCGCTCTCCCTCGCGGTGAAGGCGGGATACGGCACACTTCTCCCAGGCGACAGGTTCCCGGTGGCCATCCTCGACATCACGATCGACCCGCACCTTGTCGATGTGAACGTCCATCCCACAAAAAGAGAGGTCCGTCTGGGCAGGGAGAAGGACGTGAAAAGTGAGCTTTCCCGGGCCGTGGAGACGGCGCTCAAAGACATGGACCTCACGTTTGGGGCCTGCGAATCGGGGAAGGCCTCGACCCAGTCAACGATCTCCCTTGCCAGTGGTCCACCCGCCTATCACATCGATGAACCTTCCCCTGCCACGGTTGCAGAACCGGGAAGGTCCATCCGTTCCGATACCGATCGACGCATCCGGCAGACCGAGCTTGGACTCTCCGCAGGTACTGGCGGGCAATCACCCGTCCCGGATCTCGAAGTCCTCGGGACTCTTGACAATACCTACATCCTCGCCTGTCCAAGAGGCGGCGAAGACCTCATCCTGATCGATCAGCATGCGGCACACGAGCGGATCCTGTACGAACAGGTCATTGATGCGGGGGAAAGAGAGCCCGAGTGCCAGGAGCTGATCGTGCCCGTTTCATTGCACCTGTCCCCGCGCGAGGCTGCAATCCTCCCAGCTCTTTTCCCCCTTCTAGAAGAGGTCGGGTTCTCCATAGAGGACTTCGGGAGAGGCACGTATGCTGTCCGTGCCATTCCGATCGTTCTGGGAAAGCAGATCGGGCAGGAAGGTGTCCGGGAGGTTGTTGATGCCCTTCTCTCCGGGGACGTGCGCCAGGATTTATCCGAGAAAGAACGGGTCCTCAAAGTAATCGCATGCAGGGGGGCCATCAAGGCAGGGACTCCTCTGACCGGGGAGCAGTGCAGGTCTCTGATAGCGCAGTTGCGCCGGACGGCGCATCCATTCTCCTGCCCCCATGGCAGGCCGACAATGGTCACCTTCAAAAAAAGGGAACTTGACGGCCTGTTTTTCAGAACCTGAATAATAATCCGTATTTTTTTCCTGGCTGAGAGGAAAGCATATAGGTGAAAGGGTCCGATACTAGTGCGAACATGTTCCGTAGTGCGCCGCCACGCCACACGGAGGATAATCATGCCAGAAAGAAGAAATACGCCCTTGATACTGGTTCTCTGCCTGATTTTTATCGGGATTGTGGTCCTGCCATCAGTCTCTGCAGAGGGGCTTGGCGGGCCATGGATCTCGAGCAGCACCAGTATCTCGGGCAATGCAGTCGTGAACGAATCTGCGAGCCTCAAGATGGT
>MVQD01000100.1 GCA_002067095.1 Methanoregulaceae archaeon PtaB.Bin056
TGACCGGCACCCATTTCTCGCATGCATGACAATACATGATGCAATGCGGTGCATCGCCCTTGCAAGCGGCAGCAAAGGGAACTGCCTCTACATCGAGGGGAGTTCGTCCTCGCTCCTCGTTGACGCAGGGCTCTCCAGGCGCGAGATCCTCTCCCGCCTGCACGCCGCCGGCGGGTCCACCGAGCACCTCTCGGCAATCCTTGTGACACACGAGCATATCGACCATATCGCATCAGTGGAGGCCCTTGCCCGCCACCTCTCGATCCCGGTCTATGCGACCGGGGGGACTCTCCTCGACCTCCTCGACTCCCGGCCCGTCCGGCGAAATCCAATCCGGGCGGTGAGGGTGGATTACGGCGAGCAGTTCTCCATCGGCGACTTCTCTGTCGAGGCGTTCGAGGTATCCCATGATGCGCGTGAACCGTGCGGATTTCTCGTCCGGGAAGGCGATCTCACGATCGGGTGCTGCACCGATACCGGGATGGTGAACGGCAGTATGATGGACTGCTTCTGCCGCTGCGACGCACTTGTCCTCGAGAGCAATCACTGCCCCGAGATGCTGAAGAACGGGCCATATCCTGAAGTGTTGAAGCGCCGCATACGGTCGCGGAGGGGACACCTCTCCAATCCCGACGCTGCCCGGTGCGTGAACGAGCTCTGCACCCGGGTGCACACGATCATGCTCGCGCATTTGAGCGAGACGAACAACACCCCCGAAAAGGCGCTTGCAACGGCCAGGCAAAGCGCCGGCTTATTCTCCTCAGACCTCGAGATCACCGTTGCCACGAATCCCGGAACCGGGCCTGTCTGGCCCCGCGGCATCAGGCTTTAGCATGGCTTTGGGATCAGAGAAGCACGGCATAGCGAACACTTCCGGCAGTGCAATTGTGCCCCGGGGTCCACTGAGCGGGGCGATTGAATGCTCACCTTCATCGAGGACCGCCTTTCATTGTGCCTGATCTCATCCATAGACCTCATCACATGAGAATGGCAGCTTATCCCGGCAGACAGGAGGGCGATCGTGCGTTTTTTTATATCGGTAGAAGAAGAGGGAGATTGTGTCCCTGCAAATGAATTATGGGAGGGGGTGCGCCGCGGAGACCTCATCCTTCCTTCATCTTCAGCAACTTGAGGCTGTACATGTCGATCGAATCAAGAAAGAGCTTCTTTGCGGCCCTGGACCGTTTCTCGTCTTCCGAGAAGATATCTCCCATGAGGTACTCGAGCACGCCGAGATAATACCCGAGTGCCGGCAGTTTCTTCTTGATATCATCGAGCATGATCTCCGCGTCTGCTTTTCTTCCTGATATGATCAAAAATGAGAGGTCGAGCATCAGGACGATGTGTGCAGGCATCTTCTTCGAGAGCGCGGTGCTCCTGAACTTCTGGTATGCGGACTCCTGCGACGAGATGATTGAGAGCTGCAGCCCGTAGTAGACTGGCTCGAGCTCGTCGGGGTGCTGCTGCATCATCTGCCGCACGACGGCTGTTGCACCTCCCGCGTCCCTCCCCTCCAGCTTGAAATGGTAGAGGTCCCGCAGAAAGAACATGTCGTTGTAGTAGCGTTCGGAGGCGATCTTCAGGAGTTCTCCCCTCATGTCCCTGTTCCCGTCCTTCTTCGCCTTTTCGAGGCCGATCTTCAGATATTCCGGCTCGTTCGGGAACCAGTCGATGGCGAGCCGTATCATGAACCAGAATATCTTGTTCACCCGGAGTTCCTGGACCACCTGCGGGAACCGCAGGCGGTTCACCGGGGGTCGAAGGCGGGCGAGCTCGATCATCTGCTCCCTTGCGCTGAGCGCCATCGCACTTGTGGTGGACTTGTCGGGTTTCTTGTCAGGGGGCAGCTCAAGAGACGAGAGCTCGTAGTAGCAGAATGCGATCGCCGTGCAGACCATCGCGTCGACTGTCCTGTACTTCTTGAGCACCTCGATCGCATCCGAGTACTTCCCGTTGTCGATCAACTTGATCCCGAGCACGATATCGAATATCGCCCTGCCGGTATACTTCCGTTTTACCCGGGTGGCGTGCCGGAAGAGCTTCTCGATATACTCAATGTCGGTGGAGCGCCTGCTCTCTTCGAGGACTTTTACGGTCACGTCGTCGATGAACCGGTCATATGCCTGGTCAGGGATGTCCGGGTAGCTCTTCTCCAGGATCGAGACGACGTGGCCGAAGAAGATGGGGAGGTTTGAGTCTATCTTCTCTGAGTTCTTCTCGATATACTCCATCATCTCCCGCTTGGTCTGCCCCATCTTCTGCTCAACGAGGGCATCCGGGATCCACTCCTCCGGCATCGTACACAGGAATAACCCCTGAGAATATAAGAACCTTGATACCACACGACAGAGGGCCGGCACAGAATCGCCAAGATTGACGAACATCCCCGCTGAAGCGAACGCTTATCCTCGCCGAATGTGACTATTCTCCATATCCACGCAATCATGAAATTTGCAGAATTTGCCAGGATCTGCGAGGAGATCGAAAGGCTATCGGGACGCCTGGAGATGACAGAGGTGATATCCCGCGTCCTTTCCGGGCTCGATGAGATCGATCTCCCCATATTCGTCCAGTTCGTGACAGGGAAGATATTTCCTGACTGGAGCCCCCTCAAGCTGGGGATCGGCCCAAACCTCCTCTATGATGCGATCACCCTTATCGTCGATGGCACCAGGGACGACGTGATAGGGGAGATCAATCGCCGCGGAGACGCGGGACTCGCGGTCCAGGCGATCCTCGAGCAGAAGAAGATGGCGCGCAGGTCCCCGAGGGCGGCAACCATCCAGACCGCGCTCTTTTCCCAGGAACTCGACCTCGCGGAGGTATACGGGAAGCTCGAGAAGATTGCGCGCCAGGGGGGGCGTGCCTCGCAGCAGGAGAAACTGTCCCTCATCCAGAGCCTCTTCCAGAACGCCTCGCCCCTGGAAGGCCGTTACCTCGCGCGGCTCCTCATGGAAGACCTGCGGATAGGTGTGGGGGAAGGAACCATCCGGGATGCCATCGCCAGGGCCTTCTCTGTCGACCCCCGCGAGGTAGAGCACGCATACCAGGCCAGAAACGACCTCGGCGAGGTAGCGATGCTCGCACGTTTAGGGGAAAGTGCCCTTCGCAACGTACATATCATGCCGTTTCACCCGGTGAAGATGATGCTTGCCCAGCAGGGGACCATCGCCGGTGCAATTGACGAGAACGGGACGGTTGCCGCCGAGTACAAGTATGACGGCAGCAGGTTCCAGTTCCACAAGGTAGGAGATGAGAGCAGGATTTACTCGAGAAAACTCGAGGATGTCACTGATGCCCTCCCCGATGTAACCAGGATTCTCGAAGGCGCGACGACCCACGACGTGATCCTTGATGGCGAGGTGATCGCGGTCAGGGATGGAAAACCCCTCCCTTTCCAGGCTGTACTCCGAAGGTTCAGGAGGAAGCATGGGATCGAGGAGATGCAAAAGGAGGTGAGGGTCCAGCCGTTTGTCTTCGATATCCTCTACCTTGACGGTGAGACGCTGATCGACCTCCCCTTCATCGAGAGGAGGGCACGCCTGATGTCTGCCCTCTCGGACCATGTCGCTCCCCAGGTAGTGAGTGACGACCCCGGCGAGATCGAGAAGGTCTACCAGGAAAGCCTTGCCGCAGGACACGAGGGACTTATGATCAAAGTCCTCTCCTCTCCCTATACCCCCGGCATCCGCGGAAAGAACTGGCTGAAGATCAAGCCATCTGTCGACACCCTGGACCTTGCGGTCATCGGGGCCGAATGGGGTGAAGGGAAGAGGGCCCATGTATTCGGGTCGTTCCTTCTCGCATGCCAGGACCAGGGGGAGCTCACTGCACTGAGCAAGGTCGCGACCGGGTTCTCGGACGAGCAGCTCGCGGACCTCTATGAACTTCTTTCGGACCACGTCCTGTCGGAATCGGGCAAAGAGGTCAATCTGGAGCCTTTCTTGGTTTTCGAGGTAGGTTACTCGGAGATACAGGAGAGCCCCAACTACGAGTGCGGATATGCGCTCCGGTTTCCACGCTTCATCCGCCTCCGCGACGACAAGGGAATTGCAGATATCGAGACCCTTGACGGGATAAAGGAACGCTATCTCCGTCAGAAGAAATAAGCAGGGTAGAACAATCCCTCTTCAGGCACACACGGAGGCGTATTTTGGCCCCTGGCATTGACCCTTGACAGGCGTGGGGGCAGGTAAAACAGTGCCCATGCTCCCGTCGGGACCCTCGGGTCATTTGCGCTGGTACGCCCAATGGCTCCGCGGCAGGACACGAGAGTGACCGGTCACCCCACAGCGGGTTTTCGAATCTCTGCCCTGTTGCCAATTGCGACAAGGATGCGGCTGACACACTCGTCCCAGGCGACATCTCCCGCGGGGATGAGATGCGAGATCTCTTTTCCGAGGTCGTCGTCGGTAATTCCCCGTGCAACCGCCAGGAGCGATCCCTCCGCGTACCGTTCGGGAACGATGTTGTCGCTGTCTCCATCAACGATGCCGAGAACAGGGACTCCAAGGTGCGCTCCGATATGCCCGCAGACGGCGGTAGTGTCGTCTCCTACCGTCACCATCCCGCAGACATCCCCTTCGCCGATCTTACGGTAGAGGTGGTGGCCGCAATGGTCAAGGAAGATCACCCGTCCCGTGCAGGCCCGTCGTTGAGCGGCCGCGGGATACCTTGACCTGAGGCCCCCGCTCTTGCACCAGGCGCGTGCCACGTCCACGGGGCCGGCCCTCCGCAGTTTCTCGAGGCCATGCTGCTTGATCCTGATACCCGACAACGGGATGACCTGTCCCCCCTCGGAACAGATGACGACCTCCGGGCCGGTTGCCGTCCCTATTACAATCCCGTTGACAAATACCGCTTCCCCGGATACACACCCCCGAATGATCCGGAGTCGCTCGTCAATGGAACGAACGGGAGCATCTCTCTCAACGACTATATACCCAGTCCTCTCCGAGATATCAACTGCGGTCGCATCAGCCTTCCTGTTCCAGCAGATGACCTCCCCACTCGCGCATTCCACGTGGATAAGCCCCTCCCCACCCACGCGGGTGGCGACCATCTCTCCGAATATCCGCCCAGAATCAGGGGTCTTTCCCTGGTTTGCAAGAAAACTCGGCTCACTGAGTGCCCGTATCGCCACGCTCGGGGGCACCCCCACGAATTCGCCCGGAATGCCGGATTCTTCTGCCGCCGCCCTTGCCATGACACCGGCGACAAGGACCCGCTTTGGGGAGAGCGCCCTTGCAAGCCATACTGCATTTCCCGAATCAAAGATCTCGGGCCCATGCAGGACCATCACCATCTGGCTGACCCCCGCCGGACTGTCTCCCGTGCCGGATGCACCCTTCCGGTCATGGCGCAAGTGTACCAGGATATCACCTCGTGTGTTCATTGAACCCTCCTTCCTTGTGAATCACCATCTCCCCTCGTAGATAACGGCACTCCCGCCCCGGGGTCGGCCCCTCTCCGCCATCCTGCCGCAGGGCTCCTGCCCGGTGGACGAACAGAATATTCTCCTATATCCGGTGGTAGTCATCGGAAAACCGGGTGATGTCGTCCTCTTCGAGATACTCGCCGATCTGGACTTCGATTACCTCGAGAGGTATCTTCCCGGTATTGGCCAGCCGGTGTTTCGTTCCGGCAGGGACGAACGTGCTCTCGCCCTGCCGCAGGTGAATGGTACGATCACCGAGGATCACGTCTGCCATGCCGCTCACGACGATCCAGTGCTCGCTCCGGTGATGGTGCATCTGGAGCGAGAGCTTCTTGCCGGGCTTCACCGTCACCCGCTTGATCCGAAAGAACCCGGACCGTTCGAGCTCGGTGTAGGACCCCCAGGGCCGATGGACCTGGAGGTGGTAATCGGCGATGGTGTCTCCGCGTTCCTGGAACCGCTTCACGAGGTCGCTTACCTTCTCTGTCGAGTCCATGTGACAGGCAAGGAGTGCATCACCCGTATCGACCAGTACGAGGTCCTGCACCCCGATCAGCGCTGCACGTCTTCCGGGAGCGTAGACAAAGTTGCGCGCCGAGTCAATCATCTCCGCACGACCTGCGTTGCCTGAACTGTCGTGCTGCCTGTGCTCATACCAGGCACGGAACGTCCCGAGGTCGGTCCATTTCGCTTTCAGAGGGACCACTGCCACCTTCTCCGACTTCTCGAGGAGTCCATAGTCGATGGAGAGAGAGGGGAGGCTTCCGTATTCACTGATCCCTTCCACGAACCGCGAATAGAGATCTGGCTGATGTTTCGCAAGTTCTTCGAAAAAGACACCCGTTGAGAAGAGAAATATCCCGCTGTTCCACAGATACCCTGCCTCCATGTAGATCTTTGCCGTCATCCAGTCAGGTTTCTCCCGGAACTTGCGTACCCGGGCCCCGATTTGCAAGGGTTCGCCCGGGTCAATGTACCCGTAACCTGTGTAAGGGTGGGTGGGAACGACCCCGAAGGTGACGAGGTACTGGCTGGATATCCCCTTCGCCGCCGCGATCTCGTCCATGGCCCCATCTTCGAGGTAATGATCGCTTGGGAAGACCGCCACTTCGCAGGCCCCGAACTCCTCCTCGACATGGCGCAGCGCCCACGTGATGGCTGGCAGAGTATTTCTCCCCACCGGCTCCTTCAGGATCCTCTCATCAGGTACACGGAACCCAATCTCCTCCAGCTGGTTCCTGACGAGGTACTGGTGTGCACTGTTTGTCACCACAAATACCTCCTCGGGCCCGGATATCCGAAGCGCCCTCTTCCAGGTATCCTGGAAGAGGGAGGTGCCATTGAACTTCAGGAACTGTTTTGGGTTGTAGGTGCGCGAGAGTGGCCACAGGCGTGTTCCCACCCCGCCTGCGAGGATGACGGATTTGATGGATGCCATACGGTCAATACTCTCTTTCCCCTGTTTCCACTTATGGCTTACCCAATATTCGACACGCCGCCCAGAGGCTCATCCCGTTGAGCCTGCGTTATTGAGCACGCTCTTTACCCTCTGGGTGACCAGCCCTGCCAATTCCTGCCGGTTCCAGGGGTGAAGACAGAAGACCTCGACATCCCTTCGTGCCTTGAGCGCCTCGACGGGCGGCGTCCCCCTGAGCGCGATGGTTGCCACCAGCACACAAGGGCTGTCCAGGGCCTCCGCCACACGCGTCCGAAAGAGAGGAGAGAGGCATTCCATCTTTCCAATCTCGTCGATGATCACGAGCCGTGCTCGTGCGAGCTGCAAATCCTGGAGGAACGCCTCAAAGGCAGGCACGTCGACCCCGTATTTTCCCACCCGCAGGGGGGATCGTATCCCGACGTGCGCGAGGATGCCGGTCCTGCCGCAGAATGAGACCAGTG
This sequence comes from Methanoregulaceae archaeon PtaB.Bin056, assembly GCA_002067095.1. Taxonomy (GTDB): domain Archaea; phylum Halobacteriota; class Methanomicrobia; order Methanomicrobiales; family Methanospirillaceae; genus Methanolinea_A. The sequence continues at coordinate 7,337 of MVQD01000100.1, forward strand.
CAAACCCTTTCCTCTCACCCGCGTCCCTGATCTCCCTCGTCACAAAACCTGCAGGCCGGAGACCTGCAAGTTCCCGGGCCACATTTTCAACAAATGTGGTCTTTCCGCACCCGGGGGCCCCGGTGATGAGAATGTTCATCCCCGCCCCCGCATACTCCATCCTCTCACTCATGGAAAGAAGTGCGCATCCTCCGTCTCTCTCCTGCAAGGGCGACTGCCATCGAGAATGCAAGCGAGAGCACGCCGATCCACCCATGCAGGAGGGGTGCAGGGCGGGCTGGCTGTGGAGCGGTGAGGGGTTCTTGAGGCGGAGATTCGCTTACCCCGGGGGTTATCTGTTGCAGTGGGGGCGAGCCTTCCGGGGCCGGTATCGCGGCTGGCACGCGCTCTTCGAGGTACGACCGGGCAACCCTGAGGTTCTCAGCCGCCGGGAGGTTCCCTGGCCGGATAGCAAGCGATCGCTCGTACGCGTCTGCCGCAGACTGGTACTCCCTCATGACAAGGTAGGCGTTGCCGAGGCAGAAATATGCCCCATCGTGGCGCGGGTTGATCTCCACGACCTTCCGGTACACCCCGGCAGCATCAGGGTAGCGCTGCAGGAGGAAGAGCACCTCTGCTTTTCCCATCAATGTCAGGGTATTGTAGGGATCAATCGCGAGAGAATCGTCGAATGCCTCGAGTGCCTCCTGGTAACGCCCACTCATGGCGAGGTCCCGTCCGGCTGCCGCAAGGGCTGCGGGATCACCAGATGAGCCGTAACCCGAGGCGCTACCACCGTCCGGGGAATCTCCGGAACCGGAGCCCCCGCCGCATCCGCAGTCGTCCGCAATGACCAGGGCCCCATGTACCAGCAGGATCACAAGGACGGTCGAAAGAGCCAATTGAGGGCGTATCCACATGTACTATCTCCCTCTGCACACCCCCATTTAAAGGTAGTGAAAAGATAAAAACGCGGGAATTTATGGCCGTGGTATGGCGCACGGGCGTCATTCGTGAAAATTGGCGGTCAAGATCCCCGGATTCTCATACCCCCGGGACCTGCTTGAGCGCCACCTCGATTGCCACCTTCAGCTCCTCGTCCTTGAAGGGCTTGAGTAAAAATCCGCTCGGTCCGGTCTCAATTGCACGGGAGAGGGTCTCGTCGTCCGAATGCGCAGTCAGGTAAATGAAGGGGATGTGGTATTCCTTCCTGATCTGCGAGCCAAGTGCAGTCCCGTCCACCCCCTCTTCCAGGACAATGTCGAGGAGGACAAGGTCAGGAGCCCCTGATCTGATCCGGGAAATTGCCTCTTCTGCAGTCTGTGCGGTCCCGACCACCCCGTACCCGAGTTTTTTCAGGCGCCATGCAATCAGCTGGCTGATGACGGGATCATCTTCAACGATCAGAATTGACTTCGTCACTCTTGCGTACCCCCTGTCTTTTCCCTCCGCATGAGGGTATCTGCAACCCCTGCGATATTAACCTGATGTTAAGAGAGCAGTTGATCAGTGATCATCATTCCGTTTCGCCACCCTGAAGGTGCCCCTCGGGAGGAATACCTCGAACCTCGCTCCTGCACCCGGCTCTCCGGTCTCTATGATGGATATGCCGGTGATATCAAGGATCTCCCGCGCGAGAAACAGGCCAAAACCGCTGCCCTTCCCATATCCTTTCTCAAAGATCTTCTCTTTCTCTTCGTACGGAATACCTGTGCCGTTATCTTCAAACGAGAGGATGAGCCCGTAGGAACTCATGGTAGTCCCTATGGTGACCCTGGAGATGCCCCCGCCGTGTTTCAATGCATTGTCTAAAAGATTGTAGAACACCCGTTCAAGGAGGGGATCAGCATACACCTCGAGGTCGCGTACCTTGCACTCGATACTGACGGCAGAGAGATCGAATGCATGGATGGCGTCGCGCAGGACCTTCTCCATGTCCTGCCAAACGGGGGCATGCACACCGATGTCCTCGTATTCCTTGGTGAACGCAACCTGCCGTTCGATGTTGTGCCCCACGCGCTTCATCTTATCGATGAACTCTGCCAGCAGCGGGCTGTCTGCCTGCTCCCTTGCCATGTCAAGGTAAAGGAGAAGCGCAGTGACCTGGTTGAGAATGTCATGCCTCGTGATGCGGGAGAGGAGGCTTAACTTCCTGTTCGCCATCTGCAGTGCCTCCTCTGCCTGGACCATGTCAGTGATATCCCTTCCCACCGACTGGTATTTCTGGATTTCGCCTTTCTCGTTGAAGATCGCCTGGTCGGTCCAGCTCTGCCACCGCACCTCGCCGCCCGGCAGGATAACACGGTGCTGGATGTATCCGGTCGGGTTTTCACGGGTGAGAGAGGCAAAATGCTTCCGGACAAGAGGTACATCTCCCGGGGGTATGCGGGGACGGAACCGGCTCCCGACAATCTCATCGTTCGATATTTCGTAGTAGCGGCAAAATGCAGGGTTCACGAAGATATATGTGCCATCTGGGAGGAAACGGGCGATGAGGTCCTCCTGGCTCTCGACAATCCCCTTGTACCTCGCTTCGCTCTCTCTGAGCGCCTCCTCAATCCTGCGGGGCTCTGTCACATCGCGAATCGATTCGATTGCGCCGATGATCTTGCCTTCATGGTCATAGAGAGGGGATGCTTTCCCCCAGAGGATCGCTTTCTGGCCAGCAAGCCTGGGAAGGTCTGTCTCGCCGATGAGGAGGTCGCCTTTCTTGTGGACCACACCGTAATACCGCTTGGCTATCTCTTCGGATGATTCGAAGATGAGGTCAATGAGAATGGGACGCCTCTCACCGTAAAATGGGATCGAGTACTCGTAGTTTCCCTTCCCGAGGATGTCGCGTGCGGGGACGCCGGTCATCTCCTCGATCGAGTGGTTCCAGGCAATGACCCTGCCTTCCCTGTCGATGGCAAATGTTGCATCCGGGAGGAAATTGATGATATCCGAGAGCCGCTGTTCTGACCTGCGGAGTGCAAGTTCGGCTCGTTTCCGGCTTACCGCCTGCTCGATCATGTTCCGCAGCTCTGCAAACTGCGATCTGGGGTGACCTCCCTTCTGCAGGTAAAAGGCTGCACCAAGGTTGAGGGCCTCGATTGCGACATGCTCCCTTCCGCGCCCGGTGAAGATGATGAAGGGGATGTGGGGGTGGGTCAACTTGATGGCCCGGAGGAGGTCAATCCCATTCATCTGCGGCATCTCGTAATCCGACACGATGACATCGAAATCACGTGCCTCCAGCATCTCGAGGGCTTCACGGGCACTCAATGCAGTGGAGATCACCATGTCGCCGCCCTTCTCGAGGAATATCTTCGTCACGTCAAGGAGGGACACTTCGTCGTCGACCAGGAGAACCTCAATCAGAACAAACCACCCGGCTTACACGCATTTTATCACTCCTTGACCTGCTGAAAGATAAAAATTACAGGTTCTCAAGGGTAGCCCGCACTATCTCATCATGATTTGAACGGCTGTCGGGTATTTGCGCACCAGTGCAAAGACGATCGCCCTCCCAACCCAGGCCCTGCCGTCTGCCATCCGCCTCTCCCTCGAGAGTTCGCCGAGTTCCTGCAATACGGCAAGTGCAACATCATCTGCACACATGCAGCTGTCCGCAACATCCATGTCGAAATAAAAGACAATCGGGAGTCTGAGCGCGGAGCGCAGACGTGCGGGAAGCGCCTCCCCGATCTTCCTGATCACATCCCTGTCAAATACGTGCTCCCTGCCTCCCCTGGTGACGGCAACGGGTCTTTCCATCTCAAG
>MVQD01000101.1 GCA_002067095.1 Methanoregulaceae archaeon PtaB.Bin056
GTTCACGGCGTTGAACCCGCTGGTTGCGGCAGGGTGGTTTGCAGCCATCGTGGAGGCCAGGATACGAAAACCGGCTCCTGCCGACTTCCGCCGGATATTCGAGGCCGAGAGCTTCTCTCAGATGATGAAGGTGCCACTCTTCCGGGTCGTGCTCGTCGCCGCCCTTGCCAACCTGGGGAGCACGCTTGGGACCATCCTCTACTTCATGTTCATCTTCCCGGTGCTCGGAATTGACCCGGGTGTGCTGATCACCCAGGGCCTCTCCAACATGTGGAGCGCCGTTTCGGGAATCTTCTCATAGACCTGACGACAGGTTTGCCCCATTTTCGCAGCCTGAGAAGGTTTATGACGACGGGTGTGCTCTCCTGTGTATGCAACGATCCACGACAGGCAGGTCTGGTATTGCAGTGCGCGCGCTCCTTTGCGCCATTCTCGTCGCGGTTGTCCCTCTGTCCGCGGCGGAGAATGCCATACCCGTGGGCGGGACAGTCTTTGTCGGGGAGGAGGACCTGGACATCACCGCGACCGGTGCCACGCAGGGTGCCACTCTTGCGTGGTACGGGGCAGGCGGGCAGGTCTCGCAGGTGCCCTCTGCGCAGGTGACGGTCGCGGACCCGGCCGCGTTCTACGCGTCCCCGATCACGTTTGGGGGGAAGAGCGGGCCGTGGTTCCTCCTGCCGGATAATACGGTCGCTTTTTACCTCGAAGAGCCACGCCTCGAGATACGGGTCGTGGACTACTCATCAGGGTTCGTGGTCAGTCCGGCCGCATCCTGGGTCCCCAAGGGAGATGCGGCGGGGTTCAGGATCGATACAAACCTGTGGGTGATGGCGAACCGGCCGGGGACCCCCGGGGCTCCCCTGAAGATCAGGCTGAACGGGCCTGACTCGCTCGTATTCTCCTCTCTTGGGGGATTCTCGCTTGAGAACCTTGTCGTCTCCTCGTCACCTTTCGAGACAGGCCCGGTGTGGGCGACGGGGAGCGCTGAGTACCCCATCGGCGAGTACACCGTCTATGTCCGCTGCGACGCGAACGGGATGTCCGACAATTACCCGGCTGCGGGGAAGGCAATCAGCGAGAAAGTCTCATTCCTCCTGCAGAGGGTCAACCCGCTTATTACCGGAACGACGATTGCTCCGGCCACCACTGCCAGCCAACCCACGTTCACACCGGGAACGGTTGTGACGACGATGACAAGCCCGGTCTCAACCGCGACGACCGCCCCGCCAACGGTCCAGGAGACCAAAACCCCCCCGCAGCCCACGCCTTTTCCGACCCCTGTGCCCGGGTTTGCCGGATATCTTGCGGTCCTCGGAGTGGTTGCAGCACTCGCGGGGGCTTTCCTGAAGAAGAAGGGATTGCCCTGATCCTCCGGACCGGGGCTGCTCCATGAAGACACCTTTTTTTCCTCCTGCACCGATGGAATCACCATGAACGTGGGCACCACGATTATCAAGTCACGGCACAGCGTGCGCAAGTACAAAGCCGACCCTGTGGACGAGAACGTGATCAAAGATGTCCTCGAATGCGCGAGGCATGCTCCGACCGCAATGAACCTGCAGCCCTGGATCTTCGGGGTCGTCCGGGAGAGATCCCTCCTCGGGAAGATCGCTGACCTTACCGATCACGGAAAGTTCATCGCGGGTGCTGCGGTCTGCATCGCGGTCTTTGGCGAGAAGAAGGCCAAGTATTACCTCGAAGACTGCTGCGCGGCCACGCAGACCATCATCCTCGCCCTCCAGGCGTATGGCGTGGGGAGCTGCTGGGTCGCAGGCGAGAAGAAGGAGTATGCAGAGGCGGTAAGGAAGCTTCTTGACGTCCCGGATGGCTATACCCTCGTCTCGCTTATCCCTGCCGGGTTCCCGGCCGAGATCACCCTCCAGAAGAAGAAGGTCCTGGAAGAGGTCACTTTCTTCGAGAAGTACAGTGAGCAGCAATAGGCACAAAGCCTACTGTTGCAGGGGTATGCATGCGTATGCCCCAGGCATACCCTGTTCATCGGGGGATCGCTCCTGTTCTTCACCCACGATGACGCTCCTAGGGCTGATGCCCCCCACGCATGCGCATCGCCGAAACGATAGGCGCGGTGCTCAAGAGAGGGAAGAGATTACGTTGCTCTGCACCCCCCCCATCCCCGCTGATGGAAAATGTAATTCATCGAGACCGTCAGGTCTCGCGGGGTTCGAGGGGTGGGAGCGTGAGAGAAGGCGATGGATAATACAGGAGCGGGATACAGGCAGTCTCTGTCGGAGATACCAATGAAATGCGGCGACCGTGAGGTTTCGCGGGGTTCGAGGGGTGGGAGCGTGAGAGAAGGCGGTGAAAAATCCAGGAGCGGGATACAGGCAGTCTCTGTCGGAGATACCAATGAAATGCGGCGACCGTGAGGTTTCGCGGGGGTCGAGGGGTGGGAGCCTGAGAGGAGGCGATGAATAATACAGGAGCAAGATACCGGCAGTCTCTGGCGGGGAGACCAGAGAAATGCGGCGACCGTGAGGTTTCGCGGGGGTCGAGGGGTGGGAGCCTGAGAGGAGGCGATGAATAATACAGGAGCGGGATACAGGCAGTCTCTGGCGGGGAGACCAGTGAAATGCGGCGACCGTGAGGTTTCGCGGGGGTCGAGGGGTGGGAGCCTGAGAGAAGGCGGTGAAAAATGCAGGACCGGGATACCGGTAGTCTCTGTCGGAGATACCAGTGAAATGCGGCGACCGGCAGGTCGCCCGGGGGTCGAGGGGCGCCAGCCCCCGGTCAGCAACCATTTAGCCAATGCCGGTCCACACCTCTCTTATGAAACGGACTATCCTCCAGGTGGCCCTGGATGTCACGGAGCTTGACCGGGCCGTCCAGATTGCCCGCGAGGCGGTGGAGGGGGGGACCGATTGGATCGAGGCAGGGACTCCGTTGATCAAGAGCGAGGGCATGGAAGCGGTAAGAAGACTCCGCGCTCTCTTCCCCGGCCGCGAGATCGTGGCGGACATGAAGATCGCGGACACGGGCACGCTTGAGGTGGAGATGGCCGCCAAGGCAGGCGCCTCGGTGGTCTGCATCCTTGCCGATGCGGACGATACCGTGATCGCCGAAGCGGTCCGCGCAGCGGACCTGTACGGCGTCAGGCTGATGGCAGACCTGATCAATGTCCGTCACCCCGTCGAGCGTGCCCGGGAGCTGGAGCAGATGGGCGTGCACATCGTCAACGCCCACGTCGGGATCGACCAGCAGATGATCGGAAAGAGCTCCCTATCGATGCTCACCGCGTTGAGAGGAGCGGTGAATGTCCCGGTCGCCGCTGCGGGAGGCCTTGACGCAATCACGGCCCCGCAGGCAGTCATCGGGGGTGCTGACGTGGTCATCGTGGGGGGAGCGATCACCCGTTCAGCAGGAGTGGCGGCATCGGCCAGGGCGATCAGGGATGCAATCGACAACCCATCCCTTCCCCGCGAAGAGCAGGTCTCCCCCGACCAGGCAATCCGCGATATCCTGCGCGTTGTCTCCACACCAAACATCTCGGATGCGATGCACCGGAAGGGGGCGATGGAGGGGATATCCCCGATCTGCGGGGACGCAAAGATGGCAGGAAAGGCCGTGACCGTGCAGGGATTCGCGGGAGACTGGGCCAAGCCGGTCGAAGCAATCGACGTGGCCTCCCCGGGCGACGTGCTGGTGATCAATAACCAGGGCGCCACGCACGTGGCATGCTGGGGAGAGCTTGCCACCCTGAGCTCGATGGAGCGCGGGCTCTCTGGAGTGGTGATCGACGGGGCCGCCCGGGACGTGGATGACATCCGGAGATTAGGGTTCCCTGTCTTTTCCCGTGCCGTGGTCCCGAATGCTGGCGAACCCAAGGGATTCGGCGAGATCAATGCCGAGATCCGGTGCGGGGGCCAGGTGGTTCGCCCCGGGGACTGGGTCGCCGGGGACGAGAGCGGGGTGGTGGTCATCCCGCGGGAGCGGGCATTCGAGGTTGCCCGCCGGGCGATGGAAGTGAAGAAGACTGAAGAGAGGGTCAGGGAGGAGATCCGGAGAGGCAGCACTCTCTCGAGGGTCTCTGAACTGGTCAGGTGGGAGAAGAAGTAAGGGGGGGTTACTGGAAGAGGGAGCTCTCGATGAGCGTCCCCCCGCCTTTCTGGATGGCGGCAATCGCCGCCTCCACGTTGTCCACCCGAAGGATGAGCACGGCGGCCTCTTTCCCCGAGTATGCATAGGCATACTCGATATTTATGTGCCCTTCTCCCAGGATCCGTGCGGTCTCGTAGAGCCCGCCGGGCTCGTCCTTCATCTGGACGGCGATCACGTCGGTGAAAGCCACGTTGAACCCAAGCTCTCCCAGCTTCTCATGCGCCTTTTTCGGCTTGTCAACCAGCGCCCGCACCACGCCAAAACCGTCCGCCTCGGCGATGGAGAAGGCCATGATATTGATCTTCTCCTCCTGCAGCGCCCTGGCGATTGCCGCGAGCCGGCCGGGCTTGTTCTCAGAGAATACGGATATCTGCTTGATCACGAACTTGTTCTCTTTCATATCAGATCTTCCTCCTGTCGATCACCCGCTTTGCCTTCCCCTCGAACCTGGGCAGCGACCCGGGCTCGACAAGTTCGACGTTCACTGCGACGTTCAGGATGTTCTTGAGCTTGTGCTCAACCTTCTTCCTGATGCTCATCAGGTCGGTGATCTTGTCCGAGAATGCTTCTCTTTTCACCTCAACCTGGACCAGCATGTCATCAAGTGCACCTCTCCTGTCCACGATGATCTGGAAGTGCTGCCCGACCTCCGGGATTGACATCAGTGCATACTCGATCTGCGAGGGGAAGACGTTGATCCCCCTGATGATCAGCATGTCGTCGACACGCCCGGTGATGCGCTGCACCCGCGGGTGGGTCCGCCCGCACCCGCAGACCGAGTCGTCGATTGCGCTGATGTCCCCGATCCGGTACCGGACCATGGGGAGCGCCTCCTTCTGCAGCATGGTGATCACCATCTCCCCCCGTTCACCCGCAGGGAGTGGCTCAAGGGTCTCCGGGTCGAGGATCTCGACGTAGGCAAGGTCGCCCCAGACGTGGAACCCTTTCTGCTCGGTGCACTCGCAGAACATCGGGCCCGAGAGCTCGCTCGTCCCGTAAATGTCGTATGCACGTATCCCGAGCCACTCCTGGATCCGTTGCCGCATCTGCTCAGACCAGGGTTCGGCGCCGAGGATTCCCACCTTCAGCAGGGTGTCGTCCTTGATGCTGACCCCCATCTTCTCGGCGACCTCCCCCATGTGGAGGAGGTAGGAGGGGGTGCATGCGATCGCGGTGGCCTTGAGGTCCTGCATCAGTTCGATCTGACGCTCGGTGTTCCCGACGCTCGTCGGGAGCACGGTGGCCCCGATCCGCTCCGCCCCGTAATGCAGTCCAAGTCCGCCGGTAAAGAGGCCGTAGCCGTAACTGACCTGGATGACGTCTCCCCGCCCGAGCCCGCACGAGACCAGCCCCCGCGCAAGCGAGGCGGTCCAGTTCTCAAGGTCCCTCTCTGTGTAGCCCACTACGGTAGGCTTCCCTGTCGTCCCTGAAGAGACGTGGTACCTGACAAGGTCCTCCTGTGAGGATACAAACAGCCTGTCAGGGTAATTATCACGCAGGTCCCGCTTGAACATGAAGGGGAGTTTCCTGATATCCCCGAGCGTCCGGATATCGTCGGGATGGACCCGGTTCTCCTCCATGCGGCGGTGATAGAAGGGGCTGAAGCTGTAGAGCCGGTACACGAGTGTCTTGAGGAGCCGGTATTGCATCGCCTCGAGATCGGCCTTCGGCATCTCCTCGATGCGGGGGTCCCATGCCCTCATCACATCTCACCCCTGCGATCGATCACCCGTTTTGCCTTCCCCTCGAACCTGGGCAGCGACCCGGGCTCAACCAGCTTGACGGTGGTGCGCAGCTCCAGAGTGTCCCGGAGCTCCTTGACCACCTTCTTCTGGATCCGGGCAAGGTCCTGGAGCTCGCCCGAGAAGTAGTCGCGGTTGATCTCGACGTCGATCGTCATCTCGTCCAGGTGGTTTACGCGGTCCACGTAGACCATGAAGTGGTTTCCGACCTCGGGTATCCGCAGCAGCACGTGCTCGATCTGGGACGGAAACACATTGATACCCCGTATTACCAGCATATCATCGCTCCTCCCTGTAATGCGGGCTATTTTTTTCGCCCGCCCGCAGAGGCAGTCGTCCTCGAAGCGCATAGTGATATCCCCCGTCCGGTAGCGGAGGAGGGGCATGGCCTCCTTGACAAGCGGGGTGACCACCAGTTCGCCCCGCTCCCCGTCGCCGAGGGTCTCCCCCGTCGCAGGGTCGATGATCTCGACAAGGTAGCAGTCGTGCCATATGTGCAGGCCATCCCGTTCGGGGCATTCGAATGCCACCCCCGGCCCGAAGAGTTCCGAGAGGCCGTAGGAGTCAAATGCGGTCACTCCCAGCTTCTTCTCGAGTTCTGCCCTCATCGCGTCTGACCAGGGCTCCGCGCCAAAAAGCCCGGTGGTGAGGGATTCCAGGTGTGCGCCCGTCTCCTCGGCGACCTCTGCGAGGTGCATTGCATAACTTGGCGTGCAGTGGATGGCCGTTACCCCGAAGTCCTGGATCATCTCGATCTGTCGCTTCGTGTTCCCGGTCGCGCTTGGGATCACCGTCATGCCGACTTTCTCGGCACCATAGTGGAACCCGAGCCCGCCGGTGAACATCCCGTAGTTGACCATGTTCTGGAAGATGTCCCGGTCCGTCAGCCCCACCATCGTCATGTTCCTGGCAATGAGGTGTGCCCAGGTCTCGAGATCGTTCCTGGTGTACCCCACCACCGTCGGTTTTCCGGTCGTCCCCGAAGTAGTATGGATGCGCACCACCTCGTGGATGGGCACGGCAAAGAACCCGAACGGGTAGCCGTCACGAAGGTCCTGCTTCCTCGTGAAGGGGATCTTCTCGATGTCTGCAAGAGTCCTGATGTCTTCCGGTCTTACCCCGGCCTCCCTGAGTAACCTCCTGTAAAACTCCACGTTCTGGACCGATGCGACGGTCTTCTTGAGACGTTTTAACTGCAATTCCTCAAGGTCTCTTTTTGGGAGGGTCTCGGTCTTCTCATCCCAGAACATGGTTCCTGGTCCCCAGGTCCTCTCGGGCTCCTGTTATCGCTCTCATTCTGCCACCGGTCCAGCCCGGTTCATGTCTGCTCCACGAGAAGGGAGTTGTCACGCGTGCAGATACGAGGTGGGCTTCTCATAGAATCTTGTGCCGGCGGATGAAAAATATTGTCAAGCCATAGCATGGCGATCGCAATTTCTGCGAACCCCTGCGATCTCATTGGTGATCATTCGCAGTGACGATGCATTGAAGTAGCAGAATCCTGGAAATGAGTATATCAGCAAACCATCCTGCGCTGGGTGGAAAAGGAGCAGTGCGTCATCGTCCCCGTCCCCTGGTATCTGGTGTCAGGATTCGGGGCCCACCTGAAGGCAACGCCAAGGGCCCTGATCGTGCAGAAGAACGGGAATACTGAAGAGTTGCCACTCTCCAGGGTGAAGCACCTCCTGGTTATGGGGGGCCATTCCCTCCATACCTCGGTGGTTGCAAGGCTGCTCGCATCGGGTTCCTGCATCTCCTTTTTCGAAGCGGACGGCGAGCCACTCGGGATCCTGCGGCCCTATGGCTTCCGCTACGACGAGGTGATAAGGGAGGCGCAGGCGAAGGCGTTCTCCCACTCGTTTGCCCTCGCAGTCGCGAAAGGGAGCACACACTCCCGGATACGGGCACTTGTCAGGCTCCAGGAACAAAGGGATGACCCGCTCTTTTACGAGGGCGAGCTTGAGCTGCTTGAGAAGAGCTATGCAGAGCTTGAGTTCCTGGTCAGGGTGGAGGAGCTCCGGCGGGTCCACCGCCTCGTCTCGGACATGTATTACGAGATCCTTGCCAGGACCGTTCCCCCTGAACTTGGGTTCCGCCGCAGGGCCGCCCGTCCTCACTTGGATGTGGTAAACACCATGCTCTCCTTTGGATATGGACTCCTCTTTGGAAATGCCTGCGTGGCGGCAACAGGGGCGCACCTGGACCCTGACATGGGTTTTTTGCACAAGGGGAAGGGTGGCCTTGTCTATGACCTGATCGACCCGTTCAAACCGACGATGGTGGACGGCGTGGTATCGGCCATCGCGAGGGGAGGAATTTCAGAAGATGAGTACGAATGCAGCCCCTCGCGATGCATCCTCGGCGATGATCTCCTGCAGGCGCTCACGAAAGCACTCCAGGAAAAGATCCGCCAGGATATCATCGACGAGCAGGTGATGGCGCTCCAGGCTGCTCTGGTCAGGAAGGGTGATTACCTCGTTCTCCCCTGCGAGGGGCCTTAATCTGGACCCTCGTCTGCCCTGACCACTGAAAAGTCAGGAAACGGGATGTACTGGATATCCGTGATCCCGATATCCCTGATCAGAGCTCGCGGGCACCCGTAGAGCATGGAGATGAACTTGTCGAGGATGATAGGGTCACCGGTCGCCCTTATCCTTACGGTTCCATCGGGCAGGTTCATCACATCACCCCTGATACTGAGCTTTCCCGCGATGTGCCGCACGCAGTTTCGCATCCCTACCTTCTGGACTCTCCCGGAGAGGCGTATCTCCACCGTCTTCATGTTCTCTCATCAACCCGCGCGGTCTCTCTGATTCCCGCGGAATTTCACACGAAGGGATCTGTCAACGGGCTCGCTTATCATAATTCCCTATCCGGACAGCCTCTGGGGTGTATCGCATTCCCTGGTGTATGAATCTTGCTGGCATGTCCCGAATAAAAAGAACATAACGGCGTTATTTCTGAAAAAAACAGGCATTAATGAACATTTAGGGTGTGATGAACAGCATCGTCCTCCGGCCCGGGTTTGCAAAACTGCACATCAGACTCGCCAAGAACAATCCCGGAAAGAACATGAACCAGGGGGCAGCCTCCGGCAAAAAGACCAAAAAAAAGACCGGGCGCTGGGTCAGGGCCGGATGTGCACCATGAGTTCTTCGAACAATTCCCTTGCCCGGGCCTCCGAGACCGATTCAGCCATCACCCTCACGAGTGGTTCTGTTCCCGATGGCCTGACGAGTGCCCACGAGTCTTCACGGTTGATGCGGATCCCGTCCGTCAGGTCGAGCGAATCCCCCGAAAATGCCTTGATCAGGCGTTTTATCAGCCCCGAAGCATCCTTCTCGTGCAACTTCTCCTTTATCATGAAGAAGGGCGGGAGCGCATCGACGAGTGCGGAAAGCGGCTGACGTGCTTCTGCGAGCAGTGCAACCATCGTTGCGGCGGTCATACCCCCGTCCCTGCAGAGCTGGTGCCCGGGGAATATGAGCCCCCCGTTCCCTTCTCCCCCGAATGCAACCTTGGTGCCCTCCTCAGAGAGCCCGATCATGGTCCTTGCCACGTAGATGCTGCCCACCGCGGTGTAGATGACCCTGGAATTGTGGCGGTGCGCGATCACCTCGATCAAACGGGACGTGCTGACAGGGGTGACCACGACTCCCCTGTGCCGGCGGCAGATAAAATCGGCGATCAGCCCGAATTGCCGGTTCTCCTCGACGAACCTCCCGCGGTCATCGATGAAGACCGCCCGGTCTGCATCGCCGTCGTGGGCAACTCCAAAACCTGCCCCCGTGGCCTTCACGAGGTCGGCAAGAGGGGCGAGTCCCTCGGGGGAAGGTTCCGGCAGCCGGCCAGGGAATGTCCCGTCCATCTGGCTGTTGAGGGAAAAGACCCTGCATCCCATGCGGGTGAGGATCTCGGGGGTTGTCCAGGCCGCAGCCCCGCACCCGGGGTCTGCGACCACCAGTGTTCCGTCCCCGGTTCCGGGTGGGAATGAGACCGCGACCGCTTTCACATATTCCTCGGCCATGGAAGGAGCCGCACGTTCGCGGCCGACACGGTCCCAGGCGGCACTGTACGCGGTCCCCTTGAAGATATGGTCTTCGAGCACGATGCACTGGTCGTCTCCCATCTCGGTGCCGTCGGGTTCCACCACCTTTATCCCGTTGTATTCGGGGGGGTTGTGCGAGGCGGTGACTACTGCCCCGGCGTCGAAGTGGTCCCTCACGAGGTACTGGAGCGCTGGTGTCGGGAGGATGCCGAGGTCGACCACGTCGCAACCTGCCGAAAGGAGCCCCGCCTTCAGGGCGCTTGCCAGCGCCGGTCCTGACGTCCTGGTATCTCTGCCCACGGCGATGGTGCCAGGGCGCATGGAGCCAAGTGCTGCTCCAATCGAGAGGGCAAGCGCGGGCGTCATATCTTTTCCTGCTACTCCACGCACGCCGTTCGTTCCGAAGAGTCTCTTCTCGAGTTTCTTCTCTTCCATGTTCACCTCTTGTGCGGGCCGCCCGTGCCAAGGGCGGAGAGCAGGTCGCTCTGGCAGGAGGAGAACGCCTCCAGGGCGGCTGCGGGAGTTCGCGCGCCTACTGCCAGAAGGATCTCATCCTCCCCGCCAAAGAGGAGTCCCCGGTGCAGGTGCACCATGGCATGTGCTTCTCCGGGACGGGATGCCGCAACCCTTGCTATCTCCTTTAGAATGGGTGAAAACCGGTGATAAAACTCTCTTCTGGAATCCGTGGTGCTTCTGCCAGCCGGTGCCGGGTATCGGCCGGTCAGGACCACGCCCCCCGGGAATTCCTCCCGCACCTTTCGCGTGAGTCCTTCGAAGGAGTAATACCTGGGGAAGAGTTCAATGGACGCCACCACTTGCGCGGCGGTGGGGTTTGACAGGACAACCTCCGTTGCACCCGGCAGGTCTCCGATACGCACTTTCGGGAGCGGCTGGGTCTTCCATCCCTCAACCAGCAGGTACTCTGTCCCTATCGATGACATCAGCGGGAGGATATCACCGAGGGTATGCCCGCGGATCACCACCACGGCCTTCTCATTGTCCACCCCTGCAGAGGCAGACGCGCCCTCCCCAAGAAAGAGCGTGGTATCCTTTCCGGATTCAAGGGAGAAGGGGTGGTGGCCCAGGTGCTTTGCGACCGCGGTCGGACCCATCTGCCTGAGCAGCGGGATAAGGGACCTGATGAAGGTGGTCTTGCCCGATCCCGAGACCCCCGCGATATGGATCACCCTCATGCGCTATCCCCGTCAGGCGGTATCCCGGCGGCTGCCGTTCCTTCGTTCTCCTTTGCGTCGTCCTGCATCCTGGCCTGCAGGATCTTCGCGGCTGCCTCCCCAACGCTTCTCATCACCTCGGTGATCCGGTCCTCGATCTCGATCTCCTCGTCGATGTCCAGGGACGTCTTTTCGACCTCGAGGAGGAACCGGGCCACCTCGCTTGCCTCAAAGAGCAGGTCATCGAGTTCCTCGCTCGTGAAGAACCCGCACATTGCCCCGTAGAAGAACGTGGCACCCGACTTGTAGACCTTCTTCTTGAAGGAGTTGCGGGCCTGGTTCACTGCCTGGGGGGTGTAGCTGTCCTGCATGAAGGGGACCAGTTCCGGCAGATGCTGCCCGATGAACGTCATCTCTGCACCGCTCCTCGTCCGGAAGTCGGTGCAGAGGCGTGCGATGGCCCATTCCCTGGCGGTGACGTAGGTCCGTTTTCTCAGGAACTGGTTGACCTTCCGGTAAGTCGCGCCATCTACCTTCTTGAATTTCCGGTACTTGTTGACATCATCCTGCCCATACTGTGTACGCATAAGGTCCTCCCGGTGTGAACGAGCCCCGTTCCAATACTGCGCCCGCGTATTCTCTCTATCTCTCATCATATAGCAATATATAGTTTATTGCAATTACCGGGATAAATTTAAAAAGACCATCCATCAGAGATATTTTGACAAACCGGCCGATAAACGGACCTCTTTTGAGAAGATCCAAACTATAAATAATATAACCTACTGTCGGCCGTTGGTTCGATTGCTGAAATATGGAAATACCCGTTTCCGCGGCGCTCCGGATAACCCCCCAATCGCTGCTCTTGGGTCTGCCACCTCGATACCCGTGACGGCACTTCGGCCGCCAGCGGCTTCGAGTGTGCGAGAACAATCCCGTCACTGTATATGGGACAGGGGGGAAATACCAAGGACTCATTTGCCCACTGTGCCTGCATGCATATAACCAGGGAGCAGTACCCTCACCCGAAAAAACGAGGAAAAGAAACAAGCCAAAAAGAATGGTCAGTAGGATGGAATGCTCCCCACGTTCCCTTATTGTATCTTTTTTTTCTGACAATATGGTGCTCTACGGTGAGCCCTGCAATACGTCATCACTCCCATTGCAATGGAAGGGTGACCACACACACTCCTGGAGGAAGGGGTTTGACACTCCCTGCCACTCACGGCTCCCGCGGGGACTCATGGGGGGATCTCCAGGAGTTGGACGAAGTTGCGGCCATGCTCCCCTGCGTATCCATGCGCATTGAAGATGACTGTCCGGTTTATGCCGTCAATTCCGACCAGCGGGACCTGGATGATCTCGCTCTGGCACCCCTCGCCTACCCTCGTGATGATCCCGGCCACGTGCGCCTGCTGCCCCTTCAGCACGAGGTCAGGAAACATAACCACCTTGGGATTTGCGTCGCCTCTGTATTGAGACCCAATGAATGCCGAGGCCATGTTGTTCCAGAATATGAGTGTTCCATCGGTCGCAACCTCAAAGTACAGGAACGGCAGGGCATCCGCAACCCGGTGACAGCGTATCTCTGCCTGCATTGTTCGTGTTTTGACCGCGGCCCACTCCCCCGCGCTCCAGGAGTATGCAAATATTATCTCCCGCTCCTGGAAATCCCTTACAGTGAACGAAACCTCGACTGCGACCGTCTCCCTGTCTCTCCGCGTGTGAAATGCCTGCAGGACCATCGACCCGTGCGCACGCAACCGTTGGACGAACGAGTCCCATTCCTCCTTCGTGAAGAGAGGATCGATATCCCCGAT
Organism: Methanoregulaceae archaeon PtaB.Bin056; assembly: GCA_002067095.1. Taxonomy (GTDB): domain Archaea; phylum Halobacteriota; class Methanomicrobia; order Methanomicrobiales; family Methanospirillaceae; genus Methanolinea_A. Next base: position 12,899 of record MVQD01000101.1, read on the forward strand.
CGTCATGCGGAGAAGTTCTTCGGGTGCGTAACCAAGTGCCCTGCAGGCCGCTTCGTTTACGTAAATAATCCTCCCCCGGGTGTCGAACCAGAAGATGCGTATGGATGCCTTGTCCACCGAATGCCGCGTGATTTGAAGCGACCTCTCGTTCCTCTTGCGCTCAACCGCAAGCCTGATCTTGTGGCTCAGTTCTGCGAACTGTGATTTTGGGTCTCCTCCTTTCTGGAGGTAGAAATCCGCGCCGCTGTTCAATGCCTCGATCACGACATGCTCGCGTCCCCTGCCGGTGAAGATGATAAAGGGTGTGGGGTCTCCAAGGTTTCGCAACAGTTTCAGGAATTCTATGCCGTCTATCCCCGGCATCTCGTAATCAGATACGATAACGTCATACGAACGTTCCTTGAGTAATTCTATCGCCTGCTCAACGGAGAAACAGGTTTCGACCTTGAGATCCCCAGTCTTCTCCAGGTAGAGCCTTGAAACGTCCAGGAGGGCCGGCTCATCATCCACGAACAGGACGGTAATCATGGGATATCATCGGGATGTTATGCCAGCCGGGGGAGGGCTGTTTGTGTAGATATGGTTTGTAATTCCTTTAAATAGGTAACTGGATGATTACGGACGAATGAGGTCCTGTGTGCCATTGGGATCGGTGAACGATTCTTTTCACTGCAGCGCCGGTGCCTCCCCTGAGGTGCCCTGCCTCTCCATCCTGGCATCATTTGACCACGCCCGCCCATCCAGTTTGATGCGTCTCGTGGAGATCTCCCGGATTATTCGCGCTATTCATCTTCCCGGCAATACTTTGCGCCCAAGATATGATATAGCAATATATGGTGTATCATTTTGCAAAAAAAAGGTGTCTCCGATTAATAAAAAAGTCTTTTATTGCTGCCCTGAATCGAAATCAGAGGTTTTTATGAGAGATTATGGAGGATCAGGTGCAGGGTTTCCCCTTGGGGAAAAGAGGAGGGATCCCGGTAAAAAGGGGGTGCCGGGATCCCGCGACTCCAGGTTTCTCTTGGCAGAGTACCTTTCCATGGGCATTTATGCCCAGGTCTGTATCCTCAAGGTGGCATTGATACAGACACTTTCTATGTGTAGGGAGATCCCCTAGAAAAGCATCTGCCGTGGAGGGTGAAAGTGAATGCCCCGCGTGTGAAGAACCCCCGAACATAAGCAAATATAACGGTCCCCCCTCGCCCCGGGGGCTACACGGGGCGGGCCCTTGCGTGGAATACTCTTTGCCTGGAGAGTGCCGCATTCAATGAGGGCCGTTCTATTCTGGCAGGGGAAAGGAACGCCCCGGAAAATGTACCTGGTTCAACCAACCCCTTCCCCGCCAGATGAGAAAAGAGCCAAAAAAAGAACTGTCACTATACGCCTCTTTTCCTGTAATACCCATTGGACACAAATCCACGAGATCTCTTTCACCCTGCCTTCCGGGGAGGGGTGCTTAAAAAGGGTGTGTGATAATTGTGGAGGCTTGCCATCCCCGCCCCCTATCCAGGCGCAGCATCCCGATGTTTCCGGGAATGCCAAGAAGACTCGATAGTAAAATATCCCAATAAAGGGGGCTTTCTCGGCCATTGGTCCCTTTTTTCTCATCAGCACGAGTTCAGAAACCCCCACCCGGCATTCGTTGGTCTTGTCGGCATTTTTTACATGAAGGGGATTGGAATGCAGAGAATACCCCCCCAATCCTCATTCCCAGACCTCCTAAAAAGGCAGCATCCCATCTCCCCTGCAGGGGCCACCTCTCATTCATCTCCCTCCGAATGGCCCCCCATCCCACTGATACCCAGGAGCCACAGCGGTGATACAGGGCCCGGGGTTTTCGCGTCATTGTGGAATGAATACGATATTGAAGCATACCTCCTCTCTCTTTCGCGTTCTCTTGCACAGGGGGATCCAAAAGGCGCTGAAACCTCGGTAGTCTTCTTTCATGGGAGTGAGGATGGTGCCCGGGGCAATACGCATCTCGATATCGCACGTACCCGTTTCATGGAGGATCTTCCCCCTGCGATTGATTCTTCTCCTCGACGCAGGGGCCGGCTCCAGGAACCCCCGGGGCAATACCGGAGCGCCTCGTGTACTTTTCGGTACACGAGGCCACACACGCTTCGTGCCCTGATGCCCTGGTGACCCCTGCGTCTTCGCCCAGTTACGGGTGGGGCCTGGTCCTGCCATCCGGTATATGGCAACTACCGGGAGGAGTCTGGCTGCCGGCGCCATTTTTCCAGAGGCGAAACGACAGGATCCCGTAATTTTCCCTGGGATACGCACGAAAAGAATCGCGGCAGATGGGGATCGCCATCCCCCAAAGGATTCTTCATTGCCGTTTGTGCAGGGCAGGGGGCGGGTTTTGACAGGACACGTCCCTTTCCAGGGGGTGGCACACCGGACCTTGATTGGGTGAACAGCAGGAGATTGCACTCAAGCCAGGTATCGCGGGGGGAATCCAACAGCGCCCTCCCGGAACCACTCTCCGTGCAACAGGGCTGATTGGGCAGTCCTTTCTGGCGTGGCATTTTGTGAACGGTCGTGACCCGGAGATCTCCTTTCCACACCACTCTTTTCGATTGGGAAGGGGTGATGTTGCGGTAACACGCAAGTGTGCGAAGGATCAACTGCTCCAGGATCCTAAATACACGTATAGATGCATGCCATTGACAAAATTTTTTCAAAGCAAGGAAGACACTGTCGCCATTGCACTTTTTCCAATATCGTGCGAATAAAAACCCCGGAAATTCGAGATTTAAAAACATCAGATCCGGGTGATCTTTTCCTCTCGGCAGGGGTCCCATGGTGAGCCTGGCACGGGCCAACACCCGGGCACCTGTTTTTTTATTCCAGGTGCGCATGAGAGCCGTTTGTCGTGAAATGTGTATTCTGCGCAAAAAGTTTATAATTCGAGGAAATAAA
>MVQD01000102.1 GCA_002067095.1 Methanoregulaceae archaeon PtaB.Bin056
CCTGCATAGGAGGGGGTGACTTTCCGGATCTCTTCGAAGATCTCCTCCGCGCTGTTCCAGGGGAACTGCTTGGCGTAGCCCATCTTTGCGGCGATCTCCTTGATGATCACCCAGTCGAGCTTTGCCTGGCCCGGCGGGTCCTGGGCTTTTCTCCACATCTGGACGCGGCGCTCGGTCGAGGTCTGGGTGCCGTCTTTTTCTGCGTAGCAGCATGCAGGCAGGACGACGTCGGCGAGCTCCGCGGTCTCGTTCATGAAGATGTCCTGCACGACAAGGAACTCGAGGTTTTTGAGGGCCTTCTCCACGTGGTGGAGGTCAGGGTCCGAGATCATCGGGTTCTCGCCCATGATGTACATGCACTTGAGCTCGCCGGGCTTGTCTGCGAGCACGTCCATCATGACGGTGACTTCGTACCCGTTCTTGGGCTCGGCGATCCCGTCGGGGAAGCCCCATGCATCGGAGAACTTCTTGTGCGCCGCCTCATCGATGACTTTCTGGTACGCGGTGAATACGACCGGCAGCGCACCCATGTCGCAGGCGCCCTGCACGTTGTTCTGGCCGCGCAGCGCGTTGACGCCCGCGCCGGGCTTGCCGAGGTTTCCGGTCAGCATCTGGATGTTTGCAACCGACCTGACGTTGTCGACCCCGGTGGTGTGCTGCGTAATCCCCATCGAGTAGAGGATGGCGGTCGGCCCGTGCTTGGCAACCCACTCTGCGCAGGTCTTGAGCTGGGCGACCGGGATGCCCGAGATCTTCGAGACGTTCTCAAGACTGTACTCGGGCTTCATGACCTCTTCTTTCAGCTTGTCGAAGTCCTTTGTACGGTTCTTGATGAACTCCTTGTCCTCCCAGCCGTTCTTTAAGATCTCCTGCATCAGGCCGTTGAAGATCGCAACATCGCTTCCGGAGCGGAACTGCATGTAGAGGTCGGCCTGCTTGCCGGTGGGGGTGAGACGCGGGTCGGCGTAGATGAGTTTCGCACCCTTGGCCTTGGCCTGCATCACTTTCCGGCCGATCAGCGGGTGCTGCTCAAAGGTGTTGCTGCCGATAATAAAGACGCACTTCGACTCGGCGATGTCAAGGATCGAGTTGGTCATCGCACCAGAGCCAAACGTCGAGGCAAGTCCCGCGACCGTGGACGCGTGGCAGAGCCTTGCGCAGTGGTCGATGTGCCGAGTCTTCAGCACCCCGCGTGCAAACTTCATCATCGCGTAGTTCTCTTCGTTTGAGACTCTCGCGGACGAGAGACAGGCGCACTCGTCGGGCTTGTACTGCTTGAACTTCTTTGCGATCAGGTCATACGCCTCGTCCCAGCTCGCCTCCACGAACTTGCCGTCCTTCTTGATCAGCGGTTTCGTGAGCCTGTCGGGGGCATTGATGAATTCGTGGGCATAGGTCCCCTTCGGGCAGACCTTTCCCTCGTTGACTGGAGAGCGCTGGTAGGGAGCGGTCCCTGTCACTTTCCCATCCATCACTACCAGGTTGAACGAACACCCGGTCCCACAATAGGGGCAGGTGGTCTGTACATACTTTGCATTCATTCAAACACCTATATACCAGGGGCAGTTATTGCCAGCAGAAAATAAAAGTATCTAAACGTTTTTTTAAAATTTAAAACCACTATTGACATTTATTCTAAGTAAAATTAATACAATTAACAATATTGAGTGCCATGCACTTATAAGTGCACACACTGCAGGGCATAAGTTCATACTGCTTCTTCGGAGAAAGACGATCTGCCCTCATTGGACAACAGGGCCGGTATTCCACACAGACCGTACTTTTTTAAAAAAAATCGTAAATCTCCCAGTTTTTCGCTTCTCGCCACCCTACCAATGGGGCACCTCGCGGCCGCATATTTCCGGTTCCAAGGGCGAGTCCCCAAATTCCCGCGCGTCTGCCTGCACGCACCGTTTATGGATTATACTGCAGCAGAAGAGTGTTTTCGCTTTCTTACCCCTACCCAAAGCCTCTGAGATTTCATCCCGGGAGTAAACGGGGTGGCCGATAATCTCTTTTTTTAAAAAAAATTCCCAGGTTTTCCGATGGCCGTACGGAGCAGCGCCTGAAAATGAGAAGGGGCCTTATCTCCCAAGTGCCAGGTCAACACCCCTGTTCATGCAGGAATAGGCCTCTTTCTCCCGGCCCATCTTCTTCAGGGTAAGCCCCTTGTTGAACCATGCCTCGGCATCGTGGGGATCCAGCTGTATCGCGGTGTCGTAACTGGAAAGTGCTTCTTCACAGCGGCCCAGTTCATCAAGGCAGTTTCCCTTCTCATGCCATGCCATGGCAAAATGCGGATCTGACGAGAGCGCTTTCTCGAACTGTGCGAGCGCTCCCTGGTAGTCTCCTTTGTGGGCATATTCTGTTCCTACGCGAAAGGCGTAATCCGCCTGGTGCGAGATGCTCACTACTGATTTTCCTGTATGTGTCGTGATATGGTCCATTTGCAATCCCCCCAATTTTCCAGGGCTTTATACCCCTGGCTGATTCAGCGGTAAAATCGCGGGAATATTAATTATTTGCCAGAACGCTCTGCATAGGGCAAATGAGCGGCAGATACGTGAGCGATTCTGTTCACTCAAATGCCCGGCACTGGTGGCGTGCAGAAGGGTCTGGCAAAATACCATTTTATACGAAAAGACCTATTACCCCAATGAAGGGAAGGACCGTGAATATGCGGGACATGTGGCCAGATTCTTCAGTTGTGGGAGAGTGCCTCGCATGAATTCTTCCTCCGAAGAACGCATTGCCGAAATAAAAAACCTGCTTGCAGGCCATCCCCAGGGACTGAGCATCAATGAGATATCCGGCAGGCTTCACCGGCACCGCAACTCAGTCTCCAGGGACCTGCATGCACTCTCCCTCTCCGGGCAGGTCATACAGCATGCGTTCGGGACGACGCGGGTCTATTCCCTTGCAAAGCGGGCACCTGTCAGCAGTATCCTTGATCACACCTCGGAGATGATACTTACCCTTGATGCGAATGACACTGTCTTATCCGCAAATTTACCTCTTCTCGATTTTCTCGGTTGCAGTGCTGATACGCTGGTCAGAAAGAGCCTCCACACTCTTGACCACCCACTGCTTGCTGCTCTGAGTGAGCACCTCCGAGACGACAGGCGATTGGATGAGCATCATGCACACGCGTTCAGCACGTTCCTGGATGACCGGCCCTTTTTCTTCCACCTGAAGAGAGTTCCCACGGTCTTTGAGTCTGGCGCATCAGGGCTCGTCCTGATCATTGAGGACGTAACCTCCCAGGTTTGTGCACGAGAGAGCCTGGAGAGGGTTGAGCTCCAGTACAGGGCCATCATTGATGCGATGCACGAGATGGTGGTCCGAATACTCCCCGACGGATCCATTATCTTTGCAAACGGGGTCTTTTGGTCATTTTTTTCCCTGTCCCCAGACGAGGGGCACCATATTTCATTCTTTTCCCTGGTCTATCCAAAAGACCTGGAGGCTTTTCTCTCTCACCTTGCCTCCCTCTCCCCCGCACATCCGGACGCGACCATCTCGCTCCAGGTCACCCCTGCAGGAGGATCTCCTGTCTGGAGCAGGTGGACGTTCCAGGGGCTGTATGACAGGGACTCCCGCGTGCTCGTTTACCAGGGGATCGGTCGCGACGTCAGCCGCGACCTGGAAACATGGAAGCGGGATATTGCCTACATGAAGGAGGTCGCATTCCTCACTTCGAAGTCAAAAGAGTTCCTCGCGATGGACCCGGACAAGGACATATACAGGAGCATCGCCACGCACATCTCCGAGATGACCCCGGATGCATCTGCAGCAGTCTTTGAGGTTGACCCTGACGCCTTGACCTGCGTGCTCAAAGCGATCTCCGGGGGGATCTGCCAGGGTGAAGGCGCCGCATTGGATGCAGAGACCCTGCAAGGTTCCCGCTCTCCCCTTGCGGGAGATATCCGCAGATCTGCCAAAGTACGGGAGGCTCTGCTCTCAGGTTCTCTCATAAACCCGGGTGGATTTCTCTTCCGGCAGTTCCTCACCCCCAAAGAACCAGAGGAGGGCATTTCCCCGCACAAAGTGATTGCTGACATGGACGCCATCTCCGCAGGGCTGGTAGGGAAAGGGTCCCTCATCGGCGCAGTGGAAGTGTTCACCGGGAAAGGCCAGGAGGGGATCAATCCGCATCTTGTTGAAGCATACCTCTCCATGGCATCTCTTGCCCTCGCGAGGTGGCGGTCTGACCGGTCCCTTTTGGCGAGCGAAGAACGGTTCAGCAGGATAGCCTCCGCAAACCCCCACCCCATATCCATCATCGACTCTTCCGGCCGTTATATCTTCCTGAGCCCGAGATTCACCGAGCTCTTCGGCTACACGCTGCAGGACATCCCGACGGGGAGGGAGTGGTTCATGCAGGCATTCCCTGACCTTTCTGAACAGAAACGCGCCCGGGATACGTGGAAAAGGGACCTGACCGAGTCGCTTCCAGGCGAGGTCCGGCCCCGCCAGTTCCGTGTACGATGCAAAGACGGCATCTTCAAGGAGATCTCGTTTCTTCCGGTGACTATGTCCAGCGGCCAGCAGCTGGTCGTGTACGAAGATGTCACACCCCGCCTGGAGGCGGTCCAGACAAGAAATCTTCTTTTTGACATATTCATGTCATCACACGAAGGCATATTCAGCGCTACAATCGACGGCAGGATCCTCTCGTGGAATCCCGCCATGGAGCGAATTTACGGGTACTCTTCAGAAGAACTTGAGGGGAGAGATGTCAGGGTCCTCGAGCCCCCTGAATTAAGGGGGGAGATCTCTGCCATACTGGAGCGGATCAAAAGGGGGGAGCATATCGTCAATTATGAGACGCAGCGGAAAAGGAAGGACGGGAAGGTGATTGATGTATCTCTCACGATCTCCCCGATATACATGGAAGGAAAAACCATCATGGGTGCCTCCACAATAGTCCGGGACATTACCGCCCAGAAATGCGAAGAGCGCCTCCGTCATGCGGAAATGCACTACAGGGAGCACGTCGGCAATATCAACGTGGGAGTGTACCGGAGCACCGGTGACCCTGAAGGAAGGTTTGTGTGGGGCAATACCTCCCTGCTCCGTATCCTGGGATATGATACGTTTGAAGACCTGCAGGGCGTTCCCGTGAGTGAGATGTTCGTGCAGGCGGGAGGGCGGGCGGATCTGATCGCTGAACTCAGGCGGCATGGATTTGTGAAAAACCGGGAAATTACACTCAGGAAGGCTGACGGTTCCTCCATTCATGTCCTCGTCACGGCTCTTGCAACATTCGCACCGGATGGGTCGATCTCCCATATCAATGGAATAGTTGAGGATATCACCTGCCAGCGCGTCCTTGAGCAGAAAGTGGCCGGATTATCAGGGCTTCGCGACGAGGGCCCCGTGCTCCCGCCGGCCCCGCCGCGTGATTGATGGGGCGGGAAACCGGCAATAAATCCACTCCGTATCCAGGCGCACCGTCCGGCAGTGGACGATTATTTGCGGCGGAAACACAACAGGACGGCAATCGCGAGGCCTGCGGGTGCGAGATACGCAGGAATGGCGCCTTGAGCGTGGGTACCAGGTGGCCTTGGAATCAGCGTGGCGTTCATCTCAACAGTCTCTCCTGCAGCAACCCCCACCTCTGCCTGCCAGTCCTCGTATCCGGGCATTCTCACCAGGAGATCGTATGAACCCGGCACCAGCGAGTGCATCGTGATGGGGGTCGGGCCGCGGTGCGCATTGTTGAGAAACACGTCTGCTCCTGATGGCAGCGAGACAAGAGAGATCCTCCCTGCTGCTGCCTGCGGGTCCGGGGTGAGCGAGATGGCGAGGTCATAATTCTCCCCGGGTCTCACCACACCCACGGCGTTGTAATCCTGGTACCCTGCCATGGCAAGGTGGAACTCCTGTACGCCGGGCTGAACCCCCCTGTAGACCAGCGGGCTCCCGGCCCGGGTCTGTCCTACATAGACGCCATCTGCATACACGTCGGCTCCGGGAGGAGAGGACATGATACTCACGGTTCCGTAAAGGGGCTCGGGGTCCTTCACCAGGGTGGGACGTATGGCTGCCTCCGCGCCGGCCTCAACCTCAACCTCTCCAGTCCAGTCATGGTACCCGGACTTGGATACCTTCACTAAATGCTGGCCGGGAGCAAGGTTTCCCGCGATGAGGGGTGTCACTCCCCTGTATACGCCATCGACATACACGAAAGCCTGTGTGGGGGTAGAGCCTACAGCGAGCACCCCCCCTGGTATCGCCAGAGAGAGTCCGGCATACACGTGCGCCGTCTCACCTTTTTGCACGTTGACAGTGGTGTAGTATGTCTGGTAGCCTGGAGAGTACACCGACACCTCGTGGTCTCCTATCGGGACGGGAGCATAGGTATATGGTGTCTCCCTGGATTGAGCGCGATCAAGAGTGGACAATGCACCTGACGGCAAAGAAGTCACCTGGATTGCCCCCGAAGCGGTGGCATGGACGAGCGAGGCCATAACCGTGAATGTCTGACCTGGCCGCGGGTTGCCCTGGTATGTGGTGCTCCATGGCACGTATCCACCGCGGATAATACGTATCTCGTGGGCGGGCTTTGCCGTGATGGACACGTCGATCGTGACCGGCGTCTCCCCGACGAATTTCCCATCAAAATACACATCCGCCTCCCGGGGGAGCGAGTCGATCAGGAAATAGCCCTGGTCTGACCCGGGAAGAGTTGCAGGTGCTGCGGTTGGTGCCGGAAGGGGCTCTCCTGCAGACCCTCCGGATGCAAGACCTGCAATTATTCCAATGATCAGCACACAGGCATGAAAACCGTCCACGCGACCGCCTTCTTTCCAGCGTGGAGATCTCGACGCTCTCCGCGGATAAGACTGCCGGTTGCCCCTCCCTGGATCTGACTGCGAGAGAAGGATTGATCTTGACCCGGGCTCTTGCCTGCCTGAAGCGTGAAAGTATAGTTGCCAGTGATGATACCTGTGGGCTTTTGGATCATGTCCTTCCCGTTTGGGTATGCCTGGTGCAGTTGAATGATGGCGCAGGGTCCGGATGCCTCCCAGAGGGAGACCCGGCAGGGGCAAAAAAGAGGAAGAACGAATGGGATACGCACGTTGAGAACAAGGGGAACCCCAATAGCCGGTTCCCCGTATCCGGAGGTTGTTATGCTCCTGTCGCACTCTTGACCTGGAAGGAGAAGAATATCGCTCCAAGTCCGCCAATGATGCCGAATATGCCCAGCACGAACGGGAGATAGATGACGGTGATCAACGGGTTGAAGAGGATGATGCATCCGAAGATGATCGCGAGCACTCCAATAACTGCTGCCCCGATACCTCCACCTTTGAAGGAAGAGAAGAGACTCACGCACCCCATCATGACTCCCCAGACTGCGATCATAATGACAAAAATCTCCGGGACAATGATGGTGCTGTAATATGGGTAGGCAAGGATGAGAATGCCCGCGATGATCCCGAGCAATGCAAGCACCACTTTTACCCCCATGTTGGTCTTGTCGGTGGCAAGGCTCACAAGGGCAAAGATTCCACTCACGAACCAGTACGCTCCAAGGAACGTCACCATGACAAAGAGGGTCCCCATGGGATAGGCAAGAAACATTATTCCAAGAAGGAGGGATACGATACCCTGGAGGAGGACGATCCACCAGGGAAAGAGATGCATCACGTCATCCACCTTCACTGCAGCTGAAGTCACTTCATCTGTCATATATTCACACTTCTCTCAAAGGGGGTACGTCTCAATGTAGAGTATATGAACGTTTCTCTCTTATAACCGTAAAACAACTATCCGGTGAATCGGCAACTGCCTCTGCCCAGGAATGGATGACGCGAAAAGGTGATGACGAAATTCAACTTCTCCCATATGCTGGTCCCGATTGCTGTATAGGGACAAATTCAAGTCTATACAGGTAAAATAAGCCCCATTTGTAATTGTACTCCACAGCCTCTCTTATTCTCCTCACTTTATCCCCCTTTTGCCATTCGGAAGTGTGAGCTCTTACCGCCGGTG
>MVQD01000103.1 GCA_002067095.1 Methanoregulaceae archaeon PtaB.Bin056
CAGCAGTTCAATACCCTCCGCGACGTCATCCCCTCGAACTTTGTGGCCAGGATCCTCGGGTTATCAAAACTTGAGTACCTGGAGTTTGAAGAGGCCATCCAGACGCCGCCGAAGATCGCGTTCTGATAAGAGGGGTGCATGAGCGAGACGAGATCACTTCTCATCCTTGTCGTGCTGGCAGTCCTGCTGGGAGCAGTCGCCATTATCCTGTCACTGGCAATCCCCGGTCTCATGGAGGGGGATCTGGTCGTGGACCGTTACCAGGCCACGCTCCAGGAGGATGGAATGTTCCAGGAGATCTACACGTACGAGGTGAAGAGCAGCGGAAAGTACAGGATGCTCTACCGGTACTGGCAGGACCCCCTCTCGTCGCAACCGCTCGACACCCCCCATATCCAGATCATCGACATGGAAAAGCCAGGGGGCACAGTCGGGTACCTGAAAGACTGGTCCGGAGAGGTCACGCTCTACTCGGACGATAATCCAGAGTATATCCGCTTTGTTGAAGACCGGGCCGAAAGAAACGAGGTGGGGATTTACAACCCGGGATATTTCCCCTCCGGGAAGTACACCGTCACGTATACCTATCTTCTCCACCCGTCCATCGAGTACGACGCAATTGACGCTCACCTGAACCTCCGGCTTGTCGACGAACATGTCCCCTTCAGGGAACTGGAGATCCGCATCCCCGAACGGTATGCACGCGAGGTATTTCCCCACCCGCCGGGCCTCTCAGTGACACGCGAAGGCGGCTGGGTGACCATCAGCGGGAATGCGGCGGCGGACGAGGTCCTTGGAGTCGAGACGCTCTTTTTTGCGGCCGACGCACAGGGTATTCCCGGGTTTTTCGTCTCCGTTGAGGACGTGAGAGGCAAGACCCTTGCCGCAAACCCCTTTACCCATCGTATTCCCCTTCTTGGTGCATGGGTGCTCTATGGCGGGGGGCTTCTCTCGGTGGTCCTCACCCCCCTCCTCCTGGTCTTTTTATACAGAAAATTCGGGCGCGAGAAGGAGTACACCGTGCCCGAGTTCCTCAGCTTCTGCCCCAACCCGTCGATGAAGCCATGGGCCGTGAACCTCCTCTTCAAGGGTGATGCAATCGAGTTCGACCAGGACGGGTATTACGCAACCCTTCTTGACCTGCACAGGAGGAAGCTGATCACCATCCAGGAGAAGCCTGAAGGAAAAGGGATCACCATCACCCTGAACAGGATGGAGTCCGAGGAGCCGTACGAACAGCGCGTCCTTGACTTCCTGCAGAATGTCCAGGAGAGCGGGACCGTCGACTCGGATCTCCTGCAGCAGATGGCCGTCCAGGCGAGGAGCGACAGGACAATGGAGAGGAAGATGCTCAGTTACCAGCAGCAGCTCTCCGGGGTGACGAGGAGGTCTGACCCCCGCCTCGTCTCCCGCTATATCGTGGACGGGCGGGATCACCTCTTTCCACTCCTCTTCGTCGGCATCTCGCTCTGCGCCGTGTCAGTGATGGCAGTCATCCTCTATCCAGTTCTTTCGGCCCTGCTTGTCCCCGCGATTGTCCTGTGGGCAGGGATGATCGTCCAGGCAGGGGTCGCGCTTGCATTTCCCTCGACCCTCTTTGGACACTGGAAGGATGACCGCTACAAGGAGAAACTGGAGTGGGACGCATTTGCCCGGTTCCTCTCAGACCTTGCCCTCATCAGGCAGTACACGCCGTCAGATATCTCCATGTGGGGTGAGTGGCTTGTATACGGGACTGCGCTTGGGGTGGGCGAGAAGGTGGAGCGGGCGATGGAGGCCCTCCATATCAGCCTGCCGGAAGCAGGCGTGCCCATGGCAATGGGACTCAGGACTGCGTTTGTGCCGGTTCTCGCGTTCAGCGCGCCGTCTCACGGAGGGAGTGGCGGCGGGTTTGGGGGAGGCGGGTCCTTTGGTGGCGGGCCTGCGCGTCCAGGGGGTATCCATGCAGTGCACTGAAGGGCGTGCAGGGAGGATATTTGTCCTCCGCATCGACCATGGCGAAGACCTTCTTGAATCCCTCCTCCAGTGCATACGCGAAAAGCAGATACACTGCGGGACTGTCCAGGTGCTCGGGGCACTTGGGGAGGCACACCTGGTGACAGGGCCCGAGGAGCCCGTCCTCCCCCCCGTCCCGCATCATGAAAAGGTTGACGGGGGATGGGAGGTCCTCGGGATAGGCTCGATCTCGTGGGGTGAGGACGGCCCGCACCTCCATCTCCACTCGGCAGTCGGACGGGGATCACAATCCCTCGCAGGGTGCCTGCGTGACAAGGCGAGAGCCTACATCGTGGTGGAAGCGACCATCACCGAGATCGCGGGCATTCACGCGGTTCGAGGCCATGACGAGGTGACCGGGCTCCACCTGCCCCGGTTCCTGCCCGGAAGTCCCCCATGAAGAGGAGACAGCCCAAGTTCCTCCCGATGACTGTTGCGGAGGCAAAGAACCTCCGCATCGACCAGTTCGACGTGATCATTGTCAGCGGCGATGCCTATGTCGATCACCCTTCATTCTCGACCGCGGTCATCGGGAGGGTGCTCTGGGACGCCGGCTTCTCGGTCGGGGTAATCGCGCAGCCCGACTGGAGGAGTGACGATGATTTTCATCAGCTCGGTTCTCCACGCCTCTTTTTTGCCATCTGCCCGGGAAACTGCGATTCCCTCGTGAACAATTATACCGCCGCGAGGAAGAGGAGGTCAGGCGACGTATATTCTCCGGGAGGCAGGCCCCGGAGACCGGACAGGGCAGCAACCGTCTACAGCGACAAGGTCCACTCGCTCTTTCCAGACGTCCCTCTCGTGCTGGGCGGCATCGAGGCATCGTTGAGGAGATTTGCACACTACGATTACTGGTCGGACTCCGTCCGGCACTCGATCCTTGCGGATGCGCCTGCCGACCTGCTCGTGTACGGCATGGGGGAGCAGCAGGTAAGGGAAATCGCCATGCGCCTTGACAGGGGAGAACGTGCAGACTCCCTGACTGATATCAGGGGAACGGTGTACCGCATACCACCTTCCCGTTATGATGGAACCTGTGCGTTCCCGCTCCTCGAGGTTCCCTCGTTTTCAGAAGTGAGTGGGGACAAAGAGGCCTATGCAAGGGCATTCGCGCTCCACTACCGCGAGCAGAACCCGATTTTGGGCAAAGCCGTCGCGCAGAGGCACCCAAAGACCGTCATTATCCAGAACCCCCCGGCACTCCCTCTCACAACGCCGGAACTCGACGCGATATACGAACTGCCCTACTCCAGGGAGGCCCATCCGTCCTATACGCTCCCGATCCCGGCACTGGAACCCGTGAAATTTTCGCTCACCAGTCACCGCGGGTGCTTCGGCGCATGTGCATTCTGCGCCCTCACCCATCACCAGGGCCGCATCATCCAGAGCAGGAGCATCGGGTCGCTGGTCAGGGAGGCGACCCGGCTGACAAGGATGCCGGGTTTTTCAGGGGTTATCAGCGATGTCGGTGGACCCACCGCCAATATGTACGGGATGGAGTGCCCGCGCTGGACCACCGCCGGCCCCTGCCCGGACAGGGCATGCACGGAGAATTGTCCGAACCTTCCGGTCTCGCACCAGCGGCAGATGGCGCTTCTCCGCCGCTTGAGGGAGGTGCCGGGAGTGAGGCGGGTCTTCATCGGATCCGGTGTCCGGTATGACCTCATCGTGGCGGACCCACAAAACCCTCTCCCCGAGATCTGCGCCCACCACGTGTCAGGTCACCTGAAAGTTGCACCTGAGCACATTTCGCGTGCAGTCACCACCCTGATGGGAAAACCCGAAAAGGAAGTCTTCGAGCGGTTCCTGGCTTCATTCAAGGAATGCCAGGAAGGCAAGGAGAAGAAGCAGTATATCCTCCCCTATTTCATGTCAGGGCACCCCGGGTGCACGGTTGAGGACATGATCGACCTTGCGGTCTTCATCAGGGACCATGACCTGTACACCGAGCAGGTGCAGGACTTCACTCCCACGCCCATGACGGTGTCAACCTGCATGTATTATACAGGGCTCAATCCTTTCACCCTTGAACCGGTGCATGTGCCGAAGGGAAGGGAGAAACAGATACAGAGGGCGCTCCTCTCATACCGGGACGCAAAGACCAGGCACCTGGTCGACGAGGCACTCCACTCTTCGGGCAGAAGAGATCTCCTCTATGGGAAAAAAGGAAGCCGCACCCCTGGGAGAAGGGGGAGGAACCTGACCTCCCGAGTTTTAGGCACATGATTCCCTGAAATATCGGTCCAATTCTATAATGCGACACTCAACCACAAGATCTAAATAACATAATGTGCTTATATTATAAGCATATGAAACCCATTCGCCGGATCAAGAAGATCAATGGGATAGAATACTGGTATGAGGATGTTCCCTACTACGATCCGGTGAAGAAACAAATCCGACACACCTCAAACTATTTAGGAAAAAATGTCAATGGAATTCCCGTAAAAGTAAGAACCGAAGGTATTGTAGGCCCAAGCATCTCTGCAGTTCCAAAAGAAGCATTCACTCATGGAAATCTCCTCCCACTTCAGCAGATCATCCAGGACCTTCACATTAATGAATATCTCTCCACACTTGCCAGCAAGAGTGAGAAAGAGACCATTCTCGCCATAGCCATCAACCGGATCCTTCATCCCGTCGCGATGCACCTGGTATCGACCTGGTACGAAGAGAGCGCACTCTTCCTCACCAATCCGAACCTCCAT
>MVQD01000104.1 GCA_002067095.1 Methanoregulaceae archaeon PtaB.Bin056
CCTGCTATCGCCTGCTGATGGGTAGGAGTATCCGATATTGAAGCATCGATGCTTTCGTTTACGAGCGCATCAATGAGGGTAGGGACATCGGGATACATGAATACCTGCCCTGGGTGGAGGATGCCGGTATTCACGAGGTGTTCTTTCACCCAGGACTCGCCGGTCGATCCCGCCTGGGCGCCTACCCTCAACCGGCCCGCATTCAGGTCTTCGAGGGTGACATTCGAGCCGGAACGAACCGCCACGCTCTTTGTGACGGTGAAGTACGGTTTTGTAAAGGCGACCTCCTTTTCGCGCTCCGGGGTGATCGTCATCCCTGAATAGACCATGTCGATTCGGCCGTCCCGGAGTGCATCGAGTATTCCATCCCATGGCACGGCAACGAACCCGACCTCGAAACCCTGCCTTTCCGCGATCCACAGGGCGGCTTCGATGTCAAGGCCTGTGAAGTTGCCGGTATCGTCCTGATAGGTGAACGGCGGATAATCCGCATCGATTCCGATGGTGTAATGCGCTTTCTCCAATGGCGGCACTGGTGTGGTTGCTGACGGGGGCTGGGCGGGTGGTGCAGATATGCACCCGGATGCCACGATGAGCCCGATTAGGAGGAGGAGGAGGAGGGCAGGAATGGCGGTTTTATTCATACAGTACGCAGGGATTTGCGGGAAATTAACGGTTTCGCGGCCCCAGGAGAACGGCAATCGACAATCTTTCAGGACAGGCAAATCGCCATATTTCAGGGAATGTTCTATACTCAATAATGAGTGAAGGGGCAGGATACGCCGGGTGATGCGGCTACCTGGAAAGGCGGCTTGCGATGGTAGCCACATAGCGGCCCTGGAACCTTGCCCCCTCACGTTCGTTTGCACTCGGCAGCCTGGTCGAAGGACCGTTGCCCGCAATGGTGGATGCCCCGTACGGGGAGCACCCCGTGATCTCATCCAGCCTGCCCTGCCCATCAAACGTATAAGGCAACCCGACGATGACCATCCCGTGGTGAAGGAGAGTGATGTGGAACGAGAGGATCGTAGACTCCTGGCCGCCATGCTGGGTGCCGGAACTCACAAAGACGCTTCCCACCTTCCCCACGAGTGCACCTGATGCCCAGAGGCCCCCGGTTGCATCCAGGAACTGCCGCATCTGCCCTGCCATGTTCCCAAAGCGGGTCGGGGTCCCGAAGAGAATAGCGTCTGCCTGCCCGAGCTCCCCGAGGCTACAGACCGGCACGTGGGCAAAGGCTTCCTGGTATTCTGTCGCCCCCATCTTCCGGAGGACTTCAGGCGGGAGGGTCTCGGGCACACGGCGGAGAATTGCCTCCGCTCCCGGCACCTCGCGGACTCCTTCGGCGACTGCTTCAGCCATCCGATAGACGTGACCGTAGAGGGAGTAGAAGAGGATGAGGACTTTCATTTATGGAACCTCCTCCATGAGCGTATTGTATGCATTTCCAGAACTACCTGGTGCATCATGGACTCGTTATACAAGCCCCACCGCGCTCAATCCAAGGATAATATTCGCAAGGACCAGCACTACCAGTACCCTTCCAAGCCAGAGGTGGGCTGTCCTGACCTGGCCCGTGTGCCTGCCGGCCCATTTCCGGTATATCCCGGCACCAAGCGTTGAGAGGAGGAGGATCAGAACGATGAGCCCGAGCGCCACATGGGCATTCCAGGCATCGCGGATGGTTCCCGAAGGGATTGTCCCAAAGACCATCGCAATCGCCACGATTGCAAGGATCCCTCCTACCGTCGCCAGGCCAGCGTGAAGGCGATACCAACCTGCAATCCCTCTTCCATACGTAGGGAGGATGGCAACACCGAGGAGGAGCAGGATTGCAGCGAGCAGCAACGCGGCATGCACGACCCAGAGGGAGGGAGCCGCCGAGGGCGTGGTGGGGATCACGGTGGCAGGCTGGCCCTGGGCTGCGGGCCTTGTATACTCGCGGGTGATTGAACCCCCGATGTTGCACCTGGCCGTGACGCGTGCCACGTCCCCGGGTTCAAGGGTCAACGGATATGAGTACGTGAAGGTCTCTCTCGACGGCTGGCTCGCATAGGTGACCGTGTCAACCGTTACTCCGTTCTTCTGGATCACCATCTCCCTGACGTAGTGGGTGGAGGAATCGTCGACCTGGTGGGTCACGGACACGAGAAGGGTGCCCGGGCCCTGGTCGTAATCGAGGCGCATGTCGGAAGGGGAGTGTGCAATGGCGATACCGCAGAGGAGAAGAAAGGTGATTGCGAGAAGGACAGGATACCTGACTCTCATTGTGCGCATGCACTACCCTCTGCGAGCTGCAAGATAATTATTCTCTCTTCCGGCATGCAGAATTCTCAACATTTTTTTATACATGGATGTCTAATTATAGACATCAAAGTACATAGGTGTGGCAACCTGGAATGTCCTGCTTTGATATCATGTATAAAATCCCGCGAAAGATGCAGAAATCTTCTGTCTACTTTCCGGTGCTGGCCCCCTGGCGTACTCTCCTCTGACCGCACCGAACCTGTGCTCGTTTGAGCTGCCTTGGCTGGTCTTTCGAATAACAATCCTTTACACGATGTGATGTTTCCATGAAATCAAAAGATATTGCCATTGTTGGCATATTGCTGGCCATCGGCGCCATCCTGCGCTACTTTTTGGCCATGCTGCACACCCCGCTGACCCCGAACATGATCATCGCCTTCTACTGCCTGGCGATCATCCTTGTCAGGCCGAAGGTGCTCGAAGCCCTCGGCATCGGCATCGTCGCAGGCATCCTCTCGATGCTCATCTCAAGCTCAATCTTCCCCCCGGCCAACCTCATCAGCGAACCCCTGGGTGCGCTGGTCTGCTTCGGGCTGTATGCCGTTCTGAAAGACCGTATCGGCGGACCTGCGGTCGCCACGTTCACGACCACCCTTGCAAGCGGTTTCGCCTTTGCCGCAATCGCCCTGCTCGCAGTCGCTCCAAAGATCCTCGACAAGTACTCGACGGTCTTTGGGTTCATCCTGGTATTTGTGCCCATCGTCGTGATCACGGCGGTCTTCAACGCCATCATCGTCCAGATCCTGTATTACCCTGCAAACAGGGTGCTGAACCGGGGGTCGTAGATGATAAAGCTCGAGGATGTCAGCTACTGCTACCCGCAGGGGGGAAAAGAGGCGCTCTCGGGCGTCTCGCTCTCTGTCAGGCCAGGAGAGTGTATCTTCGTCACCGGTCCATCTGGGGCGGGAAAGACCACCCTCTGCATGGCTGCAGCAGGCATACTCGAGCATGAATATGGCGGGAAGAAGGGCGGCCGGGTCACCATCCGGGGAAGGGACGTGAAAGAGTACCCGAGCCTCTCCGATATCTCAGGCCATGTGGGAATGGTCTTCGACGATCCCGAGGCCCAGCTCATCTTCACCACTGTCGAAGAGGAGATCCTCTCCGCACTCGAGCGGAGGGGCCTCTCGCCTGATGAGATCGAGCAGCGACTCGCCTCCATCATGGAGATCACTCACCTCTCGGCATTGAGGGAACGGGCACCCCACGCCCTCTCCGGCGGCCAGAAACAGCGGGTGGTCCTGGCAACGACACTCGCGCTTGGCACCGATATCCTGATCCTTGATGAACCAACTGCAGAACTCGACGAGCAGGGAACACAAAGCATTGTCTCAGTCCTTAAAGATCTCAAGGCAGAGGGAAAGACCATCATCCTTACCGAGCACAAGTACTCACGGTTCAGGGATCTCGCTGACCGCCTGGTGGTAATGGAAGGAGGAGAGATTCGGGCATCCGGCCCCCCCGATCAGCTCGCGGCGGAAGAGTCCGTGAGGAGGATCATCATCCCCGATTTTTCCGGAATCAGGGATATTTCCGTCGCTTTGCCTCAAAGAGGCAGCAAGCCGCTGATATCGGTGCAGGGACTCGAACACTTCTACGGAGATGTCCCTGCCCTCCGTGGCGTGAGTCTTGAAGTCTTGCCCGGTGAGTTCATCGCCATCGTAGGGGAGAACGGCTCGGGGAAGACCACGCTGATCAAGCACTTCATCGGGCTGCTCCGCCCCACACGGGGGACCGTGACCGTTGACGGAAAGAACGCGGCGACCGCACCGGTGTCCGAACTCGCCCACTCTGTCGGCCTCGTCTTCCAGAACCCGGACCACATGTTCTTTGCCAACACCGTTGCCGAAGAGATCAAATTCGGCATCACGAACCTCGGGATACCCGATCCTGACAAGGTGCTGGAGAGAGTGATGGAGAAGACCGGCCTCTCCCATGCCCGCGACCTCTATCCCCGGTGGCTCTCCCGGGGGGAGCGGCAGAGGCTTGCCATCGCATGCGTGCTTGCGATGCAGCCAAAGGTCATCGTACTCGACGAACCCACTACCGGGCTCGACGGCCGCGAGTCCCGCGAGATCATGGAGATCTTAACGCACCTCCAGCGGGACGGCTGCGCCATCGTGATGGTCACCCACAGCCGGCAGATCGCAGAGGAATGCACGGATCGGATCATCACGATGGAAGGCGGGAAGATCAGATCAGATATCACGAGGGAGAGGTGAGCGAGTGTCCGAGATACTCCAGTACATCCACAAGGACGGGCTCTTCCACCGAATGCACCCCGGCACCAAGATCTTTTTGATCCTTGTCATCGGCGTCCTTACTATCCTTACCCTGGACATCCCCCTGCTCTGCCTGATCCTCCTCGCAGTCCTTCTCCTGGCACTGGCTGGAAAGGTGCTGCGCGAGGTGCTCCAGCAGATGGCGCTCATCCTGGCGATGAGCGTGGTATTCATCCTCATCACGCTGATCACCATGCCCGAAGGCGAGGTCCTCGGGTATCTCGTACCGGGGGGCTTGCTCCCGGTCACGACCGGCGCGCTGTACGCGGGAATACTCCTCACGCTCAGGTTTGCCATCCTCATCATCTCCTTCCAGGTCTTTGTGATCACCACCCAGCCGCGCGACCTTGTGAATACGCTCGAGAAGGCAGGTATCCCCATCGACTACAACCTGATGTTCCTGATCGCACTCCGGTTCATCCCGACGCTGCAGATCGAGGCAAGAAGGATCCACGAGGCCCAGCTCGCAAGGGGCTATGCTCCCGGAACCGGCTTTATCGGCAGGATCAGGAGCGTTGCACCCGTCATGGTCCCGCTTGTCTCAAATGCCCTCTCAAGGGCGACGGTGCTCGGCCTCACCATCGACATGCGGGGCTACCGCACCAGGGCACGCACACCCTTCCGCGAGGAGCGGATGAACCTCCTGGACAGGGCAGTCATCGTCATCCTCGCGGTCATCCTGGTCGCATTCCTTGCCGGCACCATCCTCCCGTCTTTTGGGTATTCGCTGGGATAAGCACAACATTTTTATTGCGCTGGCCGCATCTCTCTCACATGCCAACCTGCAGCGACTGCTTCCTCTACACTCCCGGGAAGGGAGGGAAGGAGGGCGAGTGCCGGATCAACGGACCCGCTCCCCCGGATCGGGACGCAGACCGGTGCCCCTCGCGGACGTTCCGGCCGAAAAGTTGAGACAGTATATCCTTTATCGAACGTTCAATACCCCGGTTACTGGAATCGATCCTGCCCTCTCACGATCACCCAGGAGAGTTCAAAACTCCTTTTTGATGGGGATGCGACCATTTTGCTGCCATAAGTGATGCCTCCCTGGACTCTTACGGGAATCCTTGGAATATCCAGGTCCCTTGGTACAATTCCCCGAAATCAAAAGAGTATTTTCCGGTTGGCACGGATCAAAAGTGAAGATATCCTCCGGTAATTTCCTCGCTACCCCACCTCCATCCTGGACCAATATTCGCGGGAAAGCCCGGATTAAACCGAAATCTTCTTCTCCAATATTGGATAAGAAAAAGAGGCACTTATAGAGGATTTTGAAGGTGAGGCCGCGTATCTCCCGGCGAAGGGCAATTCAGCACAGGACTTTGTGATTCTGAAAATGCTGTTACCAGGAGTGAAAATCTGGAATTGACAAGGAGACCGGCCTTGTTCTCTGGTGCGCGAGGGCATCGCAGAGAGAGGATGTGAGCGAATCAAGGATTCCGGAATGCAGAAGAACACAGGATCCCACTCTCGAATCCGGCTAACGGGGGCCATCGATGCCAGTTGAAACCTGATCACGAGAGGTGAACATATGTCCATTCCCATTCAATTGATCCTGGCACTGATCTGTTGTGCGGCAATTCCTGCGGGGACCTTTGCCGCGGTGCCGGCCGCCTCGTTCTCTGTCGCTCCTCAATCGGGACACGCTCCCCTCACCGTATCGTTCACGGATACCTCCACGGGTTCCCCGGCGGGCTTCGCATGGTACTTTGGTGACGAGGATTACCACCAGTCTCAATGGGTTAAACAGAATGGATCTGCCTGGTATGGCAGATTCGGCCATGCAAGTGTGGCGCTTCCGGACGGAAGCATCGTCCTCATGGGAGGCGGCGGCGGTTATAAGAACGACGTGTGGCGTTCCACTGACCAGGGGGTCACCTGGACGGCACAGAACACCTCTGCAGGATGGACCGGGCGCGAATTCCATACCAGTGTTGCGCTCCCGGACGGGAGCATCGTGCTGATGGGCGGGTATAATGGAGCCTATTTCAGGGACGTCTGGAGATCTGAAGACCAGGGAGCGACCTGGATTAGGCAGACTGCCAGTGCACCCTGGCCTGCACGTGCGAAGCATGCAAGTGTCGGACTCCCTGACGGGAGCATCCTCCTGATGGGTGGGTTCAACGGCGCATACTTAAACGATGTCTGGCGGTCTGACGACAAGGGCGTGACATGGACCTGCGTCACTGCCCATGCCAGCTGGGAAGGCCGGTATGGAATGGCCAGCGTCGTCTTGCCTGACAGCCGAATTGCCATCATGGGGGGGATGACCAGCAGTGGAGGAGTTCTTTTCTCAAGGGATTTGTGGATCTCCGCTGACAGGGGACTTTCATGGGAGCGGCAGAACTATACTTTTGGGAGTGCGCCAACGCCCCGACGCTACCACAGCATGGTGGCGCTTCCGGATGGGAGCATCCTGGTCAGCGGTGGAAACTCTTCTGGAACCGCTTTCCTTGACGAATTGCTGCGTCTAAAGGAGGAGGGAGCTTCATGGTCGGCCCAGAAATACGGCCTGCCAGAAGGGGAGGGCAGGTATCATCACAGCACCGTTGTACTCCCCGACGGGAGCATCGTCCTCCTGGGTGGCCAGGTTCCGAGTGGTATCAGAAACGACGTATGGCGGTTTCCAACCGCGAACGCGGAGAAGAATCCGAGACACGTCTACGGAACGGCAGGCGCTTATTCCGTCACATTCCAGGTCTACAATGAAGATGGCTCCAATTCCACGACAAGTGGATCATGTATCATGGTCAGCCCTGAACTCCCCGCACCGGAACCGGTGAGCATCACGCCAGGATCAGGCCAGAATACCGGCAAGGTCATCATCACGAACCTAACAGGGGCAAATTTCGATACCCTCAACACCCCTTCGGTAAGACTGAATCGAACCGGCTATCCCGACATTTTGGCCAATGACGTCTCAACCCTTTCTTCATCACAGATCACCTGCACGTTTGACCTGACAGGACAACCCGCCGGCTCTTGGGACGTGGCGGTCCAAAACCCCGATGGGAAGAGAGGGGTTCTTGAGCAGGGGTTCCGCATCACGGAGGGACCCCCTACTGCATCGTTCATGGGCTCACCCATTTCCGGGAAGACACCGCATACGGTCTCTTTCACTGACACGTCGACAGGTTTTCCAACCAGCTGGCAATGGACATTCGGAGACGGCGGGATCAGCAGGGAAAGGGACCCTGTGCATACCTATACCGTCGCGGGAACCTACTCGGTGTCTCTGACTGTGGAGAATGAAGGAGGGACAGACTCTCTCACAAGAACTGGGTATGTCACGGTCACTGCGGCCCGACCCCCTGTGATCACCACCGTTTCCCCCGCAAAAATGGTCCATGGGAAGACCGTGAAGGTGGCAATACTCGGAAATTACTTCCAGAAAGGGGCGACTGCAACACTGGTCCAGGGGGCTGTTACCATCCCGGTGAAGATAACGTCACTCACACCACCATCAAAGGTCGCAGGGTCGGTCACGATCCCGGCTTTTGCAAGAGGAAAATGGGGTGTAGTGGTCCATAACCCTGATGGGGGAACATGCACGCGGGCGAATGCAGTCACGATAACCTGAACGGACCATTGAGCATGGGTGCAAACCTTTGAAAGGAAAACGGTCGGTGAGATAGAATGAATGGGGATAGATTTTATTTCCTGTGGATAATTGGAGTGATTTTTACTCTCGCGATCACCATCCCGGTATGTGCGGATGTCCCGGTCAACTCAACGCGGGAAACAACCGGCATCTCCAGCATGACCGCCATTGACTGCATGGGGACGGTCACGCAATCGAACTCGCTCTCGTGGGAGGAGTCGAGCACATCGATCCATGACCCGCCGCTTACACCTGGTGGCATCTATACCGTGTGGTTTGACCAATTTGGAAACCCCGTGTATGGATGGACTGCCGACCCTGCACTTGCGGCGTTGCTGGAAGAGCCCGTTTTTCCCGGGGAAGTGAGGTGCACCGCCGGGTACTCTTCCACTGTCCTTGCTGCACAGGGGACTACCCACCTGACCAGGGGGGTTGATGCCGATACCGGCAACAAGGCAGGAAACGAGAACAATATCGATATCACGACCTACCTGGCGTTCCTCGGAGATAATCCGTTCGGAAGAGTGACATCGGATGAAGATCTCATCCTCGATGCTGCCGGGACTCATACCACGGCAGAGAGTTCCACGCTCTCTCCTTTCAGAGTCGATGACAGCCTCTTTATCCCCCCGTTCTGTAACGTGGTACAGATGGGCAGCAGCATCGATATTGCCCGGGGATCGATCTCAACCAGTGCCGACGCCCGGTTCGTCTCAGAATCGGATGAGTCTCCAGTGAGCATGGGTTACTCAATTGTCGCTGGAGGCGACTCCTTCCAAAACCGCAGTGCATACGCTGCCGGTTCGATGAGTGCATACATCCGTGCACACCTCCAGGAAGGCCGGATGGTGGATATCACCCCGTTCAATCCCGATGCTCTCCCTGACACGCCAAGAGGGTTTGTCCCGATCCAGTCTGCAGACGTCACGTACTCCGAATCTACATCTGCGATGGGGGCCATCGCAGTGTTCATGAAGGAGATGAGATACCTGTCCGGGATTGGAGGGTAACCCACCTTTATTCCCTTCCAGAACCTGACCGGTTATTCAGGGACCTGTAACCTGCCAACACCGGGTTGTGGATAAGACCCTGGACATCTATATATACAATCGTACTGTGATTTTTATCTATGAGAAAGATATCCCTCTGGGTAGTTGTGATCACTCTCGTGTGTGCGCTTTTTGCCACGTCATGCATGGCATACCCCACGGTGAGTCCCTTTGACGGGGTAACCATCGGAGTATATGCTCCTCCAAGCCCCTTTGGCAGTTATTCGTACGGGGAATACATTCCTTCCAGCCCGTTTGGTGAGAGCCCTTACGGCGGATACACTCCATCCAATCCCTTTGATGGATTCTCTTATCGGGGGTACACCCCTTTCAGCCCCTTTGGTGAGATCCCTTACGGCGGATACACTCCTTCCAACCCCTTTGAGGGGTTTTCTGTCAGCGGGTATACCCCTTCCAATCCATTCAGCTGATTTTTTTT
>MVQD01000105.1 GCA_002067095.1 Methanoregulaceae archaeon PtaB.Bin056
TATTCCTTTTTGTTTCATTTTTCTTTCCTCCAATTCTCTCGGATTCGAGAAGGCATGATACAAAGCCTTTTATTGTGAAAAGCTGATTCCATCATGCCTACGGGCCGCAGCAGGGTTCATCGACATTGGATGTGTAGCGAACCCCCCTGCGACAGTTCCCTATCCTCTTCAGTCACGAAAAACTTTTTGGTGTCATGAATTTGAAAATGGATGGCTATAACCGATTAGTTCGATGAATATGCTTCACAGCGATGAATATTCATCGTTGCGATTAACATGATTGATCATGTAATTTTAATAGCATAGTTGAATGGGCAGAAACACACACCAGGACCTCCCCGGCCGTCACCTCCTCGCCACCGGTAAAGAACCGGACGAGCCGGTCCCAGCCCTTGCGTATCACGTCGAGCATGGTATTGCCTCCCGGATGAGCAAGGTCTGTCCTGGCCGGACCGTTTTGGATTGCCTCCTGCTCCGGTAGTAGTGCCGGTTGTACTTTCGTATGTGGTCCGGATGGGCTGCCCGGTATGCCTTCTGCCGGGCAATCTCCTTCTCCCGGTGAGCGAGGTAATACCGCTTCCACTTCGGCAGGGTCTTGCGCTTCTCCTCGCCGATCATCGTAATCAGCCTGGCGATAGTAACGGTCCGGCGTTCCCGGCAGCCTGCATCCGGAGGAGGATGAAAGAGAATCTGCATAGCCCGCAGGTCGTAGACGAGCATCATGGCCTGCCCTCCGTGAGAGCCGAGATCTCCGATTCGACCAGGTAGAGCTGATCGGAGAGTTGCGTCATCCTCTCCTGGATGATGACCCGCCGCTTCTCTAACTTCTCCAGCCTGGTCGCCGGGTCGAATATGCAGAGCAGGCACCGCGAGGGGGTCATCCGCTCACCTCCCCGTGTCCCTGGACCTGCACGGCCCGCCGATAGCAATACTCGCAGAGCTTGGTATCGGTCCCGCGATCAATATACGCTGCCTTGTCCAGCTCGCAGATGGTGCAGCGGCCCACGGTTGCTTTCAGGCGTTCCATCCGGGTAACATCGAACGTGCCCGGAAGGATGGTCGCGTGCCGCTGGGCCCGCTTCTTTGCGCCCTGGTAACAGCTCTTGCAGATTCGCCGGGCGGTCTTGTCCTCCCGCCCCCGACGCTCCTCGGTCAGCTTCTCGACATAGAAGGACCAGGTGCTCCCGCACCATAACAGGGGGTCTTCTCCGGGATGTCGAGCGGCTTGTAGTCCCGGGCGTTGATCTTCGGCCGTAAACCGGATGACTTTGCAACACTTCCAGGAATTTCCGGAGTTGAAGCGTTCTGTTGAAGTGGAAGCGGGGCACTTTCTGGAACTTTTTCCTTAATTGCGGGAGAATTATTAAGATCTGGCGATAGCACTTCAATAGTTCCAGGATCACAGACACACGCAGATGCACATGCACTCCCCTCTTTTGGTTGCTGTGTTTCTGGTGATTCGTTGAAGTGATCATGAGTACATAAATAATTATTATTATTAATAGGATTATTTTGAGAATCGGGCTCGTTTAATTCATTTCCAAATACTTCAACATTTGATGCGTCTCGATGGAAATCATCGGGATTTTTTGAAGTCTTTGAAGTGTCATCACCATCATTGTCCAGCCAGACCGCACCGCCCGCACACCACGATGCAAAGATCTCGCGGTCGAAGGTATAGGCGTTGGTCCTCCTCCGCATCGAGACACCGCAGGCCTCGTCATCGGTCACGACCGTCCGGTCACAGTAGGAGATTGCGGGGCACTTCTCCAGGAGACCGGAGTAGACCTTGCCGTGGGTGACATGCCCGTGGATGCACTTGTGGATGTTCCCGCTGGTAAGGCCGGAGGCCTTCTGGAGCATCGGGACCGTGAACTCGGGCCACTGGTGATGCTGGATGACCGCAAGCAGGTCGGCCTCCCGCTTGGTCAGCTTGGTCTCCTGCCCCCCGGCGGTCCCGTTCAGCAGGCCATAGAGCCGGGTCGCTTCCTGGAAGTCCTCGAGCGTTGCAGTCAGGCAGACCACCGACCCGGCACGCTGCTGCTCCCGCTGCATGAACCGGAGCACCGTGTTCGACTTGATCAGGTCCAGCAGCATCTCCGGGTTTCGCCGGTTCGCGGCAGCCTGGAACCTGATTCGGGCGGAGAACGGGATCACCACATGAAACCTCTGTTGCCCGATAATCTCCCACATCGCCCGGCAGACCTGCGTCTCTGGCCGGTCCTCGTCAATGCAGACAGGGAGAGCCTGGTCCCTGACCAGGATGCGGGCCAGCACCCGGGCGTCCTGCTCTTCGGTGTCGTCGATCCAGCAGGTCAGCATCCTGTTGAAGACCTGATCATCGCCGGCGCCTTCGACCTTCGCCACCCACCAGATGCACCGCTCCGGGATGGTGCAGAACTGCGGCCTGCGGTCCTTGCTGACGGTCCGGTAAATGAACGGCTTGCGGAAGGAGGTGGTGACCCCCTTCAGGATCTCGGCCATGTCCTCGGAGAGGGCACGGTCGTCGAGCACAATCACGCTGCCCGGCTGCAGGTCTTCCAGGTAGAAGAGGGCCTTGTTGCTCATCGCCCCCTCAAGCCGCAGCCGCTCCGGGACCTGCCGGAGCATGGTCGCAAAGGTGTGGCTCTTGCCCTTCCCGCTCTCGCCGGTCACGGAGACGTGGAGACCGTTGGTGTTCAGGACAGACCGGGAGGCGAGCGACATGATCATGCACTCGGCGACCACCTCGTCACCTTCGTGGTCGAGGGCGAAGGTCCGGAGCATCGACTGCTTCGGGTTGCCGTGATGGAGGACCGTAAGGGCTTCCTCGCGTCCTGGAAGCTCGCCCAAGTTGATAGGTGGAGAGGCCCCGGTCCGGGATCCGGAAGGCGGGCGTGCCGGAGGCCTCCTGCTCTTCTCCTTTTGAGGCTCGAACCTCTCGCGAAGTTCCTTCCATCGCTGCTCACCGCCACCACAGGAAGCGTGGTGGCACCCTGCATAGATAGCGCCGCTCGGAAACTGGATTGCGAACGCCCCGTCCCGATGGGCTCCGGAGAACGGGCATTCGTCCAGGATGTACAGCGTTCCGCCCTGGTAGGGCTTCTCGTGGGCGATACCGAGGCCATGTTGAATGAGCCATTCCCGGAGATCGAGAATGTTTTTATACCCCTTTGTTTCCGGTGGAGCGCGCGGCAATGCTTCGGCCAATTGGCGCAATGACTCTTTTTCAACGACATCCACCTGATCAGCATCTGATAGGACCAGCGATTTTCGGTACGGGCGGTCCTCAGTATGATCACCTTTTCGCGAGACGGTTCCGTACATCTTCCAGATACGGGCCGCGTTGAAGTTCGCAGTGTCCACAGTGACCGCGCTGTTCGAAAACATGGTATCCAGCACCTCCAGGCACCGCTTCACCAGGTCGCGGCTCTCCTCGTCATTCGGAAGATCGATCCGATAGAGCAAGTGTGCCCCGTTCCCCGAGTCGGCCATAACAGGGTCCGGCCACCCCCGTTCCCTCCCAAGATACGCGGCGATCTCGGCGGCCCGGACGAGCGCTGCCTGGTGCTCCTCATCAGTAGAGGACACACCGGATGGTCGCGCCGGGTCAATGTCGATGGGGAACCAGCGCCGGTGGATAATATCAGCGTCAGCGGTCGTTGCGTCCTTCTTCGAGAGCCGCATCTTGATACGGTTCGCCCGCCGCGAGAGAAGGGCCGGGTTCACCTCGTTCAGGGTGACGTAGATGCCGGCGGTCCCTGCAGCGTCCAGCGGAGCTACCGCTTTGGCCAGGGCCTCGGGGTCATCGAAGTACCCCGATGCCATCCCCTCCTCAGTAATCGCACGGACCTCAATCACCTGTCCGGGTTCGAAGAGGAGGGAGAATGTCCGGTCTATCTCCCCGGCCGCCATGTGGCATCACCAGGGGAGATCATGCAGCAGGTCGCGGTGTCTTCATTAAAATGGCGCTCGACGGCCCCGCTGTCGTGCAGGCAGTTGAGGCGCACCGATGAGGCGATCATAGTTCGACCTCGGTGATACCGCCGGCAAGCACCTGATAGCGGTGCCAACCCTTCCGGTCGGTGTAGACCCACAAGTGGACCTCGCAGTT
>MVQD01000106.1 GCA_002067095.1 Methanoregulaceae archaeon PtaB.Bin056
AAAAGAACCATTAAGTAGGAGACAGAATACTGTTTCACCATGTCGTCGCTCGACGAGCTGATCCAGAAAGCAAGGATGCTCCTCTCCGAGGGTCACAGCCCCGGGCAGATCGCCGATGAACTCTCGCTCTCCATGGAGACCGTGACCTGGCTGCTCACCCAGCAGAAGGGAGCGGCCATCCCGAAGGATGTGCATATTGACTGGACCGCGGTCAGCGGCCAGGGCGCACTCATTGATGGGGTGGCAATGATGCTCCTGAAGCGTTATTATTCGGCCCTTGAAGAGGGTGAGAAGGAAGAGGGATATTCCGAGCGCTTCCCCACCCTCGCAGTAGGAATCGCCATCTCAGGGATACCCCTTGCCACCCTTATCGCGGTTGAGGAGGATATCAAGCTCGCCATTTACCACCCCGCAAAGCACAGCACGCAGGACCCCCCGGTAGGCTCGATTAGCGGAAATTTCTCATCGGTAACCGGGGAGCGATGCATCATCGTCGACGACGTCATCACTTCAGGCAACACGATGCAGGACGTCGTGAAGTACCTGCGGCGGCACGGAGCAACTCCCGTTGCCATATGGGTGATATTTGACAAGCGCGGACTCCGGGACGTGGACGGCGTTCCCGTATACTCGCTCTTTAAAATATCCCGGATCGACTGATCATCTCACTTTTTTTACACTCAAAAATAGGTTGTTTTATATAGAAGTTTAATTCCATCTTTTACAGCATCGGAGGAATTGCTATGCTTGGAGGACAACCTATCATCATTCTCAAGGAGAACGTGGAGCGCAACCGGGGCCTCGAAGCCCAGCGCTCGAATATCGCGGCTGCGAAGGCCATTGCGAGCGCAGTCAGGACCACGCTCGGACCCCGCGGCATGGACAAGATGCTCGTGGAGGGGACAGGCGACGTGACCATCACCAACGATGGTGCAACCATCCTCCAGGACATCTCGGTCGTGCACCCTGGAGCCAAGATGGTCATTGAAGTGGCCAGGGCACAGGACGAGGAGGTAGGGGACGGCACCACGACGGCCGTGGTTCTGGTTGGCTCCCTCATGGAGAAAGCAGAGCAGCTGATCGAGAGAAAGATCCACCCCACAGTGATCGCCGAGGGATACCGCATGGGCATGAAGAAATCGCTCGAGATCCTCGATGAACTCTCCCTGACCATCGATCCCTTCGACAGGGAGAAGTTGATCAGGATCGCGGACACCGCCATGACCGGCAAATCGATCGAGTCGGTCAAGGACAAGCTGAACGGGATCGCTGTCGATGCGGTGATGGCAATTGCCGAGAAAGAGGGGAATAAGATCACCGCGGACGAGGACAACGTCCTGATCAAGAAGCAGGCAGGGGACACGATGGATGATGCCGAGCTTGTCCGCGGCGTGGTCATCGATAAGAAGCGGATCAGCGAGGACATGCCCCGCAAGGTGAAGGATGCAAAAATAGCGCTGGTTGCAAGCCCCATGGAGATCAAAAAGACCCAGGTCAAGGCAAAGATCCATATCAGCTCAAGCGAGATGGTCAGTGCATTCTCCGCTCAGGAGAGGGAGGCATTGAAGAGATTTGCCGACAAGGTCATCGAGAGTGGCGCAAACGTGTTGCTCTGCCAGAAAGGTCTTGCGGACGCAGTCGCTTTTTACCTTGCCAAGGGGGGAGTACTGGCTGTCGAGGATGTTCCCGAGAAGGACATGAAGTTCGCGGCAAGGGCGCTCAATGCCCAGATCGCCAACAAGGTTGACGAGTTGTCCCCTGACATGCTTGGTCGCGCCGAGCTCGTGGAGCAGCTGGAAGACGGCGAGTTTGTCAAGATCTCGGGCTGCGAGAACCCAAAGACCGTTACCATTCTCCTTCGTGGGTCGTCCGAGTATCTCCTCGACGAGCTCGAAAGGGCGGTTGTGGACGGGACCCGCGTCGTAATGGACGCAATGGAGGACGGGAAACTGGTCGTCGGCGGGGGTTCGGTCGAGACAGAGATCCTGATGAAGGTCAGGGACTACGCCGCCAACGTCGGGGGCCGCGTGCAGCTCGCAATTGAAGCGTTTGCAAATGCGTTCGAGGTCATCCCTGTCACCCTTGCCGAGAACTCGGGTTACAACCCGGTGGACAAGCTGGTGGACCTGAAGAACGCCCACGCCAAGGGAGAGAAGTATGCGGGCCTGAACGTATACAACGGCAAAATCATTGACATGCTGAAGGAGGGCGTGATCGAGCCCCAGCGCTCAAAGCGGCAGGCCATCCAGAGTGCGACCGAGGCCGCGATCCTCCTCCTCAGGGTGGATGATATGATGGTGACCCGTGAGTCCAAGGGCCCGGAAGGTGCCCCTGGCGGCGGCATGCCCCCGATGGGCTGATATTCCATCCTTTTTTCCACATTTTTTCGGGGGGACATCCCCGGGCAGGCAATTTTTGCTGGTGATTGCCAGGTGGTATGTGCAGGATAAACCGACGGGATACATTTTTTCCAGGGCGTTTTGCCCACATACCAACGGGAACGATCCACGCCCCCTGAATCACCGCGAAGGTTCCACCAATCGATTCCGAGGGAGGCACTTTGACCGCTTGTACTGACTTCAACGAGGTAATAATTAGTCCGGAACAATTAATCCGTATCGTGAGACGGAATTGGTTTTGTGACTGATTTTGTATGCGGATACCAGCATCGATCTATCCTCCGCACAGAAAATTTCAAGGACGCAATTTTTTTATCTCCTCCCTCTTTCCGGGTCATCCTCTCGATCCGGTGGACACGATCTCCACTTCGTCCTCTCCGATCCGCGTGTCCTGGGGGAGGCTCTCTCCTTTGAAGAGAATGAGCACGGTATCAGGTATGATCCCGATGGAAAGGAGGGCGTCCTCGTAAGTCGCACCATCCACTCCCTCGTATTCGATACATTCTCCCCCTGGGATAAGGAGAAGGCGGCACTTCACTCCCATTCGATAGGATTATACGAGAAAGAAGGCAAAATATCTACCCCGTGCCGAGGTAGTCTAGCCCGGAAAGGCGGTAGCCTCGAAAGCTACTGGCGCTCGCCGCCTCGGGAGTTCAAATCTCCCCCTCGGCGTCAAAGTCACTCCAGTCTCTTGGATAAAAAAAGTTCACCGCCCCCCACGCTCCAATGAATAGGTGGTACGCACTCTCCCCGGCGTGAGTCCTGCACATGGGTGAGAAAGAGACAGGGAACCTGAGCGCTGCCGGGATCGGTTTTTTAGGATTGATGAGGAGTGATGGTGAATGCAGGGTGAGAGGATTTCCCTCTGTATGCTATCATTCCATATTTTCCCCATGCCCGCTCAGGTACATCATCTTCCTGACCTCCCGCATGCAGGGGTTCATGGAAGCAAGGCAACTCCTCGCGGAATCGACAAACGCATCTGCCCCGGCCGAATCGATTGCCCTTATCGGGAGCGGAACAGAGAGGACGTAACCAATGAACAGGTTGTCCAGCTCCCACAGGTCAAGGATCGGGACATAGCGTTCGTAAGACCCGGCTGCGGTCACACGGAAGAGGGTCGCTGGATGCAATCCTGCAATGAAGAATGATGGTTCGCCTGATATTTTCCGAAACCCAATCCCTCGGTCGTCAGGAAAGGGACAGACATGGCGCCATCCCAGAAGGATCTCCTCTGGAATTCCTTCGGGGAATGCATCGCATGCCGGGGAGCTCACATTGCGGTGGAGGTGGGCGCATACCATGCAGAGGGGTGAGACTGCGCCCGCATCCGGGTTGTCAGTCATGACAGTTCGAGCAATGGTATACTTTACCATGGGTAAAAAGGTTGGCGTGGAGGATCGCGTTCTCCATTCTGCTCTCCTTCAGGCCCGCAGCGTGACCTGCCCGGGCTCGATGTATTTCCCTGCACCGAGCATCCAGGTCCCGTCGACGTCAGTCACGTAACTGATTTTCAGGTCCGTCCTGTTGGTAAATGGGTTCACAGAGTAGTAACCGACCATTCCCCCGCCGCTCTTTGCCACGCTTAGGAACTCCTGTACGTGATGGTTGCCGACCGGGTCGGTCACGTTGAGCCGGTTTACGCCGACCTGCTCCGGTTGGTAGGGCCATGAGAGCACCGTCCCGTTGTAATCATAGGCGAAGACGTAGAGGTCTCCGCGTATGAATGGGCCGCTCTGGTTGTTGAATGCAGCAGTGGCCCTCTCGCGGCCCTGGTCAAGCCCATAGGCCCTTGCCTCTGCGACGAACTGGCGAAGTTCGTTGTCAATGAGGAGGTCCTCACGGGTATATATCCCCGCCCCTATCCAGTAGGTATCGTCGACAGGGCGCACATAGCTGATCTTGAGCATGCTCTGCTTTTCGCCTGCAGGATACGGGTAACGGTAAAGGACATACCCTCCACCTCCCTTTGCCAGCTGGATCTCGATCTCAGTGTACGGTTTTCCGGCTGCGTCCTTCAGCGGGCGGAAATCGGTCCCGACCATGCCGGGCTGGAAGGGGAGGGCAAGTGCAACTCCCGAATAATCGAGGGCATACACGTATACATCGCCATTGACGAAGGGGCCTGATGCATTGTGAAATGCAGCGATAGCGGCCTCTTTTCCATTCTCCTTTGCCCAGGACGCGGCGTTGTCCACGTATTCCTTTATTTCGAGCGACGTTGCGGGATAGAGGTGAACGGAGGACCCTTGCCCGATCGTGGGAACCGGCGACATTTCTACCAAAGGAGTTGGGAAGGTGGTTGCCGGGGCAACGGGCGGGGATGTCTGCATGCACCCTGCTGCAAGAAAGAGGACAGCGAGGATCACCAGCATAAGAGAAGGATGAGGTCTCATGGACACTCTGTAATCCCTGATTCCTATTAAACAAGTCTCTTGGCGTTTTTGGAGTGATAATGCCTTATTCCTGGTTCAATCAAATATTCTATCCTCTGTTCGGATGGAGCCCCGGCTGTCATCTCTTCCTCTCGGGAGGACATTGGTTCTTGAGAGGAATTACTTCTGGAATTATTCCTGATCTCATGGATCCAGGGTTCCAAATGCTGTATTCACCCTTGTGCGAGGGATTTTTCAAAGCATTGAGAACCCAGAATTTTCCCCTCGTCATTCTCATCAAGGCGGAATGAGGGAACATTCCCGAGGGCACACGAGATCCCTCCGATGCACAATCCGGGGTGGTCAGGACTCCTCACCAAGAGAGAAATAGAATGTCGCCCCATGCCCTGGTTCGCTCTCTGCCCAGATCTCTCCGCCATGCCGCCTGATGATGCGATCAACGATTGCAAGGCCGATACCCGACCCCTCGTATTCCTCCTGCGTGTGCAGTCGCTGGAATTCCATGAAGAGTTTGTTCGCATACTTCATATCAAAACCGGCACCGTTGTCCCGCACATAATACACGGTCTTTTCATCCCTGAAGAGAGATCCTATGTCGATCTGTGCATTTTCAGTTTTCCTTGTGAATTTCACTGCGTTGCCAATGAGGTTCGTGAACACCTGTCGGAGCATTGCGGGGTCGGCGTAGCACTCCGGCAACGAACCAATCCTTACATCGATCTTTCGGCCCGGCGCCTGGTTCAGAAATTCAGCCATGACTTCACGCACCATTGGTTCGGGAGATATCCATTCACGCTTCAGTTCCTGCCGGCCCATCCGGGAGAGTGCAAGGAGACCGTCGATGAGACTGTCCATCAGTTCCACGTTATGCCTGATCACATTGATGAAGTGCTGTTGCCTCTCATCAAGGCAGGGACCTGCTGACTCGGAGAGGAGGTGGGAAAACCCGTCAATAGCCCGAAGCGGGCCGCGGAGATCATGCGAGACCGAATAGGTGAATGCCTCCATTTCCCGGGTCGCAAATTCGAGTTCGGAAGTCCGCTGGGCAACCCTGGCTTCCAGCTCGGCATTCATTTTTCTTATCTCTTCTTCGACCTTCTTTAGGTGGGTAATATCCACAATCGTTCCGCGTATTCCATTCACGATTCCCAGGTCTTTTCGTGCCGCAGAATAGACCATGATGGGAAATGTGCTGCCATCTTTGCGGATCCCTGAATATTCAGACCCTTGGGACTTCTTTCCTTCCAGGATCTCCCCGAATCGCGCTCTCGCCAGCAGATGATCTCCGGGTGCCAGGATGTCGAATATATTGATCCCTCTCTCGAAATCTTGTAGGGAATACCCAAAGACCTCGAACGCGGTGGGGTTGGCAAATGTGATATTCCCGTTGAGATCGGTCTCAAAGACCCCCTGGGGGAGGAGCTGGACGAGTTCCATGAAGCGCTCCTCGCTGGCATCGCACTGCCGGATCTGTGCTTTCAGACGGTCGACCATGAGCTGGATGCTGTCGGAAAGGTTCGAGAGCTCGAGACTGGGGGAAGGCCTGACCGAATGATCCAGGTCCCCTTCGGCAATCATGTTGACATCCTCAACGAGCTTCTCGATGGGCCTTGAGAGTTTTCGCGAGACCGTGACCGCGATCAGCCCTCCTGAAAAAATGACGAGCAATGCGGCAAAGCCATGCAGGATTCCAATATTGTCTATCTCTCTATTGAGCATCGCGTCGTCAAAGGTGAGTTTTGCAAAGATGCTCATGTCAGCAGCATAATCCGGGTCACGAAGGTCGATGACCTGCCAGACCACTGTTTTTCCTGCATTTTCGTCTGTTATCACCTGGGTAGACCGGTTCTCCCAGAGGATGTAGTCGAGCATCTCTGATTCTTCGGGGGTGGGAACATAGCTGGTGTTGTACATCAGCCTCTTCTGTTTCTGGAACAAAAGGACTTCTTCCAGGTAGGGATTGAATGCCTTCACCTCCTCAACTACGTCGCTGTACTGGAGATCCATCCTCTCCCCTGCAAATGATTCCGAACGAAGCGCAAGCTCAATGATGTAGCGGTGATCAGGTGAAGGCATATACCCGTATTTTGTGAGTGCCCCCGTATACCATTCCATCACGACCCTGTCGGGGTAATATCCCGAAGAATTCCATATATTGCGAAGATATTGACAGAAATCAGGATAAATAACCGAAAAATCGAGCCCAACCTCCAGTGGTGATGATGAATGCTCGATGACACAATGATCATTGATGAGATGAATATCCATTCCACCGATCCTGTCCTTGAGCGCAGGAAGGTCCATCAGAGAGGGGTCTCCTTTCGCATCGAGATATTCTGCCATGAAAATATCGAACCCATCCCGCATCTCCTGGTTGTAGGTATTGTCGTAGAGCTTCAGGCCGGTGTCAATCATCCTGAAGGAGTTATCCATGTGCGATTCCGTCATTGCCCGGAGTCGTTCTGCATTCTCTTTTGCATGACTGGCAGAGTTCGCGTGATTGATCCAGATGCCGGCGAGGAGGACAATGACGATGATCAGGAAAATGATTCCCATGAGGAGGTATGAAAATGGCAGTTTCCTCTCAACAGGTCTCAATCGTCCCCCCTCCCTTTCAGCGAGATGTATGCAATGATATTATATAAACGGACTCTTCAGTCAATGGGATTTATGTTCCGGCAGGTACTTTCCAGGTATTCTCATCTCCCCAGTCTCGTCGTTCCAGATGATTGACACTATCATCCAGGCGGATCCCAACTTTATCAGTTGAATACTGTTGATCCCAAAGGAGGAGGGTTTTGGATCTTTCCGGTTGAAACGTGCTTCGTAGGTGCTGAACCGCTGGGCAATCCTGCCAAAATGCTCCGTGCGGGACCACACCTCTCTCTCTTCGAATTCCTCGAGGGCGCCCTGGCGAACCCGTTCCTCTACCACGTCGATGAATCTGTCAACGGAGAATATGAGGGGATCATCACCCTTGTTATTAATCAGCACTCCTTCCGGGAGGAAGATATGCCTGAGCATGTCGAGTCGTGGGCGGTCTCCCCGGTCAAAACTTATGGACTGGTATAATTGCGATATTACCCTGTCGATCTCATCCATGTCGAGAACTTGCCTGGATACCCGGAAATACTCTCCGCTATCACTGTGACCTTGCAGAATGCCCTGCAACGCGGGGTGCAGGATTTCAAAGGGGTCTCAACAGGCAGCGTCCTCGAAGAGAGGTAAAATTCCAGGATAACAAAGAAAGTACTCCTTCATTCCGCGCGAGCCTCTCAGAAAACTCTTATAATTGCGCGATGAAGCTCTACTCATGAAGGCAATCATCTTTGTGGTGCTCTGTGCGTTTGCGGGACTCCTTGTCCTTGGCGCCGGCTGCACCCAGCCGTCCACAGGGCCGGCCACGCAGGTCCAGACACCTGTTCCCACCACGGCACAGCCCACCGCCATTCCGACCGTTGCGACCCCGGTCGCGACGCCTACCCTCGGATACATCGAGGGCCCGATGCCTGCGCAATACATGGTTGATGTCCAGGTCGACCGGAATACCGTCGCAATCACCCCGAGCATTATTGCGACCTACAGGGGTGGAAGAGGAACAAATTTCGTACACTCAATGGATGTCACGGTCACGCGATCCGATGGTCAGGTGATTACCGAGAGCATCGAGAAGCCTCAGGTGAACTCGAAAGTCGAGATCGAAGGGACCCGGGGGACCGACAGGGTAGAGGTGTTCATCAACCTGGTCAACGGCGAGCGGTACAGGATCTATGACCAGTCCCTGCCGTTCAGGACATATAACTGATTATCCTCATTTTTTTGTAAAAGATCCGGCCGCGGACCCATTTCACAGGAGATCGCACTTTTACCCGTGTATATTCTGGCGTTCACTTCGCATTCGGAGAATATGCCGGGTTTACAGGAGAAAATTCAGTCTGGTCCCAGGGAGGGAGGATTCAAATGAACAGATCCAGGGGGAAAATGGACGCGCCCCTCATCACCTGTGCTGCTTTTTTCCCTGCCCTTCGAAGGTCGCCACGAGCATATCGTCGCGAAAGACCCGCACAGTATAGCTTGAATACTGTGCGGTCTCCCCCGTGCATTCGGCAATTGCAGTGAGAATTCCCTTTGCAGGGGCGAGGTAGAATATTTGCGCGGAGAGCGCAACTTCATCCACACCCCCCAGGTTTGCCGCGATGCCGAAGGCCTGATCGGCGAGTGCGAATATGGCCCCCCCATGGGCAAACCCCCGCAGGTTCCGCTTCCCATCGGAATCCATCCTCACCCGTGCGTACCCGGGGCGCGCCTCGAGTATCTCCATTTCCAGCAGGCGGGCGAACTCTGACTGGTTGAAATTCCGGACCTTCTCATGCACATCTGCAGGAGAGAGGTGATTCGGGTCTGTAGGGTGAAGAGAAGACATTGCAAATCGGGTTCTCGTTTGGGGTTGCAAGGGCGTCAATGTGCCCCTATTTGTATTCCCTGCGGGTATACTGGTGCTTTTCGGAGGAACCCCCGTGTGCAACGATATAGAGCCATTCATAGAGGGACTTGAGCGTCCCGAACTGCTCGTACCTGCGCATGGAGAACCCTACCCTCATCCTGTTGTCAAACATCACCCTTCCCACCTTCTTCATCCGCCTGGCAATCTCCAGGTCGTCGCCTGCATCCACGAAGTGGTACATCCCGGCCCGGAAAAATGCCTCCTTCCGGAATGCCGTGTTGCATCCGAGCGTGTAATAGAGTGTATGGGTATAGTAGCCAAGCCTTGCAAAAGTGTTCGCAAAGGCAAGGGAAAGGTGGTTCTTGAGGGTCTTTTCGATGGGATCGACAGGCCCATAGAGCTGCACCGCGTCGGGATGCCGTCCAAAGTCATCGAGTATGACCTCGAGCCAGTTGCGCGGGATGATGCAATCGGCATCCGTGGTCGCCAGAATGGGGCCTTGCGCCCTCATCGCGCCATCGTTTCGCGCCCCACCCACCTTCCTGCTGGTCTGGATGAAGACCAGGTCAGCAAGGGACTCCGCAAGATCCCTCGTGGAATCGCTGGAGCCACCGTCCACGACAATGATCTCGTAGTCCTGCCTCGGAATGGTCTGGCGGTTCAATGATTCGAGGCACGAAACAATATTCGCAGACTCGTTAAACGAGGGGATTACCACTGAGATCTTCATTCCACGAGCTCCCTGTACAGCCTGACATGCCGTGCGGCGATATCCTTTAAATCGAACTGCGACGTGAAATCCCTTGCGGCCGCCGCACAATGGTTCAGCGCAGTGCGGTCCTCAATCAGGGCGCGTGCGTCTTCGCGGTCCGAGAAATAAAGGATGTTCTTGCCGTAAATGTCATGGAATTCGGGGATATCCCTCGCAATCACAGGAAGACCGCAGGAGAGGGCTTCCAGGATGACCAGGCCAAATGTCTCGGCAAAGGATGGCATGAAGAAGACGTCTGCCGCGCTGTAGGGCTTGATGATATCGTTCACGTTGCCCGGGAAGAGCACATTCTCCCCGCATCGCAACTTCAGGTGCTTGATCTTCCCGTAGTCCTTCGAGAGTGCGCCGTACGGAAACCCTCCGATCCAGACGAATTTCTTGTCCGGAAAGATGCGGGAGAGCGCCAGGAAATCGTAGAGACCTTTCCTTGGGGTGAGCTGGGCCACCGTGAGCACGACCTCCTGTTCGTCGGGTATGCCGTAGTACTCCCTGAACGCTGCCCTCTTCTCTTCGTCCCTCCTGAAGAAGTCCCGGTTCACGCCGTTTGGGATCATCGTCACCGGCATCTCTGGGATCATGGCAGTGACCTCGTCGTGGCAGGGCCGGGAGATGGTGATGATATGATCGAACCTCCGGTAGATCTTTGGATACCTCTTGTTGATGGCGCGCGCGAGGGCAATATTTCCCATGTTGATTCTGGGAGTGGAATGCGCGGTCAGGATCTTCTTCCCCCTGGACATCCGGCGATTGAGCCCTGCGATGGGGCCGAAGGTGTGGTAATGCACGATGTCTGCGTGGTTTGAAAAACTCTTCCATGAGACATCTATCCCCGGCTCGTTCTGGAGCTGGAGGTAAAGTGTCTTTGCAACCGTCGCACATCCGATAAATCGGAAGAAGAGCATGTCTTCCACGAAGAAATTGACCTTCACGACCAGTTCCTCACGCACTCCATGGCCTGGCGTATGCAGCCGTCCATGTTCAGGTACTCAAACCTTGAGAACCTCCCGACAAGGGTGATCCCCTTCGCCTGGAAAAATTCCCGGATGATCCTGATATTCTCAGGGTATGCAAGGTCGTATACCACGTAGGCAAACTTCTGATGGTCCACCGCGGTATGGACCACCTGTTCCGGGGTGAGGAATCCCATCCGCTCGAGGGATTCAATCACGTGACTGACGAGATCGCTATCGGTCATGCGGGAGACTTCGTCGCCTTCGTTGTAGGTGATCTCGGCCAGGATGCCCGCATGACCCGCGGGGGCCACATGGCTGCTGAAATTGGAGGGAAACGAGATCCGGTTCGCGAGGCTCTGTTCCCTGTCAGGGATGTAGAGCCATGAAATATCGGGGACCGTCCCCCTGATCCCCACCTGCACGCAGCAGACCGAGTTGTAGCGGAGGGCACGTATCGCCTCCTGCACCCTCACCGGGACATCATCGAGGCAGGGCATGAGGTGCGGGAGTGGGATGGTGCTGATCACCCTGTCTCCCCGGCTCGTCCGTTTCCCGTCACTGGCTTCCCAGGCGCCGTCCCTGAATGCAAGCGATCGGACAGGAAAACCAGTCACTATGCAGTCCTCGATTCCACTGGCAATGGATGCGACCAGGGCCTCTATCCCGCCTTCTGCCGGGTAGGTGAAGACCGACTGGTGGGTGTACCCCTCCGTCTCTATTCCTATGGCAGATCTTATCACGTCTTCGACCGGGGGCCTCGGCACTCTCCCCTCGACCCAGTGTGCAGACATTGATGCCGGGGGATAGTTCCAGATCTTTTCGTTGTATGGAATCATGTAGAGATCGGCGATCCCCTTCCCGAACGTGGCGTATATCCATTCTGCGAAATTGGCAGGAGGAGGGATCTCCCCCTTCTCGGACTTTACGTAGGTCTTGATGAATTCATTGATGCAGAAGAAGAGATCGTCCTTTGGAAGGGAGGCGAGGCCGTTCTCGAACGGATATTTCACCAGGATGTCCCTGTACATGATCCTGGTGTTCCTCGTCCGCTTCTCCCGGTTTGAGGAAAGGACGTTCTGCATGAATTCGAGGACCTCTGTGTCTCTCGAGAAGATGATATGCGACCCGCCAGTATCGAACGTGAACCCGTTCTCTGTCCGGGAACGACAGAGCCCACCGATCCGCTCTTCAGCCTCGAGGACCGTCACCTGCTGTCCGCGCCTGCGGAGCAGGTGTGCGAGGGTGATGCCGGAAAGACCCCCTCCCAGGATGAGTGTGCGCACGAGCATAGTATTTTACCGGAGGGATTATATGATTGACCATCCACGGGTCTATTCTCCTGCCTCACATTAAAAAAATGGATGGGATTGCCGGATCAAAGAGTTGAACGCATGACCCTTCACGAATACTCATATAAGAGGGATTTCACAAAGACGCCTGAACCTCCCGGAACCGTCGAAAGAGGGACGGGTGACCCTGTCTTCGTTGTCCAGGAACACCACTCACGCCACCGCCATTTCGACTTTCGCCTGGAACACGAAGGAGTGCTTGTCTCCTGGGCAGTGCCAAAAGGTGTTCCCGAGTTGCCGGGAAATAAGCACCTGGCGGTCCGGACCGAAGACCATCCGCTCGCGTATGCGGATTTCGAGGGAAGCATTCCCGAGGGGGAGTATGGTGCGGGCGAAGTCGAGATATGGGACAAAGGAACCTTCAATCTCATGAACTGGGAAGAGGACCGCATTGAGGTCGTACTGCAGGGAAACCGGCTCAGTGGAAGGTATATCCTGGTCAGGTTCAAACGTGCGGGAGAGAACGAATGGCTGTTATTCAAGGCAAAGGGGTAAACGGCTGGTTCACTGCATGAATTGGGAAAATAAAAAAGAGATCTCTTTTATTTCGCGCTCTTCACCGTCTTTGTGCCGCGGAGTATGGCGATCTTTCCTGTCCGGACCAGCTCCTTGACTCCGTACTGGCGCAACAGCTTCTCGAGGGCATCGATCTTTTCTGTGTCCCCCGTCACAGAGAGGACAACAGTCCTGCTGCCCACATCGATGATCTGTGCCCGGAAGATGCTTGCGATCTGCATGATCTCAGCCCGGCTGCTCCCTGGCTCGGCGGTGACCTTGATGAGCGCGAGTTCGCGCTCCACGCGGTCGTTTTCGGTGATGTCGGAGACCTTGATCACGTCGATGAGCTTGTTCAACTGCTTCATCACCTGCTCAATCTGGGCGTCGTCGCCGATGCAGACGATGGTGATCCTGCTCATGTCCGGCTCCTCGCAGGTGCCGACCGCGAGGCTCTCGATATTGAAGCCGCGCCGCGAGAAGAGCCCGGTGACCCTGGAGAGGACACCCGGTTTATTCTCCACCAGCACGCTCAGGGTATGCGGCTTCATTCGCTGTAACCCCCGATCATCTCGTTGATGGCAGCTCCTGCCGGCACCATGGGGAAGACGTTCTCCTCGCGCTCGACCCGGAAGTCCAGGATGAACGGGCCATCGGTCTCGATCGCCGCCTGGAGGGCAGGTTTCACATCCTTTGAGTCCTCGACCCTCATACCATCGATCCCATACGCATTCGCGATCTTCACGAAGTCGACAGCCGGAAGTTCCGTGTAAGAGTACCGGCGATCGTAAAAGAGCTCCTGCCACTGCCGGACCATCCCGAGGAACCGGTTGTTCAGGATGGCAACCTTGACAGGGATCTGGTAGTGGGAGACTGTCCCAAGCTCCTGGATGTTCATCTGGAAGCTCCCGTCGCCGGCAATATCGAAGACCACCTGATCGGGACGGGCAAAGTGGGCGCCCATCGCCGCGGGGAAGCCGTATCCCATTGTACCGAGGCCCCCAGAGGTGATCCAGGTCCGGGGATGGCGGAAACAGTAATACTGGGCAGTCCACATCTGGTTCTGCCCCACCTCGCTGACGATGATGCCCTCACCCGCAAGGAGTTCCGAGAGCTGCTCGATCACGAACTGCGGACGCAGCACCCCGTCCCTTGGATATCTCATCGGGAATTTCTCCTTCCAGGTGCGGATGCGGGAGAGCCACCGTTCGTATTCTTTCCTCTTCTGGATGCGCTCCCGCATTTCCTGGAGAACTGCTCTCGAATCCCCGACGATAGGCACGTCTACCCGCTTGTTCTTTCCAATCTCGGCGGGGTCGATGTCGACATGGATGATCCGGGCCTGGGACGCGAATGTGTCCAGCTTGCCTGTCACCCGGTCATCGAACCTTACCCCGATGGCTATGAGGAGGTCGGACTCGGTGACCGCATAATTTGCATACCTGGTCCCATGCATGCCGAGCATCCCCAGGTTGAGGGGATGGTCGCACGGGATTGCCCCGATTCCCATCAGGGTGGTGGTCACCGGGATCCCCATCATCTCGGCAAGACTGACGAGTTCCGCCGAGGCGTTCGAGCTGATCACGCCACCTCCCACGTAGA
This sequence comes from Methanoregulaceae archaeon PtaB.Bin056, assembly GCA_002067095.1. GTDB lineage: Archaea > Halobacteriota > Methanomicrobia > Methanomicrobiales > Methanospirillaceae > Methanolinea_A. The sequence goes on from MVQD01000106.1 coordinate 14,411, forward strand.
GGAGGGGCCGCTCGGCCTCCATCATCATCTCGATTGCCTTGTCGATCTGCCTGGTGTGCCCCCTGTAGGTCGGCTGGTATCCCCGGAGGTTCACCTGCTCCGACTCGGGGTATTCGTATTCGATCTCCTTTGTGCTGACATCCTTCGGGAGGTCAATCAGGACAGGTCCCGGTCTTCCTGTGCGCGAGATGTAGAACGCCTCCCTGATGACGTGCCCCAGTTCCTCGGTCCTCTTGACGAGATAGTTGTGCTTGGTGATGGGCAGCGTGATGCCGGTGATATCAGACTCCTGGAAGGCATCGTTTCCAAGGAGGCTTGTCGGGACCTGTCCGGTCAGCGCCACAATGGAAACTGAGTCCATGTAGGCAGTTGCGATCCCGGTCACCAGGTTGCATGCCCCCGGACCGGAGGTGGCCAGGCATACGCCAACCCTGCCGCTGGCGCGGGCGAACCCGTCAGCGGCATGGGCGGCTGCCTGTTCATGCCGTACAAGGATGTGCCGCAATGACGAATTGTAGAGTTCATCATAAATCGGCAACACTACACCGCCGGGGTAGCCGAATATTGTCTCCACCCCTTCGCGTTGCAGCCCTTCAATGAGTATTTTGGCTCCGGTCTTCATTCTCTTCCCTCAGAAGTCTGTTCATGCCGGCGATCACCGCTTCGACGCTTGCCATGATGATGTCCGTGCGGGCGCCGCGAGACGTAATTATCTTTCCGTCCTTACTTAATCTTACCGTCACATCCACGAGCGCATCGGTTCCCCCGTGGATTGCGTCTACGTGGTACTCCTCGAGCCGTATGTCGGCAACGGCGGCAACCGATCTCCGGAGTGCTTCCATGGCTGCATCGACAGGCCCTGCACCCGTGGACGCCCCCGTCACCTCCTCGCCCCGCACGTCCATCGTAACCGAGGCGGTAGGAATGACATTGCTCCCGCTTACCACGGTGAACTGCTTCATCTTCAGTACCGGCCGGCACTCGATGGCCATCACCGCTTCAGCTACCGCGATGAGATCTGTGTCGGTGATCCTCGTCCCCTTGTCCCCGAGGGCCTTTATCCTCTTCAGGATCTCTTTCAACTGGCTCTCATCCGGGTGATAGTGCATCTCTGCGAGTGCCGCCTCGACCGCGGCAGATCCCGAGTGCTTCCCGAGCATGATACGCCGTTTCCTTCCGACCCTCTCGGGCGGCACGGGCTCGTAGGTGCTCGGTTCGCGAAGGACACCGTGGGCATGGATACCGCTCTCGTGGGTGAATGCCATCTCCCCCACGATGGCCTTGTTGGTGGGGAGCGGGACCCCTGTCATCCTTGATACAAGCGATGAGAGATGGTATATCTCCCTCGTCTTGATCCCGGTGGGGTAATGGTAGAGGAGTTCAAGCGCCATCACCAGCTCTTCAAGCGGCGTATTTCCCGCGCGCTCCCCCATGCCGTTCACCGTGACATGCGCACACTGTGCACCCGCACGGAGCGCAGCGACCGTGTTTGCCATGGCCATCCCCAGGTCATCATGGCAGTGGATGCTCAGGGGTGCGAGGCAGAGGTGCGGGATCACTTCTGCAACCCGCTCCGGGGTCAGCAGGCCCACCGTGTCGCAGAAGCAGAGGCGTTCTGCGCCACGCTCGATGCCACCGGCGAAGATCTCCTGCACAAACGCCGGGTCGGCCCTTGAGGCGTCCTCACCCGAGAGCTCCACGATGAGCCCCCGCTCCCGTGCATAGGTTACCGCGGAGAACGCCATCTCGGAGATCTGCGCCCTGGTCTTCCGCATCTTCTTCTCGATGTGAAGGTCGCTCACCGGTATGACGAGGTGGACCGAATCAGCGCCATAATCAGCGGCAGAGTCGATGTCCTGGACTACCGCCCTGACATACGTACAGATTTCTGCGTTCAGGCCGGCATCGGAGATGAGCCTGAGGGCTTCGCGTTCTCCGTCTGAGGCTGCAACTGAGCCGACTTCCACCACGTGCACCCCGATATCCGAGAGCATCGTGGCGATCTCAAGTTTCTGACCAGGATTCAGCGAAACGCCGGGGGTCTGCTCCCCATCCCGGAGAGTGGTGTCGAAAAACCGGATGTTACCGGGGAATAAAACGATCTGTCATGGAAATCCCATCACGATCTGTAAATTTGTTCCCGCGGGTATAAAAAAAGTGGGTTGGAGACGCTCTTAGCTGGAGCCAGGAGCCGCACCCGAGGCTTCATAGACCCTGGTGATATAGCGGGCCTCGAAGATGATCATGAACGGGAGGAGGATAAGGGTGATGATCCAGCCGATGAAGGGGATCGCATTGAAGAGGTTGATCACGAACCAGATGATTCCCGCCACGATGAAGAGGATGATCAATGCAAGGATGTAGCTGCCCCACCCGATCTTCCTGATAGTTTCGAGGATCGCCCCGAAGTTGAATGCCTCGCCGAATCTCTCGGTCCTCGCCATCCGGACAAACCCGATGGTGGAGAAGAGCGAGAGGATGATGGCTACGATGAGGGCGATCAGGAGGCCGACCATGAATGCCGCCACGAGTGGCATGAGTACTTCCATGTTGTTTGTGAAGAACTCGGGATCACCGCTCATTGCTGCCTCCTGGATGGCCGCGAAGAACGCGTACCCTCCGAACACGAGGATGATGAGTATGACGGGAATCGCATAGATGATCGCGGCGACAAGGAGCTTCAGCCCATCGATGAAAAGCTTCCCCCACTGTGTCGGTTCGGGGGCTGGCGTCTTTCCCCTCCAGATCTCCATCGTGTATCCCATCATGAGTGGGAATATGATCGTGGATATGATCAGCAGTATCCAGCGTTTCCAGTGGCCAACGAGGCCGTCCTTTGCATAGCCCAGGGAGTCTCCGAGCATGTTGCCATAATCCATGTAAATCACCACGTATTGCAGAGATATGTGCCATCAGCGGTAATTTAAAGCTATCTTCGAAAAAAAGTGTGCGACTCTTATTAATGCCTGAAATGGCGGATTCCCGTGAAGATCATCGCAACTCCCAGGCGGTTTGCGGCCTCGATAACTTCCTTATCCCGGATCGAGCCGCCTGGCTGCACCAGTGCGGTGGCGCCTGCCGCGGCGGCAACTTCGAGCGTATCAGGGAACGGCAGGAATGCGTCGGAGGCCACCGCGGACCCCGCTAGGGAAAAGCGGGACTTCTCTATCGCGATCTTTGCCGCGTCGACACGGCTCATCTGGCCGGCGCCGATCCCGAGGGTCCTTGTCGCATCCGCAAAGACGATGGCATTGCTCCGTGTATGGGCACAGACCCTGCAGGCAAACTTCATCGCCCGATTCTCGGCGGGGGTAGCGTCCCGGTCGGTGACCACTTCCCAGTGTTCCTGGAACGGCGGGGTATGCTGGACAAGGATGCCGCCGTCAATACTCCTGATTTCCCAGTCCCGGGCAGGGGCAGGGAGATTTAACAGCCGGAGGTTTTCTTTCTTCCGGAAAATGTCGAGTGCATCGTGGGTGTACCGCGGCGCAGCCACGACCTCCACGAAAGTGGCCGCGATCTCTTTTGCAAGGACCCCGTCCACGTCCCGGTTGAGTGCCACGACCGACCCGTATGCGGAGATCGGGTCAGCCTCCCTGGCATGGAGGTAGGCTTCGGCAAGCGTCTTTCCGACTGCTACCCCGCAGGGATTGTTGTGCTTGACGATCACCGCAGCAGGCTCGGAGAACTCCCGGACGAGGCCTGCTGCAGCCGACAGGTCAAGGTAGTTGTTATAGGACATCTGCCTGCCCTGGAGTGGCTCGCTCCCCGCAATTCCGGCATTGCCGTACACGGCGCCGGACTGGTGGGGGTTCTCGCCGTACCGAAGGGTCCTCCCGTTCCGGAACTGGACGGTATAGACCTCCGGGAATCCGGTTCCGGAGCTGTAAAGGTAGTTGCTGATTGCTGCATCATAGGCGGCGGTCCGGGCAAATGCCCGCTTTGCAAGCAGGAGACGTTGTTCTGCCGAAAACCCACCTGCCCTGAGCGCATCCCTGACCAGCGGGTAGTCCGAGGGGTCCGTGACCACCGCCACGTCCCTGTGGTTCTTGGCTGCTGCCCGTATCATCGCCGGGCCGCCTATATCGATATACTCGACGAGATCCTCCAGCGGGAGACCCTTTTTTGCCATCTCCTCGAAAGGATAGAGGTTTGCGACAAGAAGGTCGATGGGGAGAATTCCTTCCGCCTGCATCACCCCGTCGTCAATCCCCCGCCTCCCGAGGAGGCCGCCATGGATGCGGGGATGGAGCGTCTTGACCCTCCCATTCATCATCTCGGTCGAGCCCGTGTATGACGATACCTCGGTAAAGGGGATCGAAGCCTCCTTCAGGGCGGCCCCGGTTCCCCCCGAGCTCAGGAGTGCAACGTTATGGCGGTGCAGTTCTCCCGCAAGGTCCACGATCCCCTCCTTGTTCCACACCGAGAGCAGTGCCCACTTCATAGTCATCTATGTGAGATCATGGGATATGAGCGTGATGCCGGCTCTCGTGCAGAAGGAGATGCTGGCGACCATGTCCCTGTCCTGCTGGTCAATCATTATCGCTTCGGGCAGGGTACCTATCTGCAGGATGAGAGAACCCCCCGTAAAAAAGGTCCTTTACTGGTGCACCCGGTGCAACATCCCGCTGCTGGGCAGGATATGCGGGTGCGGCGCGGAAGGCTGTGCCATCCCGCTTCTTCGCCCCTACGATGCCCGACCCGCGCTCAGGGCGGATCGCGACCTTTTGGTCAGGCTCTTGCGCGAGCGTCATGGGACCGGAAGGCTCCCTAGGGTCATCGTGCTCAACAAGACCGGCGGGATGGATAGGAAGGACCTGGTGATTGCGAACGGAGGGAGGTTCGGGTGGCTCTCGTACGACCCGGTGTCAAAGAAATACGGGCTGGAACTGACGTTCGAGTCGCTCCCGTTCGTGATGCCCACGGCAACAAGGAACGTACTCGAGCTTGGGGAGCTGCAGGGGGCCTGCAGAGATGTGGGCGAGGGGAGGCGGATAGGCGGCAAGCGATATCCTGCAGGGAGGAAAGTGCCGGACGGGGGGGTGATCCTCAGGTGGAACGGGAATGGTGGTGTTGGGATGGCCGCCGGGGGAATGGTGAAGGTAAAGGAAGTGGGCCGCGTCAATTCAGTGGAATACCCAGACCCTGACTGGGACACTGTAATAACACGTAACAGGCAGCATCTCAAGAACCTCGAGCGGAACGCAATCCGCTTCATCAGGCAGCAGGCAGAAGGCCACCGGTGCGTAAACATCTCGTTCTCTGGGGGAAAGGACAGCACCGCAACGCTCGAGCTTGCGCGCAGGGCAGGGTACGGGGAGGCATTCTTTGTCGATACCGGGATGGAATTTCCCGAGACCGTTGAGTTCGTAAAAAGCCTCGGTATCAGGACGATCCTACGGGGGAGGAACTTCTGGCGTGAGGCAGAACGGCGCGGCCCCCCGAGGAAGGACGACCGGTGGTGCTGCGAAGTGCTGAAACTGGCCCCGGTCAAAGAGTGGCTTTTAGGAAAGGGCGAATGCATCACGATCCAGGGAAACCGATGGTACGAATCGTTCGCCCGTGCAGGGCTTCCCGCCACCGCGAGAAATCCATTCAACCCGTCGCAGATCAATATCTCGCCTATCAGGAACTGGAGGGCGCTCGAAGTCTTTCTCTACATATGGTGGCGAAACCTCCCCTGCAACCCCCTGTACGAGGAGGGGCTTGAGCGAGTCGGGTGCTGGATGTGCCCTGCAATGCTCGAGAGCGAGTTCTGCCATGTGCGAACTGTTCACCCTGACCTTCACCGGGCATGGTTGAAATTCCTCGGGGAATGGGGCCAGAGAAACGGCATTGACAGGGAGGCCATTTCCACCGGCGCGTGGCGGTGGAAGCACCTGCCCCCCAAGATGCGCGGGCGGGAAAGGGACTGAACCTCTCTCATTCCAGAACCCGGAAAGAACAAACCCGATCTCATACCGTTTTTGATCGTATCACACTGGTAACAGGCTTGCACGGAGTAAAAAGATAAGTAACTTTATATAGAACTACAATGCAATAGATAAATGATATTGGTATGGCTGAATCCCAAGAGGAGGAAAATTTTGACTCTGATGCAAAAAAAGAGCAAGAATCTGGTGTTAATCTTGTCGAGCCTCCTTCCGGCCTGGAGGAGTTGCAGAAGAAATACGATGAGCTGAATGACAGGTTCATCCGCCTTGCAGCCGACTTTGAAAACTACAGGAAGAGGGTTGGCAGGGACATTGATACCAGGGTGAAATATGCCATCGAGGAGTTCGCCGTTGATCTCCTGGGAGTGGTAGATAATTTCAGCCGGGCACTCTCAGCAAACCCCGAGTCGGCACGCGAAGGCCTGGAGCAGATCCACAAGCAGTTCCAGGCAGTGCTTGAGCGCCACGGCATCGTGCCCATCGAGGCAAAAGGCAGGAAATTCGATCCAAATGAGCACGAGGCCATCGCCTGTGTGCAATCAGAGGATGAAGAGGGAACAGTGATCGACGAGGTCTGCTGCGGGTTCCGCATGCATGACAAAGTCATAAGGTATGCGAAAGTGACAGTGTCGAAAGGAAAGGAGAGTGAGTGAATAATGGCAAAAGAAAAGATACTGGGAATAGATCTGGGGACTACGTTCTCGTGCATGGCAGTCATGGAAGCCGGCAAGCCAATCGTAATCCCCAATGCAGAAGGGCAGCGCACCACGCCTTCGGTAGTAGCGTTCACGAAGGACGGCGAGCGCCTGGTGGGGAGCCTCGCCAAGAGGCAGGCGGTTACCAATCCCACCCGGACCATCCAGTCCATCAAGAGGAAGATGGGCTCTTCAGAGAAGGTAAAGATCGACGATAAGAGTTACACTCCCCAGGAGATATCAGCCATGATCCTTCAGAAGCTGAAGACCGATGCAGAGGCGTACCTTGGGGAGAAGATCACGAAGGCAGTGATAACGGTCCCCGCTTACTTCAACGACGCCCAGCGTCAGGCCACCAAGGACGCCGGGCGCATCGCGGGCCTCGACGTGCTGCGGATCATCAACGAGCCCACTGCGAGCGCGCTTGCGTACGGGATCGACAAGGAGCAGGACGTCACTGTGCTTGTCTACGACCTGGGAGGCGGGACATTCGATGTCTCCATCCTCACGCTCGGAGATGGTGTATTCGAGGTGAAGGCGACTTCGGGGAACAACCACCTCGGCGGGGACGACTTTGACAACAGGATCGTGGACTACCTGGTAGAGGAGTTCCAGAAGAAGGAGGGTATCAACCTCCGCACGGACCCCATCGCGATGCAGCGACTGAGAGATGCCGCCGAGAATGCAAAGATCGAGCTCTCCCAGAAGATGAAGACGAACATCAACCTGCCATACATCACCACCGGTCCTACCGGGCCAAAGTTCCTGGATATCGATCTCTCCAGGGCAAAGCTCGAGCAGCTGATCGGCGACCTCGTGGAGTCGACCGTGGGGCCGGTAAAGCAGGCGCTCAACGATGCAAAGCTCACTCCCGACCAGATAGACCACGTCCTCCTCGTGGGAGGGTCAACACGGGTTCCGCTCGTGCAGGAGACTGTCAGGAAAATACTCGGCAAAGAGCCTGACAAGGGAATCAATCCCGATGAGTGTGTCGGCCTTGGTGCAGCCATCCAGGGGGCTGTCCTCTCGGGGGAGACCAAGGACATCGTCCTTCTCGATGTCACACCCCTCACGCTCGGGATAGAGACACTCGGGGGGATCGCGACGAAACTGATCGAGAGAAATACCACCATCCCTACCCGCAAGAGCCAGATATTCTCAACCGCTGCGGATGGCCAGACAAGCGTGGAGATCCACGTGGTCCAGGGGGAGAGGGCGCTTGCGAAGGACAACTTCACCCTTGGGAAGTTCCAGCTGACCGGCATCCCCCCGGCCCCGAGGGGTATCCCGCAGATAGAGGTGACATTCGACATCGATGCCAACGGCATCATCCATGTGTCGGCAAAGGACCTTGGGACCGGCAACGAGCAGGCCATCACCATCAAGGGAGACAGGAAGCTCTCCGAGGAGGAGATCAAGAGGATGGTGGACGAGGCGAAGAAGTTCGAGGCCGAGGACTCCAAGAAGAAGGAAGAGATAGAGCTGCGCAACCTTGCCGACACCGCTATCTTCTCTGCCGAAAAGATGCTGAAGGAGCATGGGGATACCATCGAGCCTGCCGACCGGGAGAAAGTGGAGTCAGGTGTCGCAGATCTCAGGAAGGCGCTCGAGGCTGACAAGAGCGACGATATCCGGGCAAAGATGGAGACGCTTACCGAGGCGGTCTACGCCATCACCACAAAGATTTACCAGAAAGCACAGGCCGAGAAACAGGCACAGCAGGCGGCAGGTGCCGCGGGAGGGGGAGCGGGCGGTTCTCCGGGCGCAGGCGATGAGAACGTCGTCGATGCCGATTTCAAGGTTAAAGACGAGTGAGCCCGATGGACGCGGGTGATTACTACGAGATCCTGGGCGTTCCCAGGAACGCGGAGGAGAAGGAGATAAAGAAGGCGTACCGCAACCTGGCCCGGAAGTATCACCCCGATGTCTGCAAGGAGCCTGGCGCAGAGGAGAAGTTCAAAAAGATCAACGAGGCGTACAGCGTGCTCTCCGACTCCCAGAAACGTGCGCAGTACGATCACATGGGCCACGAAACGTATACCAGCGCCTCGAAGGGTTCATACAGCGGTACGGGAGGATTCCACGGCGGAGGCTTCAGCGCAGATTTCAGTGGATTCGGGGACATATTCGATTTTTTCGGGGGAGGCTTCTCGGGTTCGCGGCAGGCAGGGCCGCAGTCTGGCTCTGACCTCCTGATGAAGATGCAGATCACCCTCGAAGAGGCGGTCTTTGGGGCTGACCGTGAGATCGAGGTGAACCATACCGAGGCGTGCAGCCACTGCAACGGGACCGGGAGCGAGAGCAAGAAACTTGTGAAGTGCCCGAGGTGCGGCGGTTCCGGCCAGATGAGGCAGATGAGCCAGACAATATTCGGGCAGTTCGTCCGGATGAGCACCTGCACCGAGTGCCGGGGCCGGGGACGGATCCCCGAGAAACGGTGCACCGAATGCCGTGGAACCGGGCATACCCAGGTGCACCGCAAGGTCACGGTTCACATCCCGGCAGGCATCGACAGCGGAATGCGCCTCCGGATGGAGGGGTACGGGGAAGCCGGGGATTACGGTGCACCAAACGGCGATCTCTTCATCGAGGTGTATGTCAGGCCGCACGAACGGTTCAGGCGGTCCGGCGACAACCTGGAGACTGACGTGGAGATAAGCCCTGCCCAGGCCGTGGTTGGATCAGTGGTCGACGTGGAGACGATCGAGAAGCGGGCCGTGGAACTGACCATCCCTGCGGGTATCCAGCACAACACTGCGCTGAAGATCCCGGGAGAAGGAGTCAGGCGCAGGGGGAAGCCCGGCGACCTCCTTGTCAGGGTCAGGGTGGTGATCCCAAGGCAGCCGAAGGCCGAGGTGCGCAGCCTTTACGAGAAGATCATGGAACTCGAAGGGCACCGGATGGCGGATTCGAAGAAGGGCTTCTTCTCGGGATTCATGGGAAAGAAATGAACAATCCCTCCGGTTTTTCCAGGCTCCGGTTATCCTCCCCTTATACAATTTCCTGAAAGGAGACCGGGGCTTTTACACCTGAGCGGCTTTACCATCCGGTTTTTTGTTTCCGGCCGTCCAACCATTGGGCGTGCACCTCCTCGTGGAGCTTGCCGGGGACCACCCGCACCTGCCATTTGCCGAGCTTGACCTCCTGGGGACGCTCATTGAGAGAGGTACCCAGGTAGCCGTGATCGACTGCAAGCGGAAGGAAGAGATACCGCGGCTGGCACTGGCCCATTCGGCAATGGAATTCCTGGGTTCATGCCCCGCCCGGAAGGAGGCATTCGAACGCATGCTGAAGGATCTCTCGCTCACGAGCCCCCGACCGTTTGCAGGGAGGGCAAAGAAGGTCCACGGAAACACAATGGATGCGTCCGAGGGGGAACTCGAGAGGCTTATCGGGGCGCTCGTGCAGGGGAAAGTGGACCTGCAGGACCCGCAGGACGAATTCCGGGTAATCGTATCAGGGTCCAGGTGCTACCTTGGCCGCGTCCTGTGGAGGAGCGACCCGCAACGGTTCGCATGCCGGCGTCCCGGCGACAGGCCGTTCTTTCACCCCGGCGTCATGATGCCCCGGATGGTACGCGCATTGCTGAACATCTCGTGCGTGAGGAGGAACGAAACGCTCCTTGACCCCTTCTGTGGCACCGGGGGGATGATCATGGAGGCGCTGCTACTCGGGATATCCGGTGTCGGAAGCGATATTGACCCTGAAATGACCCGGGGAAGCAGGATGAATGCACGGGATGGGGTGTTCCTCATTGCCGACGGGAGGAGACTGCCATTCCATGACAGATCGTTCGATGCGGTGGTCACCGATCTCCCTTACGGGCAATCCGTCTCCATCAGGGCACGCAGCCTTGACTCGCTCTACCGCGATGCACTGGGGGAGATCACGCGCGTGCTCAGGCCCGGCCGCAGGGCAGTCCTCGTCACCCACCGGGACGTCCGGTCACTTGCAGCCACGTACATGAGGGTGGAGGGCTGCTACTCCCAGCGTGTTCACAAGAGTCTCACCAGGCACATCCTTGTACTTGCCAGGGACGTGAATTGAGGATGAAACCGGGAGGTTCACACCATTCAAATGCAATGAACGCGGAAAAAATGATGGAGTACTTTCCGGCATGCATGGCGGAATGAAAGACGAGCGGGGGGAATGTGCGGGTGAGATATGGGCATGCTCATATACCGACAAGGGAGTCCGCGACCTGAACGAGGACTCCTGTGGTGCATTCACCATCCCATACCCTGGGGGGAGACTCTTTTTGCTTGCCGTCGCGGACGGGCTGGGGGGCCACCCGGCCGGCGAGGTGGCAAGCGGCCTGGCAATCAGTGCCCTGCGGAGCGCTGTCTCATTGGCGGTGGAGCCACTCTCCGTTATGGATCCTGTCTCCCTTCGGAAGGTCCTCGCATCCGGCTTTTCGCATGCCAACCGCGAGGTGATACGACATGCAGAAACCTCCCCCGGCTGTGCCGGTATGGGGACCACGATGGTAGCCGCCATCATGAACCAAGAGGGGGAAGGAGTCGTGGGGAACGTGGGGGACAGCCGGGCCTACCTCGTGGGGGATGGGATAAGGAGGATCACAAAGGATCACTCGAGAGTGCAGGAGATGGTGGACCAGGGGCTCATATCATGGGAGGAGGCCGGGAGCCACCCCCTGCGCCATATCGTGACCAGGATACTGGGAAGGCCAAAAGACACTCCTGATCTCTGTCCATTCCATCTCGGGGGTGATCTCCTCGTCCTCTGTTCGGACGGCCTTCTCGATGGTATCAGCGAGCAGGAGCTGCACTCGATTGCCCTGCGTCACCCCCTCCCTCACGTCTGCCGAATCCTCGTTGAGAACGCAAGAGGGCGGAGCCGCGACAACATCACGGTGGTGGCGGCAGGCAGAAGATAATCGAGAAGCTTCAAACCCCTTTTTTATGCAGGAAAAAGGAAAAAAGGGTTATTTTTTGGAGCCTGGGGCCGCGGTCACGACCTGGACGGCCTTCACTAAGCCTGGGAGCATCTCGGCAGGGAACCCCATCACCATCTCGCCATCTTCGATCCCTGAGAACTTGCGGGAGCCGTCGCAACCGAGTGAATAGTTGGCCCTGCCGGTGAGATAGGTCTGGGCGCAGGCATCTGCGCAAACCGACTGGATACCTGAAAATTCCGACGTGATCCTGCCGCCCAGCGAAAAGAGCGTGGCCTGCGCCAGTTTCAGCATCACCCGTGCCGGTGCGATAATGACAATGATGTGGGGGCAGAACTCTGTCTTTTCGAGTGGCGCGTACAGTGTGGCGAATGTAGTCCCCGACTCCACGTGGGGAATACGGTCGATCGTCCTCTTGCAGGCGGCGTAACTCTCGAATTTACCGAGCTTGTAATAGAACTGGCCTGACTTCAGGGTCTCTGTTATGGGCCGTAGACCAAGGGCCCATGAGCCGCCCATGCATTCGTGGTTCTCGACGGTGGCGTAGAAGACTTTCCCTTCTCTTCGCGCAATGTTTACCATCTGGCAGTGCCGGATCGTCCTGTCAAGGTGCTCCATCCCATCAGGGATATCTTCTTTCCCGAGTGCCAGCCGTATCGCGACTGGAGAGAACGAGAGGTCAAGGGCTTTTTTCAGGGCCGCTGATGCCTCCTTGTAATCCATCTGTTTCATCATGGTCTCTTCCATGCACACATCACATCCTTCTGATTTCAAATGGAATGCTCGGGTTCATCAGAGATAAAACTGCCTCAATGAGCATAAAATGCGCTAAAGGCGGCGTAACTTGTGATCGACTTTCCTGAAGAAGTTTTTCCGGGCATCGACAAAGAGCGCGGGCCTTGCTGCCCTCGTCACCATGATGCTCCCTTCAGTCCCAAGCTCTATTGACTTCTGCCCGTCGATCACGAGTGTTGCGGGCTTTGCGCTCTCGAGGCGCACCTCCAGGCTCCGCTCATTGCTTATCAGGTGGGGGCGTGACGAGAGCATGTAGGGCGCGAGTGGGACAAGAAGGAATCCCTCGATGCGGGGGTCCACGATGGGCCCTCCTGCACTCATGGCATAGGCGGTCGAACCGGTGGGGGTACTGATCAGCAACCCGTCAGCCCTGAATCGCTCCGCTGCAATCCCGTCGACCACCACCACGAAACGGAGCATCTTGGCTGGCCGGCCGGTCACGATCAGGGCTTCGTTTAACGCCTGCCCGAGTACTTCCCCGTCCTTGGAGAGCGAGATACGCATGCGGGGTTCGATGGCAAACCCCGGTCGCAGCGACCTGATAAATTCCCTTGCCTCGCCAGGTTCAATGTCTGCCAGGAAGCCCACCTCTCCCCAGTTGATGCCGAGGACCGGGACCTGCTTTTCCATCTTCTGCACGGTGTGAAGGATGGTCCCGTCCCCTCCCACCACCACCGCAAGATCGGACGGGGTGTCCCACGACCAGAGCCCAGGCATCCCGAGCGCCTTAGCGGTTGCGGGCTCGTACGAGACCTGGTGCCCGTCCTGTCCGAGCGCTTCCCCGAGGTCTTTGCTGAATGAAAGAGCCTTTGCGTCGTCTATCCGTGACACCAGCACGATCTTCAATGTCTGCCTCCTACCTCAGATACTCGATCACCTTGTGGTGCAGGATCCCATTTGTCGCAACCATGCACCTGCCTATGGTCACCTCGTCGGGGAAATGGATGGGCATCCCGTCGAGATCGCTGACCTTGCCTCCTGCTTCAGTGCAGATGAGCATTCCTGCAGCCGCGTCGGTGACCCTCAATGTGCCACGGATATCGATAAATCCATCTATCCTTCCGCACCCGATATAGGCGAGTTCCAGTGCCGAAGCCCCGAGCAGGCGCCAGCGGCGGATCTTCTGCCCGATATGCATCACCCTGCGGGGATCGAATTTTCGCCCGTATATACTCATGGCACTCTCGTCGAGATTGGATATCCTCGAGACTCCCACCGGCCGCCCGTCCAGCCATGCCCCCTTCCCCCGGATGGCGGAGAATGTCTCCCCACTGGAAAGATCGTGCACGAACCCCTGGAGCACGCAACCTTCCTCTGCATATGCAATCGAGAGTGCATAAAACGGGATACCTGCCACCGCATTGTAAGTCCCGTCTATGGGGTCAAGAAAGATGGTCCCTGATTCCCCGGGGATCTCCACCTTTCCGGCCTCTTCGGAGATCAGGGTCCTGCAGAGGGGGTGATCCTGCAGGAACCGGAGCACGCAGTCCTCTGCGACCTGGTCGATCACCTTGGTGGGGGTGCGGTCCGCTCCCATCCGGACATTCCGGCCACCTTCCTCGGTCCCCACCAGGTCGCGGATTGCGCCCCGCACATCGCGGGCAAGGAGTGTACATGCGTCTAAAAACTCCATGGTGCTTGATCCGCCCGTTTCTGTAGGAGTATTTATCTGTAGATATAAAGATACATGTTACTGCGTTTTCACGCGGGCGTGAAATAAATGAAGGAACAGACAGAGGTAGGAAAGCTCAAGGAAGGGCGATACATGGTCATCGATGACGAGCCCTGCAAGATCCTCGGGATATCGGTCTCGAAACCGGGCAAGCATGGGGCTGCAAAGGCCCGGATCGATGCAGTGGGCCTCTTTGACGGGGTCAAGCGGTCCATAGTCCAGCCTGTCTCGGCAAAGACGTATGTGCCCGTGGTGGAGAGGAAGAGCGGGCAGGTCATCACCATCAGCGGAAACACCGTCACCCTGATGGACATGAAGGAGTACCACAACTTCGAGATCCAAGTCCCCCCGGAGAAACTGGGCCAGATTGAGATGGGCAAAGAGATCCAGTACATGGAAGCCCTGGGAAAGAGGAAGCTCGAGCTGGACTGATCTTCCCTCTGTCCTTTCGTCATTCCTTTTCTTGACTCTTTCTCTCTATAAACGCAGTAACCGGTGAAATACACGCGATGGCGTGCTCTTGTATCGGAAAGAATGCGCATTCCGGACCTTGCCAGGAGAGGCCGGAATAATCCCGGAGCAACGTCAGTATTTCCCGAGGTACCGCTCCGGGACCTTCACTTCCATCTTGTAGGAATATACCATGTGCGTATGCACGACGAAATAATATGACCTGGTGTAAGTCCCCTCGTAGAACTTCTCTACCCAGGGCCTGGGGTCACTCTCCTTCTCTTTCTCCCAGAGCGTGGCATCGAGACCACCCCGCGGTTCAATTCTCCGCACCAGGGAGTGATCGGCGGCATCTCTCACTTCAATCGAAAAGGACGGAAATACTTCAGAAGCAGTAAAACCTGCAATCCCTGCTGCCTTTGACTCTGTTTTTCCTTCGAAAGTCGTCTTCCACGGGTCCACCGTATAATGCAGCTCCCAGTATGGAAATGGCATGGAGATCGTCTGGGTGGTCCCGCCACCCCCGGCCTGTATCGAGGCGTAGGTGAGCAACTTCTCCGGAACCGGGGTATCATCAGGGAAGCGGGTGAAAGTGGGAGTGGTCATGGGGGTTCCCACCGCAACATAGCCAAGGCTCTGCGAAGAGCCACTCCACGTGGGGGTTGGTGTCGGTGTCTTTACCACCGTCAGTCTTGGAGTTGCCTGTGCCGGAGTCGCCTGGTGCCCGGGGGGAACGGGTGCATCATCGGGGGTGATTCCAGGGAGGGATGGCAGGCTGAGATCAGGGGGATTTCCCGTGAGAACCGGTTTGACGACAACTGCCATAACCACGACCAGGCCGAGCAGGGCAAGGAGTATGGCCATGTCCCTCTTCTCCATACCATTGTGTAGGCGGCCTGTTCTTATAAGAAATCCCCTGGCGGATCCTCCCGCTCACCTCGTGCATAACGCGGCTGTCTCGCCATACTGCAGCACATGTCCACGCATAGCCCCGATCAGGTCTCCCTTCGATGCACCGGGCACGAGATCAAGCATCCGGTCAAGCCCCCAGACCTTGAAGGTGTACCGGTGAGTGCTCCCTCGTGGGGGGCACGGGCCGGTATAGCCGATCCTGCCATGATCGTTCCTGCCCTGGACTGCCGGTACCGGGCTTGATACGATGCTCTCCCTGGGAAGGCCAGGGGGGATGACATCCACGGGCGGAAAGTTCCAGGCCAGCCATGGAGAGAACGAGCAGCAGGACGGGATAAAGGGGTTCACAGCCATGACTGCAAGGGAGTTCGAGGAAATATTGCCGATGCGTATCAACGGCGAGGAGTCATCGCCGTCACAGGTATGGGTAGGCGGAAACTCGAGGAAATCGAGTCTGACGATAAGTTTCTCCATCTCTCTCGACCCAGATGTACATTCCCCAGGCTTCTTGAAGCTGACGGACACGGTGATTGGCAGGTTATGAGGGATATGATGCTCTATGGATATACAGACGGGGCATCCCGGGGAAATCCGGGGCTGGCCGCATGTGCGTGTGTCCTTGTCGATAAAAACGGAGAGATCGTGGCGAAAGTGGCCCGGGTGCTTGGTACGCGCACCAATAACGAGGCCGAGTACCAGGCAGTGATCGACGCGCTGAATACGGCAGTCTCTCTCTCTGCCGGCCGCATCACAGTCTTTTCGGACAGCCAGCTGGTGATCAGGCAGCTTCGCGGGGAGTACCGGGTCAAAAAGCGGCATCTCCTCGAATTACACGGGAAGGTGAAGGACCTGGAGCGGCACTTCCTTTCTGTGGAATATCGATCGGTCGGAAGGGGCGATCCCTGGATCAGGATGGCGGACAGGCTCTGCAACGAGGCGCTCGATTCGGCAAATACCTGATATTCGTGCGGGGATTGCCACCATGATCACTATTTAATGCTCTTTCGGCGCAATAGTAAAGACTATCCAATCGCGTTATACCGAGGATACCCATGACAGAAAAGGCCGGCACCACGCCAGAGGAATGCAACGGGGTATGTGAAGGGTGCCCCAGTGCACAGCAGTGCGACAGCGACAAGAAAGATTCCAGGCCCAGGGGGCTCCCCCCAAAGGCTGAGATAGACGTTGACCACGTCATCCTGGTACTCTCCGGGAAGGGAGGGGTGGGGAAATCGACGGTTGCGGTCAACCTCTCTTTCGCGCTCTCGGCTCACGGGTACAATGTGGGTGTTCTGGACCTGGATATACACGGGCCCAATATCCCGAAGATGCTCGGGCTCGAGGGTCACCACCTCACCACTCTCGGCAAGATGATCCAGCCTGTCAGGGTCACCGGGAATCTCGCCGTCGTCTCCATGGCATTTCTCCTGCCGGACAAGAGCACTCCTGTCATATGGCGCGGGCCCATGAAGATGAGCGCCATCGGACAGTTCCTGAGCGAGGTGGACTGGGGGCACCTCGATTTCCTCGTGGTTGATCTGCCCCCGGGAACCGGCGACGAGGCACTCTCGATCGTCCAGCTGGCCCCCAACGTGAGGGGCGCCGTGATCGTGACCACCCCCCAGGAGGTCGCCACAATGGATGCATTGAAGGCGGCAAAGTTCGTGGAACAGCTCAAGATTCCCGTGCTTGGGATCGTGGAGAACATGAGCGGGATGATCTGCCCGCACTGCAAGGGGGAGATCGACCTCTTTGGGAGGGGCGGGGGAGAGAAGATCGCCGGCGAACTCGGCGTTGCGTTCCTCGGCAGCATTCCCCTTGACCCCGACATGCGGAAGGCCGGTGACGAAGGAAAGCCCTTCATCATCCGGAGCAAGGACAGCCCCACCTGGAAGAGCGTTGACAAGGTGATGGAAGCGCTGGTCAGGGTGGTTGAAGAGTAGATGACGCTGCTCGACGTGCTCACTGGCGAGGAGAAGCCCCTGGATATCTATGACGATATAGTGCCGGTGCTTGAGGACATTAACCTCTTTCCTGGGCGGGTTGAAGGCATATACCGGAAAGCGATGAAGTATGACGACGAATCGCTCGACCGCCTCCGTTTTGCGTTGTTAAGGCTCCAGATCCATGCCGACATCCACCGGAACGAGGATATGGAGCGCGCCCAGGCGATCAAGTACGCCTCGGTGGTGCTCGAGAAGGTAATCTTTGGATCCCTGATGATGGGGCACGAAGAACTCGAGCACGACTGAACCTTCTCTTTTTTCACGTGGCCTTTCACCCGCAATCATGTCAGGTCCCTCCTCACTTGCGGTGAACAAAATATTATGCCGGCGGGTTACGAATCTGATCCGTATTCCGCGGTGAGAGGATGGAGAAGTATGCATTCGTGGCCCGTGTCCCGGACACGCCCGGCTCCCTGCACAAGGCCGCCGAGATAATCTCCTGCTATAAGGGGAATATCAACAGGATACAGTTTGATCGAAGGATAGACCCTTACACGGTCTTTTTTGAGGTGACCTCAACCCCGGAGGCAAGGCAGGCGATCAGCAAAGGGCTCCTTGAACTGGGATATCTCCAGACTGCCCTGAAACCGTTGAGTTTCCTGAAACTCTCTGTTCATATTCCCCATACTCCCGGCGCGCTCCTTGACTTTCTCCAGTGCACTACCGCAGTTCGGGCCAATATTGCCATGATTGATTTTGACGACCGGGGGAGCAACCCCGACCTCCTCACCGTCAGCCTGAACCTGGAGGAGAGCACGGCCGTTTCGTTACTTCTCGACCAGCTCAAGACCCGCTACCGGATGGAGGTGCGTGAATACGACACGAGCGGAAAGCACCTTGATGACACGGTATTTTACCTCAGGTTCGCGCAGTCGATCCGCGGCCTCGTCGGCGAGTCCGAGGACGGGTTCCTGTTGAGGCTTCTTGGAGATGTCAACCATATCGTGCAGGAACTGATGAACCGCGGACAGGACCCGAGGCTTGTCTTTGAGAGTATCCTTCTCACAGGCGAGACCCTCCGTGACACGAGGGGTCCTGCGTTCTACGCCGATGTGCAGGAGATACCCCTCGCCGATGACCTGCACCTCGTCTGCATCCAGCCACCGTGCGGAGGAAACGTGTTCCTGCTCGATACCCAGAGAGAATGCATGATGGTTGATACCGGCTATGGGATATACTCTCAGGACATTGCCCGGCTGATCAGGAGACTCCGGCCTGGTGCGATGGAGAGGCTGTCGTGCATGGTCATCACCCATGCAGATGCCGATCACTGCGGAGCGGGTGGCCATTATGACATCCCTGCCTTAATGCACCCAGGCACGAGGGAGATTATCCGGGTCTCGAACAGGGCGTATGGTTCAAGGAGCCAGTCATCCATCCTCGAAGAAGTCTATACTACCCTGATCAACCTCTTTTCGCAGTTCTGTCCGCCGAAGAACGTGGTGCTCCTTGCGCCACCCAGCGAGTCGCGGAGAAACCATTTTTCCATCCTTGCAAAGATAGATGTGGGGAATCACCAGTTCGAAGTGCTGGAAGGGATGGGCGGACACCTCCATGGGCAGATCTACCTTTACTCGCGAGATATCGGGGTGTTCTTCTCTGCCGATACCGTGATCAACTTCGATCACCTGACAGGGGAGAGGGCGCGTTACAATACCCTCGCGGTGAACCTGGTGACCTCGGTCAACGTGGACAGTGAGCGGGCGAAGGAGGAGAGAAAGGCGATTCTTGAGATGGTGAGGGAGACACCAGGCCCGTTTTACCGGGAGAGGGAAAAGTGCCTCGTTTGCGGGGGCCATGGTCCCGTCTCGGTTTTGGAAGATAGATCCCTCCTGCCCTTTGGCGAGGTGGTTCACATCCCCCCGGGGGGAGAGGGCTGCCCCCGCTGATTACTGCCTGAATTAAGGGAAGCGAGAGCGGCAAGGGACATGGCCGTGACCCCGTTCCTGGTGCTCTCATTCGGGTCGAGGCAGAACCGGGGGCTGTGGAGGTACGCACCGTCCCTGGCACCGGTGCCGAGACGGAGATAACAGAGGGGGATCGGAGGGCGGACATCTCCAAACAGCCCGAAGTCCTCGCTTCCTGTCAGGGCAGCGATGCGGTGGACGCGGTCTGTGCCGAAGCATGGAATGAGCGCCGCGATCACCTTCGCGGTGAGCTCCGGGTCGTTCCGGAGGGGTGGCACCGACTCCTTCATGAGGGTGATGACAGGAAGGCGGTCTTCAGGTATCCCTGCACTCCTGGCGGCATGTTCACACACTCTCTCAATGGATGAGAGAATCATGTCACGGACTTCGGGATTGAAGAACCTGATATTTGCCTGGAGATGCACCTCGTCGGGGATTGCGTTGTGCTTGGTGCCGCCGTGAATTGAAGCTACCGTGATCAGACCAAAGTCCCCGGCGGGCACCTCTCTTGTGATGATGGTCTGGAACTGGAGGATCAGCTGGGCCGAAAGGACAATGGGGTCGCGGCACTGGTCGGGGTGCGCCGCATGGCCGCCGATACCCCGCACGATGATGTCAAGGGATTCTGCACCGGCAGTAAACACTCCCTCCCGGTACCCGATATGTCCTGGGGGAAGGTCTGGGGACACATGGAGGGAGAGGGCGCAGTCGGGCCTTGGAAACCGGGTATAGAGGCCGTCTTGGATCATCCTCTCCGCCCCCGAGACCGTCTCTTCAGAGGGCTGTGCAACCAGGACCACGGTCCCG
The DNA here is from genome assembly GCA_002067095.1 of Methanoregulaceae archaeon PtaB.Bin056. GTDB lineage: Archaea > Halobacteriota > Methanomicrobia > Methanomicrobiales > Methanospirillaceae > Methanolinea_A. Next base: position 34,503 of record MVQD01000106.1, read on the forward strand.
CTCCATTCCCCCCGGGTACGGGAGAGAAGGTGCGCAGTCCCAAGGAGCACCGTGCAGTGGAGGTCATGCCCGCAGGCATGCATGACGCCGACCTCCTTTCCATCCGGCGTGGTGCTCCTCTCCCTGCTGGCGTAGGGAAGGCCCGTCGCCTCTTCAAGCGGGAGTGCGTCCATGTCGGCACGGATCATCACCACCGGGCCATCCCCGTTCTCCAGCACTCCCACCACTCCATGCCCCCCGATCCCCCTCGCAACCCTGAACCCCGCGGACTCCATCTCCCTGGCAACGAGCCAGGATGTCCGGACCTCCTGTCCCGAGAGTTCCGGGTGGGCGTGAAGGTCCATGTACAACGAAACAAGGGAGGGAAGGTATTCTTCAAGGTATGTTGAGATGGACAGGAGGTGATCACAGGGTGACGGGGGGCACATACCGGGCGGCATTTCATATCCTGCCTGATGCGTTCATTTCGCGGTAGCGGCGGACAGACATCTCCAGATACTTCTCCTCAGTGTCGATACCCACGAATTGGCGACCCAGGGAGCAGGCGGCAAGTCCTGTCGTGGAACTCCCTGTGAAAGGGTCGAGCACCTTGTCGCCCTCCTTCGTGCAGGCTGTGACGATCCGGGTAAGGAGGGCAAGGGGTTTCTGGGTGGGATGAGACCCGTGTAACTTCTCCAGGGCCCTGGGGGTGGGAATACTCCATACTGTGCGCATCTGCCTCCCTGCGCGCTTCAGGGCATCCTCTTTCCAGTTGCCGCATTTCATCTCCTGGTAATTGAACATGTGCTTCCCTTCCCGGGAACGTCTCGCCCAGAGGAGAGTCTCGTGGCTGGCCGTGAAGTAGCGGCAGCTCAGGTTCGGAGGTGCATTGGGCTTGAACCAGCAGATATCGTTCAGGATCCAAAACCCCTCCCGCTGCAGTGCAAACCCGCAGGCATAGATGGAATGGTAAGTCCCGCTGATCCAGATGCTCCCATCCTCTCTCATCACCCTCCTGCAGGCACGGATCCATCCGGTGTGGAAGCGAAAATCCTCCTCGATGCCGTTGCTCGCGTCCCACGGTCCCTTGTCAACGGATGCCCGCTTTCCCGAATGGCAGGTGAATCCTCCGTTGGAGAGGTTGTAAGGCGGATCGGCAAAGACGAGCCCGAACTCTTCAGGTGGCATCTCTTCAAGTATCTCCCGGCAGTCACCAAGGTAAAGGGTGAAGTGACCGTCGCGATAGTAGGGCCTTATATCCATCGAATGTTCCCACGTCCGGGTTTATGCGGATCTCCGGCCGCTTACGCAGAGTATGATACAATATGGCCGGCGTAATCCCGTGTGGGTAATAGTGTGTATTCTGACTGATATAAGCATAGCCGGTGGGGAAAACCTGGCGCCACCGGCAACATCTATCGTCTCATGGGACAACACTACACGTGAAACAGCATGGCGGCACACAGGGTCCAGGACATGATGCGCCTTATGGCCAGGAGGATCGGGCGTATCGCCGAATCCCTCTCTGACGACGAGGTGGAAAAATTTGTTGAGGAGATACTCCGTGCAAGCCGGATCTATGTCCTGGGAGCAGGCAGGTCGGGGCTTGTGGCAAAGGCATTCGCCATGCGGCTCATGCACCTTGGGCTCTCGTCGTTTGTGGTCGGGGAGACCATCACCCCTGCAATGAGCCGGGACGACCTCATCGTCGTCTTCTCGGGGTCGGGCCGGACAAAGACTGTTGCAGACATCGCGGAGACCGCAAAGGAGATCGGGGGGAGGCTTGCGCTCATCACCTCGAACCGTGACTCGAGGATCGGGCGGATCGCAGATATCATCGTGATCATCGAGCATCACCGGGACGAGGTCAAGGATGATGGCGCCGAGTTCGAGATCCGGCAGATGATGGGGGAGCACAAGTCATTTGCTCCCCTCGGGACCCTCTTTGAGACTGCTGCCATGATCTTTGCCGACGCGGTCATCTCGCGGCTGATGGAGATCACGCAGATCGATGAGAAGGCTTTGAAGGATCGGCACGCGAACATTGAGTGAGGAAGGTTATCATGGAGAAGGTACGATGTGCAGGGAGGTGCCTGGGGATCGAGATCTCGGGCATACGCAAGCTCTTCGAGGCTGCCGGGCCGGGATCGATCAACATGGGGCTCGGGCAGCCGGATTTCGACACCCCTGAGCATATCAAGGAAGGGGCGATCCGGGCAATCCGGGAGGGAAAGACGGCATACACCTCGAACATGGGGATTCCCGAACTGCGCGAGGCGCTGTCGGGGAAGTTTCGAGACGAGAACGGGCTCGCGTACTCCCCTGACCAGATCCTCGTCACGGCGGGTGCGAGCGAAGCCCTTCACATCATCATGCACGCGCTTGTCGAGGAGGGCGACCGGGTGCTGTATGCAGATCCCGGGTTTGTCTCGTATGGAGCGCTCGCAGTGCTCGCCGGAGGGCGGCCTGCCGGAGTGCCCCTCGACCGCGCCCTCCGCATAGACGTGGAGGCTGCCAAGGAGATGATGGACGATGCACGCCTATTTGTCCTGAACTCCCCCGGGAACCCCACCGGTGCGGTAGAGACGAAGGAGAACATCCGTGCGATCGTGGAATACGGAAACGACCGGGGGGTGACCATCGTGAGCGACGAGGTGTACGAACACTTCATCTATGGCCCGACGCACTGGAGCGCCGCCCGTTTCGGGGAGGACGTGATCACGGTGAACGCCGCCAGCAAGACCTATGCCATGACAGGCTGGAGGCTTGGATACCTCGCCGGTCCGAAGGAGTATGTCGAGCAGTGCCTGAAGGTGCACCAGTACTGCCAGGCATGTGCGACATCCATCTCCCAGTATGCGGCGTTGACTGCATATACCGGGCCCCAGGACTGCGTGGAGGAGATGAGAAGGGAATACCAGGCCCGCAGGGATTACCTCTGTGGGGAACTTTCAAGGATGGGGTTCTCGTTCCCGGTCCCCGAGGGGGCATTCTACCTCTTTGCACCCCTCGGAAAGGGCCTCGTGGAACGCATCCTGAAGAAAGGAGTCATCATCGTCCCCGGGGAGGCCTTTGGGTGCAATGCGCCGGAATATGCCAGGATGAACTATGCCACCTCACGCGAGAACCTGAAAGCGGCGGTGGAGAGGATAAGGGAAGCCATGGAGGGTTGAATCGTTATGGTCAGGGATCTGCTTACCAGGTTGTCCAATGCCCACGGGATATCAGGAAGCGAGGGCAGCATCACAGGTATTGTCCGAAAAGAACTGAAAAATTACGTGGACGAGATCCGCGAGGACCGGATGGGGAATCTCATCGCGGAGAAGAAAGGGAACAACTTCAAGGTGATGCTTGCGGCGCATGCCGACGAGATAGGGCTGATGGTCAAGTCTGTCGACGAAAAGGGGTTCATCAGGTTCGTCGCGCTCGGCGGATGGTATGCACCGACTCTCTACAACCAGCGTGTGATCCTGCATGGCAGCAGGGGGCGGGTTTTCGGGGTGCTTGGCGGCAAACCTCCCCACAAGATGGACGAAGAGGAGCGCAAAAAAGGGGTGAAAGTCGACGAGATGTTCATAGATGTGGGCGCCTGCAGCAGGGAAGAGGTCGAGCAGATGGGAGTGGGAGTCGGCACTCCAATCTCGGTGGACAGGGAAGTTGCGCCTCTTGCGAACGGACGGCTTACGGGCAAGGCATTTGATAACCGCGTCGGCGTTGCCATGCTCATAAAGACCATGCAGGAGGTGAAGTCCCCCTTCACCATCTACGCAGTGTTCACCGTGCAGGAGGAGGTGGGGCTGAAAGGCGCAAAGACCAGTGCCTACTCGCTCCAGCCCGACTGTGCGATTGCAACCGACGTGACCATCCCCGGCGACCACCCCGGGATCGACCAGAAGGATGTCCCGGTTGAGATGGGCAAGGGCCCTATCATCACCATCGTGGACGCGAGCGGCAGGGGCCTTATCGCAAGCCGGGCGATGGTGAGGTGGCTGTGCGATGCCGCAAAGGACCATGACATCCCGGTGCAGCTGGAGGTGGGGAGCGGGGGAACGACGGATGCCACTGCCATACACCTGGAGCGGGGTGGCATTCCCAGCACCACGCTCTCGATTGCAAGCAGGTATATCCATTCGCCCGTAGAGGTGGTTGATGTCAGGGACATCGAGGATGGTGTCCGTCTCCTCGTCCATGCACTTGAGAAGAAGCCGAAGTTTAAACTTCCGGCGACCTGATTTCCCCGTGGATCTACTCGGGATCTCCCTTTTTTCCCATCTACCTCATATACGCGCGTAAGTATCGGCACCTCCGTTTTTCAGCCCGCATTTCTCCCGGTCCTGCCCTGCGGTGATCTCCCTGCTCTCTCGGGGGGCCATATTCATTCTCTCTTATAATTGGCGTTTATTTTGGAAAAGAATGAATTTTAAAAGGTATAAAATCGCGACGAAATGGGAATGGATTGCCTGTGTGGACACCTTTCAGAGGTGCGATGTTTCAATACTGTTGATCATGGTCCCAATCGGAAATTCGCCATGAGTAGAGTTCAGGAGTCGCAAAATACGCCCGATTTTGGCTCTGATGAGGGAAAGTTTTAAATACATACATGAAGAGGATATGTTGAATACATTTATTCGGGAAACGAAGTCTGATATCACCTTCGATTCCTGATTGGGGAATGTATACAACAATGCAACTGAGGTACCCGTATGAAATGCGAAAAAGGGCTGCAGATAGCGATACCTATGGTCCTGTGTCTCCTCCTCGTGCTTCCCGCAAGCGCCGCCCTTGGCGTGACCGGGATCAGCCCGTCTTCGGAGCGGAACACCGGGACTGTATTCATCACAAACCTTTCGGGAACAGATTTTCCTGACCAGGGATCTCTCCAGGTCTCACTGAACAGGACCGGCTACGCGGAGATCGCCGGCCAGTTCGTCACAGTGGTCTCGCCAACAAGAGCCACCTGCGTCTTTGACCTCATGGATAAAGAAGCAGGCGACTGGAACGTGACGGTGACCAACACCACCAGTGGTGAAAAGGTCATCTCGCCTGTGATCTTTACCGTTATGAACCTCCCGCCGGCAGTCTCTGCAATAGACCCGGATGACCGGGAGAATACCGCGCCGGTCTATATCCAGAACCTTTCGGGAACCCATTTCCGCGGACCTGCCACTGTCACCCTCTCCCTTGAGAGCGAGGAAATTGACGCCACGAACGTGACGGTTCAGTCGTCGACCATGATAACCTGCGACCTGGACATTACGGACGCGACTCCCGGAGACTGGAACGTGACAGTCACCAACTACGACGGGCAGTCCGATGTCCTCGAAGCCGGCTTCAGGATCAGGGACCCAAAGCCTTCTGTCACAGGCATTACCCCCATTGAAGGTACCAATGACATGGTCGCCATAGGGATCACAGACCTTTCCGGCACTGGCTTCATGCAGGGAGCGACAGTCAACCTGTCGAGGACCGGTGAGCAGGACATCCCCACCATTAACGGTGCCATCGTCCAGTCACCCACGAAAATCCTCTGCTTCTTTGACCTGAGCGGCGCCGCGGTCGGAAAATGGGACGTGGTCGTCACGAACCCCGACCTCTACCATCAGTCGGGGGTCCTCCAGGACGGATTCACGATAAAATATCCCGATAAGCCGGATGTTACGGGAATAAATCCCCCCTCGGGAGTGAACAATGACTGGATCGACGCGAACGTGACAGGGACCGGCTTTCACCCCGGTGCGACCGTGATCCTCTCTCAGGGGGCACAGAACATCACGGGAACCGATGTCCTGGTGGTCTCCGGCAGCGACATCGGTGTCAGGTTCAACCTCACCGGCAAACCGAACGGGTCCTGGGACCTGACGGTGATCAACAACGACGGCCAGGACGGAACAAAATCCGCTGCATTCAACATCACCAATCCCCCGCCCACTGTCACTTCGATTGACCCGGCAACGGGTTCGAATGCCGGGTGGGTCCCTATAAATAACCTGTCGGGGACCGGATTTTTCGGGACCCCGACGATCACCTTCTCCAACAGCACGCACTCCTTCAATGCGGACAGCGTCACGAGGATAAGCGATTCTCGTCTCCAGGGGAACGTGAACCTCGCGGGGAAAGCAGCAGGCGACTACAACGTCACGGTGACAAATCCCGATGGGCTGTCGAGCGCACCCTTCAGCAAGTTCACCGTGGTGAACCCGGACCCCACGATCGTTTCATTCGACCCTGAACAGGGTGAGACCACCGAATCGGGCAAGGTGGTCAACGTGACCGGCACAAATTTCCTCAATGGTGCGGGTGTCAACCTCACGAGGTCAGGCAAACCCACCATCATTGGAGAGGTCACGTTCGGGGGCCCGACCTCCCTTTCCAGTGTCTTTGACCTGACCGGGAGCGAGGCAGGTGCCTGGAACCTGGTCGTCACGAACCCTGATGGAAACTCGGTGCAGGCCACTGATCCATTCATCATCACCAACCCGCCACCGAACCCGACAAGTATTCTCCCAGCATCCGGTGAAAATTCAAACCCGATCGCAGGGGCGACACTTCATGGAACGGGGTTCCTGCCCGATTCCGCAGTGAAACTGGTGAAAGGCTCAGGCATCATCCAGGCCACTATCCTGAACGTCAACGTGACCACCCAGACGATCATGTGTGTCTTTGACCTTGATGGAGCCGCAGTCGGCCCATGGGACGTGGTGGTCACGAACACTGCCGACAACCTGAGCGGTACTCTGCCTGGTGGGTTCTTCATCAGGTATCCTGCCCCGCCCAACCCGGTCTCGATCGACCCTGCCGTTGCACCGAACAATGCCCCCGTATCGATCACCAACCTGTCTGGTACCGGTTTCAAACCAGAAGCAACAGTAGTGCTGAACCGCAACGGGTCCAATATCACCGCAACTGATGTGACCGTGGTCAGCGAGCACTCGATTGCATGCACGTTCAACATCACCGGAGCGACCCCTGACCTGTGGGACGTCATCGTCATCAACGAGGATGGCCAGTCCGGCACCGGGGCAGATCTCTTCGAGGTAAGGTATCCTGCACCTGCCGTGATCAGCGTTAGTCCCAGCAAGGGCGACAATAACAGGGCAGCGCTCCCCGTGAGCATTACCGGGAGCGGATTCAGGCAGAACGCCATGGTAAGGCTGAACAGCACGTTCGCACCGGATATCGTTGCCACCAACGTGAGTGTGAGCAGCACCTCACAAATGAGCTGCACGCTGAACCTTTCCGGGAAGGCGGTAGGAGACTACTATGTCATCGTCACCAATGACGATGGACAGTCGAATACACCGTCATCGGGTGCACTGTTTGCGGTCGAGTATCCAAACCCCGGAATTCTCTCCATTACTCCCGAGAAGGGAGCAAATGACAATCCCGCCCTCTCCTGTTCGATATCGGGGAGCAATTTCCGTCCCGGAGCAGAGGTGAAGTTCGTAAGGAGCGGGTTTGGAGATATCCTCGCAACGGGAGAGGTGGTAATCGACGCCAATACCCTTAACTGCACGGTCAACCTGGTAGGAAAGGCTGCAGGGGACTGGACCGTGGTCGTTACAAATGATGACAACAAACAGGGAGCCCTTCCCGGAGGTTTCAAAATACTGCCTCCACCCCCGGCACTTGACTTTACCGGCAGCCCCACCTATGGGACGGTGCCTCTGACAGTCCAGTTCACGGACCAGACCCCGAATTACGACGGGCCATGGGTATGGGACTTTGGTGACGGGTCGGTGAGCGGGGTATACGAGAAGAACCCCATCCATACCTACAATGCGGTGGGAACCTACAATGTGACACTCACCGGGGTCTACGATAATGACCTCATCACTGTCACGAAACCTGGCTATATCACAGTGGTGAGGGCACCGGTTGCGGATTTCACCGCAAGCCCGACTTCGGGCAATGCCCCGCTCCTTGTCAGGTTCACCGACAGATCTGACGGAAATCCAAACTTCTGGGTGTGGAGGTTTGGCGACGGGACAATATCGAATACCCAGAACCCGTTCCACCTGTATACCGCCCCCGGAATTTATTCCGTGAGCCTCACTGTGAAGAACGAGGCGGGTTCCGACACTCTCACAAAGACGGATTATATTACAGTCAGAGCGCTTCCGGTCGCTGAATTCACTGCGAACAGGACATCCGGGGATGCCCCGATGGCAGTCCAGTTCACTGATCAGTCCACGGGCGTTCCAAGCAGCTGGGCATGGGTCTTCGGAGACGGCACTACGTCCACTGAACAAAGCCCTAACCACACCTACACGACGCCAGGGACCTACAACGTCCGCCTGACCGTGACCAACAGTGCAGGGACCGACACTAAGACAAAGAACAGCTATATTAAGGTGAACGAGGGAATGCAGGCAGCATTTACCTACACTACCAGCAACCCCGGAAACCTCGCCCCCCTCACGGTTGCATTCACGGACACCTCGAAGGGATCACCCTCCCAATGGATTTGGAACTTTGGTGATGGGTTCATCGCCATGGAGAGAAACCCAATCCACACCTATACCACGCCCGGGAACTACACTGCAACACTGACGGTGTCTGATTCAAAGCAGAGCTCCTCTGTTTCTCAGGTCATCGAGGTCAAACAGAGGCTCTTTGCAGACTTCAGCGCACAGCCAACGACAGGTTCGGTTCCCCTTACCGTGAGACTCTCAGACCAGAGCATAGGCGAGCCGAACAGCTGGACATGGGTGATCACAAAAGATCCCTACAATGTCACCATCTTTGAACCCGGTAGCAGGACCCAGGTCTATACCTTCAATGAACCCGGCACCTACGATGTGCGGCTCACGGTAACTGACAGCTACGGAAACATCGCGACAATCCTGAAGAGTGACATCATAGAGGCGCTCCCCTTCCCGTGAAACGAAGGGGAATTCCCCCTCAGTTGCTTTTTTTTTGTTTTTTTCCTCGCCCGCATATCCACGCACCGGATCTACATCACTTCTTGGGATGAATTGTAAGGAGGGTGCACCCCTTGTGGTGATCCGTGAGCAACACAACGCCGAAAACAATGCAGATTCATGGAGGGTGCGGTCTTGGGAAGTCCGGGGAATTTCCAAGCACGGGGTATATCCATATTGCCAGTGTGTCCCGGGGCTCACCTCATGGAGGTCCCATCTTATTCTGCTACCTTCCTCTTCAGCTCGTTGACCATGTCCCTCATCCGGATGGCCTCCTCGAAGTCAAGGCGCTCGGCCGCCTGGTGCATCCGCGCTTCGAGCTCAACAAGGAGGTTTGGGATCTCGGACTTCGGGATGTGCCGTGTGTCCCTGATGTCGACCTCCTTCTCGGGGACGGGTTTTTGTATGGTCTGTGGCGTGATGTGATGAACGGCGTTGTACTCGAGCTGGAGCGACCTCCTCCTCTCGGTCTCAGCGACAGCCTCGCGGATCGAGCCGGTGAGAGTGTCTGCGTAGAGCACCACGCGGGAGTTCGCGTTCCGGGCGGCCCTCCCGATGATCTGGATGAGGCTCCGGGCATCGCGCAGGAACCCCTCCTTGTCGGCGTCCAGTATCCCGATGAACCCTACCTCAGGGATGTCGAGGCCCTCCCGCAGCAGGTTGATCCCGACGAGGACATCGAACCTGCCCAGGCGGAGCTGGCGGATGATCTCGGTCCGTTCCAGCGTGTCAATCTCCGAGTGGAGATACCTGGTGCGGATGCCTTTTTCGGCAAGGTAGTCCGTGAACTCCTCTGCAAGCTTCTTGGTGAGCGTGGTGAGCAGCACCCGGTCTCCCCTGCCAACCGTCTCCCGTATCTCCCTGATGACGTCATTTGTCTGGCCGTCGGTCTTTCGTATCATCACCACGGGGTCGACGAGGCCCGTGGGCCGGATGATCTGCTCTACGACCTGGGTCGAATGGGATAGCTCGTACTCGGCAGGAGTGGCCGAGACGAAGATCGCCTGGCGCATGTACTGTTCAAACTCTTTAAACATCAGCGGGCGGTTGTCGAATGCGCTCGGCAGCCGGAAGCCGTAATCGACGAGTGCCTTCTTCCTCGAGCGGTCGCCATGATACATCCCGTGGAGCTGGGGGATCGTCTGGTGGCTCTCGTCGATGAAGAGGAGGAAGTCCTCCGGGAAGTAGTCGAGCAGGCAGTACGGTTTCTCTCCGGGCTTCCTGAAGTCGAAGTGACGCGAGTAGTTCTCGATCCCCTTGCAGGACCCGGTCTCCTCGATCATCTCGAGGTCGTAGTTGGTCCTCTGCTCGAGTCGGTGGGCCTCGATCATCCCGAGCTCGGGCAGTCGCTGCTGCAGTTCCTCGCGGATCGAAGAAAGCGCCCGCCGCTGGACCTCCTGGGGGATTACGTAGTGCCTTGCTGGGTAGACATGAAAGTAACGGAGCTGCTCCTTCACTCTTCCGGAAGTCTTCTCAACCTCCGCGATCCGCTCGACCTCGTCACCGAAGAGCTCGACCCTGATGATGTCCTGGAAATACCCTGGGATCAGGTCGATGGTGTCGCCCTTCACCCGGAACCTTCCCGGCTGGAGCTCGAGGTCGTTCCTCTCGTACTGCCCTGTAACGAGGTTTTCTATAATCTGCTTCCTGGAGATCCTGTCCCCGACTTTCAGCTCAAAGCCCATCTCCCTGAAGTGCTCGGGGCGGCCCAGACCGTAGATGCATGAGACCGATGCGACGACGATCACGTCCCGCCGGGAGAGGAGGGACGCGGTGGCCGAGAGGCGCATCATCTCGATCTTCGGGTTGATCTGCGCATCCTTCTCGATGTACTGGTCCTTCTGTGGGAGGTAGGACTCTGGCTGGTAGTAGTCATAGTAGGAGACGAAGTACTCGACCCGGTTCTCGGGGAAGAACTCGCGGAACTCGTTCCAGAGCTGTGCCGCGAGTGTCTTGTTGTGCGCGATCACGAGCGTGGGGCGCTGCACCCGGGCGATGACATTTGCCATCGTGAAGGTCTTCCCGGACCCCGTCACCCCGAGGAGTGTCTGGAACCGGTCTTTTTGCTCTATCCCTTCCACAAGCCTTTCGATCGCCTCCGGCTGTGACCCGCGGGGAGAAAAGTGCGCCGAGAGCGAGAACCCGGTCACCGGATCACCTTCTTCTTCCTGAGAAGCCTGTGATAGGTGACGGCAAACCGGTGGGCCTCGTCGCGTATCTCCTGGAGGAAGAGGGAGGCCCTCTCCTGCTTTCTGACCGGCAGGGGGTGTGCGGAGCCCGGGACATAGATCTCCTCCTCCCTCTTGGCAAGTGCGATCACAGGGATCGCGAGCCCCATGGATTTCAGGGCGGAATGTGCAGCACTGAGCTGGGCCTTTCCTCCGTCTACCACGACGAGGTCGGGAAGCGGATCCCCTTCTTCCGAGAGACGCCTGTACCTGCGTGTCACCACCTCGCCGATTGCACGCGGGTCATCGATCCCCTCAACAGTTTTGATCCGGAACCGCCGGTAGTTCCGCTTGTCGGGGCGGGCGTCCCGGAACTGGACCATCGATCCAACCACCTCGGTCCCCGCGAGGTGCGAGATATCGAAACACTCGATCACCCGGGGCAGGTCGTCCATGGCAAGCTTCTCGCGGAGCTCTTCGAGCGTGATCTCGTCCCCGAAATGTGCGATCTCGATGTTTTTCCTGACAAGCGAGAGGAGGCGGCGCTTGGCACCTATCCGTGGCACGGTGACGGCCACCTTACGCCCCTTCTGGAGGGAGAGAAACTCGCAGACATCCGTGCCGACCTCGACAGGGAGGATGAGTTCTCCCGGGGGGGCGTGCGCCGAGTAGTACTGGACAAGAAACTCCTCGAGGAACTCCTCGCCCTCGTCAAAGACAAACTCCTTCTTGTTGACAAGGGTGCCACGGTGGACATTGAAGAGCATCAGGTAGACGCGTCCCTCGTGGACCAGGAAATTGATGATGTCCTCGTCGGTCTCGGTCTTTCGTGCCATGTCCTGCCTGCAAGAGAGGTGTTCCAGGGCATGGACCTGGTCGCGGAGGAGGAGCGCCCTCTCGTACTCGTGCGTTCTCGATCTCTCTTCCATCTCTTCTTTCAGTGCCCGGATGATCTCCGGCGTGTTGCCCTTCAGGACAAGTGATGCCTGCCGGACCAGCGCGGCGTATTCGTCGATGCCGATCGCCCCCTTGCAGGGCGCACTGCAGGTCCCAAGCGACGCGCGGAGGCACCCACGGCGGGTGATGCTCTTGCAGCTCCGGAGGCGGAACGTCTTTTTCACGACCGCGAGCACGTGGTCACGCTCTGCCGCCGAGGTGAACGGCCCGAAGTAGGAGCCGTTCCCGGTCATTCTCCTGGCAATACAGATACGCGGGTAGTCCTCATCGGTCAGGTGGATGTAGGCGTACTGCTTGGCGTCCTTCAGGTCGATGTTGAAGCGGGGCTGGTGGGTCTTGATCAGGCTGTTCTCAAGGATGAGGGCCTCGACCTCGTTTGCCGTGACGATGTAGTCAATGTCTCTGACAAGCGTGACGAGGCGCCGGGTCTTCGCATCGAGCCCGCGCTTCTGGAAGTAGCTTGCGACCCTCTTCTTCAGGTCCTTTGCTTTGCCGACGTAGAGTATTGTTCCCTCGGAGTCCTTGAAGAGGTAGCAGCCGGGGGCGACAGGGAGAGAAGCCGCGAGATTCATGCCCCCGCGATCATCCTCTGGAGAAATCTACCGGTGTGGCTGTCGGGGTTCTTCGCGACCTCCTCGGGAGTCCCGGTAGCCACCACGTATCCCCCGCCGTCGCCCCCCTCTGGGCCAAGGTCGATGACGTGGTCGGCTGACTTGATCACGTCGAGGTTATGCTCTATCACGACAACGGTGTTTCCCTTGTCGACGAGCTCGTTCAGGACCGCGATCAGTTTCTTGACATCGTGGAAATGCAGGCCCGTAGTCGGCTCGTCAAGAAGGTAGATGGTCCTCCCGGTACCCCTCTTCGAGAGCTCGCGGGTAAGTTTGATCCGCTGGGCCTCTCCCCCGGAGAGCGTGGTCGAGCTCTGCCCGAGCTTGATGTATTCGAGGCCGACTGCCGAAAGGGTCTCGAGCTTGTTCCGGATAGAAGGGATGTGCTGGAAGAGCCCGAGGTTCTCCTCGACTGTCATGTCGAGGACTTCTGCGATGTTCTTGCCCTTGTACTTCACGTCGAGGGTCTCGCGGTTGTACCTTGTCCCCTTGCACTCCTCGCACTCGACGTACACGTCGGGGAGAAAATTCATCTCGATCTTGATAAGGCCGTCCCCCTCGCAGGCCTCGCATCGTCCACCCTTCAGGTTGAACGAGAACCTGCCCGGCTGGTATCCCCTGACTTTCGCCTCTTTCGTCGAGGCAAATACCTTGCGGATCTCGTCAAAGACCTTGGTATAGGTGGCGGGGTTGCTTCTCGGGGTCTTTCCTATCGGGCTCTGGTCGATGACGATCACCTTGTCCACCTCACCGTCGAACTCGAGGGATTTGTATTTCCCGGGGCTCACACGGGAATGGTAGAGCCTCTTCTGGAGCGCCTGGTAGAGCGTGTCGTAGATGAGGGTGGACTTGCCCGACCCCGAGACCCCAGTCACGACGGTGAAGACCCCGAGCGGTATCCGGACATCGATATCTTTGAGGTTGTTCTCGCTGCAGCCGGTGATGCGGATCGACTGGTTACTGTGCCGGCGAAGGGCAGGGGTATCGATCTTCAGAGTCCCTGCCAGGTATTGGCCGGTGAGGGACTTTTTGTTCCCGGCAATCTGCTCAGGCGTCCCCTGCGCCACCACGTGGCCGCCGTGCAGCCCCGCGCCTGGTCCCATGTCAACGACGTAGTCTGCGCTCCTGATGGTGTCCTCGTCGTGCTCCACGACTATCAGGGTATTGCCGAGGTCGCGGAGCCTCCGGAGGGTGTCGATCAGCTTCTGGTTGTCGCGCTGGTGCAGGCCGATGGAAGGTTCATCGAGGACGTAGAGCACTCCCATCAGGTTCGATCCGATCTGGGTTGCCAGGCGGATGCGCTGGGCCTCGCCGCCCGAGAGGGTGCCGGCGCTCCGCGAGAGGGTGAGGTACCCGAGGCCGACCTTCTCCAGGAAGTCGAGCCGGGCGTTGATCTCTTTTAGGATCTGCCGCGCGATCTCCTGTTGCTTCTCTCCGAGCTCGAGTTCCGCGAAGAACCTCGCGCACCTGCTGACCGGCATGTCCGTGACGTCCACGATCGAATGTTCTCCAATCCGCACCGAGAGGACCTTCTCCTTGAGCCGCTTTCCGTGGCAGCGAGGGCAGTCCGAGATGCGCATGAACTTCTCGAGTTCCCTCTTCCGGTACTCGGACTGCGTCTGGTGGTAGAGCCGCTCGGACTGGGGGACGAGGCCCTCCCATTCGCCGGTGTGCGCCCAGTGGGCATCGCCGTTCCTTGTGCTCATCGAGAACCGGATGCGCTCGTTCGACCCGAACATGAGGGTGTCGTACTGCTCTTTCGTGAGATCCCTGATCGGGGTGAGGACCGAGAACCCGTAATGCCGCGCCACCGCTCCAAGGTACTGGTTCCGGTACCCGTCCAGGTAATTGCGATAGAGGGCGACTGCACCTTCCGCGATAGACTTCGATGGGTCGGGAATGATCAGATCGGGGTCGAATTCCATCCGTATCCCGAGGCCGTTGCACTCCTCGCATGCGCCGAAGGGGCTGTTGAACGAGAACATGCGGGGCTGGAGTTCCTCGAACGTGAGCCCGCAGACCGGGCAGGCCATCACGGAGGAGAAGAGGTGCTCTTTATCGTCCGCGGCGAGGGCGACGATCAGGCCGGCTGATTTCTTGAGCGCGTTCTCGCAGGCCTCGACCAGCCTCGAGCGATCGGATGTGTCCAGGCGGTCGATGACCACATCTATGTCGTGCTTTTTATACCGCTCGAGCGCGACCTCCTCGTCTGTGCGGTGGATCTCCCCGTTGACACGGACCCTTGTGTATCCCTCGCGGTTGAGGTCTTTCAGGAGCTGCTGGTAAGTCCCCTTCTTCTGCCGGACAACCGGCGCAAGGATAGTCACCGTGCCCCCCAGTTCTTCTGCAATCCGCTCTGCGATCCGTTCCGGGGACTGGGACTCGATGCGGATATGGTGTTCTGGGCAGTAGGGGGTACCTATCCTTGCAAAGAGCAGACGGAGGTAGTCGTAGATCTCGGTGACTGTCCCCACCGTGCTTCGGGGGTTCTTGCTCGTGCTCTTCTGCTCGATTGAGATCGCGGGGGAGAGGCCGATAATTGCGTCCACGTCCGGCTTATGCATCAGGCCAAGGAACTGGCGCGCGTACGCGGAGAGCGACTCGACGTACCGGCGCTGTCCCTCGGCATATATGGTGTCGAATGCGAGTGTCGACTTTCCCGAGCCCGAGAGGCCCGTGATGACGATGAACCTGTCGCGCGGCAGCTCAACCGTGATATTCTTGAGGTTGTGCTGGCGTGCGCCCTTTACTATGAGCTTCTTCATTCGTTCTGTCGCGTGTATGATGTGGATGTGTATCCATATAGGGGTGACTCTTGGGGTAGATTGAAGAGACCGCGTCCCTTTTCCCTGGTTACGGACTGGACCATTCTTATGCAGAATCATGAAATAAACCCCGCACAATCCTCCATCCAGTCCCCATCCCCGGAGAGCAATACGCGACCCTGACGTGAATCTATATACCGGCCGCCGACTCGATTATATTGGACAATGGGATGAAACCCGCTATGTTGCGGGGATACCACGCAGCCTCCCCTCTCCTCTGGAGAAGACCATCATGAAGAACGTCTACATCATCGGGCACAGGCAGCCTGATACGGACAGCGTCGCAAGCGTCATCGGGTATGCAGAGTTCCTGAACCTGCGCGAACCGGGCCGTTACATACCCGCAGTCTGTGGACCCCTGAATGCCGAGACCCGGTATGCGCTGGCAGAACTCCGGGTCGATCCCCCGCTCTTTGTCGAGAGCGTTGAGCCGTGCGTGGGTGACATTCCCGCATTCTACACCCAGCGTGCGCCGGCCGAGATGCCAACCATCGATGTTGCAGCCATGATGGACGAGCAAGAGGTCAGGAACATCCCGATCGTCGATAAGGAAGCGCGTCTTGTCGGGCTGGTCTCTGAGCACGGTCTTGCCAGGGCATACGTGACCCCCAAGCTCGGGGAACCGCTCACGATCGGGCCCATCACCGGAGAGACCCTTGCACGGATACTGGATGCACGCATCTGCAACCAGGGGCAATTGACAATCCACGGCAGGGTCTACATCGTCATCGACGCCCTCCATGTGGCCCTCTCGCGCCTGGCTTCAACCGATGTGGCGATCGTCGGGGACAACGAGCCAACCCAGCTGGCCCTCCTCTCTGCGGGGATTTCGGTGCTCGTGGTTGCAGAGGGTGCCCCGGTGGGGGAGAGGGTTCTTGAGGCCGCCAGGAAGAACGGAGCCGCAATCCTTTCCACTCCCCTTGACGCGTTCTCCGTCGGGAGGATGATGCACCTCTCGCTTCCGGCAGGAAAAGTCATGGCCACCGACGTTCCGGTGATCAGGCTTGACGACACCCTTGCGGTTGCCAAGAAGATGGTGACCGACTCCAAGTACCGGACAGCCTGCGTGGTGGACGGAAAAGGTGTCCTCCTCGGCATGATATCGCGCAATACGTTCCTTGACGACGTGCAGAAGCAGGTCATCCTCCTTGACCACAACGAGTACGCCCAGGCGGTCGAAGGTGTCGAGTCCGCAGAGATCATCGAAGTGATCGACCACCACCGCATCGGAGCTATCACCACGCTCAAACCCGTCCGGTTCCAGAACGAGCCGCTCGGATCCACCTCGACGATCATCACGAGGAAGTTCATGGAGTCCGGCACCAACCCCTCGCCAGGGACGGCAGGGATGCTCCTGGCAGGGATCCTCTCCGATACCCTTGTCCTCAGGATGTCAACCACAGCACCCGAAGATATCGCGGCAGTTGCGTTTCTCGAGCAGGTCACCGGTCTGGACGCCGGGACGTTTGGGACCGACCTTATCCGGCACGGGATGGACCTCGAGGGCACACCCCTCCACCAGCTCCTCGCGCAGGACGTCAAGCGGTACACACTCTTTGGAAAAGAGGTTGTCATCGCCCAGGTGATGACCGCATCGCGGACCTATGCGCAGGAGCATGGAACAAAGATACGGGCGGAACTGGAGAAGTTGAGGCGGGGACAATCAGTCGACCTGTACATGGTGCTCTTCACCGATATCATCGGGAACCACAGCGACCTGTTTGCGGCAGGGGATCACGGGATCCTGAATGCCCTTGGGTACGAATCGCAGCCTGTCGCGCTCCCAGGTGTCATGTCAAGGAAGAAGGACTTCCTGCCGGTGTTCGGCGGCAGGCTGAGGGATCTATAACAAGGTTTCCCCTTGTTTTTCCACTCAGTCAGCCTCTTCTTCATCATCGAGTATCTGGAGATCCCACTCCTCTTCGTCAAATGAGATGGTCCCGGCACCCTCGCATACGGGACAGGGGACCGTTTCAGGAACGCCGTTGCAGGCATCAGGAGGGGTATCCTGGTTTAAGGCTATCTCATCCTCCGTGGGGATATGGAAATATTTCTTCAGGGTGTGGGATTTCAGCGCCTCGCAGAGCCGGTGCTCCTCGTTTGGGACTGCGCCCGTCCCATTGCAGTGGCGGCAGCGTAGGAGGATGGTCATGCAGGTACCTGCCTGCTCCGTGTTCAGTTTTTTCTGCGCGGATAGGAAATACTATGCCTGGCAAAGTTAATGGTTCTCACCAGGCCATGGTTTATTCCCTCTTCTCTCTCACAATTCTTGCATGGATAAAATAAAGCCTGCCGAATCATGCCTGGTGGACTCTGAAGCCTGATTAAGACCAAAGGTGAATTATTTAAGCATACAGGCGAGATAGTTATAGCCAGGTTGTCCCGGTAGGGTAGTGGATATCCTAGAAGCCTGCGGAGCTTTTGACCCGGGTTCAAGTCCCGGCCGGGGCGTTGGAACGGAGGGTTCTATGCCCTCCTTTTCGTAATTCCTGTTAGAATAGACGCGCGCGCTTTACTCTAATGTGATAGTGATTGTCCAGTACTTATTGTTTTTTGTGAGTCCATCAAGGAGCGGGCGTTCACACAAGAGCGGAGGGTCCGGGCCTGCTCCGTCCCGGAGCGATGCGTCTGGTGGATAGCGGAAGTGGAAAGATCGGATAAAAGGGTTCTCATTCGAATCCTCTCTGCTGAATCACTCACTCGCCAGGGCAGGACAATCGGGTGCCCTTGCAGGTGCTGGAGAAGTTCAATTTAATGCCACTGATCACCATGGGGGAGCTGCGCAGGGTTTTGGTCGGCTTAGATAGTCAAGGGGATTTTTTTTCGCTGCGTCAATTTTATCATACGGGCCGCGCGGAACTCAGAAAGATCTCATGGAAGATCGAGGAATTTCATCGCGGTGTCAAGCAGTTTTATGGAATTGAACGCTGTCAGGCAAGAAAAAGACAGTCTCAATTCAGCCATATTCTCCTCTCAATACGCGCATTCCTGGTATTTGAAAGAGCACGTCTGACGAATGGTACAAGCTGGTATGAGTCGAAAATGAGAATACATCGTGCCGCTGTTGTGCAATTTATCGAGAATCCTTCCTTCTTTTAATCTTTTATGATTGTTCATGAAGGGGAGGCTCTCAATTATTCAACTGCGTAACTCCTATACGGATTGAATAACAATCATGCCTTGTGCTGCGATATGCAGGGAAACTCGATTATTATCATGGACAGGGATCATGGTTGTATCCGGGTGAACTGGACCAGACCGGATTCGCGAAGTGAAGAGAGTTCACCGGTATCTGTCGGAATCATACATTCAGGGGGAATCTGAAATGACCCAAAGGTATCTCTCCCATATCTCTATTCTCATGCTCGTTATTCTGCTCTCGCTAATTATTTCATCAGCATATGCCGACGACCCCGGTAACACCACGACCAGTGCGACATGCGTTGATTCCTCAAATATTTCATTCCCCTGCATGTGTGAAAATGCCTCAACACTCCTGACCAGGACTCCCGATGATAATGACGTGCAGAAAGGCCCTGCTGCCTTTGTGACTGACAACGAGAACGTTACCGGGGGAGTCGAGACCTTGCTGACTCGGGAAGCTTACGATAATATCACCAACGTTTCCCGGAATTATTACGAATGCTGGGAGAGGAGCAGGGTGGAACTTGGGTTGCCGAACCTCCTCAACGGGCAATGGTACTATACCTACGAAAATATGACTGCTGCGATGAACGCAGATCCCAAGTTTGCCAAGGAAGGGGACATCAACACGAGAAAGCTTGAGATTGCAGCGTTCCTTGCAAATGTCGCCCAGGAAACAGGATCAAAAACCGCCGGCGACCCGTATGGCGGTCCGGGCTGTCAAATCCAGGAAGGCTGGGGTAGTGCCGCCATGAGGTTCAGCAAAGACTTCGGCGAGCCTCCGGTTGAAGGCGGGGCGGGGTTCTGTGGCAGGGGTCCCCTCCAGCTGACCTACCTTGTGAACTACAGGACCTTCGGTAATGAAACTGGCAAGGGAGATCTCTATTACTACAACCCCGACCTCCTGACTATTGAACCGTTGACAGGAATCGGAGCATCACTCTGGTTCTGGAACCATGCTGAGAAAGGCCAGGGCTGGCCCGATACGATTCCGTTCAAACCTTCGGCGCACGATGTCGTTGTCGGGAAATGGCAGCCGACAGATTTGGATATCGCATGCGGACGATGCTCTGCGAACTTCGGAATCATCATTAATATAATCAACGGCGGAGTTGAATGCGGCCATACTGATGCAAGGGCGACGCAACGGGTGTCCTACCTGATCGCCATCGCCCGTGAGATGGGAGTGACCATTCCCCCTGGGTTTGCCGTTGACTGCGCCGGGCAAAAGAACTTCGCTATATGCCAATCGTATAAACCGCCCAGTGATTCGCCGTCTGAGCAACACGGAGACGGTCCGGAAATGTTAATCGCCTCTGCATCGCCGGCTGATCAGACCGTTACCTTCACGTTTGAAGAAAATTTGACTACATATCCGCTCTCAATCCAGTCGGTCTCCTTCGTCCCGAACCAGCCGGTCTCCGAGACCCAGTGCATCATCGACGATGAAAAGCCGTTGGCCGGGTTCGCCTACAGCGGAGGGCCGGCGGCCTACAAGATTATCGAGTTGAACTGGGTCAACCCTTCAGCTATTAAATACGGGACAATCCGTTTCAGCGTGCTCGGGTCATGGCTCCGCGAGAACAAGATCAATCCTGCTGATATCGTCATGGTGCGGCAGAATGATTACGCCTGGTCGAAGCTCCCGACTACGTTTGACCACCAGGCCGGAGATGTCTATTATTATTATGCAATAACCCCCGGTTTCTCATACTTTGCAGTGACCGGAAAAAAGACTGTACCTGTCACGAATACAGTCACGGAGGTGAGCCCGGCACCTGTTGAGGAGTCCCGGCAGGACGCTGCGATTGAATCCAACATCCTGATGACAACGATTCCGACCACACTAGCATCGGCATATATTGCCCCTGAAAAGACCGGAACCCCGGTACCGGCAGCACCGGAACCTGGAATTGCTGAGGGCACCCCGGTGGTGTATTGGGCTGTCCTGTCCGGAGTAATTGTCCTTGTTGCAGCGGTGGCCATACTGGGCAGGCGCTGGTGGCTGCGCAGGCAGAACCCGAAGCTCTTCGGGAAGGAATAACATTAATATATATTTATGGCCTTTGTCAAGGAATTACCTTTTTTCCCAGGACACGCCCGCATGGTTGATCAAAAAGCCCTGGATGATCGCCTGAAAATCGGGGAAAATGTCTTCTCCCTTTGCCCCTACCAGAAATTACTAATATTCCTTTCATGTGACTTCTGCCATATCAGAGTGGTGACCCAACAGTGACCGAAGAACAGAAACCCGTATTGATCAGGGAGAAGATTGAGGTATGCGAGCTCGACCGCGTCCGCCTCGCCCTGATGAACCCCCAGCTGATCGAACAGAAGAAGGAGGAACGTACATTCGATGAATCGGCAAAACCGTACCTCGAACTGACGATGAAAGACGGAATTGAGACGGTCTGGGACCGCTACGAGATGCAGCAGCCTCCCTGCAAGTACTGCGCATCGGGGCTTTCCTGTAGCCGGTGTGCCATGGGGCCATGCCGGATCATTCCTCCCAACCGCATCCGGGGGGTGTGCGGGGCGGATGCGGACCTCATCGTTGCCCGCAACCTCCTTGATACCCTTGCCACCGGGGCCGCAGCGCACTCGGACCATGGACGGGAGATCGTGCTTACTCTCTATGGGATCGGGAAGGGGACCGTGAAGGACTATGTCATCTCGGACCGGGAGAAGTTGGTGAGGATTGCCAGTGAGTTCGGGGTGGATACAAAGGGGAGGGATGAACAACAGATCGCAGCCGATCTGGGGCGCGCGATGCTGGAGGAGTTCGGGACAGTGAAGGACTCTCTCCAGTTCGCTGCAAGGGCTCCATCCTCTACCCGGGGGATATGGGCGAACCTGGGCATCAGCCCGCGAGGCATCGACCGCGAAGTGGTGGACGCCATGCACCGAGTACAGATGGGAGTCGGGGCCGATTACCAGAACATTCTCCTGCATGGCCTCAGAACAGCCCTGTCAGACGGGTGGGGCGGCTCCATGATGGCCACAGAGATCTCTGATGTGCTCTTCGGCACCCCCGCCCCGAACGAATCCCTCGTCAACCTCGGGGTCGTCAAAAAGGACCACGTGAACATCTCGCTCCACGGCCACAACCCCATGCTCTCCGAGATGGTGGTGAAGGCGGCAAAAGACCCGGAGGTACTCTCGCTGGTACAGGGAGCAGGAGCAAAGGGGATCAACCTGGTCGGGCTTTGCTGCACGGGGAACGAACTCCTGATGCGAAAAGGTATCCCGAATGCCGGCAACCACTTCAACCAGGAGCTGCTGATCGCAACCGGCGCGCTCGAGGCAATGGTGGTAGACTACCAGTGTATCTTCCCCTCGCTCCCCAGGACGGCAAGCTGCTACCACACTTTCATCATCTCAACGAGTCCGAAATCAAAGATCCCAGGGTCATACTACTTTGAGTTCGAACCGGAGACCGCATACGTCACCGCGAAAGCCATCGTGAAGATGGCCGTTGGAAACTTCCGGAACCGAAACCCTGACCGGGTCTTCATCCCTGTGAAACCCATAAAAGTAACCACAGGCTTCTCGGTCGAGGCCATCAGGGCCGCGCTCGGGGGCACGTTCAAGCCGCTGATCGACCAGATCGCAAACGGCAACATCAGGGGAGCGGTGGGAATCGTGGGATGCAACAACCCGAAAGTAAAGCACGACTACGGCCATGTTACGCTCGGCAAGGAGCTGATCAAGCGGGATATCCTCTGTGTCGAGACGGGCTGTGCGGCAATCGCGTCCGGGAAGGCGGGGCTGCTCCAGGCGTCTGCCGCCGCTCTCGCCGGTTCAGGGCTCAAGGCGGTCTGCGAGTCGCTTGGAATACCCCCTGTCCTGCACATGGGCTCCTGCGTGGACTGTTCACGCATCCTTCACCTCGCAGCAGAGCTTGGGAACGCCCTGAATGTCGGAATCCACAAGCTCCCCCTCGCGGGTGCCGCACCCGAATGGTACTCCCAGAAGGCTGTCTCGATTGGTTCCTACTTCGTCGCGTCGGGGGTTTTCACAGTGCTTGGCGTCATGCCCAAGATCTCCGGGAGCCCCCCTGTGGTCTCCCTCCTTACTGAGGGGCTGAAAGGGGCAGTGAACGCGTCGTTCGCAGTCGAGCCAGACCCCCTGAAAGCCGCGGATCTCATTGCAGATCACATAGAGCGGAAGCGGACCGAACTGGGGATCTGAACACATCCACTGGCGGCTTCATGGGCAGAAGAAAGATACGGATAGTCATCGCAGGGAAGGGCGGGGTGGGCAAGACCACGCTCACCGCTCTCCTGGCATGTGTCCTTTCCCGGCAGAACATACGCGTCCTCGCAGTCGACGGCGACCCCCAGGCAAACCTTGCCGCGACACTTGGGATACCCCTCTCCCAACCGATCACCCCCATATCAGAGCAGAAGGCCTACATCCAGGAGAAGATTGGGGGAGTCCCCGGGCGCGGGGGTTTCATGGTCCTCAACCCCGACGTTGCGGATGTTGCCGACCGGTTCTCCATTCCTGCCGCAGAGGGCATCCGCCTGTTGGTGATGGGAGGAGTGCAGAATGCGGGCACCGGCTGCCTGTGCCCCGAATATACGCTCATCTCCACCGTCCTTGCGAATACCGCAAGCTTACCCGAAGACGCCATCCTCCTCGATACTCCCGCAGGACTTGAGCACTTCGGGCGGGCAGTCGCACAGGGATTCGATTGTGCGCTCATCGTCACGGACGAGTCCTACAACGCCAGGGCGGTTGCGCGGGACCTCTCACGCCTCGCCCGGCAGTGCGGCATCCGGCAGGTACTACTTGTCGTGAACAGGGTCTCCCAGGGATCTGAGAACCCGGTCGCTATTGGGGAGATGGCAGGACTCTTCCAGAAGATATGGGTGCTGCCGCATGACCCCTGCATAGTCAGGAACGAGCCTTCGGTGATCCCGGTAGTCCGGGATCATTGCCCAATAGTCAGGAATATCGAGGGTCTTTCAGGATATATCCTGGCACATGACTGACCAGGCAGGGGGTGGTCAGTGGAGAGGAAACCCCCTGTGCAGGCCATACGTTCTCGCTGCCGATACGGCCTCGCGATATTCGGAGCCGGTAATCCTCCTCATGAGGGAGCCTTGATGGGGGTGGCGGGCATTTCCCAAAATCTGCCCGCAGGGGTGGTACTGGTCCATGATATTCACATACGTATCCCTCGAGATGTCCCGGGCAATGAACCGCAACACCTCGTCGCTGCCCGCAAGGTGATCCGGGAGAACGAGGTGGCGGACCAGGAGTCCCTTCACTGCGATCCCGTCCTCGACTACAAGGTCGCCTACCTGGCGATGCATCTCGCAAATTGCCTCCTCCATCACCCCTGCGTATCCGGGCGCATCCGAGAGCGCGAATCCAACTTCGTCGCTTCCGTATTTTGCATCGGGCATGTAGATGTCGAACACTCCGTCCAGCAGCTTCAGTGTTTCAACAGAGTCGTACGTTCCAGTGTTATAGACGAGCGGGATGTCCAACCCCCTCCCGGCTGCAATAAGCACCGCTTCAAGGACCTGCGGCACAAAGTGGGTCGGGGAGACGAAGTTTATGTTGTGGCACCCCCGCTCGCAAAGTTCCATCATCATCGCTGCCAGTTCCCCGGATCTGACCTCTATCCCGCGGTACTCCTGGCTTATCTCATAGTTCTGGCAGAAGACGCACCGCATGTTGCACCCGGTCAAAAAGATTGTCCCGGAACCGTGCCTTCCCACGAGCGGGGGCTCCTCTCCGAAATGGGGCCCATAAGAGGAGACGACAGCGAGGCGACCGCTCCTGCAGTACCCTACTTCCCCGCTGATCCGGTCGATACCGCATTCGCGGGGACAGACTCTGCAGGGCGAGAGCAGGGAAACGGCGGCATCCACCCTCTGTTCGAGCTCGCCGGTCTCCAGGAGTCGCAGATACGAGGGCCTGTGCATAGGGGATCCCCACCTGTCACCAATTGGCGTGTGTACCCAGTTCGTGTTCCTCTCAATATATCAGCCATTCGCTGCGGTATCAGCCTACGCCGCAGGAATTTGCCAAAAAGAATATGGGGAGAGAGGCACATTGGAGTTATAACGGCTATTCCAAGCTGTATTGCGAAATAGAAGAGAGGTGAATCTGACAATGGTGAAACTCACTGCCGAGATGAAAGAGACCTTTTCCAAGGTGAATCTCTTTCCCGTAGCAACTGCATCCAGGAACGGTGTCCCGAATGTTACCCCCATCGCATTCGTGACCTTGATGGACGATGAGACGCTCTGGCTCGCAGATAATTTCATGAATAAGACCCTTGCGAATGTGAAAGAGAACCCACATGCAGCAATTTTCGTATATGACTCATACCTCAAGAAATGCTTCCAGATCAAGGGATCGATCGAAGTGAAGGTATCGGGCCCGGATTATGAGAAGATGAGGAAGATGGTCCACGAGAAAAAGCCAGGTCTCCCTGCAAAATCTCTCCTGGTGATGAAGGTCACCGAGGTCTTTGAATGTAATCCCGGACCAAACGCCGGGAAGAAACTGATTTGAAAAAAGGGATTATTCTTTCTTTTTTCGTCCCTGCTCCACGAGCCGTGCCTGGATACCGTAGTATGCCGAGACCCCGATGGCGTGGCACTGGTCGATGGTGGTGGTATCGAACGAGACAAGGTCGCCGGAGTAAATTCCCTCCTGGGATGTGCGTCCCAGCACCCTGCAGCACCCCTTGTAGAGCATGACGTCCACCCTCCCTGACATTCGGTCCTGTGACCTGGCAATGAAGGCGTTCAGGTCGTGGAAGAGCGGTTCGTGCACGAGCCCCATGTACGCGAGCTCCGACCACTTGTCGTCCACCATCCGCTTGAACGCGAGCTCCTGGCGGGTGAGGGTGAGGTGCTCCAGGTCTGCATGCGCCGCAAGGAGCACAGTCGCTGCGGGGTGCTCGTAGATCTCCCGTGCCTTCAGGCCAAGGATGCGGTCTTCTATCATGTTGTTCCGGCCGATGCCGTGCTTCCCCGCAATCCCGTTCAGTTCCTTTATCAGGTCGTACCCGGCATACTCAACGCCGTTCAGGCGGTGGGGAACACCCTTGATGAAATCGATGGTTATGATCTCGGGGTTGTCGGGGGCCTTCTCGGGGGCGACACTCCAGGCGTAGATCTCCTCGGGCGGGTGGTAGGATGGGTCCTCGAGCCTCCCACCCTCGATGCTCCTGCTCCATATGTTCTCGTCCACGCTCCAGGGCCGGTCTTTTGCGACCGGGACGGGAATATTGTGCTCTTTTGCATACTCTATCTCCCATTCCCGGGTCAGGTTCAGCTCGCGGATAGGGGCAATGACCTCGAGGCCGGCCATGCGGAAGACAAAATCGAACCGAAGCTGGTCGTTCCCCTTGCCGGTACAGCCGTGGGCGACCGCAGAAGAACCCTCCATTGCGGCGATCTTTGCAACCTCCGCGGCAATAAGGGGCCGTGCGAGCGCGGTGCCCATGGGATACCCCTCATAGGAGCCATTCGCCCGGATCGCGGGAAAGATATACTCGTTCACGAACTTCTCGCGGGCATCTATGGTGTAGTGGGTATCCGCAAGTCTCTGCCCCTTCTCAGTGGCCGTCCGGATCTCCTCATCCCGCTGTCCGACGTCCACTGCCACGGTGATCACCCTGTCGTACCCGTACCGCTCCTTCAACAGGGGGATGCAGATAGAGGTGTCGAGTCCCCCTGAATATGCCATTACAATGGTTCCTTTTCCCATTCGCTCACTCCTGCGTGAGAGTGCCGCCCTCACAGGTAATACCTATTCATTGCCCCTGCCGATGTAATAAGAGTATTCCGGGGGAGCGTCATCTTCCCGGGCTATATGCAGCGGGGATCGTTTACACCCGGGCCGCGGGAAAAAGAGAAGGAGGTTTTAGACGGCGGAATCGTTACATTGCACCAAGGTAATGGGAGAGTGGCTCGATCGTGATCCGCTCCTTCTTGATGGCTTCGATTGCCATCGCCGCTGCCCGGGCAGCCTGGATAGTGGTGATATACGGGACTCCGTAATCGACGGCAACCCGCATGATCTGGTAATGGTCCTGTCGCGACTGCTTGTCGGTGGGGGTGTTGATGATCATCCGTATCTCCCCCCTCCTCAAAAGATCGATGACGTTCGGTGAGCCTTCCTGGACCTTTCGCACCAGTTGTGCAGGGATGCCCGCTTCTGTGAGGTAATCGACGGTCCCTCCGGTCCCATAGAGGGAGAGGCCAATCTCTTTGAGTTTCTTTGCGATCTGGACCACCTCGTCCTTCTGTTCTTTCGAGATGGAGATGAAGATGTTCCCCTCGACAGGGATGGTGTTGTCCGCAGAGATACTGGCCTTGTAATACGCCCGCCCGAAGTCATAGTCGATGCCCATCACCTCGCCGGTGCTCTTCATCTCGGGTCCGAGCACGGTGTCCACGCCGGGGAGCTTGTTGAAGGGGAGGAGCACCTCCTTGACCGCCACGTGTGAGTATGCCTTCTCGCGGTATCCAAGGTCCTTCAATTTCTTCCCAATCATTGTCTTCGCGGCAATCTTTGCGAGCGGGATGCCGGTCGCCTTCGAGACGAAGGGAACAGTCCGGCTTGCCCGGGGGTTTGCCTCGAGGACGTACACTACATCGTCCTTGACTGCGAACTGGATGTTCACGAGTCCCACCACGCCGAGGCCGAGTGCAATCTTCCGCGTGTAGTCCTTGACCCGCCCGAGGATGGATTGGGAGAGTGACTGGGTGGGGATGACACATGCCGAGTCACCGCTGTGCACCCCTGCCTGCTCGATATGCTCCATTATCCCGCCGATCAGCACCTCTTCCCCGTCGCATACGGCGTCGACGTCCAGCTCGATCGCATTCTGCAGGAACGAGTCGATCAGCACCGGGTGATGCCTGCTGACCCGCACCGCCTCCTTCATGTAGCCCTCAAGTTCTATCTCGTCGTGGACGATCTCCATGGCACGGCCGCCGAGGACATACGAGGGCCGGACGAGGATGGGGTACCCGATTGCCGCAGCCTTCATCCTCGCCTCCTCGAGCGAGTAGGCGGAGCTGTTCGGCGGGCTGGGTATCCCGAGCTGCCCGAGGAGGAGACTGAACCGGTCGCGATCTTCAGCAATGTCCATGGAATCAGGCGAGGTCCCAAGGATTCGGGTGGGAAGGTTGAGCCTCTTTAACTCCTCGTTGAGCGGGACTGCAAGGTTTACCGCGTTCTGTCCCCCGAACTGTACCATCACTCCCATGTAATGGTCTTTTTTTAAGATGTGCACGACATCCTCGAGGAGCATGGGCTCAAAGAAGAGGCGGTCAGATGTGTCGAAATCGGTGGAGACCGTCTCGGGATTGTTATTGACGATATGCACCTCCACGTGCTCCTCGCGAAGCGCCTTGACGGCATGGACAGTGCAGTAGTCAAACTCTATACCCTGCCCGATGCGGATGGGCCCGGACCCGAGGATGAGCACCTTCCCCTCATCTGTCCGGGGTATCTCGCACTCGGTATCCCAGGTCGAATAAAAATAGGGAGTCCTGGCAGGGAACTCTGCGGCACAGGTGTCCACAATCTTGTAGGTCGGATCGCCCGCCATCGTCCCCACCTCTTCCGCCGTGTACCCCGATTCCCGGGCAATCTCGGCATCGGTGAACCCGAACTTTTTTGCAAGGCGGATGACCTCACTCGTCGGGGCATCCCTGATCCTCTTCTCCATCTCGACAATGTTTTGGATCTTTTCAAGGAAGAAGGGAGATATATGGGTGAGTTCTGCGATCTCCCGGATGGAGAACCCGGCACGGACCGCATCAAAGAGCGTGGTGAACCGCTCGTCCGTCGGGCGGGAGAGGATCATGCGGATCTCGTTTGGGTTCGTGTGTACCTCCATGTCAGTGTCGATGGACCGCAGTGCCTTCTTGAACGCCTCCTCGACCGTCCGCCCTATCGCCATCACTTCCCCGGTACTCTTCATGGCGGTGGTAAGGGTTCGGTCGGCATTCTTGAACTTGTCGAACGGCCAGCGGGGCACCTTCACGACGATATAGTCAATCGCCGGTTCAAAAGAGGCGGGGGTGCACCCGGTGACGCTGTTCGTGATCTCGTCGAGCCGAAGGCCAATGGCGATCTTTGCAGCCACCCGGGCAATGGGGTACCCCGTGGCCTTGGAGGCGAGTGCCGACGAGCGTGAGACCCTCGGGTTGACCTCGATCACCCGGTATTCCCCGTCCATGTAGGCAAACTGGATGTTACAGCCCCCCTGGACATCGAGGGCACGGATGATCTTTATGGCTGCAGTGCGGAGGGTCTGGAACTCGTCGTCGCGGAGCGTGAGGATCGGGGCGACCACTACGCTCTCGCCGGTGTGAATGCCCATCGGGTCCACGTTCTCCATTCCGCAGACGATGATGCAGGTGTCGCCTGCGTCACGCATCACCTCGAACTCGATCTCTTTCCACCCTACTACCGATTCTTCGACGAGCACCTGGTGTATGCGGGACCTTGACAGCCCGATCTCGATGATGCGGACAAGTTCTTCACGTGTATGGGCAATCCCGCCGCCTGATCCACCAAGGGTGTACGCGGGCCGGATGATGGCGGGGAGGCCGACCATGCGGAGCGCCTCCTCGACCTGGTCCATGCGGTTGAGGATCATGCTTCTTGGGACCGGTTCCCCGATCTTCTCCATCAGGGCGCGGAACTTCTCTCGGTCCTCTCCCTGGTAGATGGCCTCAAGGGGAGTACCGAGTATCTCCACGCCTTTCAGCGCACCCCGCTCGGCGAGTTCTGCGGTCATGTTCAGCCCGGTCTGGCCTCCCATCCCCGAGAGTATCCCGTCGGGCCTCTCCTTCTCGATGATCTTCTCGATGATCTCTGCCCTGATGGGCTCGATGTAGATCTCATCGGCCATCTCGGGGTCTGTCTGGATGGTGGCGGGGTTTGAGTTCACCAGCACCACCTTGACACCCTCCTCGCGAAGCGCCCTGCACGCCTGCGAGCCGGAGAAGTCGAACTCAGCCGCCTGACCTATCTGGATTGGCCCTGAACCGATAAGCAGGACTTTTTTGATGTGCGCCTTCTTTGGCATCAGCCCAGCCTCCTGAACATGGTGTCAAAGAATGGTATCTCCGTGTCGCGGGGTCCGCCGTGGGCCTCGGGATGGAACTGGACGCAGGTAATCTCCAGATACGGGTCTTCGAAGCCTTCCAGAGTGCCGTCGTTCACATTCGAATAGAGGACATTGGCCCCCTCGGGAAGTGTGTCGGCTGCAACGGCGAATCCGTGGTTCTGGGTCGTGATATAGATGCTTCCGTCCTTGTAACGGACAGGCTGGTTGGTGCCCCGGTGGCCGAACTTCATCTTGTAGGTCTTCCCGCCGAGCCCGAGTCCGCAGATCTGATTTCCCATGCAGATGCCGTAGATCGGAAGCGTCCCGGCGAGATCCTTCACGCACCGGATGGCATCGGTGGCATGCACGGGGTCGCCGGGGCCGTTGCTGATGAAGAGGGCATCAGGGCGGCAGGCCATGACCTGGTCTGGTGTGCTGTTGTAGGGGAAGACGTGGATGTCTGCGTCGCGGTGCCTCAGGCTTATGATCATGTTCTTTTTTATCCCGAGGTCGATGACTGCGATCCTCTTCCCTTTTCCGGCAATGTGGTAGGGTTCTGTGCATGAGACGGCGGGAATGAGGTCTGCATCCGATATCGGCTTTGCTCTCCTGGCCATGTCCACTGCGCGGTCCGTGTCTTCATCACCAACCAGGAGCGCGGCCCGGAGCGTTCCCTGGACCCTTGTCTTGACGGTGAGCATCCGCGTGTCCACTCCCTGGATGCCCAGGAGGCCGTTTTCTTCGAAAAAGTCTGCGAATGCCGGTCTTGCCTCCGGGACCGGGCAGATCTCGCGGGCGACACAGCCAAGAGCCCAGACTCTCGGGGCCTGGAAGTTCATCCTGTCCACACCGTAATTGCCGATGGTGGGAAAGGTGAACATGAGTATCTGCCCGTGATAGCTGGGATCGGTGAGGGCTTCCATGTAGCCACCCATCTGGGTGGAAAACACAAGCTCGCCAGAGCATTCCCCCACCGCACCGAACCCCTCCCCTGTCACGCAGGTGCCATCTTCTAGACCCAGAACCGCCTTCATGATTTCCATATATGGTGTGCGGGGAACGTTTTAATAAGTGTCGGGATATCCGAAAAATATCCCAAAATCCGCCTGGATAGGGCAACGAAGACTTCAATGTCCACAACCCACTGAAGGGTTTGGTGGAATCGGCGGGGGTGGGAAAATGCACGGAAAGAATGACGCCAGAGGGAGAGGAAAAAAGGTCAGTTACTTTTTCATTTCATCACGTCAGAACCACAACGGATTGAAAGGTGAGTCTCTCTCAAATCTGGCGCATTGAGAGGATAAAGGCGTGGGGTCCTTGGGTATACACGCGGGGAGTGCTACAGTGTACGAAGACCATGGCATAGCGGGAGATTTTACAGTTGAACGGAACTATCCGGGGAGAATCAAAATTCAAAGGAAATTAAAAGGCCAATACTGAAAATACAAAGTTTAAAGAGTGAAAAAGCATTAAAGTTACGTATATGGTGGTCCCGAGCAGGGTATTCTTTACAAAGGGGGTGGGTGTTCACAAAGACAAGCTTGCCTCCTTTGAGCTGGCGCTCCGGAAGGCGGGAATCGAGAAGTTCAACCTGGTCTATGTGTCGAGCATATTCCCCCCGAATTGTAAGATGGTCTCTGTGGAGGAGGGCACAAAGATGCTTGAGCCGGGGGAGATCACCTATTGCGTCATGGCCAAGAACGATACAAACGAGCCGAACCGGCTGATATCGGCGGCCATCGGGCTTGCCCTGCCGAAGGAGGCGAAGGAGTACGGGTATCTCTCGGAGCACCATGCGTATGGCGAGACGGCCGAAAAGACGGGAGAATACGCGGAAGACCTGGCGGCGACCATGCTCGCCACCACGCTCGGCATAGAATTCGATATCAACCAGGCCTGGCAGGAGCGGGAACAGATCTACAAGGCCAGCGGGAAGATCATCAGGACCACCCAGGTCTGCCAGTCAGCACAGGGAGACAAGAATGGCCTCTGGACCACGGTCATTGCTGCCGCCGTGTTTATCACCAACCGCACTTAAATTATTTTTCGCGTTCCGTCCGCGGTTTTTATACTGACTTTTCCATTCTCCGCGGGATTATACACGATCGTCCTTCCGACGGTACCACCGACGTCTTCTGCAATAATTGGGATGTTGAGCTGCTTTAACTGGAACCTGACCGCCTCCACGTTCCTCTCACCGATGTTCAGGTTCCCTGAAAATGCCTGGAACATCGATGCGCCGCCACAGAGCTTTGCCGCGAGTGAAGATGACCTGCACCCGAGCAGGTTCAGCTCTTTTACGAGAAATCTGACCGCGGTGTCGGCATACTTAGCCGGCCGCTCACCCCTCCCCTGCGAATCCGGGAGCATGATGTGGGCGAGTGCTCCCAGGGGTTTGTCGCAGTCGAATAGTACAAGCCCGATGCATGACCCAAGGCCGATCGATGACATCGTGTTCCGTCCTGCGTAGAACTCCCCAATCCCTACGATCACCGGTGGTTCTTCAGGGCCTGGCATTTTTCGTTCCTGGTCCCTATTTCATCAGGTTCTCAAGCATTGAGAGTATCTCATCGAGCATGGGCTTATTGGGGAGCAGGAAGAGGTTGCTTGAGATCTTGTGCTGGTCGCTCCGGAGCTCGGTGCGGAAGATCACCACCTGGTCAATCTCGGAGAACTCCTGCATTGCCAGGATGGTCTGGAATGCGGCGTGCGGCATGTCGATGATCATTGAGGGGGGAGAGGGGAGCATGATGATGGAGAGGAGGGTCGCAGTCGCGTCAAGAAACGCTGACACCATGATGTTTCCGATCTCAAGGAGTGCACTCTCGTCCATCTCGGTGAGATCCCGCTCGAGCTCGGTCATCCCGAGCATGGCATTGGTGAGCCTGATCACCGAGTTCTTTGGGATGTGCAAGAGGACATAACCCCCTCCCGAGACCTCCCCGGTGATCTGGAAGATTACCAGTGCCGAGAGCTCGTCCCCGACATGTTCGTGGATCTTTGAGATGTCGACCACGCTGATCTCGGGAACCTCCATCTCGATATTCGTCATCAGCATGGTTGATAGGGTGGTTGCCGCATGTGCGGCGCCAATATTCCCAAGTTCACGCAGTGCATCGCGTTGCTGGCTGTTGAGCATGTTTTCAGGTCTCCTTGATTAATGCATTCACGTCGAGCACCGGAACCACCTCGCCATCACCGGGAATCGTGACGCCGGACACTCCACGGCAGGACCCCGCCACGCTGGAGAGTGGTTTGATCACTACCTCCTGCTGGCCCTCGATGAGGTCAACGGCTATGCTTCGCTTCCTGTTCTGGTGCTGCAATACCACCAGGATGTCGGTCCGGTCTGAACGGCCGAACATGTCGTCGAGCCTGTCGAGGGGCAGTACTTCGTTCCTGAGGAGGATAGCCTCGTGCCCGCCGATCGTGTGGATGTACTCCTTCTCCAGGCTTGCCACCTCCACCACGTTATGTACGGGAATCGCACATCTCCGGCCATTGATCCTGACCATCATCACCGTGACGATTGCCATGGTGGGGGGAAGGAGAAGCTCGAATTTCGACCCCTCCCCTTCGGTTGACTCCACCTTGATGGTCCCTTTCAGGGACTCGATGGTGGTGCGGACCACATCGAGACCAACACCCCTCCCGCTGATATCGGTGATGGACTCAGCGGTGGAGAACCCGGGGCGGAAAAGGAAATCGATGATCTCTTCCCGGGAGAGGTTTTCTGCCTCCGCCTCTGAGATCAGTCCCCGCTCGATGGCTTTTTGTTTCACCTTCCCTGCGCTGATTCCCTTCCCGTCGTCCTGGATGGTGATGATGACGTTGTCCCTGTCCCTGCGCGCCGACAGGAGGAGAGTTCCTTTCCTTGGCTTTCCTGCAGCCTGGCGGATCTCCGGTCTCTCGATCCCGTGATCAATGGCATTCCTTATCAGGTGGAGCAGGGGATCGTTTAAGCCATCCATGACACTCCGGTCAAGCTCGGTATCCCCACCCTCGATGATGAACTCTACCTCTTTTCCCTCCCGGTTGGCGATATCGCGGACGGTCCTTGGGAACCGGTTGAAGATATGGTTGAGCGGGATCATCCTGATGTTCATCATCAGGTTCTGAAGGTCTGATACGGAGCGCCCTATCATGTTGAGGGTCTCGTCGAGGTCCTTCATCTGGTGCTCGCGGGCGATCTCGGTGATGCGCCCGCGGTTTATGACCAGGTCCTCGACGAGGTTCATCATCACGTCGAGGCGGCTGATGTCAACGCGGATATTCTTGACCTCCCTCCCCTTCTCAACCTTTTCAGATCTCTGCGGGGACCTCCTCTCGTCCTCCTTTTCTGGCGTGGGCAGAGAGGCCTTCCTGACGACTGCTGGCGAGGAGGCAGGGCTTTTCAGATCTTCAATGACAGCCTCTTTTAGATCCGAAGAGGACGTGACGGTTTTTATCGCTTCGATTCCTGCATCGCTTGCGATCTCTACCGTGAAACGCCCATCGAATTCCCCGTCTTCGACGATGGCCCGGTCGGGGACCACCCTCTCAATTCTCCCAAGTTCCTCGAGGTTCTGGAGGATGATCATTGCCCGAAGGTTCCGGTTGTCGCACTGGTCGCTCATGCAGAGCGTGATGCGATAATGGTTCTCTCCCAGCGCTTCTTCGCCGATGGGGGATGGCTCCCCCTGGACTGCGCCGTCGCCCATTCCCCCATATGCCTGGCTGAAATCCCCCTCCGGAAGAACCTCCGTCTTTCGCCCGATCCAATTCTTGAGGCCATCGACAAGGTCGTCGAGGTCTTGCGGGATGCCCGGGCCCCCTGCCTCGATATCATCGAGCATCGCCTCCATCGCGTCTGATGCAGAGAGGAGAGTATCCATCAGGGCGTGTGTGATCGCCATGTTTCCGTTCCTGATCTCCTGGAAGACATCTTCCATCGCGTGACAGAGACGTTCCATCCCCTTGAAGTCCATGGACGCCGACATGCCCTTAAGCGAGTGGGCAGAACGGAAGATCTCCGCGATTGCCTCATCGGAGGCATCGCTCTCCAGCGCCAGGAGGTTCTTCACGATATTTTCATGGTTCTCCCGTGATTCAGCGATATAAAGTGACCTGTATGCATCAAGTTCAGACATGCTCAGTTCGCCATCCCCGCAACCAGGCGTGCGATCTCTGCCCCTATCTTCTCAAGTGGCAGCACCTGCTCCACGCAGTTCTTGGAGAGCGCTGACCGTGCCATCCCGTACACGAGACAGTCCTCCTCGCGGCAAACAATCGTCCGGCCCCCATGTTCACGCACCACTGCCATCCCATCCCCCCCATCATTCCCCATGCCGGATAGGATCACCGAGACGACCCTTTCGCCAAACACGCTGGATGCCGAGATGAAAGTCTTATCAACGGCAGGCCGGACGCTGTGTACAGGGGGTGATTGAGAATGAACGATCCGCCCTCCTTTTTCTCCTTCGTCCGTGAGGAGCGCCGAGATGACTGAATGGTACCCTGCCCTCGAGATGTAGATTCCTCCCTGGTTGAGCACATCGCCGTTTTCCGTCTCCTTGACAGGCATAGGTGAGATGCGGTTCAGGCGGGTCGCGAGGGACGCGGTGAAGCCACCTTCGGGCATGTGCTGCGTCACTACCATTGCAGCAGGAATCGCTGCCTTGAACGAGGAGATGAGGAGATCGAGCATGGGAGGGCCTCCTGCTGATGCCCCCACTACCACTATCCTGTCTGCGAGGTGCATCTTTCTTCTCTGGGGGCGATCGACATACGCGATATTGACGAGGTTGTGTATCTTTTCGAGGATTTCGCGCTCGATGGCCTTGATCGCATGCATCTCCTTTGGTTTGGGCATGAAATCGTCTGCCCCGAGCAGCATGGCTTTCCGTGTCATCTCCGCGCCCTCGGATGTGAGGGAAGAGAGCATCATGACCCGTGGGAAGTTCTTAAATTGCGACCTGCTCTTCAATACTTCGAGCCCGTTCATCCTGGGCATCTCGATATCGAGGGTGACGACGTCAGGCCCGTGCTCGGAAATCTTTTTGAGTGCGTCAATCCCGTCTACCGCTGTTGCAACTACTTCGATATTGGGATCCTTCTCAAGCATGTCCCTGATCATGGTCCGCATGAAGAGGGAGTCGTCAACCACGAGAACCCTGATCATCCTCTCATGAACCAAGTACGTTCTTGATCTCTTCCAGCACTTTTGGGGCCTGGAATGGTTTCACGATGTACCCCTTTGCCCCTGACTTGATCGCGAGCTTCACCATCTGCTCCTGGCCAACGGCCGTGCACATGACGACCTTCGCGTTCGGGTCAAAGCTCTTGATCCCCTTCAGGGCCTCGATTCCGTTGACCTTGGGCATCACGACATCCATCGTCACCAGGTCGGGCTTGAGCTCCTGGTACTTGGCAATGGCCTCGTCGCCGTCGCCGGCCTCTCCCACGATGTCATGGCCGCCAGAGAAGAGGATATTCTTGAGAAGGGTGCGCATGAAGAGGGTATCATCAACTATCAGAATTCTCCCCATATCTATCACTATACAGGTAAATGCGAAGAATTTAAATAGTTAATCGTGGGGGCCGTAGTTCGAACGGTGAGATAAGTTGATAATCCCCCGCCACATCCTTTACGGACTCGTTGCCTGAGATGAGGACAAGGACAATTTCTAGGTTGGAGGTTTCACCGCCTCGGTGATGAAACGGACTCCTTTTGGAGTCAGCTGGACCTCTTTTCTCACGAATACCACCTCTATCAGGCCGATTTTCAGGAGTTTTTCGTAGATCTCGTCCAGGTTCTTGTGGGAGATGTTCAACATGTTCTCGATTGCATGGGAGTCCATCCCGCTGTAGATGAGCATGCCTACCTGGGCGGAGAGGGGGTCAAGTTCCTCACCGCTCGTCTCGAGGTCCTTTGTGGCATCCTGAAGGAAATTGAGGAGGATTTGCAGTGTGGAAAGGGGGCAGAGGACATAACTGGTCACCACGTCGGAGTTCTCGAGGTGATCTATCTTTACTACGTCCACCTGCTTCCCCTGCACCTCGCGCTTTGTCAGCTCGATTCCAGTGACGTCTTTGAGTGGTACGGAGACCTGCTTGTTCTGGCTCACGAACCAGATGCTGGTCTTGAGAACGGCGATTGCACCCTTCTCCCAGGTGGCATTCGTCACCATCACACCACCCCTGACCGCAGGGGACATGAAATAGGCAGTCAGGCGGTAGGCGCTGCATGACATGATGATGAGCCGCTTCATGGCCTGGAGGACCTTCTCGACGCTCGCGATTCGGAGGACCTGCGGCGGGTCACCCTTGAGGGTGATGATAAGAAGGCTCTTTTTCTCCTCAAGGTCAACGACCGATTTGAATGGGATAGCCTTTCCGACCGGATCTGCGACAGTCATCGACTCTTGCTGAAGGTCGATCTTGCTGACTACCCATTTTCCCTCCTTCTCGATCTTGACCGGAACCACTGCCACCCTTCAGACACCTCCCGTCTCTTCAGTCATTTTTTGGTCTTTTCGGCTTTAACAGGCTTTCGAGTTCGCTCTGGAGATCGGTTGCGGCAACCCTCGTATCTTTCAGGTCCCTGATAAGGCTTGCATATTCGTTTTTCTTCGTGGATTTCGCATCCGAGCGGAGCGACGCCATGAGGTCGTCTTCCTGGCCCCTCCCCTTGGAGAAAGAGAGCATGTCCTGTTCAGGGGAGAATGCGGGCGTGGAGGGCTTTGGTGGTTCAGATCGACCTGGTGGCGAGAGTGCCGCAGGCATTGCAGCTTTTTCACTGGGGACTGCCGTTTTGGAAGGTCCAGGGACCCCTTCCTCCTCCTCAATGTCTATTCCTTCGAGATCGAGGCCGTCAAGTCCCTCCATTGCGTCTTCGGCAAGGTTTGCCCCGGCATCCTGCTCAAAGGAAAGTTCGCCTTTATGCGCTTCGAGGATCTCCTTCACCTCGTCGGCATCGTTTGTCTCGTCCAGCGTGATGGTGTCATCGTCTCCTGAAAGGCTGACATCGAGAGTAGAGAGATCTCCTTCCCCGGCAGGCATCGGCTGGCCGGCGATCTCGCTTCCGATATCCAGACCGCTGTCGTCGAGGATGGAGAAATCCTCTGCACCCTGGATCTCGTTAAGGAGGTCGGCGTTCAGGTCTTCTCCCACCAGCGCACTGAATGGGTCAGAGGTCTTCTTCTTTTCGGCAGGCACTGCATCGGGGATAATATCGTCCAGGGATGCCACTGCCGCCCCCTGGACGGACTGGTCCAGGAGGGAGTTGATCTTCTTCTCGTGCGTCTCAATTTCAGATTTTGATTTTTTTCTCTTTGATAAGTCTCTGCCCAGCACCGAGAACGCACCCTTGAGGGATGAAAAAAAATCCCCGATACCGGTCTTCGTGCCGGGTGACTTTGCCTTTTTCTCTTTCTCTGGCTTCTTCTCCTTTACTTTTTTAGGGGCTCCCTCTTGCTCGGTTTTTTTCTCCTCAAGACCTCTCTCTCTCTTCAGCCTGGGCAGTTTCACGCCGCCGGCAAGGAAAAGGACCAGGATTCCAAGGATTAACGCTCCTGTCAGGAGGTAAAAGATCGGGATATCGAAGAGTAACATCAGGGAGCCGAATATGACGATGACTGAAAAAAGGATTATTTTCAGGGTTGAA
Source organism: Methanoregulaceae archaeon PtaB.Bin056 (assembly GCA_002067095.1). Lineage (GTDB taxonomy): Archaea > Halobacteriota > Methanomicrobia > Methanomicrobiales > Methanospirillaceae > Methanolinea_A. The sequence goes on from MVQD01000106.1 coordinate 72,850, forward strand.
TCTTTCATTTCAGACTCCTTGGAAGGTGGGAATATTGAAGAACATAGCAACTATTACCGGCGCGGCTATATAAATGATGCCCGTGACGAGGAGGAGGAGGCTGCTGAAAAAATAATACATGTAGCGGTCCCCACCCATGACGATCTTTCCTGCAATCACATTCGCGATGGTGACAATAATAACCATGATCACGACAAAGAGGCCTACTTCCTGTTCAGGGAAGTTCACGAACATGGAGAGCCCACTACCCCCGATCGATCCGCCTACCGTGCCGGGATTACTCAACGCTGATGAGGAAGACCCAAGCTGGGCAACCACAGATGAGATGGCCTTGGACATCATCACCATGATGTGGTACAGGAAGAGGAATATCCCCACCATCATTGCGTGCATGGGGATAAGAAGTATGACGAATCCCATTGCAATCGAGTTCCTCTTCTCCCTGAGGAGGACCTGCTCTAGCATCGAGGAGCCGACGATCTGCCCGATGATATCCGGCTTTCCTCCGAGTTCCACCGCATCCCTGAAGATATTGAGGTACTTGTAGATGAGGTTGCTTCCGGATTCTCCCACGAACCTGTCCCAGCTGAGCTTCTCGTCAAGGCCAAGGTTGATCTTTGAGTATACCCCGGCGATGAAGGGCTCGAGGTTCTCCATTGATTTCCGATCGATCTCTGCGAGGGCGCTGCCCACCGTGATCCCCTTCCCCCCCATGACCGCCCCAAGGCTCCTGATGAATGTGGTGAACTCTGCATCGCGAAGGACGATATTTTTGTCATCGAGGTACCCTATCACCCCAAGGGGCATGAGGATGAACCCGAGGAAGAGCATCGAGAGCCCTGCGTTCTGGGACAGAAAATAGAGGATGATTGATGCAATCAGCGCGACCGGGATCATTTTCATCTCCAGTTTCCTCACGATTGCCTGCTCCTTTGAGCATCGCTGAAGGGCATGGGTCTTGTCGTCGGATGGGACGGACTTGTACATCGTGACGAGACCAAAGATTGCAATTGTGATCACTATGAAATAGGCAGAACTGAGCGTCTGCTGGACGTCATCGGGCGCAAAGATCGCGATGGAGAGCATGATGATGATACCGATGAGGTTGGCGGAGAAGAGCATTGCAATGTAGGCGTCGCTCCATTTCTTCAGCATCTCCAGGCCCTGCTCGTAAGAGTTCCGAAAGACACTCCTGATGGTCGCAAGTTCCCTCGTGAGGAAGTCCTCGTCGGGAACGCCGGATTCTATGGAATTGCCGTAGCGGTGGAGCATGCTCCGCAGCATGTCGTTCTTTGCTTTCTCAGCGATGATCGCCAGTCCCTCTACGTAACTGTAGTTCCATCGTTTGACAAAGAACTCCACGCGCTGGATATACTTGCACGTGACATATTCCGTTCGTGCCGCGGTATACGCGAAAATTTCAGGCCGGGTTGCCTGTGCGGTGGTGATGGAGGCCATGTAGGTGACCATGAAGAGGAGGTCCGGCCCCATCTGCTTGTCCTCGGTGAGGGTGGCCAGGCGATCCTTTATTGATGCGCCAAGGTCCTGAAACGGAAGCTTTCCCGCGTTCGCCGATCTGATTGACTTTCCGAACCCTGCGAATGCCATTTACATCGCATCGACGTCGATCTTCAGGAGTCCCTGCTTCTTCACCTTGGTCATCATGAAATAGAGGTCATAGAAGCCGGTGTACCCTGCCTTGTGCAGGCGTTCCAGAATCCGTGCCCTTTTCTCGACCTCGTCGTAGATCGACGCTTTCTTATGTTCGGGTATCCCGAGCATGGTGGCGATACGATTCTCGAGGAGATAGCTGCTTCCCCGGCCGGGAAACTCATGTAAATCTGTAGCCGGGTTCCAGTGGAACATCTCCACGAACGAGAACCCCTGTGTCTCGGGGTTATAGCCGACAAGTTCATTCACGCTCAGGATCCGCCGGACTGTCTCCCCGCTCGGACGCTTCACCGCGCTCTGGATGACCACGATGTTGAGGTTGTCCACGTAGGTCTTTGGGATGTTGATCGGATCCCCGCAGAGACGCTGGATGAGTTTCTCGACGGATGCGGCGTGGAAGGTGGAGAGGACAGGGTGTCCTGTCTGCATCGCCCCGAATGCGACCGCCCCTTCGACTCCACGGATCTCGCCCACCAGGATCTGGTTCGGACGCTGACGGAGCGCTGCCTTGAGGAGGTCAAACATGGTGACATCAGAGCCTTCTCCTTCACCCTTCCCCTTCCCCTTCGAGACCTCGCGCGTCCAGTTCTTGTGCGGGATCTGGAGCTCAGGAGTGTCCTCAATCGTCACGATCTTGTTTTCGGGCGGGATGAATGCGGTGAAGGCATTGAGGCTGGTGGTCTTTCCGCTTGCCGTCTCTCCGCTCATGAAGAGCGACATCCCGTTCTCGATGCAGATCCAGAGATAGGCCGCAATCATATAATCGCAGGTCTTGAACTCGATCAGCTTCAGGATGCTGATGGGGTCGTCCATTGCCTTACGGATGGTGAAGTTGCTCCCCTTCCTGCTGATGTCGGTGCTGTACACGATATTGATACGTGACCCGTCAGGAAGAGTGGCATCCACGATGGGGTTTCGGTAAGTAATTGGCCGCTTGGTTCGTTCAGCAAGCTTGATCACGAAGTTGTCCAGCTCTTCGGTATTGTCCCAGCCCACCACCGATTTGAGTCCCTTGAAGATCTTGTGCTCGACAAAGATGGGCCCAACCCCGTCCACCGTGATATCTTCGATGTACCTGTCGTTGATGAAGGGTTTCAGGAGCCCGACATCTATCTTGTCGCGGATGATCATATACTCGATCGCCCGGTACTCCTGCGGGGTCACGATGATCCGGCCGTCGGGGGTCTGGCGGACGTTTGCCATCGCCGATTTCCTGTGGATATTTGTCTTTGCCGTCAGGTCCTTGTTCAGGAAGTCCTTGATCCTGCTCGAAAACCCCTGCTTCTCGATTTTGCCGCCGATTGCAGCGACCTGCTCACCGGGGTTCTGCACGTAGAGCACCTGGGAGATCAGGGTCTTTAACACGTTCGTCCTTTCCTCGTCGGTGACCGGATCGGTTTCCAGTGCGTCGAGGAGGTCGATCAGCTTGAATTCTACTGCCGGCAGCAGGTCCTTTACGCTGTGCATGAACGAGGGATCGACAGGGATGTAGTAATTCCGGACGTCGTTTTGGTCAAAGAAGATGTGGACGAAGACCGTGTCGTCGGCTGGATAGATCAGGTTCGGGTCGGTCATCGACTTGAGGTCGCGCTTCAGCTCGGAGAAGAAGAGGGGGATCCCGTACTCGTCGACCGGGAAGATATGGAGGTACTCGAGGAGATGGGGGCTCTTTCGCACGTACTCCTTTGCGTTCACCGGGAGCATGCGGTAGAGTGCGCAGCTCTCGATGTTGTTGACGCAGTCGTTGTCCTCGGTATTTTCTGCCGGGGTGAACGGGAGGTTGAGGGCGGCGGTGAGCGCGGGCATCTCACACCTTGGCCATCGAGATCGGGATGATCTTCATGCCGTACCCGGGGTGCACCTCGAAGGATACCAGGTTCCCGGTGGTCTTCCTCGCGCCCCTGACCTTGACCACCTCGAGCACCATCACGTACTTATCGCCGATGAGCGCCTTCTTCATCGAGAGGTGGGCGTCGCAGATGGACCTGATCCTGATCAGGGTGTCCTCCTCGAATGCGTAGGTGTGAAGGGTGATGAGGATCGTCTTTCCCTGGTCCACGAGGTTCTTGCAGTTGGTGAGAAACGTGAGGATGGAGGACTGCTGCGTGTACTCGGTGAACATCGTGAGGGAGTCGATCACCACCACCTGCGCTTTGCTCGTCCTTATATGGGCGACGATCCTCTGCAGGATGCCGTCCATCTCCTCTTTTGTCCACTTGAACCCTACCATGTGGAGGTGGAAGAGACGGATGTAGCCCCAGGCAAAGTAGTCGGAGACGTCAAGGCTCATGGATTCCATCTGCGAGAGGAAGCTCTTCGCGGTCAGCTCGGTAGAGTAGAAATCGACGCAGAGCCCCTGCTTCATGGCCCCCCACATGATCTGCTGGGTCAGAACACTCTTCCCTGTATCGTTCTCTCCCTCGATCAGGGTGAGCGAGCCAAGCGGTATCCCGTCGGCGATCTTCTTGTCGATCTCGTTGTTCCCTGTCGAGAGGATGTTCCTGTCCTCGCCGCCGAGGAGACTGGAGAGCCCGTCGTTGATGGATGCCACCATAATAAGTACTGAATTATATATCGGAATGTTGATATAAAGTGTTCCTTACCGGACGTAAATTCGTAAAGTTTTTTACGAAACAGGGAACAGGGCTCCCACTCCATTGGAAGTCACTATCTTAAAATAATTTGGAGTAATGTCTGAATAGGTAACTGAAATGTTCAGAATCTCACCGGGATCCCATTGGCCGGTGTATATTTTTTCCGCAGTATAGTCCCCTGCAGTGATTTTTACTTTTGTCCAATGACCAGTTCCAGGCGTATGACTATATGTGTAAAGTGTCCAGCCAATTGCCTGATCATTAAGATAGACGTCAATATCTTCCAAATCCTGAATTGGTTCTCTCCCGTCATTGATGATTTCAAAAAAAAGGGAAGAATCACCGGATTTGCTATTGAGAACGCTTGCAGAAGTGCCTAGCATCTTTGACTGGAGAGCTGTTGTCTCTCTTTGTGCATCGGAAACTACCGCAATGGCAGAAAGTGCCCCACCCGCAAGGAAATATGCGGTGAGCAATAGAAGCACAATACCGAGGGCGGTTGCAATGAGAGAGGCGGCTGCCATTATTCCTAAACCTTTACTATGGCGGGATGGTTACCCCGAATTCTTCGGATCTCCTCACACCATTCGGGAGAACAATGGAGAAATATGCGGTGTCCCCCGAGGAATAACTCTGGGGAATAGTGATGCTCAGGGTCTCTCCCTGATCCCAGAAATTGTTACCAAGTTCAACAGGGTCGTAGAGCCCGCCAAGCGATTGGCGGTTGAAATCCCCAACTTTGCCAATGAATACATCCGCTTGATCGAGCTCATTTTTAGAAATCCGTGCAGTTCCCACATTTTTCAGCCAGATTTTTGCTGTCGTCGCGTTTGCATAGGTGTTCACGATCTTGATATCCGTCCGTATCTGCACGTCCGCCTCGTGCGACACCGCCCCGAACGTACTGGTCGTCCGATGGATTGCCGGGAACAATGCACTAATCAGCACCCCTGCTGCCACTACCGCAGCGATCAAAAAGAGAGCGGTGACGATCGTCTCGCTGGACATCTCACCTAGATTCTGTCCCGGGAGGGTAAATATTCTCTGCTGCCGGACTCCCCCTCCTGTGTGCGGGCGGGGCTGAGCAGCTTCTGACCCTCCTTGCCCTCCCGCTTTTCCATCAGCACCTCGATCATGTCGCGGTCGAGGGTGGAGTCGGACGGGTTGAGGATGTGGTTCAGCTCGTAGAGCTCGGACACGAACTCGTCGGCCTTGATCTCGTGAATCTCGCCGATGCTGGTTGGCATCAGCCTCGTCATGTCCTTTACGAGCTTGCAGGACTGGTCCGAGATGTAACCCATCGCGTGGTAGGCTTCGAGCATCAGGTCGACCCGGTCGTGGCCGAACCGCTTCACGTTCCGGCTCGTCCACTCAAAGAGCCGGAACACCTTCTGGAGCCTGACCTTGTCGCCGATCGCGGCCTTCGCCACCTCGTCCTCCTTCGGGAGGGTTGCAAGCTGCGACCTGAGCGCCGCAAAGAGGTCGAGTTCACTCTGCCCGCCCTGCAGTGGAGGTGGAGGTATTTGCGGGGGGAATCCTTGTGTGATTTCCGGCGCATGAGGCGTGGCGGGTTGGGGAGCGTACTGGGCCGGGGAGGGAGGTTGTGTGCTTGCTCCATGCGCCTGCTCCTCGGCCTTTTTCATCTCCGTGGTGGATTTGATGGCGCTTGCAGCGGACTCGATGGCGCTCGACGTGTCCCTCATCACGTGCGCCATCGAGGCCGAGACATCCTCGCCCGAAACTCTCCCGCCGCTCACCACAATGGGGTTCTCGAGGTCGTTCATCCGCTCGCGGATGTCGATGAGCAGGCGCTTGATGGAGGTCTTGATGAGCTCCACCTCGTCCTGGAGTTTCAGCAGTTTCACCTCAGGGTCGTCTGAAGAGGCGGAGGCGATGATGTGGTCGACCTGAGACTGGTTGACTGCCATGACAATAGGTAATCTTTATTCGAGAGTTTATATTTTTCGTGCGGTGGAAAAAAAAGGTTAGTAGAGGAGGGTTGTTGGAGTAATTGAAGCGGGAACAGACCTGTCAATTCCAAGTGCTGCGCCAATTTCTGGTTTAACCTCAATAAGGAATTTTTCTCTCGGGGTTAAAAGATCCCTTGGTTTAGCCCTGATGGTAAAGGTTTCAGCGCTTTGCAATGTCCTATCAGCAGATGCTCCTGGACTAATAGCCCAAATTAGCCATTGACCATCGCTAATTGTAAGATTGGCATCTTCTGTTGAGTTAAGATTGTCATCAGAATATTGATGAACTAAAGTATACGGTGCAATATTCACAGTGCTAAAAGTCATTGTAGTCCGGTTAATATCAACAGGTACTCCTCCTGCTGCTAAGCCAACATCAAACTGGATGTACTCAATTCCTGTAGATCCACTATTGGCAATTCCATATACTTCCCCCTTAATGACGATGTTCGACGCTGCCTGCGTTACCCCAGAGTGGACCACTTCCTGGCTCTTCTGGGTGGTGAAGAAACCTGCTCCCAGTACCACATACGAGAACACCGCAGCCACGACCACGAATGCGATCAGCACAATCGCGGCCTCGAGCCCGGTGAACGCGTCATCTTTTACTTCATGTCTTCTCATTTGCGACACCTCACAGGACTAACGGATCCCTCCAGTTAGCCTGTACGTGTAGATTGCCCTCCTCATTTATAAAGGTATGGTTTAAACCACACGATTCGAAGAGGAAACAGGATTCCGGGAGCAGGACAAAGAAATCGATTCTTGTGGGGTATTTTCAGGAATTTTCGTCTCCGTACGAGTTGTTCAGCGCTTCGGATGCTCTCGGGTCGTCGATCTCCTCGAGTGCCCTGATCACCCTGAGTCGGACTCCCGAATCTTCATCGTTCAGCGCTTCGATCAGGGGTTCGATGATGCGCCTGTCCCTGCACTTCGAGAGGGCGCTTACGGCCCGGAGGCGGACGCTCCTGTCGGGGTCTTTCAGGGCCTCGATGAGGGTGTCGATGACGCTGTGGTCGCCTATCCGCCCGAGGGACTTGATGACCTCCCTGCGGACGAACCGGTTCTCGTCCTGCATTGCGGTGATGAGCACCGGAAGGGCGTCCTTGTTCCCGATGATGCGAAGCGCAATCGCCGCCCCCATCCGGACGTGCCAGTCGTCGTCCGCCATGGCATCGATAAGGGAGGGGTAGGCATGTTCCCCCATCTCGCCGAGCCCCTCAGCCGCACCCTCGCGGCCGTACCGGTCCTCGTCCTTGAGGGCGTTGATCAGGGCAGGGATGGCCTTCCCGTCACCAATCTTTCCAAGCGACTTTGCCGCCTCCCTCCGCACGTACCGGTTTTCATCAGAGAGGAGCCCGATCAGCGGGTCAACCGCGCGGTAGTCGCCGAGTTCCCCGAGCGCCTTTGCGGCCTCCTCGCGCATCTCCTCGTCCGGGCTGTGGAGCGCGCGGATCACGTCGTCGAATGCGCCCTCGAACTTGATCTTTGCCCGGAGCGAGGGATGCTCCATCGCCTCCTCGAAACTCTCCCCCATCCCCGAATGCTCAAAGAACCCCTTCAGGAACGACTCCACCAGGGTGCGGTCCTTTGCATACAGCGCGAGCGCCACGAATATCGCGATGTCCATCCCGGCGTTGAGGAGCGCGATGAAGGGGTTGATGATGGCGCCCATCAGGTACATGAAGGTGGTGAGGAGGAGGATGGCCGCGATAAGGAGGATGGTGATCTGGAGCCCGCGCCGGGGATACCAGAGGGCCATCAGGATGAGGGGGATGAGATACAGGTGGGGGATGAGGGGGTAGACGGAGGCAGAGAACGCCTGGTCGCGGGAGACCACCAGGTATATGGTGAAGACCAGCGAAGTGACCGCAAAAATCCCTATAATAAGCAGTTTCACGGTGTCCCGCCTCTCGTCAAGCGTCTGGGACGCAGATGCCAGGATGCGGGAGTGGGCCGCCATGGTACATTCACTATGTCGTGGGGTACCATTTAAACGCCGCGGTATTGTGGGGAGCCGGGTTTTGTGCGGTAAAGAGATCAGGGTTCATAAAACCCGCGAGGCGAACAACTCCCAAACGTATATGAGGCGCAACAGGCTACGTTTCACATCGCTCCATGGACCTCATGAACATACGCCCCTGGATCTTCTTCTACCTCATCTGTTTCGTAGCCCTCCTGCTTGCCACCACCTTCATCGTCCAGGGAATCACCCCGCTCTTCTGGATGAGTTCCACCCTCATCCTCGTCGTGATAGGGTTCAACTTCATCTGCATATTCAGCGAGATCAAGGAGCACAGGAAGAGAAAAGCGCTGATGAAGCAGATCTCGGCCGTGGAAGAGACAAAAGACCCGGGCAAGAACAAAAAAAAGTGAGATGATGGACCACGAGATCTCCCTCCACCCGAGCGTGCACGAGGTCGAGTTCTGGAAGCGTTACCGCGCCCTCCTCCGCATGATGGCGCACCTTGAGTCAAGGGAACAGATGATCAGGGCCCTGCAGGAGGAGACCGCAATCCCCGAGAAGACAAGGGACGATGCCATCGGGCACCTGAAGGCTGAGCACGCGCAGAACATTGGCGCATTTCACGACTTCCTTGTCAATTTCTCAAGCCTTGCCCTTCAGGGGCTTCACCGCGTCGACATACGCATCGAGATCTCATTCAGGGAGGATGGAGCCCCTCGGTGTCACCGCTGCACCATTCACGTCGATGGACGATCCCGGGACCTCCTCGTAGAGGAAGGGCAACGCCTCCTTGCGACACTCCCCCTGACAAGTGACGACCCGCACCCCGAGCAGTCGCTGATCCGTTTCTATGAGAGCCAGGAACAGAATTTCGACCGAAATTCCAGGGGGGAACTCGACCGCTGCAGCCTCGAGATCACAAAGGAGATCTATCCCGGGTCCGGGTTCTCTGCAAAGATCCGCCTTCCTGCACAGGTCTTTTTCGGGAGCACCGGGGAAACTGACCCATAGCGCAATAAAGCCTCCAACGTCAATTGCATGGGAAGGTTTGCGGGATACCACTGGGAATAACAGAAGCAGGAAAATTTATATGTCGCCCATCTGTATCAGACAATGAGCAGAACGATGGATGACGTGACCGTGTACCTGGTGATAGGCGTATTGATGTTCTGTATCGGCCTCATGGCAGGATACCTGTTGATGACTACTTACTACGCCAGGCGATTCCTTACGGTGGCAAAGGAATGCGAGCGTGCGGACTCCATCGCCCCCCTGATCACGGAGATGGAGAGGGAGTCATGAGGATGGGGCAGAGGAGGTCCGGGCAATGGTAGATTTCACCGCATATGTCGTGATAAGCATCGTGACGCTTTGTTTTGGGCTCCTGGTCAGCTTCCAGGTCGCGCATATCATGTATGTGCGCAGGCTCACCCACCTGGCAAAAAGGTGTGTCGATACCGGAACCATCGCCCCGCTTCTGGTGGAGATAGAACTGGCAGAGAAGGGTTAATTTTTTACGTTTATGCGAACCGTTACCCAGGGGTATCCCCCTATCATGCCATGAAGCCGTACGATATAGATGTTCTGACGGGACTGCGCTGGTGATACATCACCTGCGTGCGCCGCCCTCGATGTTTTTCAGCATCATCCGCTTCAGCTTCTCCCTGCAGCTGTCGTGAAGGTCGGACCAGCGGATCGACTCAATGTCTTCTCCCTTTGCAGGCTCGTCCCGTGTCATGTCCACTGCCATGGCGATGTCATGATCGAGCGCTTTTGCCCTCTCCCAGCATGCACGGGCCTCATCGTCCCTCCCAAGGCCACCCTGGAGGGTGATACCCTTGAATGCCCATACGTCGGCGTTCTTTGGCACTATCTCGAGTGCCTTGTCGTAATATTCCACCGCCTCCTCGAACTTCTGATCATGGGCAAGCAGGTCTGCCTTGAGCACATACCCGTCTGCGGTGTTGAGGGACTTGTCGGTCTTCTTCCAGAACTGGGACTTCTTCTCCATTGCGGACAACCCGGCGATAAATAGAGACCTATGCCACTGTATTTTATATAAGCATATGGCAGCAGGAAGGAATGGGGTGTCGCGGTGAAACCTTTGGGGTGCAGGCCGGGATAAACTAATAAATACCCTTACATGCAACCCACAATGAATGAAGGTGCCGGGGGTCTTTCCTGCAATCGTGGTTGTCCTCGTGATGTGTCTCCTCTGTTCGGGATGCATCACCCCGCCAAAGGAGACACAGGCCGCACCCGTGGGCCCGGACGGAGCAAAAGCGACCACGGTTCCGACCGCGAGCCCGACGCAGAAGATCATTGACACCCGGTACGTGACACCCGCGACACCCTTTCCCACGGGGACGCCCGTGACTACACGGCCCACCTCCAGCCCGCCGCCGAACTTTACCGTCGAGCCAACGGTGTACAAGGTCATCTACCTGAACACTATCGATTTCACCTACAGCGTCTCCGCATATTCCACGACCGTCGAGACACCCCCGCTCATCATCGAGATGTGCCTTGTCCCAAAGATGGTGACGAGGAATATCTGGTACGAGAGCAGGTATACCACGAGAGAGGACGTCTACACCACCCAGACGTACGTCAGCCCTGCGTCCTACTTCGAGATCAGGGTCCGCGACAAGGGTACGGGTGAAATCGTCGAGAAAGATGGGTTTGGAAAGACGTACAGCGTGGACACGAGGAAGGTGCTCCAGGTCCGGACTTCGGGCGATTACCTCATCGAATTTTCCGGAAATGATATCACTGCCACCCTGCAGATGCGGATTCCGGCCCCCCCGGGTGCGAACGTCACTCCCGCAGGGACCCTTGTCTGCCCCTCATGAGAGCCGCCCGAGGTCCTCAATTTTGTTGATGTTGGTGAATGTCCTGAGGTCAGGGTCGAGTTCCCGGATGGTTGCCACATCGACATAGCGGGCGTTCATCCCCTGCACCATCCTCCGGATAGAGAGGCCTTCGTGGTTCCCGAGGGCGAGGAGGAGGGCATTTCTCCGGTACACGGCGTGGAGGGGCTCGATCATGTCAGGAGTCCATTGCGGGATGACTGCATCGAACTCGTTGAGGAGGGAGAAGAGCCTTTCGACCACCTGCATGGATATGCAGGGCATGTCGCAGGCGCAGACGAAGATTGCATCTCCGTGAGCGGCGAGTGCACCGGCATGGAGGCCGCCGATCGGGCCATGCCCGCGCCTTATGTCTGCCACGCACCTGACGTCCCTGAGGTGGGAGAAACGGGTGCACTGGGCCGGGTCTTTTGCGACAAGGATGATCTCGTCGACCACCCCGGCAAGAGTCCCGGTGAGTCTCTCGATGAATGTCCGGCCATCGTATGTGAAGAAGTATTTCTCCAGGCCATTTACCCGCCTCGCCTCGCCTCCCACAAGGATGAGAGCTGACCGGTCCATCAGGGTTCCCCTGGAAAAAATGTCCGGGTGGGCAGCGTCCAGTCGATTCTGCGCCCGGCTTCCCCGAGTGGCCCCGGCTCATGAACAGAAAACCCGCAGTATGCCACGGCTGAAATGGCTGGTGAGAGAACCATCGGGATGCTATTGGGCATGGTGACTCTATTCCTGAAGACTGGTTCCTATCCGGATAAACACCTTGTGTTTCTTCGTTCCATGGCAAGGAGGGCTTCCTTGATCGCGGGATCGGGCGTGAAGCCCCCGGGGCCGGTCCGCGCGACAACCCTGTGACAGGGGATGACCAGGGGGGTGGGATTCCGCTTCATTGCAAGCCCGACCAGCCGCGGGGAGATGTCCAGTTCGCGCGCAATATCCCCGTAAGTCTCTATACGGCCGTATGGGATCTCCCATACTCTCCTGTAGACTGTCGAGTACGGGTACCCGGGAGAGAGCGCAATGCTCTGCAGTTCCCTGAGGTCGCCGGGAAAACCGGCACAGTAGCGCCGGATAGGAAGTGGCACGGCACCTTCAAGGGGAAGGGGTGAGAATCGGACCCGCCTCACCAGGTCGCCAGACCAGTGGACATGCACGTGCCAGAGTAAAAACCTGCATGACCCCTCCCTCATCTCCATCTCCCGATCAACTCCCCGAACTCCTTTTGGTTGCAGGCACGCATCTCGTCTCTCATCCACTTCGGAAGCCCCCTGTTGACCCTGCCCTCGAGGAACCGCCGTTCGCCAAGGACAAGGACACCCCGGTCATCGGGTGTCCTGAGCACTCTTCCAAGCGCCTGCTGGGCGCGGTTTATTGCCGGGAGGGTATAGCAGAGGAACTCTCCTTCGTCCCCGAACCGCCTGCGGTAGTAATCGATGACCATCTTTCGGACCTGGTTGAAGGGGGCGAGGGGCAGGCCTATCACCATGGCACCCTGCAGGAGATCGCCCCGGTAATCAAGCCCCTCGCTCCACTTCCCCCCGCATACGGCCAGAAGGAGACCCGATTCTCCCGACCCGGGGAGGGATAAGAATTCACGGAGGGCCTCCTCTGCGTCCCTTGCGTCCCTTGGCTCGAGAAATACTCTCTTCTTTTTTACCACCGCGGAGGGCAGTCCCGAGAAGAGCTCGAGTACCTGGTAGGACGGGAAGTAGATTGCAAGGTTTCCTTCCAGGCGCGAGAAGATCTCGATGTACGACCGTATCAGATGGAGGTTCTTCTCGTTCTGCCGCATGGAGAATGCGGTCGTGATGTCACTGGCACAGAGGATCATACGGTTCTCCCTCGGAAAGGTATTCGGCAGGGAGAGCGTCCTTACCGGGAGATCACCGAAGTAATACTTTGCATACGCTTCGACGGGGGAGAGCGTCCCTGATATGAGCAGGCATGAATGGTGTAACTTCGCGATACCCTGCAGGGCTGGCCCCGGGTCTATGCTCCTTACCTCAAGGGATACGAGGCCATCGACCTTTCGAAAGAGCGTGAGGCAGGCAGGGTCTCTCGAGGACGAGGCAAGTTTCGCAAGGAACCGGGTAAGGCGCTCGAGCGCGGTCTCCCGGAACTCCCCTGCCCGGATGTTGTTCTCCCTTACCCTTTCAGATATCTCCTCGAGATCGTCCACGATCCCTGCCATGGACTGATAGAGCGATCCTTTCACCACCATCCTGTCAAATATTGATGCATCGAACCAGTCCTCGCTCTCAAACGAGTTCTGCAGCCCTTCCATGAACCCTGTGATGCGGGGGATCACCTGCTGGAGGGCTTCGGCTCCCTTCCTGGTACGCCGTAGGCCTGCAAGTTCGGTCCCTGCCTGGTGCAGCGTGTCCTGGTCAAGGCCAACACTCTGGGCATCTGTTGCGGCATCGCCGCAGTTGTGCGCCTCGTCAACGAGGAGCACCGCATCGGCAGGATCGAGGTTGAGATTTGCATAGAGCCCCTCCCTGATCTCCTCGTCGAAGAGGTGCCGGTAGTTCAGGAGGATTACGTCTGCCTTCTGTGCTGCCAGGATCATCAGCTCGTAGGGGCAGATTCCGGATGCAACTCCCTGCAGCTGGTGAGGCCATACCGTCTCCCGCGTCACACGTTCTGCTTTTGCCTGCAGGCTTGCAGAGGGGACCATACGAAGTCCCTCATCGGACTGGACAAAGACCCGGCTCCCGATGAAGTGCGGGCAGAGCATCGGTCGTTTTGGGTCCATCCTCCGTATCTGCTGCTGTATGAAGGGATCTTTCGACGGCACGAGCGACCCCTTCTCGGCACGCTGACGCATCAGGGTGGTGGAAAATCCCTTCACGCCCTCGCAACGACGATATACGTCCCCCTCCCCGGAAAGGGGGCACATCCCCCTCTTTCCGATCAGGTAGGCGGTCTTCAGTCCCGGTCTCTTTACCCTGATGAGGGCAAGTTCCCGGATAAAGGTATTGAGCTGGCTGACGGTACGGACGCATACAATGACACGCCTCTTCTCTCTGGCGGCGAGAAGCGCCGCGAGAAGGCTTGATTTCCCGCTCCCCGTCGGGGCGTCAATAAGCCCCGTGACGCCATCCTGTGCGCAGGAGAGCCCGAATTCGAGCATCTCACGCTGGCAGGGGCGGTATTCTTCGTAGGGAAACCAGTCGTCGAGGCTGTCCATGATACCTTACCATTGTATCGCTGACTCTTTTTTATTATCGGGAAACACCAAACCTTCTTCCATGGCAATCCATCCCATCGAGTTCCGGTATGGGACTGCGGAAATGCGGTCGATCTGGGAGGAGGAGTACCGTTTCTCCTGCATTGTGCAGGCTGAGGTCGCCCTTGCGAGGGCATCTGCTGCCCACCTGTTCATCCCGGCCGCTGCCGCAGATGCCATCGCTGCGGGGGCCGGGAAGGCGACGCTCGCGAGGGCCAAAGAGATCGAGGAGGAGATCAGCCACGATATGATGGCGATTGTGAAGGCCGTTGCGGAACAGTGCGGCGAGGGAGGGGGGTATGTCCACTACGGTGCAACATCAAACGATATCCTGGATACTGCGACAGGACTGCAACTGAAGGCCGCAATTGCAGTCCTGGATGAAAAACTTCGAAGGCTGCTGTCTGTCCTGCTGAAGAGGGCTGATGAGACGCGGACCCTCGTCTGTGCGGGGAGGACCCATGGCCAGATCGGGGTGCCCACCACTTACGGCCTCAGGTTTGCCATCTGGGCGAGCGAGGTCGCCCGTCATATCGAGCGGCTCGGCCAGATGACCCCGCGGGTGGCAGTCGGGCAATTGACCGGCGCAGTAGGGACCCAGTCGGCGCTCGGGGGGAAGGGGATGGAGATCCAGGCGACAATGATGGAGATCCTCGGCCTGGTCCCCGTGGATGTCTCAAACCAGGTAATCTCGCGGGACCGGTACGCAGAGTATTTCATGCTCCTGGCAAACATCGCCACCACTCTCGACAAGATAGGCATTGAGGTGAGGACCCTGCAGAGGACTGAGATCGGTGAGGTGGAGGAGGCGTTTGGAGCAAGGCAGGTCGGGTCGAGTACCATGCCGCACAAGAGGAACCCCATCAGGAGCGAGCAGGTCTGCGGCCTTGCCCGTGTTGTCAGGGCCGCTGTTGAACCCGCCCTCCAGAATAACACACTCTGGGACGAGCGGGACCTCACCAACTCTTCGTGCGAGCGCGTCCTCTTCCCTGAGGCGACCATCCTGGCAGACCATATCCTGGCCCTTATGATCAATGTGATCGAGGGGCTCACGATAAAGCATGACCGGATTGCGCAGAACCTTGCCATGCTCCAGGGGGTGAACATGGCGGAGTCTGTGATGATCGAACTGACCGGGAGGGGGATGGGCAGGCAGGAGGCGCACGAAGCAATGCGGAAAGCCAGCATGCTGGCAGTGGAACGAAAGATACCTCTTGCCGAGGTCCTGTCATCTGATGAGGAGGTGAGTAAGTTCATCAGTCCCGGGGAAATCCAGGCACTCCTTGATCCCGAACATTACATCGGCACCGCCCCTGCGCAGGTGGAGCGGCTTGTCCGGAAGCTTTTACCGCTGTGCAAAAAGAGCCTGTAACAATAGAGGGACCTTCTCTTTTGGGCCGGATTGCTGCATATTCCTCCTGGGGGAATGAGCAGGGGACATTCAATTGATGCGACGGGACCGTGAATGGACCTCCCCCGCATTCCGGGTACGAGGGTGAAAAAAAGCGGTATGGGAATTTATTCTTCCGGCGCGAGAGGCTCATTCGTCCCGGTGCGCCTGAAGGTCTCAACCAGGGTGATCTCGTCGATGCCGGGGATGTGATCGAAACCTTCGTGGATTATCCTGCTCCTCCAGAGGATCCACCTGCGGTCGTAAGTGATCCCGGGCGGCAGGTGCAGGGTAAGGACGGCGCCGTCGAGGGTCACGTCCATGTCCCGCCCTGCGTAGAGGTTGATCAACCCTTTCATCTGCTCCACTGCTCCCTCTACCGTTCCCTCGATGCGGAAGGTGTAGGAGAGCGGCTTTCCCGCCAGGGGGTGGTTGAAGTCGATCAGCACTCGGTTCCCTATCACATCGACGACCGTTCCCTCCCCCTTCTCGGGCACCTTGAGGCTCATTCCCTTCTTTGGCTTCTCCGAGAAGGAGTTCTTGTTGAACGCCTCTACCCGTGCAGGATCATGGGGCCCGAACGCCTTGTCAGATGGGACATTCACCTCTCCTTCCTCTCCGACATCTCTCCCTTCGAGAGCCTCATCGAGCCCGAGGATGACATGATGGCTTCCGACACGGATGGTCACCGGGCCGTAAGTGGCCTCGGGATTGAAGATCCCTGCGCTTTTTGCGACATCTTCGTCAGTCGTGTCAAAGACCTTTCCGTCCACCCTGCCCGTATAACTGAGCCTGATAAAATCTCCCGCCTTTATTGACATTCTTTCACCTGTAATCTCCGGCTACCCGGGGTGAAAAATCCTGGTGCCCCCGGGTAGAGGTTCTTTATACATTTATCGCGGTGGTCATAAATAATTAATCAATACGCCCAAAAAAACAGCAAAATCCCCCTCGCACCCGGGTGTTCTACCCACCCCCGAGGCAGTATTCAGTTCGCAGCACAGGGCCAGACAGCGGTGTCCCAATGGTCCAGACCATACGTATTATTGAGATCCCAAAAAAAGATGGGAAGTGGAGAGAATGCTTGAGATCGAGCTGAAGGCCAGAGTGAACGACCTTGCCGAGGTAAGAAAAAAGCTCTTTTCCCTCCACGCGGAGAGGGAAGGGAGGGTATTGGAGCGGGACCTGTACCTGAACGCACCACACCGTGATTTCGGCGTGACCGATGAAGCGCTCCGTATCCGGCATGCAGGGGAGAAGTGCACAGTGACCTATAAAGGCCAGAAAAAACCGGGATTTCATCTCAAGGCAAGGGATGAGTTCAATTGCGGAGTGGAGTCGGGTGACGTAATGGCCAGGATCTTCCTCTCCCTTGGGTTTACCCGGGTCGCGGAGGTGACGAAATGGAGGGAATATTACCGGTTCAGGGACGCGACCGTCTGCCTCGACGAGGTGGAGGGGCTCGGGGAGTTCGTGGAGATCGAACTGAAGGACCCCGGAGGGGTGGAGTTCCCCGCCGAGCATGTGGTCACGCTCGGGAAGGAGATCGGGGTGACAGGGGAGCCAATCCTATCGTCGTACCTCGAGCTGCTCCTCGAAAAAGAGAAAGAGTTCCAGGCATAAGGCGGGACCCTTCTTTTCCGGCGCTGTGAGGAGAAAGGACCGGGTGCCGTTGAGGGGGCCCGGGGTTCCCGCCTTTTATACCTGCAGCAGCTCGATCGTGATGTCTTTTGGTTCCCTGCCGAAGTGGATCATCCCGCACTGGCCAATGGCAGCCATTCCGGGGTTGACCACTTTCACCCCCCCCTCCTCGACAATTCCCCTCTGCTCATGGATATGGGCACAGCAGACCAGGTCAAAAGACTTCATGTGCTTCCTGATGCTGGCGCTTCCCACATGGGTTCCTCCCGCCTCGTCAAGGAACCCTTGCGGCGGGGCATGGGATAAGAGCACGTTGTGCATGGTGCGCTCCATCTTTCCGATAATGGAGCCGAGGAGGTCATCGATCTGCTTGTCCGTCATTTCAAAGGGGGTATTGAAAGGAGTCGGGTTGGACCCGCCTATCCCCACGATTGAGACCTTCCCAAGGTTGATGTACGAACCATGGAGACAGACGCAGTCCGAATGCTCCAGGGTGTCGATGATCTCACGGGGGTCACAGTTACCAGGCACTGCAAACGCGGGCACGTCAATACGGGAGAAGAGCGATTCGATCGAATCTGCAGGTCCCATATTGGTGATGTCGCCGGCAATGAAGACGGCATCAGGGGAGAGCTCCAGGAACGATTCCAGCTTCCCGAACTCTCCGTGAAGGTCTGCCAGCAAAAGCACATCCATCATGTCAATATTCATTCGAGGGGGCCTTTAAAAAAATCTTCGTGTAGGGTCACCCCATGATCCGGTCACTCTGCCCTTCAGCGCGAGCGTTCCCAGGAGCCGCTCGACCTCAGGAAGGATGGGGCGCGGTTTTTCACCTGCGAGGGGGGTGCCGGGGAGCGGGATGAACCTGTGGAGGTGGACTCGCCCCCTTTGGCTGATCCATTCCACGAGCCTGGCCGTCATCAGCTGGTCTTCATCCTCTTCACCCGGGATACCGACGATGCAGTCCACGACCGGCTCAAGGCCGGACTCAAGGCAGAGTTCCACCGCCAAAATGACGTCCTGAACAGTGTGCCCACGGCAAAGCGAAGAAAGAACCCTGTCGCTCCCGGACTGCGCACCGAAGTGGAGGCGGGTATTGCTGCAGTAGGTGGTGACGAGATCGATTGCTTCCCGGGTCACCCATTCCGGGCGCACCTCGCTTGGGAATGTGCCGAAGTAGACATGCTGGTCCTTGTGCCGGAGCGAAGAGAGGAGGGATTCGACCTTTTCGAGGCGGGGTGTACGGCCGTCCGAGCCATATGCAAGGGCGTTCGGTGTCACGAACCGTGCGTCCCTGAACCGCCGGGCTGCACGGGTGATGGCATCGATGCTCCGGTGCCGCATGTATGGACCGAAGATTCGGGGGGTCTGGCAATAGGCGCATGCATGCGGGCATCCCCTGGAAATCTCGATGTACCCCTTCATCGTCGAGAAGGGGGGGTATGCATCAAGGCGGACGCATTGGGGTGCAGGGATAAACCCCTCTTTGGTCGCCACGCCGGGGGGATGGGGCCCGCCCGACTCCAGGGAGCGAAGGAGGGCAGGGAGGACAAACTCGCCTTCACCCACCACTACATAGTCAGCAATCTCTGCCATCTCCGCGGGGCATGCCGTTGCATGCGGGCCGCCTACAATGGTGATGCAGGGGGCATCCCGTATCTCGGAGAGATAGCGTGAGGCGGTGAGCGAGTTGAGGCTGTAGCAGGTCACATCAGGAGCAGGCGCTTCGACGGGTTCGAGTAAAAAACCCTCCTGCTCGCATGCCGCGTAGAGGACAGCATACGAGTTCCTTGCGGGAGGGATAAACCTCCAGTGGACATCCATTCGAATGTGGAGAAAGGTTGGACCCGTCCGGGGGATTGGGGGAATCCCCCTGGTCCTGGTCAGCCCCTGGTCCGGTAGGGGACGATCTGGTCGATCACCTTGTAGGTGTTGCCATTCGTGAGCGAGACGAAGGCCTCGATACGGTCGTCCTCCTTCGTCCCATCGAACTTCAGCTCCGCGCCCTTTACCGCTTCAAGATGTTTTTCAGTCACCCGTCCGTCCGAACGGGTCACCCGGACAAGGATATCGGTCACCATTACCTGGCCCTTGCCCCCTGCAAAGATGACGCTGATGGTCGCGTATATCGGGTCTTTCTCGTTGATCTGGATCTCGACGGCATGCTCGGGGGGAAGCGTCACGGTTGGCCCGGGTATCATTCCATTTTTAGCTGTTCCCTGCGTGGACTGGGCACTACCGGCCGGGACCTGGGTGCATCCGCAGATCGCCACCCATGAGAGGAGCAGCCCCATACAGAGTAAGGGGAGAAGTCGCATGCGTGAGTGTAGGAAGTGATGACTGATTAGGCTGTCTCT
Organism: Methanoregulaceae archaeon PtaB.Bin056; assembly: GCA_002067095.1. Lineage (GTDB taxonomy): Archaea > Halobacteriota > Methanomicrobia > Methanomicrobiales > Methanospirillaceae > Methanolinea_A. The sequence goes on from MVQD01000106.1 coordinate 92,532, forward strand.
CCGGGGTCCTCGTTGCCCAGGATCTCAACGAGACCCTCCCCACCGTCAACCCTGGCAAGCGCCCCGTCCGGAACCAGTGACAGCCCCCCTTCCAGGCGGTCCACGAGTGGTATCCCCGCGATGATAGCCCCCACCGCAATGATCGGTTCGGCCTCCAGGTTGATCATGGCCGCCGGTGCCTTCCCGTTCCGGCTGAGCGCATAGACAATATATGAGCCCACCGTCGAGCCCTTGCCATGGGGGAAGACGAGCACCCTCCCTGCAACCAGCGATCCCTCGAGCGGATGTCCCTTCTCGACGATCATCCCGGATTCCGGGTCCACTCCCGAGAGAAACGAGATGGGTTCGGGACTTGCCAGCACCCTGCCGGTGCCGCTCCCTTTCGAGATGCCGCGCCCCCTGATGAGCATGATCACACCACATAAATGTAGGGAACTCAAGATATAATGGTAGCATGGAAGAGAGCGTCATACGGAACGCGGGACCCGACGCAGAACTCAAATACCAGTTGAAGCTCCAGGACCTCGAGTCGCAGGTTCTCGACCTCAAGGTGAAGAACGATGAGATCCTGCGGGAGAATGCGCAGCTGAAACGCGAGAATAACCAGCTCAAGCGGATGCCCCTCTTTGTTGCGGTGGTCGTGGACCTTCTTGACAAGGGTGAGGTGTACCTCAGGCAGCAGGGAAATAACCAGGAATACCTCACCCACGTCAACGATGAGATTTTCCGCCAGCTCAAGCCCGGAACCAAGGTTGCGGTCAACAATGCCCTCTCTATCGTGAAGATAGTCGGAAATATCTTCGACTCGAGGGTGAGAGTGATGGAGCTTGACGAGTCTCCGGAGATCACGTTCGACCAGATAGGTGGCCTTGCAAAGGAGATCGAGGAGGTCAGGGAGGCGGTTGAGTATCCCCTCACGAAACCCGAGATCTACGAGAGAGTGGGCGTGGAGCCGCCAAAGGGGATCCTCCTCTACGGTTCACCGGGCACAGGAAAGACACTGATTGCAAAGGCGGTCGCACACCAGGCAAGGGCGACATTCATCCGCATGTCAGGGAGCGAGCTTGTCCACAAGTATATTGGCGAGGGTGCACAGCTGGTACGGGAGCTCTTCTCTCTCGCCAGGGAAAAATCCCCCTCCATCGTCTTCATCGACGAGATCGATGCGGTGGGGAGTACCCGCACCAACGACGGGACTTCAGGCAGCGCGGAGGTGCAGAGGACCCTGATGCAGCTCCTGGCGGAGATGGACGGGTTCGACACCAGGGGCGACGTCAGGATCATGGCCGCGACCAACAGGGTTGACATGCTCGACCCGGCGCTGCTGCGGCCCGGAAGGTTCGACCGGGTGATCTCCATCCCCCTTCCCACCCCTCAAGGCAGAAAGGAGATTTTAAGGATACACTCCTCGAGGATGGTCCTTGGGAACGACGTGGATCTCGACGCCATCGTGGAAATGACGGAGAACGCCACGGGAGCAGACCTCCAGGCAATCTGCAGGGAGGCAGGGATGATGGCGGTCCGGAGGGAAGCACGGACTCTCTCGCACGATGACTTCGTCAGGGCGGTTCGGAAAGTCCGGGCAGAAGTCAGCACGGACATGAGAATGTATACCTGATGATTTACCCCTCTTTTCCAATCGCCTCCCCCCTCCACCGATTCAAATGCAGATATGATTGCCACCTCGTGCAACCCAGGCTGATCACTGCACCTTAACACCTCCAAGGGTCAAATATTCCTCGTTACGGTGTGTAGGTATGCAGGTGCTCTTCATTCCCAAGGAAGGGGTCGCGCTTTATCAGGAGCTCCTCTCCTCTGAGACCAGCAGGGACGCGCTGCGGTTTTACCGCCCGGTGCAGACCGCCGCGGGCGTGCAGATATCGATGGCTTCTCTGGGAAGCGCACTCTCGCTCGCGTCAGACCTCCGTTGGTACGTGAGGAGGTACATGCGGGATGTCCTCTTTGAGATCTCTGATGGAGTGTATTGCACAAGGGCGCTGGCGCAGGAGATTTATTATGGGAGGCTTGCGGTCCTGCATACCCCCTGGAAGTTCAGGAAGACCTGGAGTTTTCAGTCCGGCCAGGTGATCAGCGAGGATCGCATCAGCGTGGATGCGGGAAGGGGGGAGGCAACTGCCGGGACTGCGATTGGGGAAACAGTGGTGCTTGAAATATGGTGCACCGAAGAGGAGTTCCTGGGTCAAAAAAGGAGCGAGGAAAAGGGTGATGACGTTGAGGACGACATCACTTCTTTGTGACCTTGTCCTCGCGGAGGACTTTCTTTGCGATGAGGAATATCACGAACGCGACGATAACAAAGTAAATCAGGTCTGAGAGGAACTGTCCCCAGCTGATGACAATCGGGCCCAGTACCAGTTTCGAGGTCTGCCAGTCTCCGCCAGGGATCAGAACTGCGATGACCGGCATGATGATATTGTCCACGAAGGACTTGACCAGCTGGTTTGCGGCCAAACCCATGATAAACGCTATCGCAAGCCCGATTATCTTGTACTCATAGAGGAAGTCCATAAATTCTTTAATCATGCTCATGTTCTACACCTGTAATTGAGAGAAGTGCGGAGGAGTTTATAAACCCTTGGATGCCGCACCCTCTTTTGTAGATTTCCCTCATTCGGCATGCATCACTCCCGGTAACTTTGTTCACCCTACAAAGGTTCGAGGATTTCATTGTGGTTACACAGGGGGATATCCCCTGTCATGTGAAGGTCGAAACGGCATTCACGGCTCTTTTAAGGGAGGGAGTGCTCCCATTCAAAGGAAGGTCCCCCGAATGCCAGGGGATGGGGAGCTTTTGAAAAAATCCGGAAAGAAGGGAAATTTATTCAGGCGAACATCGCGCCAAAACCGCTCTTGTAGATATGGCGGTCGAAGTCAAGCCCGATCTTCTCGATCGCATCCAGGAAGTCCTCCTTAGAGACGGCATCCTGGTCCCTCCGGATGGCGAACATACCGGCCTCCATGCAGATGGCCTTGATATCGGCTCCGTTCTTCCCCTCGGTCAGGGCGGCAATCTCGGCAAGGTCGACGCTCGAATCAAGGCGCATCTTCCTTGTATGGACGTCGAGTATGGCGACCCGCCCCTGGATATCTGGGAGGGGTATCTCGATGATACGATCGAACCTGCCGGGCCGAAGCAGCGCCCGATCGAGGATATCGATGCGGTTGGTCGCCCCGATGATCTTTACGTCTCCACGCCGCTCAAACCCGTCCATCCCTGCCAGGAGCTGCATCAGGGTCCGCTGTACCTCGCGGTCACCGGAGGTGGTTGCTTCGGTCCGGGAAGCGCCCACTGCATCGATCTCGTCTATGAAGATGATCGTCGGGGCTTTCTTTCGCGCAAGGTCGAAGAGCTCGCGGACCAGGCGGGCGCCCTCCCCGATGTACTTCTGCACGAGTTCTGACCCGACCACCCGCAGAAAGTGGGCATTGGTCTCGTGGGCGACTGCCCTTGCAAGGAGGGTCTTTCCCGTCCCCGGAGGGCCGTGCAGGAGAACCCCTTTCGGGGGCTCGATCCCGATGCGGTCAAAGAGTTCGGGCTTCTTCAGCGGGAGCTCGACTGCCTCCCTCACCTCGTTGATCTGGGGGTTCAGGCCCCCGATATCGGCGTATGTCTCCTCGGGGCTCTCCACCACCTCCATGCCGTAGACCTGGGCGTCGTAACTCTCTGGGAGGACGTCGATGACCGCAAGCGACTGCTGGTTCAGCGTGCACCTGGCGCCGGGTTTCAGCTTCTCCGGGTCGATGCACATCGAACTCCTGACCATGAACCGTGGGCCGGCACTGCTCCGCACCACCACCCTGCCATTGTCCAGCACATCGGTGACAGTCCCGATGACAAGAGGCGGACTCCTCAATTGCTCGATCTCACTCTTCAGCTTCCTGACTTCCCGCTCATACCGTATCTTCTGGGTCTCGATATACCGCTTATCCGACTCGATCTGGCGGATTTGCTCGCGCAGTTCCAGGTTGCGGGTCTCCATGTTGGTGACCCGGTCCAGGAGATAGCGGTAGAGCTCCTCAGGGTTCTGGGGTTCCTGGGGTTGGCGGGCGCTTTCCACCATTTTTCAGCCTCAAATAAGTATATAGGGAAAAATGTCTATAAAGATGTTTGCGACGAGTATGCAGTGCGAATTGTGCGGAGGAAAGATTGTCGGCCCTTCAAAGACCGTCCGGGTGGAGGGAGCCGAGCTCGTGGTCTGCGCCAGTTGCGCCCGGTACGGGACCGAAGTGCAGAGGCCCGCAAAGCCTGAACCGCGTGCAGGGACAGGCCCCCGCGCAGGGAGACCGGTCCCCGCAAGGCGTTCCAGGGACGTTTTTGATTTGATAGAGGGCGAGATCGTTGAGGACTACGGGGAACGCATCCGCACCGCCCGGATGGAGAGGGGCCTCTCGCAGAAGGACCTTGCGATGCAGCTCAAGGAGAAGGAGCTGCTGATCAAGAAGATTGAGAAGGGAGACCTCATCCCCGAGGACGAGGTGCGGAGAAAACTTGAGAAGGCGCTTGGCATCAGGCTGATCGACTCCCCTGCAGACGAGGAGGGGAAGCGTGGCAGCGGGAAGGTGGTCCCCACCCTCGGGGACGTGATCTCCATCAAGAAGGTCCATAAATAAGGGGAGCGCCCAAGGGCCATCTCATCACCTTTATATACTTGGTCGTTCCATTCTGTTCTTCAATGCAAGGTGAGTGTTTTTTCGCCGGTGAGTGTTTTTATCTCCACTAGCCTGGCGCCTGCACCGAGCATCAACGAAACTGTGCTTCTGAACCAAAAACCAGTAGCTGCGGCACTTTTCCGCTATCCCCGCTATTTTGGTTATTTCTGGTATTTTTACTGAATTCCATCGGCCATTTCTGATACAAATGCGCTGGATGGATGGGAGTGTTACATGAGAGGAAAAGAAATTCGCCTGGAACGCATCATGGACCGGAATACCGGCAAGACTGTCATTGTCCCCATGGACCACGGGGTGACAAACGGTCCGATCGAGGGCCTGATAGACCTCGGGAGAGCAGTCGACCTGGTGGCGATGGGAGGTGCCAATGCCGTCCTCGGACACGTCGGCCTTTCTCTGTACGGTCACCGGAAGAGCGGAAGGGATGTGGGGCTGATCCTCCATCTCTCGGCAAGCACCTCTATCGGGCCTGACCCGAACGAGAAGGTGCTGGTGAACTCAGTGACGAGCGCCCTGAAGATGGGGGCCGATGCCGTCTCAATCCACGTGAACATCGGGGCCGACTCGGAGGCGCGGATGCTCTCTGACCTCGGGCGGGTGGCCATCGACTGCATGGAGTGGGGGATGCCGCTCCTCGCGATGATGTACCCGAGAGGGAGGAAGATCGAGAACGAGCACCAGGTCGAGCACGTCTGCCTTGCCGCAAGAGTTGCGGCAGAGCTCGGGGCCGACCTCGTCAAGACGGTCTATACAGGTGACCCGGACAGCTTCCGCCTGGTGACAAGGGGCTGCCCTGTTCCCGTGGTGGTGGCAGGCGGTTCAAAGACGACCGACCTTGCCACCCTGGAGCTGATCGAAGGGGCGATGGAAGGGGGCGCCGCCGGGATATCCATCGGCCGGAACGCCTTCCAGCACCCTGCACCAGACCGCTTTGTCAGGGCCGCGGCAGAGATCGTTCACCGGGGGTGCTCGGCGGAAGAAGCGCTTGAGATTGTGAAGGAGAAGAGAAGATGATTGGAAAAGAGATTCGGATCGAGAGGATCATGGACCGGAACACCGGAAGGTCCGTGATCGTTCCCATGGACCATGGGTTCACGCTGGGACAGATTGATGGGCTGCTGGACATGACCACGACAATCTCGGAGGTGAGCGAGGGCGGGGCGAACGCCATCGTCCTGCACAAGGGGATTGTCAAACGGGGGCACCGGAGGAGGGGAAGGGACATCGGCCTCATTGTCCACCTCTCGGGCAGCACCTCGCTCAACCCGGACCCAAACGACAAGGTGCTGGTCTGCACCGTGGAGGAAGCGGTGGCGCTCGGCGCGGACGCAGTCTCCATCCACATCAACCTTGGGGCTCCGAACGAGTCGAAGATGCTCGAGTCCGCGGGGAAGGTGGTAAAGGACTGCAACCGCTGGGGAATCCCTCTCCTCGTAATGATCTACCCGAGGGGAAAGGGCATCGATCCCAACTCGCCCGCAACTGTCGGGCACTGCGTAAGGGTGGCCGAGGAGCTCGGGGCCGATCTCATCAAGACCAATTACACAGGTGACCCGGTCTCTTTCAGAAAGATTGTCACCTCCTGCTCGGTCCCGGTCTTTATTGCCGGGGGAGAGAAGGCCGGGGACCTCGAGACGCTCGGGATCATACGCGACTCTGTAAGGGCCGGCGGGGCAGGAGTATGCGTCGGCCGAAACGCCTTCCAGAGGGAGAACACACGGGCATTCGTCAAGGCCCTCTGCCGCGTGGTGCACGAGGAGGCAGACCCGGAACAGGCGCTCAGGGAGGCGGGATGAAGGAGTTCTGGGTGGACGCCCGGTCCTGGAATAAGGATGTCGTGACCGCCGCCCTGGAGAGCGGAGCAGATACCATCGTCGCAGAAGAGAGCGGGAAGGTGAAAGCGCTTGGGCGGGTCCGCGTGGTAGCGCCTGACGGGGACCTCGCGATTGGAAGGGACGTCTGGGAAGTGAGGATTGCAGGCAAGGAGAGCGAGGAGAAAGCAGCCCTCCTCGCAAGGAGCGGCTACGTCATCGTCAGTACGGAGGACTGGACGGTCATCCCCCTCGAGAACCTTGTGGCCCAGTCGGATCGTATCATCGCCCTGGTCCATGATGCAGGGGAAACGGAACTTGCGCTCCAGGTCCTTGAGCGGGGGGTTGCAGGTATCCTCCTCCAGACAGGGGACCCGAAGGTGGTGAAGGATACGGGATCGGTGGTGCACTGCGGGAGTGAACGATGTGCCATCGTACCGTTCACGGTCACCGCGATCCGGCCGGTGGGGATGGGGGACCGGGTATGCGTCGACACCTGCTCGATGCTGAAGGAGGGGGAGGGGATGCTTGTAGGCAACACCTCATCTGCCTTCCTGCTCGTCCACGCCGAGACGCTGGAGAACCCTTACGTCGCCCCGCGGCCTTTCCGAGTCAATGCGGGGGCAGTGCACGCATACATCCTCTCATCCGGCGGGAAGACGGCCTACCTCTCGGATCTCGCGGCAGGAGACCGTGTGCTGGTGGTGGGGACCGATGGCAGTACAAGGGAGGTGACTGTCGGGAGGGTGAAGATAGAGCAGAGGCCGCTGCTCATCGTCGAGGCAGAGGCTGAGGGGAGGACCCACAGTCTTGTCCTGCAGAATGCCGAGACGATCCGCCTGGTGGGAGAAGACGGCCGTGCCCGTTCGGTCGTCGAGATCTCTCCCGGAGACCGGGTGATGGGCTGCCTCAAGGAGGCCGGCCGCCACTTTGGAATGGCGGTCAGGGAGAAGATCCTGGAGAAGTGATTGCAGGTGAAGATCGGGATCATCGGCGGCACCGGCAGGATGGGTGCGTTCTTCAGGAAGGTATTCGAAACGGCGGGGTGGGAGGTGCAAATTGCAGGGAGGAGCACCCCGCAGAGCCCCGCGGACCTGGCAGGGGCCTGCGATGTCGTTATGGTATCGGTGCCCATCAGGGAGACTGTCGGGGTGATACGCTCTCTTGCCCCACTCCTCTCAGAGGGCCAGCTATTCTGCGATCTCACTTCCCTGAAGACCGGGCCGGTGGAGGCAATGCTCACCTCCCGCGCACAGGTGGTGGGCCTTCACCCCATGTTCGGGCCCACCGCAAACGGCCTGCCGGGCCAGACCATCATCGCGACCCCCGCGCGCTGCAGACCCGAAACCCTCGATCTCCTCCTCGAGGTCTTTTTGTCCCAGGGGGCCAGGGTGACTATCTCCACTCCTGAAGAGCATGACAGGATCATGGCGGTGGTGCAGGGGCTGACACACTTCGTCACTCTCGGCGTGGCAGAGACGATGCGGAGAGTGGGAGTGAAGCCTGAAGATACCCTTGCATTCATGAGCCCGGTCTACCAGATGGAGATGTGTCTCGTGGGAAGGCTCCTCTCCCAGGACTCCAGTCTCTACGCCGATATCCTCGGGCAGAACCCCCATGTGATGCCGGTCATCGAGGCGTGCGAGGGCGCGTTCTCATCGCTGCGGGAGACCATCGGGACAGGGGATACCGATGCCTTCGAAGAGGTGTTTAAGAAGAACGCGCAGCACTTCGGGGATTACTGCCAGAAGGCAGCCCGGGAGTCTGACCTGCTGATCGCGTCCATGGTGAGGCAATGAAGGTATTCGTACTCGGACCTGAGGGCACGTTCAGCCACGAACTGGGGTGGCGCGTATTTGGAGATCGGGTCACCCTCGTCCCTACCATCCGGCGGATATTCGAGGCAGTGGAGAAGGGGGAGGGAACAGGACTCGTTCCCCTGGAGAACAGCGAGGCGGGGGGCGTCGGGCCATCCCTGGACGGGCTGCTTCAGCACCGCGTCTGGATCACGGGAGAACTGTACATGCCCATCCACCACTACCTCGTCTCTATCCAGCCACTTGGGGAAGCGGAGGTGCTCTACGTCCATCCCCAGACCCACGAGCAGTGCAGCGAGGTCGTGGACGCCCTCGAGATACCCGTCGTGCATACCCCGAGCAATGCGCAGAGCGCGATGGAGATGCGGAGGTCGGGAAAGGGTGCGGCAATCGTGTCACTGATGACCGCCCGCCTCCATGATCTCCCGATCCGGCGTGAACGTGTGGAGAACAACCCCAGGAACATCACCCGGTTCGTGACCATCTCTCAAGCGAGGTATTCAGGCACTGGTGCGGTGAAGGGGAGCATCATCATCGATCCGAGGGAGGACCGTGCGGGACTCCTCTTTGACATCCTCGGGATATTCTCCCGGAAGGGCATCAACCTCACCAGGATCGAGTCCCGCCCGTCAAAACGTGGCATGGGCAGTTACGTCTTCTTCCTCGATTTTGTGTACAACGGAAGGTCAGAAGAAGCGGTCCGCGAACTCAAAGCGATGACGGCAGTCAAGGACCTTGGGAGATATCCGACGCTGGAGGTCCCGGAATGGAGGTAACACTTCGAAAGGCAGAAAATGTCGACCTTCTCTTCCAGGCACCGCCCTCAAAGAGCTACACTCACAGGGCGCTGATTGCCGCCTCGCTCGCAGTAGGGGACTCGTTCATTGCAAATCCGCTGGAGGCGGAGGATACCGAGGTGACAAGAAGGGCCCTCATGGCAATGGGTGTCCGGATTACGACAGGGGACCGCTGGTTCCGGGTCGGGGGTAGAGGCGGAACGCTCTCCTGTCTTCCCGGGCTGGTTTTGGATACGCAGAACTCCGGGACGAGCATGCGGCTGCTCGCTTCAGTCGCGCTCCTTTGTAAAAGCCCCGTGGTCCTCACGGGATCCCCCCGCATGAAAGAGCGCCCGCTCGGCCCCCTGGCAGGGGCATTGACATCTCTTGGGGGGAGCATCGAGTTCCTGGAGAAGGAGGGGTTCCCCCCGGTCAAAGTCTCAGGCGGGCTTGCCGGGGGGTATGCGCGGGTGGACGCTGGTATGAGCAGCCAGTTCGTCTCCTCGATCCTGATGGCGGCGCCGTATGCGCACCGGGACGTGACCCTTGAACTCGATCCGGGTGTTGCCTCGCCCTCGTACCTGGACGTGACACTCTCGGTGATGGAGGCCTTTGGAGTGACGGTGGAGCGGGAGGGATACCGGCGTTTCCGGGCAGCTGCCGGGAGACCGTACAGGGCAAGGACGTACGAGATCGAGGGCGATTACTCTTCTGCCTCGTACTTCTTTGCACTTGCCGCACTCTGCGGCGGCAGGGTACGCGTCGGAAACCTGAACCCCTCTTCCTGCCAGGGGGACAGGCGGTTCCTGGGGGCACTCGAGTCGATGGGATGCAGAGTGAGGGGCCTTGGAGAGTCGGTCGAGGTCTCCTGCGAGGGAGACCTGGATGGGATCGAGATCGACATGTCCTCCTCGCCGGATACGGTGCAGACACTCTGCATGGTCGCATCGAAAGCCAGGGGTCCGACCAGAATATCCGGGATCGCCCACCTCAGGTGGAAGGAGACCGACCGCCTGGAGTCTACCGCGAGGCTCCTCCGGAGCCTTGGGGGCGATGTGAGCATCGAGAAGGACGCACTCATGATAAGGCCCTCCCCGCTGCACGGGGGAACGATAGACCCTGGCGACGACCACCGGACCGCGATGAGTTTTGCGGTCCTCGGACTTTCGATGGGAAACGTAAAGATAACCCAGGCGGAATGTGTCAGTAAATCCTTTCCGGGGTTCTGGGAGCAGCTTGCGGGGCAGGGACTTGTATGAACGTCGTGCTGATTGGTTTCCGGGGGACGGGGAAGACCGAGTCGGGCAGGCTGCTCGCTCACCTCCTCGACGTCCCTTTCTATGACACCGATGCGCTTGTCGAAGAAGAGGCAGGTGCCACGGTCCACGAGATCTTCGAACGAGAGGGGGAGGCCGGGTTCAGGGAACGCGAGAAACGGGCGATCGCAGGTCTCCCGCGCGGTCCCGGGGTATTTGCCACCGGGGGAGGTGCGGTCATCGACCCAGAGAACGTGGAGCATCTTCGTCGGGGGAGAACGATGGTCCTCCTCCAGGCAGACGAGGTGACCATCGAGAAGCGCATCCAGCACGGCAATCGCCCCGCGCTGACCAGGATGGGCTTGCGAGCCGAGATCCATGCCCTCCTCGAAGCCCGGAAGGACGCGTACCTTGCTGCGGCAGACTACTGTATTGACACCAGCGCCCGGAGTGCAAATGAGGTCGCGATCGGTATCAAGCGCCTGCTTATGGAGGGGGGAACAAAAGAGAGAGCGACGAGGGAGGCGCTTCGGGCGGTTGCAGGATCAGGTATCCTGCGGCAGGAGGCGGAGGATCTTGCAGCCAGAGTTGACGCCCTTTCCGAAAACCCGGTCCTCAGGATCTTCGGTATAGCGGGGTACCCGTGCCTGCACAGCAGAAGCCCCTCCCTCTTTCAGCACCTCTTCTCCTACTTCGAGATCAATGCATATTACACCAGGTTTCATGACCCGTCACTCACCCGGATACTGGGAATCGCGAGGGACCTCGACGTGCGCGGCCTCTCGGTGACGATCCCGTTCAAACAGGAGATCCAGAGGCACCTTGACCACATGGATGCCCACAGCAGGGCAATCGGGGCATGCAACACCGTTGTCTTCTGCGGGGGGGAGTCCCATGGCTACAACACCGACTGGATAGGGATCAGGGATCCCCTGGGACCCCTTCGCGGGAGCAGGGCAGTGATCCTCGGTGCCGGGGGTGCCGCAGCTGCCGCGGCATATGCCCTCCTGTCGCTAGACATGGAGGTCACGCTCCTGAACCGGACGGTCGAGCGGGCAGAGAGTCTCGCTGCGCGCCTGGGCTGCCAGTATGGCTCGATCCGCGACTTCGGCAGCGTCAGGCCTGAAGTGGTGGTGAATGCAACCCCTGTAGGGATGGAACCTGATACGGCGAGTCCCCTCCAAAAGTCGGACCTTGCCCCCGGCATGACGATCTTCGATCTCGTCTACACGCCCCCCGAGACACCCCTGATAAAGGCTGCCAGGGACGCCGGTTGCACCGTGATTTCCGGCAGGGAGATGTTCATCCGGCAGGCAAGAGCCCAGTTTCGCCAGTTCACCGGCATCGATGCCCCGCTCGGCATGATCAGGGAGATCCTGGGATGAATACGTTCGGCCGCTCGTTCCGGATCACCACCTTTGGTGAGAGCCATGGCCCCGCGCTGGGTGTCGTGATCGACGGGTGTCCTCCCGGGATCGCGCTCGCCATTGAGGATATCCAGCCGTTCCTGGACAGGAGAAGGCCGGGGCAAAGCCCGCTCATGTCACCCCGCCGGGAGGAGGACCGGGTCGAGATCATCTCAGGTGTCTTTGAGGGGAGGACCACGGGAGCGCCGGTTGCCCTCATCGTGAGGAATGCCGATTCCCGGCCTGGAGACTACGAGGCGCTCAGGGAGGTGTTCAGGCCTGGCCACGCGGATTATACCTGGTGGAAAAAGTACGGCATACGTGACCACCGTGGCGGCGGCAGGAGTTCTGGCCGCGAGACAGTCGCCCGGGTTGCATCAGGAGCGGTGGCGGCAAAGGTGCTTGGACTCCGGGGCATCAGGATAGGGAGCCGGATCCTCGAGGTCCACGGCTGCACAAGCCCGGAAGATATGGAGAAAGCGATAGAGCGTGCGATGCAGGCCGGAGATTCTGTAGGGGGAATCGTTGAGATCACCGCGAGTGGATGCCCCCCCGGCCTCGGCGACCCGGTCTTTGGGAAGCTCGATGCCATGATTGGGATGGCAATGCTCTCCATCGGCGCTGTAAAGGGCGTTGAGATCGGGGAAGGTTTTGCCGCAGCGAGAATGCGGGGGAGCGAACAGAACGACCAGATGGATGAGGAGGGCTTCCTCTCCAACCATGCGGGCGGGATCCTGGGGGGTATCAGCACGGGTGCAGATATCGTGGTGCGTATCGCGGTAAAACCGACCCCTTCGATCGCCCGGGAGCAGCGGACGGTTGACGTGGAAGGGAGGGAGCGTGCGATCTCGGTTCGCGGAAGGCATGACCCCTGCATCGTTTTCCGGCTGGCCCCCGTTGCGGAGGCGATGCTTGCCCTCGTGCTTGCCGATGCGCTGCTTCTGCAGGAAGGGACAAGGGCCTGGGCCTCGCAGGGATGAAAGGATTTATCCTGGCCCTGCACACCATTCCATCAGCAATGACACTTCACCATGAATCCTGCTCTCCTGGGTTGAGGCACAGCCAGGAGAAGGGGAGAGGGATACCATGAGAGGAACGGAATTGGGATTAGGGGTTCTCCTTGCACTCCTGGTGTTAGGGAGCATCCTTGCAGGGGGGTGCATCTCGGTCCTCTCGCAGTCCGCGCCCGATGGAGCAGGCGGGATGGGGACTGCTCTGCGGGCGACCCTCGTCGACCAGGACGCCGACTGGGGATTCTCGAGGGGCTGCACCTGGACCGCGGTGCTCCAGGTTGCAAATCCCGGAAGTATCCAGGAGAATAACGTGCACCTGCAGGTGGAACTTGTAAACGCCAGGACCAGAGCGGTGAGGGACGCAAAAAACCTGTTCCTGGGAACAATCGGGCCGGGAGAGGAGAAGACTGTCAGTGTCGTGCTGGACGGCGAGTGCCTTGACGAGTATACTGTCAGGGCTATCCCGGTTGTCGGGGGTCCCTGACCAGCCGGCAGAATTCCTTCCACTCGCGTACGTGGTACTGGCCGGGAGAGGCTGCGGTCCCGCAGTGGCAGAATATCAGGTATGACCCAAACAGCGGGAGCAGGAGCCGGGCGTAACGGAACCCAGTTCCCATGGTGCTGGTAATGACGGGTTTTCTTGCCTGCCGGGTGAAGGAGAGGAGTGCAAGGACATCGTCCTCTGACCTTGGGCCGACGACAATTTTTGGAATATCGCCAAAAGATCGCAGCCTTTCTTCCCGCACAGCAAGTGCGGGAGGATCCGGCATTGAAGGGGTGTGGTACGAGGAGATCACCGTCTTTCCAATCTCTTTCAGGCGAGGGGCGAACGATGCGAACCGCTCTTCGACGTCAATAAATGTGGCATAGGAGAGGTATGGCTGGAGGATCTCCCACCATTCGCCGGGTCCTCCCTGAAACAATCCCCCTTCCCCGGCGCTCCTGAGGGTGAAGATCAGGGGCACGGGAATATCAGAAAAGACTTCCTTTGCATGCTGCTCCGGTATCTGGCCGCAGAGGTCCAGCCTGACCTCTATGATCTCTGCTCCGGCAGAGAGGGCATGAGATATGAGTGCTGTGTCCGGGACCGATACTGTGCATCGCATCGCAACGATTCTTTAGCCGGGCGAGTATTTAATCTGCCTCCGGGCGACCTCTCACCCGCATGAGGCATCGCGGATCTCTTCCCGGCGCAAAACGCGAGTGTCCCGAACTGCTTGCCCCGGCGGGATCAAAGGAGGCATTGCAGGCCGCGGTGGCTGCCGGAGCCGATGCAGTATACCTGGGTGGGAGGAAGTTTGGGGCCAGGCACTTTGCGGCTAACTTCAGCGAAGGAGAGATACGGGAGGCGGTGGAGTATGCACACCTCCACGGCGTGCGCGTGTATGTGACGGTCAACACCCTCATCCAGGACGGCGAACTCAAGGATGCCCTGGGATATCTCTTGTCTCTTTATGGGATGGGTGTCGATGCAGTGCTTCTCCAGGACCCCGGGCTCCTTGCTCTTGCGCGGGAGGTGATACCGGGTCTTGACCTGCACGCGTCCACGCAGTGCACCATATCCACGAGAGAGGGAGTGGAATGGGCATGGAAGGCCGGGTTCTCGCGCGTGGTGCTGGCGCGCGAGACGCCGCTCTCCGAGGTCGAGCGGATCATTGCAATCCCACGGGATAAAAGGCCGGGGATCGAGATCTTCGTCCATGGGGCGCTCTGCTACTCGTATTCCGGGCAGTGCCTCCTCTCTTCGGTGATCGGGGGTAGGAGCGGGAACCGGGGCATGTGCGCCCAGCCCTGCAGGAAGCCTTACACGTTGCTGCGGGGTGTCCCTGACCCCTGGGGCCGGCTCAAAGACGCGTCTATGGTCCCCTGTCCCGCCCGCTACCTCCTCTCCACCCGCGATCTCTGCTGCTACGACGGCCTGGACGAGATTGTGGCGCGGAGAGTTGAAGCCCTGAAGATCGAAGGGAGAATGCGCTCCCCGGAGTACGTGGCAGCAGTTGTCGGTGCGTACAGGAGAGCCCTCGATGCGTTGGCGAACGGGGAGGACTGGCATTCGCAGGATGACGTGGAGGAGATGGCGGGAGCGTTCAACAGGGGTTTTACGAAGGGCTATCTCCTCGGGGAGGGCGGCCCTTCGCTCATGGGGAGGGATCAACCCGACAACCGCGGGCTCTTCCTCGGGACTGTCGTGGCCGCACCGAGAGGTGGAGGGGTTCTGATACGTCCCTCGTCTCAATACCTGCCTGTTTCAGGAGACGGGATCCTCGTTGTCGGTCCCTCCGGGGAATCCAAAACGGGATATTCCCTTCACAGGGATGCCGAGCGCCGCGGGGATCTGCTCTTTTTACCCGCGCAGGTGACCGGGGTGAAACCAGGTTCGGTTGTCTCCGTTACAAGGAGCAGGCACCTTAGGGGCAGGCTGAAGGAGACGGTCCATGCGGGTGCGACGCGGTTCCGGGTCCCCGTCGTGATGCAGGTCCGCATCGCAGAAGGGGCTCCGCTGGAGGGGACTGCCACATGCCCGGGACCATGGGGAGGCAGGATCGAGGTCAGCCGTGTCACGGGTTTTATTCCCACTCCCGCAAAGACGGCCGGGCTCTCGCATGAGGCCGTATCCCGGCAACTCCGAAAGACCGGGGCGGCCCCTTTCCGGGTGGATAAAGTTGATATCGACCGCGATGGCAATCCGTTCGTCCCGCTCGGCGAGCTTAACCGTCTCAGGCGCGAGCTTCTCGCCGGTCTGAAGGAAGCATGGCTCGGGGGATTTCTCCCCGAAAAGACGGATTTTGAAAAAGCCGGGATGCGCGTCCGGAAATTTCTGGAGGCGGATATCCCTGGGATCCCGCATGGAAACGCACGTGGTCATAAGAAGCCGCTCCCTGTGCTGACCCTCTATTGCGCGACCCCCAGGGAACTACAATCAGCCTGCAGCGCGGGGTGCGACGCGATCTGCTACGAGCCATCAGTGGGGAGCTGGGAGGGGTATTTCCGGGATCTCTGCACGGGTTTTAGGTACTGCAGCGAACGCAACGTGTCGTATACATGGAAATGGCCCCGAATCACGGGGCGCTCATTCCTACAAGAGGCCCTCTTGATGCTGCCTGACCTTTTCGGGGCCGGGGTCCGGCGCATCATGGTCGAGGAGGCGGGGATGGCGGAAGCGATCCTCTCACGCGAGCCCCGCATGGAGGTCACGGGAGGCCAGGGCCTCAACATCTACAATGCCTGTGCAGCGCAGGCGTTTCACCCCCCCATATCCCTGTTCACCCTCTCCCCCGAACTCTCATCTTCGCAGGCAGCGACACTTCTCGCCCTGTCGGCCAGAACAAAGCCGCAGATAAGATACGAGATCATCTGCCAGGGAAACCTGGACGCGATCGTGAGCGAGGACCGTCTCCTGTCCACCCTGGTTGTGGATCGTCCCATCCTGGGTTCGGAGGCATTCGGAATACGGGATGAGACGGGCAGAACCTTTCCTGTCTACGAGGACCGGCTGGGGAGAACTCACGTCCTCAATGCGGTGGAGACAACGCTTGTAGACCGTATCCCCCAACTTTCAGCAATGGGTGTCCACTCCCTTGTTGTCGATGCCCGGGGGAGAGGGGAGCACTACGTTGCCGTGATGGCCGCGCTCTACCGCGAGGGCATCGGAGCGGTGCGCAGTGGGAACGCGCCCCGTTCATTTTGGCAGCACCTCGTGGACCGGGCGCGGGCGATCTCCAGGGGCGGAATCACGGCGGGTCACTTTGACAGGGGTGTGGCTGGATACGGCGACCCTGGAGCAGAATAGGTTTTCCCCTGGCGTACCCATATCAGTGATTGAGAGATCTGTATGGGAACGCCATTCATCCTTCTCAACCTGAAGACCTACACCGAGGGCACCGGCCAGCGCGCCCACCACATTGCAGAGGCCGCACAGCAGGTGGCAGAAGAATCGGGAGTGGAGATTGGGATCGCCCCAAGTTACATGAACATCCACCCGATGTCCATGCACTACTCCCTTCCTGTGTACGCCCAGCACGTGGACGCCGCCGCGCCGGGTGCCCACACCGGCTCGGTGACCGTCGAGGGGATCCGGTCCGCGGGGGCGACAGGCTCCCTCGTGAACCACTCAGAACGCCGGCTCACCCTGGCGGAAATCGATGCCGCGGTCACGGCGCTCCGGTCGGCAGGGCTCATCTCGGTGGTCTGCTCAAATAACGTTGCGACCAGCGCCGCAGCAGCAGTCCTCGGCCCGGATTATGTTGCAATCGAGCCTCCGGAGCTGATCGGCGGCACCGTCTCGGTCTCCCAGGCCAACCCCGAGATCATCACCGGCACGGTCAAAGCGGTGCAGAAGGTCAATCCCTCTGTGAAGATCCTGACCGGTGCGGGTATCCACTCCGGCGAGTGCGTAAAGGTTGCAGTCGATCTCGGGACAGCGGGAGTGCTCCTGGCCTCAAGCGTGGTCAAGGCAAAGGCCCCCATCAGCGTGCTGCGGGACCTGGTGTCGAAACTCTAGCGGTCCATTATCAGGGGGATGAGGTCATGCTTGGTGATGACACCCCCCACCCTTCCCCCCTCCATCACCAGCACCGCGTGGTGTTGCTGGAGTATCCTGATCACCGTCTCGATGTCCATGTCGACAGGGACGGTGGGAAACCCTGACTCCATGTAATGCTTCACCTGCTCGCCCTGCGTGCGGTGGGCGCCCTGTTCCTCGATGGCGGTCACGATCGCCGATTCCGATATGCACCCCACGGGAATACCCTTTTCGAGGACGGGGACCTGGGAGATGTTGTATTTCTCCATGATGTCCACTGCATGGGTGATGGTGTCATCCACCCCCACACTGATGACAGGTGAGTGCATGACACGCGCGGCGGTGATCCTTGGCCTTGCCATGGTATTGAGCACGTGGACTATCTTTGCAAGGGTGCTTGCCCTTGGATCCACGCTCCCCGATTCGATTCGTGCCACCATCGACTGGCTGATGCCTGCCCGCCCGGCAAGATCAGCCTGTTTCATCCCAAGAAGCTCCCTCTTTGCCTTGATTTCAGCGGGTGTCGGGATATGCATGTGTGGTATTACTCTGGAGCATAAAGGAGGATAAATTTGTTGCAGAATAGGTATACAGGAACGGAGTGGGAGGAGTAAGCCCCCTTCTGTTCGGTGCGGCATTCAGCTACGCGCCATACCCGGGCAGGCACTGAGCAGCCTGCATGCCCTGTTCTGGCTTGCACCCGCAGGGATTCACCGTTTCATCGATTCCTGCCCTTACGCATCAACGAGACATCCGCGCCCCGGAAGAGGCGCGACGCATTGCCCCCGGAGGGGCTCGATCGCATCATTGCTGGGGGCAGGCCGTGTCGTTTCTGTGCCATTGCCGTGACTCTCGCCACCCGTACTTGCATACGGCTGCGCGCTCAGCAGGTGGGGGGACTTTCCTCAGCAGCATCGTGTGCCACCGTCAGCCGCACTCTCCCTCTCCCTATATAATAGGATGACACCTTATTTACACCTGATGGATGCGCTCACGCCAGAAGAGGGGGCACTCGCGGTGCGGCTGGCACGCTCGGTCCTGGAGCACGCAATTGGCGGAAAACCGGAGGCCGTTTTCGACCTCCCCCCTGTATTCAGGGAGAAAAGGGGGGTCTTCGTGACTCTTACCTCGCAGGGGGAACTCAGGGGCTGTATCGGTTTCCCTTACCCGCACCTCGCCCTGGAGAAGGCTGTCAGGGAGGCAGCGTACGCTGCAGCAAGGGAGGACCCGAGGTTTTCCCCTGTCGGGAAGGCAGAACTGGCACGAATAAGGGTTGAGGTGACAGTGCTTACCGTTCCCATGCTGCTGGAAGCCGAACCCCTGGACCGCCCGCGGGCAGTCCAGGTCGGCAGGCATGGACTGATCGTGCGGGGATTTGGCCGGAGCGGACTCCTCCTCCCCCAGGTCCCTGTGGAATGGAGATGGGACAGCCGTGAATTCCTTGACCACACCTGCATGAAGGCAGGGCTGCCGGGAGGGTGCTGGATGCAGAGGGAGGTCGAGGTCTACACGTTCGAAGGGCAGATATTTCATGAACCTCCCCAGGATGGAGCCGGGAGAGAAGGGTAATCCGCTCCACCCTTCGCGCCCTGATAGGCCTGGCTGGCACGGTCTTCGAAAATGGCGCCAGTTCCCCGCTGTTTCATTTTTCCTGCCTTTGGCTACCCCCTTCGGAGGTGGCTGACCGGGGACGATCATCAGGGAACATTTAAATAATCCCTGGCGGAAGGCTTGGGTGGGATAGTGATACCGGCCAACCCGCGCCTCAACGGAGATGGCCCGCGGAGTGCACAGCCGGCATCACCCCTCCGTGATGCAGGTTTGATAACTAATCTTCCAAGGGGTATAAGCCTCTTTCCAGGGTATGCCGGTGTCGCTGCAGGGACTATCTGATATCTGTCCGGGGCGGTGATCACCCTGACAGTGGTATATCCTCAGGCTTCTGCACCTGCGCTGTCACCGGATCAGAACGAGAAGGAGCTCCCATGAACCCGGAAGAAAGGCTGAACGTCGTCATCATCGACGACTCAATACGTACCGATACTCCGCGCGGCCGGACTCTCGCCCGCATCGTGAAGGGGCTTGCCGATTATCAGATCGAAGCCACGATGATCGCGTCGCTGGAAGACGCGAGGTCAGCGTTTGCCCATCTGCCCGAGGCAGATTGCGTGATGGTCAACTGGAACCTCGGCGGCACGGGCTCAAAGGATCACAACGATGCAAAGAGATTGATCGACGAGATCAGGAAGCGTAACGAGGATATCCCCCTCTTTGTCATCGCAGAACCGATATCCGGGGCCACCGCTTCGATGACCGTAGACGTCATCAGCGAGGTCAACGAGTTTGTGAACATCATGGACGACACCCCGGAGTTCATCGCGGGCAGGATCACGGCGGCCGCACACCGGTACAAGGAGAGCCTGCTCCCCCCCTTCTTCGGTGCGATGGTAAAGTTCTCGAGGGACTTTGAGTACTCCTGGCATACGCCAGGCCATGCGGGAGGAACGGCCTTTCGGAAGTCTCCTGCCGGTCGTCTCTTCTTCAATTTCTTCGGCGAGCAGCTCTTCCGGTCAGATCTCTCGATATCTGTTGGCGAGCTTGGGTCGCTCCTCGACCACTCCGGGCCGCTCGGCGAGGCGGAGCGGTACGCCGCAAGGGTCTTTGGGGCGGACCAGACGTATTTCGTGACGAACGGGACTTCCACGGCAAACAAGGTCGTCTTTTTTGGGAGAGTCACAAAGGATGATATCGTCCTCGTCGACCGGAACTGCCACAAGTCTGCAGAGCATGCGCTTACGATGACCCATTCGATTGCGGTATTCCTGGTCCCGACGAGAAACCGCTTTGGGATCATCGGCCCAATCCCCCCGAATGAGATGACTCCGGGGGCAATACGGTCGAAGGTCGCAGCCTGCCCGTTTGTCAAAGATCCAGGGACTGCGGCCCCTGTCCATGCTATCATCACCAACTCGACATACGACGGGCTCTGCTACCATGCATCGCTGGTGGAAGGCCTGCTTGGAAAGAGCGTTGACAGCATCCATTACGACGAGGCATGGTATGGGTACGCCCGGTTCAATCCATTGTACCGGGAACGCTTCGCAATGCGCGACGACGCGAGAGATCCCGGGGGCCCGACAGTGTTTGCCACCCAGTCAACCCACAAGCTCCTTGCTGCTCTCTCCCAGGCGTCGATGATCCACGTCCGGAACGGGCGCATACCAGTCGAGCATGCAAGGTTCAACGAGGGGTTCATGATGCACTGCTCCACGTCTCCCCTCTATCCCATCATGGCGTCCCTTGACGTCTCTTCAAAGATGATGGAGGGCGCCGCAGGAAGGGTGCTTACCACGGAGTCCATTGAAGAGGCGATACGGTTCCGCCTGACAATGGCACGGATACACCGGGAGTTGACAAAGGCAGGAAGGCAGAAGGACTGGTGGTTCGGCATCTGGCAGCCCGAAATGGTGGCTGATCCAAAGAGCAGGAAGAAGATACCCTTTGCGGACGCACCCCTCGAGTTGCTCCGGGACAATCCTTCTGCATGGGTGCTCCACCCCGGTGACGGGTGGCACGGGTTTACGGGCCTTCCCGACAACTACTGCATGCTCGACCCCATCAAGGTGACCGTGGTGACGCCCGGCGTAAGGGATGACGGATCACTGGGCCCGTGGGGAATCCCTGCAGCGGTTGTCGCAAGGTTCCTTGATACCAGGGGTATTGTGAACGAGAAGTCCGGGGACTATATCATCCTCTTTCTCTTCTCGATGGGCAACACCAAGGGCAAGTGGGGGACCCTCATCACCGAGCTCTTCGAGTTCAAACGCCATTACGATGAAAGAACCCCCCTTGAAGAGGTCTTCCCCGATCTCGTGAAGGCACACCCGGAGCGGTATGCGGGGATGACCTTAAAAAGCCTCTCGGACGAGATGCATGCCTTCAAGAGAGAACGGCGGATGTGTGAACTGCTCGAGCAGGCATATTCCACCCTCCCGGAGCCAGCCGTCCCGTACGCCGAGGCCTACCGGAGTATCGTGCGCGGCGGGGTTGAGCACGTCCGCGTTGACGATGCAGGAGGCAGGATCGTCGCCACCGGTATCTACCCGTACCCCCCGGGTATTCCTGTCCTCGCTCCCGGGGAACGGACTGGTCTGCCGGATGGCCCGATACTCAGGTATCTCTCCTGCCTCCAGGATTTCGATGCACGGTTCCCCGGGTTTGAGCATGACATTCACGGTGTGGAGAATGTGAGGGGACGCTACATGATGTACTGCATAAAGGAGGAGACCCAGTGAGCGGAGGTGAGGCTTTAACACCTGGAACGGGTGCTGCTCCCCCGAAGGTGCTGGGGATATTCGCACTTGCGATGATCAATGTCGCTGCGGTGCTCAGTATCAGGAATTTTCCCTCTATGGCAGAGTTTGGCTGGTCGTGCATCGGGTGGTACACGATCGGTACAGTCCTCTTTTTGATCCCGCTCTCGCTTGCCGGGGCAGAGCTTGCGACCATGCTCGCCGACAGGGGAGGAGGCGTGTATGCCTGGTGTAAAGAGGCATTCGGAGAGAAAGGAGGGTTCACCGCGATTTTCTGCGAGTGGTCGAACAACCTTGTCTGGTTTCCGACGGTACTTGCATTCATCGCATCCACCCTCTCGTTTGCACTCTCTCCGGCACTCAGTGCCGACTCGCGTTACCTGTTTGCAGTGATGATGATCGCCTTCTGGGGGACCACTGCAATCGCATATTTTGGTGAGGACATCTCGACGAAATTCCAGAATGTAGGAGTGATCCTCGGGAGCATTCTCCCGTCTGTCCTGATCATAGGGCTTGGGATATGGTGGTTTGCATCAGGAGCGACGATCGTCCTTCCCCCGTTCTCTCCGGAACAGATTTTACCGGTCATCAACCTCTCTACGCTTCCGTTCTTTGCGACCGTGATCCTGCTCTTTGCCGGAATGGAGATGGCCGGCTTCCACGCGCTCGAGACCCGGAACCCGGGTGCGGATTATCCCAGGGCCATGGCAGTGTCGGCCCTCATCATCTTCGGGTGCACGGTGCTTGCTACTCTCGCGATTGCCGCTGTCATCCCTGCAAGGGACTTAAGCCTCGCATCAGGGGTGATGCAGGCAATTCACTACTTCTTTGGCGCTGCAGAGATCCCCGGGGCTGTCGCCCCGATGGCAGTGTTGGTCACGATCGGCGGGGTGGTCTCCCTCGCGGCATGGCTTATTGGCCCGGCAAAAGGCCTTGGGGTGGTTGCAGAGGAGGGAAACCTCCCCCCGCTCTTCAACCGCACCAACAGGTATGGGTCACCGGTCGCGGTGCTCCTTGTCCAGGCTCTTATCGGGACTTTTGTATCATTGCTCTACGTATTTCTTCCATCGGTCAACCAGGCCTACTGGATCCTCTCTGCCATCACGGTCGAGCTGCTATGCATCGTGTATCTCCTGGTCTTTGCCTCCCTCATAAAGCTCAGGTACAGCCGGCCCGATGCAGCAAGGCCGTTCCGGGTCCCGGGAGGGATGGCAGGAGTCTGGATCATCGGCGGCATGGGTGCCGCAGGGGTCATCTTCTCATTCATTGTCGGGCTCATGCCGACGGCTGACTTCTCCGCAGATGAAGCAATCGCATACGTGGGGGGGATACTGCTCGGCACGTTCCTCCTCGCGTTCCCCCCACTTGTATTCCTTAAAATCAAGAGACCGGGTTGGACCGGGGCCGGGTCACTGGAGGAGGAATCACGATGATCCATCAAGTATCCGGCGGGTGGCAGAGATGACCGGGGAGAAAAGAGGATTTGCGGCAGTTATCGCGGTGCTCTTCGTGATCGTGATCCTGCCTGTCGGATGGATACTCATCGCCTTCCCCGCCGAGCCCCATTACCCCGTTCCCGGGGAACCTGTGGACAATGCGGTGAATGCGTCGGGCGTTATGCTTGCGCATGTGAACGATATCACCTGGCAGATCCCGGGTGCGATGGGAGGCAGGTCCTATCTCCTGGAAGATGAGGAAGGCCACACGCTTGTGGTCCAGACTCAAGTATTCGAAACGGCAGAATCAAGAGATGCCGCAGTCGTGACATATTCAGCGCACACGGTCGGAAAGGGGAGACCTATCGGGAGGATCATGGTGATCGGCCACCAGGTCGTCTACATCGGACCCGATCCGGGAGGAATTTTCCAGAGGATCGCTCCTCTCCTCAGGGAGATGAGGATTGCAGGGTGAGACGCCAGGTCAAGGAGACCTTGCCGGGAACCCTCAACCTCACCTGTCCCCTCTCTCATCCCTCTTGGCTGGCTGTTGATCTGCCGGTCAGGCATACCTTCTTGCGTCAGCGGCGCACACCTACTGCAGAAATTCCTGATCAGACCATGCCGATCACGTTCGAAATACTGGAGAAGGATATTGCGGGTCGCCTGGGGAGGCTGAAGGCAGGGAAAAGGAGCGTCCGCACCCCTGCGCTCCTCCCTGTCGTCAACCCCCACCTCCAGCCTGTCACCGCCGGGGAGATGCAGGCGATGGGAGCGGAGGGGCTGATCACCAATGCCTACATCTTCTCCAGGAGCGAGGATTTCAGGGAACGGGCGCTCTCCCTGGGCCTCCACCGTGTGCTCGGGTTCGATGGCCTTATCATGACTGACTCCGGCTCTTTCCAGCTCTCGGTCTACGGCGAGGTGGAGATCACCAACATGGAGACCCTTTGGTTCCAGCAGTCCATCGGGAGCGATATTTTCGTCCCGCTTGACATCCCCACCCCGCCGGACGCCGACAGGGCGCAGGCTGAGAAGGAACTCGGCCTGACCATGGCACGCCTGAGGGAAGCAAAAGAACTCCTCGGCCCCGATGCTCCCCTGGCAGGCCCTGTCCAGGGTGGCAGGTTCCAGGACCTGCGTGAGCAAGCCGGAAGAGAGGTGGGGGAGCTTGGGTTCTCCTTCTGTCCCATCGGGGCGGTCGTCCCGCTGATGGAGGCATACCGGTACGGGGAGCTGGTGGAAGTGGTGACGGCCTCAAAAAAGGGCATTCCCGCGTCGTCATGCGTGCACCTCTTTGGCGCCGGCCACCCCGCGATGTTTGCCCTCGCGGTGGCGATGGGATGCGACATCTTCGATTCGGCCGCCTATGCCCTGTACGCGAGGGAGAGGCGCTACCTGACTCCCTCGGGGAGCGCAAAGCTCGACGAGCTCCAGGAGCTTCCCTGTCCATGCCGGATCTGCCGCACCCATTCGGCGGAAGAATTGAGGACTTCCGCCGATTGCGAAAGACTCCTTGCGCTCCATAACCTCCAGGTGAGCCTTGCCGAGATCTCCCGGATACGCCAGGCCATACAGGACGGAGTGCTCTGGGAGCTTGTGGACGAGCGGTGCAGGAGCCACCCCCAGCTGTTAAAAGGGTACCGTGCACTCCTGAACCACGCGGGAAGCCTTGAAGCCTCCGACCGCGTGAGCAAGCGACGGTTCTTCTACCGCGGCTCTGAGAGCTGCGCGCGGACCGAGGTGATTCGCTACCATGCACTCATCGAACGTATTCTCCTGCCCCCGAGGGTGCTTGTCTCCATGGACGGGAGAGAACTGCCGGGTTTCGACCTGGCGCTCCCCTTCCGTCCCCCGTTCGGCCCCTATCCTCCGGAACTGGGCGAGACGTTTCCTATCGGGCAGAGCGAGATCCCGGACTGGGATGAAGCGATGGTCTCTGCCGGGTGCAGGGGGATTCGGAGGCTGATCGAGTCCCACCCTGGATGCCGCGTCGCAATCTCGTGCCCTGATGAGTGGATTGGGGTGGTCAGGAAGGAAGTCCCTGGCGCCGAGGTGATCTTCTGACCACCGTTGAGGTGAAAAAGAGGGACGGGCTGGCCAGGATCGCGACCTTCCAGGCAGGTGAGAAGACCATCCATCTCCCCGCCGTCATCGAGACAGGGGAACTGTTTTTGGGCCTGTTACACTCGCGGATGGAGAATGTCCCTCTTGGTGCTGATCCGGCTTTCGTGGCGAGGTATCTCCCAAAGGGCTATTTGATCCCCGCCTGGGTCCATCCATCCGGAGGGATCACTCCTCCTCCAGGCACATGCGTCATGGTCCCCTGCTGGCACACGGCACTTTCTCAACCCCGGAAATACGTGGAATGGCTGGCAACCATGAAGGCTGCTCTTCCTCCCGATACCGCCTGGTATGCCCCCGCGGCGGCGCTTCCCTCAAATGCCGCGTTCCTCTGCTATTCGGGCTTCGATATCTTTGACTTCACGGCGGTCGACCTCCGTTCTTCGCAGGGCAGATTCTGCCTCCCTGAGGGAGAATTCCCCCGCGGTATGATGGAGAGTGGAGCCTGCGACTGCCCGGGCTGCCGTGTAGGTGACCTGAAAGTACACAACCGAGACCGCCTTGTTCGAGAGATTGCCCTTGCCAGGCAATTCATTGCAGCCCAGAGGCTCCGCGACCTCGTGGAGAGCAGATGCAGGATGGACGCTGCACAGGTGGCGATTCTCAGGCATCTCGACAGGACCTGCGGGTTCTATGAGAAGGCAGTCCCAATTGCCCGCCAGGGACCACTCCTTGCCACGACAGGTGAAGCACTCCAGAGGCCTGAGGTGACCAGGTTTTCGGAACGGGTCGTCAGCCGTTACCACCCGCCTCCCGCAGAGGTGGCGGTGCTCCTCCCCTGCTCGGCGCGGAAGCCCTACTCCACCTCCCGGAGCCACCGGAAGTTCAGGCAGGCCATTGCCGGCCGGGGCCTTGAGCTGATCGTCACATCCCCCCTTGGGCTCGTGCCGCGGGAACTCGAACTGGTCTATCCCGCGGCTCATTACGATGTTCCGGTCACCGGTTACTGGGACGCAGAGGAGAGGGAGTGTGTGGGCAGCATCATCGCCGCGTTCCTGGAGAAGCACCGCTTCAAAAGGGTCATCGCGCACCTCGAAGGAGGGGCACTCGCGGCGGCTGAGAAGGGTGCGTCCCGTGCGGGTATTGAACTCGAGGTCACCTGCGCGGGAAGACCTGCGTCCCGGGAATCGCTTGCACTTCTTGACTCTGCCCTGTCTGGTGAGAGGAGAGTTCACCATGACACGATCCGGGGGACATCTTCATGGCAGTTCGGCATTGCGGTCGATACGCGGAACCTGGTGATCAGGGGCCGCTATCCCTGGATCAGGGCGTTCAAGGGGAGGACTCCCTCGTTCTCCATCGACGAGGCGACCGGCCTTCTCCGCCCCACGTTTGAGGGCTGGAACTTGATCCCTGAAGGATACCGTGTCGAAATCGACGAGTTCGTCCCCACGGGGGACGTGCTCGCGCCCGGAGTGGTGGGTGCAGACCCGCTCATCAGGGAAGGGGACGAGGTGCTCGTCACCGGGCCATGCGCGATTGCAACAGGGAGGGCTGCCATGCCAGGCGACGAGATGCTCCGATCAGGGCGTGGGGTAGCGGTCCGGGTGCGTAAGGTAAAGACACTCACGCGCACATAGTTGATGGAAAGCCATCTCGTTGGCGTTGTCGGAGTGAAACCATTGTACCGGGTGAACGAGGCCGGGCAGCTGGCCGATAAGATATTCCAGATATGGGTGGAGGCCCCCCACGTGGCCCGGCATGCCCTGGCAGGGCAGTTCCTTGTGATCCGCATCGACGAACATGGCGAACGCATCCCCCTTACCGTATCAGCGGTGTCCGGCGACCTGGTCCGTATCATCTTCATGGCGGTAGGCAAGACCACCCACCAGCTCTCCACGCTGAAGGCAGGAGATCTCATCCGGGACGTGGCGGGCCCGCTCGGGAGACCGAGCGAGATTGGGAAGCATGGGACCTGCGTGGTGGTGGGCGGCGGCGCCGGGATCGCAAGCTGTCCCATCATTGCCAGGGCCGCGCGAGATGCCGGGAACCGCGTCATCGGCATCATCGGTGCAAGAAATGCCGGGTATCTCATACTCGAGGATGAGATGCGCGAGGCCTGCGATGATCTCCTGATTGCCACAGACGACGGGAGCCGGGGATACCACGGGTTTGCCGCGGACGTATTAAAAGGGGTCATCGCAGAAAGAAAGGTCGATTGTGTCTGGATTATCGGCCCTGCAATCATGATGAAAGTGACTTCTGAAGTGACCCGGCCAAAGGGGATCAGGACATTTGTCTCTCTCAACCCGATCATGGTGGACGGGACCGGGATGTGCGGGTCCTGCCGTGTCAGAGTGGGTGGGGAGACGAAGTTTGCCTGCGTTGACGGGCCCGAATTCGATGCCCACCAGGTCGATTTTGACCTCCTTATGCAGCGGCAGCGGACGTATTTTGACGAAGAGAAGGCATCTCTTGAGCGGTATCATGAGCACCTGTGCCGGTGCGGGGAAGGCGGTCACCATGGGTGAGCGGCCGGCATGGGAACGTATCCGTGATTTTTCGGAGGTGGACTGCGGGCTCTCGGCCGAGGAGGCGGTTGCTGAGGCAGAACGCTGCCTGCAATGCAAGAAGCCCTCGTGCGTCAGGGGATGCCCTGTCGAGATTGACATCCCTGCCTTCATTGCCCGGATCGCGGAAGGGGACTTCTCCGGGGCTGCACGCATCATCAAGGAGGATAACCTCCTCCCTGCCGTCTGCGGAAGGGTCTGCCCCCAGGAAGTCCAGTGCGAGGGGGCGTGTCTCCTGGGAGCAAAGGAGAAGCCGGTCCGCATAGGTGAACTTGAACGGTTCGTCGCTGACCATGAGCGCAAGCAGGGACTCGTCATCCCTTCGGTCGCGGAACCAACCGGAAAAAGGGTCGCAGTCGTGGGATCCGGGCCCGCCGGGCTGACCGCTGCCGCAGAGCTTGCACGGGCCGGGCACATGGTCACGGTCTTTGAGTCCCTTCATGAGCCGGGAGGCGTCCTCATGTATGGGATCCCATCGTTTCGGCTCCCAAAAGACGTGGTGCAGGCCGAGATCGACCAGCTCAGGGGTATGGGCGTCGAGATCCTCACCAATCACCTCGCGGGGGCGAGCATTCCTGTCGCAGAACTGTATGCCTATGACGCGGTCTTTATCGGCACGGGGGCAGGGCTCCCCTTCTTCATGAATATTCCGGGTGAGCAGTTGAACGGTGTCTACTCGGCAAACGAGTTCCTTACCCGCGTCAATTTGATGCACGCCGACAGGTTCCCAGAGTATGACACCCCTGTCCGCCACGCCGGCCGTGTCACGGTGGTAGGGGGGGGAAACGTCGCCATGGACGCTGCCAGGGTTGCCCGGAGGTTCGGTGCACGGGTGACGCTCGTCTACCGGAGGAGAGAGGAGGACCTCCCTGCACGGAGGGCTGAGGTGATCCGTGCGAGGGAAGAGGGGATCGAGTTCGAACTCTGTGCGAACCCCGTCCGTATCCTCGGAACCAATTTCGTGACGGGTGTCGAGTGCGTGCGGATGGAGATGTGCGATATCGACGAATCCGGCCGGCCGGAACCCTCCCCTGTTGCGGGGAGCAACTTCGTGATCGATGCCGACATGGTCATCCAGGCGATCGGCCAGGGACCAAATCCCCTCCTGATACGAAAGATGGAGGGAATCAGCTATGGAAGGAAGGGAAACATCGTGGTCGATGAAGAGGGGAGAAGCTCCCTTGAGAAGGTGTTTGCCGCAGGAGACGTTGCCACCGGAGCTGCGACGGTCATCCTCGCCATGGGTGGGGCAAAGAAAGCAGCAAGGGCGATCGACCGGATGCTGCGGGAAGAAGAACAGGGCCGTTGATCCCGGCTTTCACATACCCTCTCGTGCCGATATCACGGTCCTCAGAGGGGAATCCGGGACCAGTCACAAGAACGACCATTTTCCCCACAACCCAAAAGGCGACATATCCATGATTCCAGGAGGGATACAATGTTTTTTTATCGCCTTCCAGTGAAGTGATCACCATGGGACTCATGGATTTCATCTGGCCGGTCTTTTTCCCGGCGCTTGGCGCGATTGTAGCCCTCGTGCACATATTCTGGAAGCGTAAGGAGGGGATGGCAGTCATCAGGGCCTTTCTCATGTGGCAGCTTGCCATTGGCCTTGGCCTCTCCTACATCTATGCCGGGTTCGGGCACCTGGTGTTTCCGGACCAGGTTGCCGCGTCTATCGGGTGGCCTCCGGGCAGCCCATTCCAGCGCGAGGTCGGGTTGTGGGACTTCGCGATCGGGATTGTCGGGTTGCTCTGCCTGAAATTCAGGTCTGTCTGGTTCTGGACTGCGATCGTGATCGCGTTTGGAATATTCTCAATCGGGGCAGGCATCGGGCATGTCTACGAGCTGGTCGTCCATGGGGACGTGTCGATCAACAATGCCGGCCCTGTAATGTACGTGGATCTCCTGTATCCGATCGTTCTGGGCGTCCTCCTCTTCCTGTCTGCCAGGAGGCATGACATTTCCGATTCCACCCGGATTGAAGCGGACTGAACAGGTGTTGAGTGGGGGTTCCCCTGCATTTTTTCCTGGCCTGAAAGAAAAAAAATGTGCATCCCACTTTTTACTTGCCTAACAGGGGAATATTGCAGTCAGGGCAGGTCTTGCTCCTGCAGGGAACCCCGCGTGTCTTTGGGTATTCTTTCCTGCATTTCGGACAGATACAGGCGTCAGGAGGGACTCCTCTACGCTGCATCCCCATTCCCGGCCCTCCGTTTGGCATTTCATTCACCACGAATGAAGTGATCTGCTGGCGATGCGTTACACCATATGAATGAGGCAAGGAGGCGGGTGTGGAGAATGGCGAAAGGATATTCTCTTTTTTGACCGGGAAATCGTTCTATTCCAGTCCCATAGGAGGTGTATTCCTTATATCATTGCATACCGGCCGATCATCCCTTTGTAAACCCTGGTCGCGTTCTCCAGGGACTCTATGGTGACATGCTCGTCGATTGCGTGAAGGGTCCGGATCTCGCCCGGGCCGTACTCCACGACTGGGAACCCCGCGTTTCGCAGGTAACGGGCGTCGCTTGCCGCCCACTGGACGATGGGCCTGGCATGGCCGGAGTGTACCTTCTCTATCTCTTCAATGAGGCGGGTCACGAGCGGCGAGTCGGGCGGCGTGATGGATGGATCCGATATGTTGGTTACCGATATCTCCCCCCGTGGAGCATGGCGGCGTATCTCATCGAGGAGGCCAGGAAGGCTGCACCCCCAGGGGATGCGGAGGTCAAGCTCGAGGCTGCACTGCTGGGCTACGATGTTCGCCTTCTCGCCCCCCTCAATCTTTCCTGGATTGTACATCACGTGGGAGAGGACGGTCCTCGTATCCTCTATTGCGAAGAGCTCTTTGAGGATCGTGGACGATTCGCTGATGATCCGGGCAAGGGCGGGGTCGGACGGGGAATATTCCCGCTCGTGAAGCTCCCTGATGAAATCGAGGAGCGAAAACGCCTCCATCACTGCGCTCACCCCTTTTGCGGGGTAGAGAGAGCCGTGTGCCGGCTCTCCCCTGAACCTGCAGCAGAGACGCATCAGCCCCTTCTGCCCGACGTTCGGGGAGAGGGCGGGTGTGGGCTCGGCAACAATAGTATCGCAGGGGACAAGGCAGTGGCTGCTGAGGATGGCCTGGATGCCATGCCTCCCGCTCGTCTCTTCGTCGCAGACAAACGCCAGGTCAGCAGGGAGTTCCCCGCCTGAATCGATGAAGTCTCTGCAGGCAACAAGGACCGAGGCGCACCCACCTTTCATGTCGGTGGCACCCCTGCCCCAGACCTTTCCATCTCTGATTGCCCCTCCCCATGGGTCCACGGTCCATCCGTCATCCAGGGCAGGAACCACGTCTACGTGCCCGCAGAAGAGGAGTCTCCCCTTCGCCGGGTGAGAGACAAGGTTGTCCCTCCCTCCAGGTCTGCCGATCACTCGCGTGGCAATTCCGAGGGAGTCGGTGAAATCACGAATAAACCCGATGATGTCGCGGGTGTCCCCCGGGGGATTTTCGCTTCGGATTCTCACGAGGGCAGCACAGAGGTCTTCGACGTTCATGGCGTGCTGGTGGTTCCACCCTTCGTCTTGAATTCCTCAAACAGCGTTGCAAGCGAGGCGTCCTGGTAAAGGCCCTTTAAAAATTCCGCCTTGAAGAACTCCTCGATCAGGGAGCGGTAGACGTGGGGGCGTACCGGGTTTTTGCTGTCCCGTTCAAAGACGATACGGAAGCTCATGTAGCGCGCCTCGTCGCCCTCGTCATAGACCCTCCTCCAGAGCGTGGGAAGCGCCTCGAACCGTTCGGGGTGCACCTTCTTCAGCCAGTTGACGAACGCCGGGAACTTCGGGCGGTCGCCGAGTTTCTCCTGGTCGACCCTGCACCGCAGGTATTCGCCGGTCATCATCACCCGGGGAGACTTGTAGTGGTAGGCCATGAGGCTGATCGTATAGTCGAGGTGGGCGAGGGCATCCATGAAATAAAAAGCGAGGACCGGGTGCCACATTGTCTCATCCTGTAAAATGAGGGACTTTTCATAGAGGTGCTCAAGCACGTGCACGTATTCGCTGTCCGAACTCATGGTGAAAATACAGACGCGGGGAAGTAAATATATTCCGGAATTGGCAAATTTTCCCGTTTCCACAAAAATAAACGGGAGGAAAGCCCTTTCACCTGAAGAAGGGAGCCCGCCGGTGAACCGCCTCGTGAAAGAGCGCCTCGAGTTCCTCGCCGTATTTTCCGCGGATGTCGACGTGGTTGTCAGTACGGAGGAGGCATGGCTTCAGTTTGCCGTCGGAAGTTACCCTGAGGCGGTTGCAGAAAGCGCAGAACTCGGTGTTATGGAGGGGCCTCACCACCTCAACCTCTGCGCCGTCGATGCAGTACTTCTTTCTGTGGTGCATCCTCCTGGTCAGAATCTCCTGCGAGTTGCGGGAGAGCCATTCCTCGAGGTCCTTGAGTTCGTGATGATTGGTACAGTCCCTAAACTCCATCAGCTCGATTACCTGGAGGATAAGGTCGCGGTTTCCCCTCACGAACCTGATGAAATCATCGACCTCGTGTTCGTTTTTTCCCTTCAGGAGGACCATGTTCAGCTTGATGGGAGTGAGCCCAGCCTCGATGGCGGCATCGATCCCGGCCAGCACGTCATCAAGGCAGTCAGTCCCCGTGATATCCCTGTAGGTTTCGTGGTCCAGGCTGTCGAGGCTCACATTTACCCTCGCAAGGCCTGCGTCGGCGAGGTCCTGTGCGATATCGGCAAGGAGCGTCCCGTTGGTGGTCATCGAGCACTCCATGCGGTCAGGGACGGCCCTTACAATATCGACAAGGTCGGCGCGGAGGCATGGTTCACCTCCGGTGAACTTGACGCTTCCGATGTCGAACTTAGCCGCGACCCTCATGATCTCGGCAAGCTCTTCAAGGGAGAGGGGGGCTCTGGGATCTCTCTCTCCCTCGGCATGGCAGTAGATGCATTGGAGGTTGCACGCCGGTGTCAGGCTGATGCGGAGGTTGCTGACCGGGCGGTTATAGGGATCCTTCAGTCTCACTCATGTACCCCATGAAGTTTCTTCCAATAATGTAGATCTCGCTGCTCCCTTTCCTGGAAGCCTGGCACCTGAAGGTCTTCACCGAGAAGAAATACTGCCGTACCTTCCCGAGAAGGGTTGCAAAGTCCTCTCCCTGGAATGATTTCATGATGAGATTTCCCCCGGGCTTCAGTACGTTGCAAGCAAATTCGAGCACCTCCTCTCCAAGCCCGATTGCCCTCGCCTGGTCGTAACTCCGGTGGCCCGAGAGTTTCGGAGCAGCGTCGGAGATGACGACGTTGACGGTCCCGAGAAGAGATCGTACTTTCTCACGCAGATCATGGTCTGTGAGGTCCGCAACAAGGGTAGTCACACCCTCAAGCGGGGCGATCGGGGAAAGGTCGACTCCTGCCAAACGGCCGTCAGTGAGGCCCCTTGCAACCTGGAGCCAGCTGCCCGGTGCCGCCCCGAGGTCGAGGACATTGTCGTGGGGCCGTATCGGGTGATAGCGGTCCTGTATCTCAAGAAGTTTATAGGCAGCCCGGGACCGGTATCCCTCGCGAACTGCCCGCAGATACGTGCGATCCCTTCCCCATTGTGAACCCATAGTAGTATCCACCGTCGTAATACCGGAAAGATCGGATGAAATCAGATATCATTAAAACGTTGATGGCGTAGTTTATAATTACATATATACGGGGTGTACGATGTTAAAAGCAACGATTGATGCAGATATTCTCAAAGAGTCCATCGACGCCATCTCTGCCCTGGTCACGGAATGCCGGCTCCACACCGATGAGAACGGGCTCTCGACCCGTGCAGTCGATACCGCCAACGTGGCCATGATCTCCCTCACGCTGAAAAAAGAGGCTTTCTCTGCGTTCGAGTCGACAAAAGGTGAGATTGGGCTTGATATTGCCAAGCTGAAGAATATATTCGGGATGATGGGGAAGAATGACCTCATCAGCCTGGAACTCCCCGAAGACGGGCACAAGCTGAAAGTGAGTTTTGAAGGGTACCGTTATTCCATCACCCTGCTTGACCCAAATACCATCAGGAAAGACCCGAACCCTCCGAACATCGACCTGCCGGGCAAGGTGGTCATCTCCGGCAATGACCTCTATAACTCCATCAAGGCCGCGGCAGTGGTCTCCGATAAGATTGCGCTTGGGATCGACCCTGCACAGCAGCTCTTCTTCATGGCAGCCGAGGGGGATACCGATCATATCAGGCGCGAGTTCGGAAAGAGCGAGGTCAACTTCCTCAACGGGATTGAGGCCCGCTCCCTCTTCTCCCTTGATTATCTCAAGGACATGGGCAGGGTAATGGGCAGGGCGGAGGAGGTGGAGGTCTCGCTCGGTATCGATCACCCTGCAAAGTTTGCGTTCTATATCGCGGGAGGGCACGGGTATGTGGAGTACCTGCTGGCACCCCGCATTGAGGCGGATTGATGCGGGTCTCCCTTGAGACAAGAGATTTTGCAAAATACCCTTTTTTGAAAGAATCCCAGCAGTTCATGCTGCAGAGCCATGAATCGGTCGACGCGTTCCTCCGATCAAGCGCCGGAAAAGTTGCGATACGGTATGCGGTAGACCGGGTGCAGCGCGCGCTCTCCCATACGGCGCAGGCAACCGATACCGCAAGTTCCCCCGTCCCATCCGACAACCTTGGAGTGAGGCTCGAAGTATCGTCCTACGCGCTCGCCAGGGTCCTGGTATCATGCGGGAATGAGCGTGCACTGATCGATCGCCTCACGCGGTACGAGGCGCAGCGGGCGTACGCCTTCCTGGAGACTGAAGATGAAACGAAGAGGTCATATATCGCGGCGCAGGTAGGGTTCTCCTTCGAGGAGTCGTCCCTTCCAGTCACTCGTTACATCGAGATCACCGCCGGGATGAAGGAGGAGCGCTGGAGACTGGTGAACAGGGAGGTGCATGAAGGAAGAGTCAGGGTCGAGCCTCTTGAGGCGGAAGAACTTTTAAAAGAGCAGATCAGGGTGACCCTCCTCTCACAGTTGCCCCTGGAAGTACCCCAGTCACTCTGTGAAGAGCTTGCACCGTATGTGTCCAGAATCCAGGAGACGTTCCAGCAGAAGGTGCTCGAAGACTTCGGGGAAGTCGACGAGTCGTGCTTCCCCCCCTGCATGCAGGCGATCTTCTCGGCACTATCGGGTGGGTTGAACATCACGCACTCGGGCAGGTTCGCCCTCACCGCGTTCCTGCACAACATCGGGATGGACAGCAGCCAGATAATATCGCTCTACTGCAGGGCCCCGGATTTCGACGTGGGCAAGACCCAGTACCAGGTCGAGCATATCGCGGGGAGAGGTGGCACTGGAACGGAGTACACCGCGCCTTCATGCGCGGCGATGCGGACTCTCGGGCTCTGCGTCAGGCCGGACGCATATTGCGAGAAGGTGAACCACCCACTCAACTATTACCGGAACAGAAAGAAGGGGAAGAGAGGGAAACCTAGCTGATTGCTTTGTTGATGTAGAGACCTGCCCCACTCATGGTCAGGATGAATACGACGATTGCAAGCAGGTAGGCAATTCCCGGCTCGAGGAACGCGGGGAGCACCAGGAGAAAGACCAGCAGGACGATGAAACTGACCACGGCAGAGAGTATATCGAGTATCCGTGCATCCATGCGTATTTGTACTCCGTCCTTCATGATATCATTATCTTCTCTCTTTTCTCCCAGGCGTCGGGAGGCCGGTGAAGGATAGGTACATAGCGCCGCAGGGCGCATGGGATACTGATGAGCATATCGGGTGATGACCGAGAGGCGGTCCTGCGCGCACTGCAGGAGGGGGTGCGCAGTCTCTGCCAGGGGATGGATGTCCGCCTGATACCCGAGGTCGGATCGAACATTGCCTACGCCCTTCCCGCTGCGCGTGACCCCGGACAGGTTGCGGCTGTTGAGGGGCGTATTGTACGACTGTCAGGGCGTCCCCATGCCGTGGGAGGAGTATCATTCGGGGCCAGCGATCACATGGCCCGCATCGTACTCACCGCCATGCGGTTCGATCCGCAGGTCAGGTGCGCAGCAAATATACGCTACTCCCCCGCGACAGTCAGTATCCTTGAGGAAATGCTCCTCGAGGTCTGCACGTTTGACCGGTCTGCCGAGCCCCCGGGGGCAAAGACCATGGACTGGGGCGTCGCCTTCTGCTGCCGGGAGGGGGTTCCTGATGTGATATATGACCTTGGATCGGTGGGAAAGGAGCCGATGATAAGGCTGATCGGAGAGAACCCCGACGCAGTAGTGAAGAACATTCTTAAAGTCTCGGCGCGTATGAATAAAGAATAACCAAGAGGAATGTCCACATGGGAATCAAACCCACCTACATCAAGGCAATAGGAATCGAGCTGCTGAGCCACCACGGGACCAGGTTCTCCAACAACTTCGACGAGAACAAGCAGACCGTCACCGAGGTCACGAATATCGAGAGCAAACGGGTGAGGAACCGGGTAGCCGGGTACATCACCAGAAAGGTAAATACCAAAAGACGCTGAATACCTCTCTCGTATGTTCGAGGGAGTTATTCCGGCTATCGTCACTCCTTTTCTGCGAAATTCCACGAGAGACGTGGATATCGAAGGTCTGAGGTCAAATATCGAGTTTCTCCTTGCGCATGGGGTGCACGGGATCGTGCCCTGCGGCTCCACGGGGGAATCTGCGACACTCACGTTTGAAGAGCATGAGAAGGTGATAGAGGTAGCCATCGATGTGGCAGACGGGAAGGTCCCGGTTATTGCCGGCACAGGGTCAAACAATACCGCCGAGGCAGTCCGGCTCACGAAGGCCGCCCGGGATATGGGTGCCGACGGCGTGCTGGTGATCAGCCCGTATTACAACAAGCCAAACCGTTCAGGGCTCGTGAAACACTACACCGCGCTCGCGGACCTCGACATCCCGGTGATTATGTACAATGTCCCCGGTAGGACCGGGCAGAACCTGGCCCCTGACCTGGTGGCGGAGCTTGCCCGCCATCCCGATATCGTGGCGATCAAGGAGGCCAGCGGGGACATCGGGCAGATATCGAGGATCATAGAGGCGACTCTTGACGAAGACTTCCAGGTGATATCAGGTGACGACAACATCACCCTTCCCATCCTCGCACTTGGCGGTTCGGGTGTCATATCGGTCACCGCAAACGTGGAGCCTGCACGCATGGTCGCGATGTTCGAGTCCTTCTGCGACGGGGACCTCGACGCTGCGCTGGACATGCACTTCACCCTCTCCCCGCTCTTCCGGGCCATGTTCATCGATACCAACCCAATCCCGGTAAAGAAGGCGGTCGAGCTGCGCGGGATGGCGGGAGGACCGCCGAGGCTTCCGCTGGATGAACTTGACGCTGAGAAGACGGCAAAACTCGCGGAGGTCCTCTCTACCTATGACTAAAGTCGTAATATGCGGTGCCCTGGGCAGGATGGGAACGACGATAGGGAGGCTGGTAAACGAGGCTCCCGACCTCGAACTGGTCGGCGGCGTGGATGTGAAGTCAGGGGACCTCTTCGGGGCAAGGGTTGTGGAGGCTGCCCGCATGAGTGCGCTCCTTGCAGAGGTGAAGCCTGAAGTGGTCATCGACTTTACTGTGGCGGATGCAGCAGTGCAGAACGTCAGAACCGCCGCAAGCCACGGTGCAGCCCTCGTCATAGGAACTACGGGTTTCTCACCTGAACAGCGGGCTGAGATGTCACGCGCGATCGAGGGACACGTCCCGGCCGTAATCTCAAGCAATTACAGCATCGGCGTCAATATTTTCTGGCAGCTCCTCAAACAGGCGGCCAGGATGCTGCCCGGGTACGATATAGAAGTGCTGGAGGCCCATCACCGGCACAAGAAGGACGCGCCGAGCGGTACCGCAAAGACCATTCTCCAGATCCTGGAGGAAGAGGTGGGTTCGCGGGAGAAGCTGTACGGGCGCGAGGGCATGAGAGAACGGGGCAGCGAGATCGGCGTCCATGTCATCAGGGGAGGAGATATCGTCGGAGACCACGCGGTCATCTTTGCCGGAAACTTCGAGACCATCCAGCTCTCCCACAGGGCATATGACCGCTCGGTATTTGCGCAGGGCGCACTGATGGCGACCCGCTGGGTGGTGGGAAAGAAACCCGGGATCTATGGTATGAACAACGTGCTGGGTCTTGCGTGATCAGGGCCTAAATACCCAAACAGAAACCTATTTCTTTTTTTATACTCCATTTCAATGCTGGATACGTGCAACCATGACAGCAGTTGTTGATAAAGAGAAATGTACCGGTTGTGAGACCTGCGTTGACGAATGCCCTGCAGCGGCCATCAGCATGAATGATGGCAAGGCAAAGGTTGACAAGGACCTTTGCGTTGATTGCGGCTCCTGCGTGGACGTATGTCCTTCAGAGGCTATTCATCTGGAATAAAATCAAACGATTTAATAACTCCAGGGATACAGCTATTTTTTACGTATGATCAATGTCGGAGTGCTTGGTGCCACGGGAGCAGTGGGTCAGCGTTTTGTCCAGCTCCTGGCGCAGCATCCCTGGTTCAACCTGACAGCGCTGACTGCGTCGGACCGGAGTGCGGGGAAGCGGTATGGGGAGGTCGTGAACTGGCGGCTCGATGTCCCGTTCCCGAAGAGCGTTGCGGACATCAGGATCCGCACCACTGATGTGAAGAGCCTCAAGGACGTGGACCTGGTCTTCTCCGCCCTTCCGGCAGAGATCGCCGCGGAGGTTGAGACCGCGTGTGCGGATGCCGGGCTCGGTGTCTGCAGCAATGCCAGTTCCCACCGGATGGATCCTCTTGTTCCCCTTGTGGTCCCTGAAGTGAACCCCGATCATCTCGGGCTGATAGATGCCCAGCGGGACGCGGGGAGGGACGGGTTCATTGTGACGAACCCGAACTGCTCTACCATTGTGATGTGTCTCTCACTTGCACCCCTGCGGCAGTTTGCCTTCAAAGATATCCGGGTGGCAACCATGCAGGCCATTTCGGGTGCTGGGTTCCAGGGAGTCCCTGCAATGGGAATCTATGACAACGTGATTCCCTTTATCGGATCCGAGGAACAGAAGATGGAGTCCGAGACTCTCAAGATCATGGGACGCCTTGACGGACGGGGGGTGTCCCCCGCGCCTCTTACGGTGAGCGCAAGCTGTCACCGAGTCCCGGTTCTTGACGGCCATACGATGGCGGTCTGGATCGACATCCGCGAACCGGTGGAGAAGGTCCGCGCTGCATTCAGGGAATTCGTCCCGCCCATCTCGGGTCTCCCGACGCAGCCAGAACAATCCCTTATCTACCTTGAGGACCAGGA
Source organism: Methanoregulaceae archaeon PtaB.Bin056 (assembly GCA_002067095.1). Taxonomy (GTDB): domain Archaea; phylum Halobacteriota; class Methanomicrobia; order Methanomicrobiales; family Methanospirillaceae; genus Methanolinea_A. The sequence goes on from MVQD01000106.1 coordinate 131,518, forward strand.
CCGTCCGCAGCCGCGTCTTGACAGGAACAGGGGCAACGGGATGACGGTCAGCGTGGGAAGGGTAAGGGAAGGTATCCGGTACGTCACAATGGGCCACAACACCATCCGGGGAGCAGCAGGAGCATCAGTGCTCAACGCAGAATTGATCCATACCAGGAAGTATCTCTGAAGGTGCCTCTCAATGTTAAAAGACAACACAGTATTCGTGGGGAACAAGCCGGTGATGAATTATGTACTGGCTGTAGTGACCCAGTTCAACAACGGTGCACAGGAAGTCTCGATCAAGGCACGTGGGAAGGCCATATCAAGGGCAGTGGACACGGCGGAGATCGCCCTGAACCGTTTCCTGGAAGGAGTCGGGAAGAAGGAGATCATCACGTCCACGGAGATCATCGACACCGACAGCGGAAAGACAAACGTCTCGAGTATTGAGATAGTCCTTGCCGCGGCTGGATGAACCGGTCCAACCGGTCTTCCTGCAACAGGCCGCGGGTCGGAAATACCTCGCGATCTGGAGAATGCCATGAGAAACAAGGCAACTGTCCCCTGCCATTGAAGTGGGAAATATGGCTGCATCATTCATCTGGTGATGCAATAAAAACTGATAAAAACAATTGTTTTTTTTAATCCGGCCAAAAAATGCCTGTAATTTGGGTGGCATGCACCACCAGAAAAGATATAACCGGCAGGTTCTAATATACTAGAAGAATGAGAGGCGTAGCCATCGCAGTTACAGTGGTGTGCATACTGTCGTTTGTACTCCCTGTAGTTGCGGCAAACGAGGATAAATATGGCTACATCACCATCCAGAACGTGGACATCACCCTCGAGAAAGGGAAGGCCAATATCGATGTCCAGTACTCCCTCGATGAGCCTACCCGGTTGATTGTCCTCCTCCTGGGCAAGCAGGACCTCAAGAACCGGATCCTGAAAGTCCTCAACTATGAGGAGGCAGAGGTGGTCGAGATCGAGATGAACAGGGCAAACCTGGTCGTCAACGATGTTTCGTACAATTATGGAAGGGGGATTTACTGGTTCCCTGCACACCAGTTCAATGTATTCATTCCTACCCTCCGAATCACCACCCCCCAGATATCCCGCGAGTTCTGTTCTACCAACGTCATCCCAAACGGGATCGGGTATTTTGATAATCCTGACTGAGGCAGGGTTTGTGCAACTAATCCTGACTGAGGCAGGGTTTGTGCAACTAATCCTGACTGAGGCAGGGTTTGAGTATTCTTACCAACGGTGTAAACCACGATGGGATTGTACGGGGTGTCCCACAATTTTCCCCTCGCATGCCTTGATGGGGAGGGCCTTGATACCAGCGCTGATAAGGTTTTTCCGGGGGAGGCAGCCGTATAATATCCGGCATATTTTCAGGCTTGGTGAATGGTAATCCGGGGAGTTCCACCCCAAAATAATCCGAATTTCATGGGGGGAGCGTGGAAAGCGCCCCTTTTTTGTTTATACGACCTCAATGATCTCCCCGCTTTGACGTGTTGCCAGGTATTTGTTCACCATGTACTGGATCCCGATGCCCGACAGGGCGCATATCAGTCCGCCGAGTGTTCCATAGAAGATATATTGGACCGCAGTGCTTGTGCTGTAGGGAAAATCAGGAATATTGTTCATTGAGATTGCATAGATGCATGCCCCATACGTGATCAGCCCCACCGCGCCAATGAAGAATGGAAAGACAATCACTTTTGCGAGGCCGATCCGGTCGTAGAAGTAGTTGTCGATGATTATTCCGACCGAAGAGACCACTCCTGCAAGGGCAAGCCACAGGATAGCGCCGTACATGAAGATGAGGAAGTAGAGGAGGAGCCCTATCTCTGCATAATAAACGAGGAGGTTCATGAGCCCCATGATCACGCCCACGATTACGAGCAGGATCCCTGCAATGTAGGTGATAAAGGAGAACTTCCCCCGTGTGAGGGAGGTGCGGAGTGCATGTGCGAACCCTTCGAATATCTCGTCGACTCCGAGTCCCCGGTAGAGGAGGTAGATGCCAATGGCCCCGATCACGATAAAGGTGGCAATCTGTGGCCTGTCCAGGAGGTAGGCGACTGCCCAGAGGAGCATGGCAAGGCCGAGGGGGACAAGGACCAGCCGTGCGATCTTGGGATCGTTGAGGAGTTTCTTGATGATATAGTAGGTACCTTCGAGGTTGGGCATCTGGCTGACCACTACCCTACGGATACTCGAGACAGGGATCTTTGACTGGACGATAGGGATGACGAACTCGTCTTCCGCCCCGTCTGTGACCACGATGCAGTTCGATGCCCCGGTCTTTCCAACCACCTCCGCGAGGGATGCTGCGATCTTCCGATCTCCCTCAATCATGTGCATATGGTTTCCCGCGATGACCGCTACGTCCACCTCCTCTCCCTTTGCCAGCAGTTCGTCATAGATCTTGACTGCCTGGAAGATGGCGTTCACGTCGGAATCTTCAGGATCTGCAAGTCCAAGGGTGTTGGCAGCCGACAGGCAGGCTTCACGCCCGATCACGGGGCTCTGAATATTGGCCTTGAAACCGATATCATCGTCACGGTCCACCGAAAGGACAAGCGTGCGCCCCTGGTACATCAATATAGAAAGCGCAAGATATCTATTAAATGATTGCCTTGCAGGGCTTTGAAAAAAGGAATTAGATGAGTTTTGAACGCTGAAGGAGCAGGATATCGTCTGTAGTGAGTTTCTCTCCTGCTCGGAACATCTTGAAGAGGTGCTCAGCTTCCTTCCGCACGGCCTTCTGCTCTTTTGTGACCTTCGCTTTCTTGGTCTTCTTGCGAAGGCCCGAGATGACCTTGTCATAGTCGCGGAGTTCCTTCTGGCATGCGATGAAATACTTGTGTTCCGCGTCGGCTGACTCCTGGGCCTCTACGAAGTTCTTGTGGGCAGCATCGGCCTCTTCTCTTGACTTGTCGGCTTTCCGGTAGAAGTCAACCATCAGGTCATGGTGCTTCTGGGCAAGTTCCGCCATCTCGGTGACCTTTGCATGCAGGTCTGATGCCTGTTTCCGGAGGTCCCTTGCGGAAGAGATCTTGGCCTTGATCTCCTTGTTCTGCTCGAGCTCCGCCTCCTGTTCCCGCACCGACTCCTTCATCTGTTTGATCTTCTCGATCAACTCGCGCTCCTTGTCGGTGGAGAAGACCTCGGTCTGCTGGCGGAACTCAAGGTGCTCAATCTGCTTCTGGAGCTCCTTTAAGCCCCTGTTCCGCATACCGCCATGCTCTTTCTTGAAGGATTCTATCTCTTCGAAGAACGCATTGGCCTGCTCGTTTATGTGGTTGCGTTCGTCCTTGATGGCCTGGACGTCATTGTTGTACTTGTCGCGCAGTTCCTTGTTCTTCTGCGCCTCCTCAACGTATTCCCTGGTCTGGTTGTTGAGAGTGTTCCGCTCCCTCGCATACTTGCTGGCCAGGGTGTTGAGTTCGTTCCTTCTGTTCTTGTGCTGTTCAGACTCGGCAAGAATCTTCTTTCGTTTTTCGATCAGTTCATTCAACATGCTCTCCCATCCTCGACGCATCCGTCGGAATGCCCGCATTCCACGCAAAAAGGAATATACCAGAGAAAGGATGGACCTTCCCGACAGAAATTTGGAGATCTTGCCTCTGTCCGGAGCACTCCGTGGAGAGAACGTCTCTGTTGATGCTTTCCACGGCTCCATTGAAAAAAGCGCCACGGCAGGTGCCGGTGCCTTTGTTCATACGGCTGTCCATCGTGTTCAACTCCCGATTCCAGAAGGGGACAATAAGGTTCCCTTTCAGCCACCCTTCTCCTGGCAATCCCGGGTGCGTGGGACCCGGTGATTTTCTATTATTTACACGGTATGTATCCTATTAATGGTTTCGCCGGGATATTACACACCAGCGTACTTCACCGCTGGAGAAAGGGGGAGGCAGGAAAGCCTGGTGCGAATCGAAGGAAGGAAAAATAGTATGGGGAACAGGAGACCAGGCAATTTTGGGTCTGCCCGTTCATTATTGGCAGTTGTGTGAATCAAGGTGGTTTGTGCAATTTCTGTCCTACCCAACCCATTCGAGTAAGGTACCTCCTGCCGTCTGGTCACGTGCCTTCCTGTTTTTCGGGAGTTGGGGTGCCTTGGGACTCACTTTCTTCTGTTCAAGGTCTTCGAGGATAGTCTTGTAGGAGACCCTGCTCCCCATGATCTTTCCTGTCTGGACCCCGGTCATGATAGCGAGAACCCTGACCTTGCCCTCCATGTCATTCTTCACTCTTGCCCCCCAGATGACATCCGCATGGGGGTCAAGTTCGTAGGTGAGTGACGAGGCGATCTCCTCTGCATCCTGCAGTGTGAGGTCTCCGCCTCCGGTGATGTGGATGAGACTTCCGGTTGCACCGCGGTAGTCTATGTCAAGCATCGGGTTGCTCAGGCACTCCCTGACCACGCTCTCCGACTTGTTCTGCTGCTTGCTCTCCCCGACCAGCATCACCGCCACACCTCCCTTGCTCATGATTGCCCTGACATCAGCGTAGTCAATGTTGATCAGCGAAGGCTGGGTAATGGTCTCGCTGATCCCTTTCACGGTCTCACCGATGAGCTGGTCCATCACTGAGAACGCCTGTCCGAGCGGGAGGTTGGGTACAAAATTTTTCAGCCTGTTGTTATCGAGAACGATCACCGAATCGGCGGCGGAGGCGAGGGCTTCCAGTCCTTCTTCGGCACGGATCAACCGGGCTTTCTCGACCTGGAAGGGGTAACTGACCATGCCAACCACTATCGCTCCCTGCTCCTTGGCAATCTGTGCCACTACTGGCGCAGATCCAGTCCCGGTCCCGCCACCCATTCCGGCGGTGATGAAGCAGAGGTCGGCGTTCTCAAGGAGCGCCTCGAGGGTGGGCCGGGCCATCTCTGCGGCCCTCTTGCCCACGTCGGGATAGCCCCCGGCACCGAGGCCTTTTGTGAGGGATTTCCCGATAAGAACCCTCTTGTCAGACTGGATCATGTCCAGGTGCTGCTTGTCAGTGTTGATGGCAATGGTTTCAGCGCCCGAGACACCCATGTGGTGCAGCCTGTTGATGGTGTTGTTCCCGGCGCCGCCACAGCCGATGATCACGATACGGGGTTGCCCTATGAACTCGTCATCTATTGAGCTGGAGGAATTCGCCATCTCCCGTTCAATTTCGAAGTTCTTCTGGGCATCATTGATGATACTCTGCATTGTTGACCCTCCTAAACCTTGAATGAAACCTGGTCACTCTCCTTGAGGATACGTCCGCCGCGTCTTTCGATCAGCTGGCGAACCGCATCCCTGACTGCTTCCGAGACAGTGGGGAACTCCCCTGCCGCCACCATCTGCTCAAGCATCTCTATCTGCTGGTCCGGCAGCCTGAGGGTGATGCGTTTCATCGTTGTTTTCTCCTGATGTGACAATTGTCCGACAATTGTCAGACATTTGTCAGTCAATTAGCTTGCTAATGTCTGACTATGCAGATGAAACCTACTTTATCAAAATAGTATATAAATGTTTCTATTTGATGTTGATGAAGGGAGCCGGTGCTCCCATTGATTTATCATAATCCTGGCCACAAATGTACGTTCGCATCTCTGGGTTTTTAAATGAACGGCCAGCATCTCTCAAAAGTCGTCCATGGTGGAACTGGTATCAGGACAAGGAAAGAGACCGGCGCACCAATCCTTGACTTTTCAGCCAGCATCAATCCCTACCCGCCGCACCTGGCCCCGACCCTCGATCCCTATCGCCTTGAACATTACCCGGATGATACCTACATGGATCTCAAGGAGGTGATTGCAGGCCGGTTCAACCGGGAAGTCGGCGAGATAGCGGTGGGAAACGGATCGATCGAGGTCATACGCGTCTTCTGTGCAGCAGTCCTCTCTCCCGGTGATAGGGTGGTCACTTATCCTCCCACCTTCGGGGAGTATGAATTCTCCGCGAGGCTTGCGGGGGCTTTGACTGGAGAAGGAACAGGAGCGAGGATACGCTTCCTCTGCAACCCCAATAACCCCACAGGGCACATGATGGAGAGAGGAGAGATCCTCTCGTTGCTTGAACTTTGCGAGGATGAAGGCTCAATCCTGGCGGTGGACGAGGCGTTCATCGAGGTCTCGGATGATCCTTCGCAGACTCTCTTGGGTATACGGCACCCGTCTCTCTTTGTGTTCCGTTCACTCACCAAGAGTTTTGCGATGGCCGGGATCCGCTTCGGGTACGGGTTTGGCGATCCGGAACTGGTGGCGAAGATCGAGGCCCGACGCCTTCCATGGACCGTCAATGCGGTTGCAGAGCAGATGGCAATTGAGGCTTTTTTGCGCTATGATGAGCTGTCAATCTCCCGCAAAAGGATCAGGGAAGAGCGCGAACTGCTATCTGCCAAACTTTCTTCTCTTCCTCTGACAGTCGTTCCTTCAAGGACAAACTTCCTCCTTATCAACCTGGACCGCGATGCCGGTCCACTCTGTGCCTCCCTTCTTCGGCATGGGATCCTCGTCAGGGACTGTCATTCGTTTGGTCTTCCCTGTTCGATACGGGTTGCCGTTCGAAAGAGAGAAGAGAACAACCTCCTCGTGGAGGCCCTCTCCGAATGTTTGCGCTGATCCTTGCCGGAGGCCTTGGGAGCCGCCTCGGACTCGGTGAAAAACCGCTCGTGACCATCAACGGCATCCCCATGATCAGGTATGTGATCGAGGCATTCGATTCCGCGGGGCTCGAGACTGTCGTGGTACTTTCCAGGAAGACTCCCTATACCCATAACTGGTGCCGTGCGCATGCGGTTCCCCATTACACCGCGGAGGGTCGGGGCTACGTGGAGGACATTGCCGAGGCAGTAAAGGCCCTTGAGATTGACTGCCCGCTGTTCACCTCGGTTGCGGATATCCCCTGCCTCGAGAAGGACATCATCGAGACCCTCCATGCGTTGTACCTCAAGAGTGGCAGGGATGCCCTCTCATGCTGGATCCCGAAAGACCTTGCAGAGGAATGCGGGTCTCGTGTCGCACATACTGAGACAGTCGATGGAGTCGAGGCATGCCCGGCAGGAATCAACATCATTTGCGGGAACCTTATCGATTCTCCCCAGGAGGAGACCCGTGTTATCCTCGCAGACCCGCGCCTTGCATACAACATCAATACCCGCGAGGCCCTTGACTTCGTCAGGAGCATTCTGCATGCCAGACGGAATCGGGATGAAGGCCTTCGCCGGCCCTGAAGAATTAAACCGGATTCCAAGTCCTCTTTGATTTTTACAGATAATTTGAGCCTTTTTCTTGAGAAGTAATTTAAATGATCGTGGCGGAGATGTACACATATGCAGGTCTCGCGGGAAGTTGAACTCGAGGGCCATATCATTGATTCAGGCATCATGACAAGGGTGTTTGATAAAATAATGGATATGGGCGGAAATTTTGAGATTATCGTTTTTAACGTGGGAAAACGTAAATCCGACCCGAGCTATGCGCACCTGCAGGTGAATGCGGAGAGCGAGGACCAGCTTCATGCCATCCTATCGGAGATCCACCGCTACGGAGTGCGCCTCCGCGAGATACGCGATGTCACTATAGTCCCTGCCGAGGGCGACCGGATAGTCCCGAAGGGGTTTTATTCCACCACCCACCACCCGACATCCATCAAGTTCGGGGGGAACTGGATACCCGTGCAGAATATCGAGATGGACTGCCTCGTGGTAATCGACCCTGCAACCGTGAGTGCAACCTGCACTCCCATCTCGAAACTGAAGAAGGGAGACCTTGTGATAGTGGGGGAGGAAGGGGTGCGGGTGAGCCCGCCGGAACGGCCCCGGCATATCTCCACCTTCGAGTTCATGCAGGGCACAGTCTCGCCCGAGAGGCCAAGTGAGACGATCATAGCCCGTATTGCCGCAGAGATCATCGATCAGAAGAAGAAGGGGGGGAAGATTGCCGTCGTCGGAGGACCTGCGATAATCCATACAGGCGCGGCACTCTCACTCGCATCAATCATCCGGAAAGGATACGTGGACGTGCTCTTCGCGGGCAATGCACTTGCAACACACGATATCGAGTACAACCTCTTCGGCACTTCGCTCGGGATGGACCTCTCAACAGGGAAACCTGTCACTGGCGGCCACAAGAATCATTTTTATGCGATATCGGAGGTGATGAGGACAGGGTCGATTCAGAATGCGGTGAGAAAAGGGGTTATCACCGGAGGTATCATGTTCGAGTGTATCCAGCGCGGGGTCCCCTTCGTACTTGCCGGGTCGATAAGGGATGACGGGCCTCTCCCTGATGTCATCACCGACTCCATGGAGGCGCAGGATCGCATGCGCGAGCATGTGAAAGGGTGCAACATGGTCCTGATGATCGCAACCCTTCTCCATTCTGTCGCCGTGGGAAATCTCCTGCCCTCGTATGTCAAGACAATCTGCGTTGACATCAATCCCTCGTCGGTAACGAAACTGATGGACAGGGGCACCCTCCAGGCTATCGGGGTGGTCAGCGATGCAGGCACATTCCTCCCCCTCCTTGACAAACAGCTCGAGCTGCAGGGGAGTTCCTTTTAGCGTGTCAGGGGCATGCAGTAGGAACGCTCCTCCTGCAGTACAAACTCCCATTCTTCTTTGCAGGGGCAGCTTGTGGCAAGAAGTGAAGAGAGAAGCATCCTGTCGGCAGAGAGGGAATAATCCCTTATCCCTTTGACGAGGGAGCCGTCGCACACCCCGCAGTTATGGGGTCCCCTCTCCTGCCCTCCCCCCAGGGGATCACACGTGAGGTGAACGGGGGATTGCGAGAGGATAGTGAGGATACTCCACAGATACGGCGGCCGGTATGCACCCAGTCTCCAGTAGTGCTCAAGTTCGGTATTCCTCTGCACGGTGCAAGGGTTGAGGGAGATCATGTCTGCCATGCCGGAAAGGTCACGGACCGATGAGATCATGTCGTCTATCGCTTCGCGTTCGGTGAGGAAGGGTGGCTTTGCAAGGAGGTATGCTTTTACGCCGGCACCGGCGGACCGGGCTCTTGCCGTTGCCCTGACGAAGTCGTCCCATGAGAAGCCCTTGTCGATGCACTTTTCCCGGATGGTATCATTGCTGGTCTCGACTCCCATGGCAACGAAGAGCGGTGTCTCATGGGTGCCATTGTCGATCAGAGTCAAGAATTTATTAAGATCGTCAACATTGACGTACTCAGGGCGTGTCTCTGCAATGACAAGTTTACCCCGCATCATTTTTGCGAGGGCATCTCTTGCCTGCACCGGCACCTCTTTGGGGTCAAAAAGACTGCCAGAGGTATAGACCTTCACCGCCTCGTAATCATCGAGCTGGAAATTGTTCCTTATCCAGGCCAGCTGGGCCAGCAGCCCTGCCTCGAGCTCCACCTGTGTGAGCCTGCCGTACCGTACGTGGCGGTAGCTACACATGCGGCAGCGGTTGTGTGCGCAACCTCCTGTCTTCAGGATGATGGTGAGAGCGGGCATCACCTGCCCCAGGATACGGTCGCGTCCGGCCCACGCTGCCAGCGGCCGGTCAGGTTCTCTTTCGGGAGGCACCTCTGTATCATTGGCGCGCCAGACTCTTAACACCGTGTATTCACTACCGCGCGAGGATTTCCGAATACAAGAACGGCTCATCCTTTGCATTGGCAGGAATGCGGGTGTCAAGAATACCGGTGCGGGATAAGGAGGACCCAATCATCTTCCCGATTTCTCATCAGTCAGGATTTTGAGTATATGCGGAAAACCCTCACCAGAAGACTATTCAATGCTGGAAGGGCATATTTATGTTATTCACTGTGTTCAGGGGATGATTTTTTTCATGCATTTCCCGGACACAATCGCAGGACAGATCCCCTGCAAAAGAACAGGTGCAAGAGAATGACAGGTTTCCCAGACAGTTACCGGGTGAAGATCCGGTCGATGACGTTGATTGCAGTGATCCTGCTGTCTCTCGCAGGGGTCTCTGCAGCGTATGAACTCTCCATCTATGCCCCGATGAGCGTGCAGAGGGGCATGCCGCTGGTGGTGAACGGAACGAGCAACCTGCCTGCGGGGATATCCGTGGATGTTGTTCTCTACCGTTCAGAGTATGTTACGGAAGAGATAGCCCGCGAGACCGTCACCCTTCAGGGGCCAAAAGAGTTCACGGTCGTGTTCGATACGAAGGATCTCACGAAGGGCCAGTACAAAGTTGAGGTCCCTGGGATACAGGCATACGCGTACCTGGGAAACTCAACCACGATACGTGTGATTCAGATCATTGACCGGACTGATGAAATGACCATTAAGTCACCAAGGACCCAGGAGATGGATGGCACTCTCGAATTGAGGGGGATCATCCCCGCGCTCCGAAATACAGGGGTCCAGGTACAGGTTATCGGCCCCGGGAACGAGGTGGTTTTCGGACCTGAATACATTGCGACCCTGTATGATGGTTCATTCTCCAAGGAGGTCAAAATCGAAGTTCCTGGGACCTACGAGGTGAGTTTCACCGACAACAAAGGGTATATCGGAACCTTCCCGTTCGAAGTCACGCCGAGATACGAGCCTACGACGGTTCCCACCACCCTGGAGCCACGTATAGCGGCTGTCACCGCGACCGCCCACTCGGGCAATGACAGGCCAGCGTACTTCACGGTGACTGGGGCACAGGGGAAGGTGAAAATATCCACCTCTGCAGGGGTTGACTGGGTCATCGAATACCCAGATGCCCAGGGCGTCATCCAGAAGGTGAACAGCAAAGGCCAGATTGACCCCGAAGAAGTTACCATTGAGTCCGGAGGGGCAACCGTCTATTTGAAGGTATACCCTTACCGGTTCTCGGATGAGGGGGATGTCACTGTCTTTGCTGAAGGTGCGGAGAGGATCGGCGTTGCAACGGAGGTACCCCCTGTGTTTGCGGCGACCGCCACCCCTACGCCGAAGTCACCACTGCCGGTTTTTCTCGCCCTGCTCGCGCTCCTCGCACTGGGGATGAAGAGGGCATTGCGGTAATTCATCCCCCATGTCTCCTTGGGTGCCGGGCCGGATACATTTTTGAGAATCCAGGCCCAACGGATATATCCGGGCCGGGGTAGTCTAGTCCGGAAAGGCGGTGGCCTTGAAAGCCACTGGTGCCCAGCACCTCAAGAGTTCAAATCTCTTCCCCGGCGCTTCGAAGACTTATCCTTACGAATCTCTCCATTCACCCTGTTTTCCCATGCGTGAACACACTGCATTTTACACACCTTTTCTGTGAAATGTTGAAACAGGGTTGTTTCTCATTTTTTTCATTGCCATGCACTCATGGGGTCATCGAGTGCTGCACAGGTGCTATGCACTGCATACCGGCAGAGTTGGTCGGCAAAAATATACTATCACGGCCATTCCAGGGGTGAGTGTCAGGGGGATGCGGGCAAAGCATTCCCTGACCGGGAAGAAAGGGGATTATACATCATGAACAGGAAAGTTCTGCAGATCGCGGAAAAAGCTGGGTATTATGCCAGGCTTGGAATGGAGACGGCAGGAGCCGGTAATTATGCTGCTGCACTTGGATACTTCGACCAGGCATTAAAAGAGATGCCAGGCCACGCAGCGGCATGGCGGGAGAAGGCGAACTGCCTGGACGCTATGGGAAGGTGCGAGGAGGCCATCAGGTGCTTTGACCAGGCCATACAGATCGATCCCGGCGATGCTGAATCGTGGTTTGACAAAGGGTTGACCCTGAAGAAACTTGGAAACGAGGATGAGGCCTTCAGGTGCATGAGCAGGGGCGTGGATCTCGAGCTTGGCGTCTGACTGAGTATCATATATTGCCGGGGAAGGCCAGGTACACATGTCGTCCCCCGGTGCAGTTGTCATCTCACGTCTCACTCTCTCTTTTTGCTGGAGTGTGCAAGAATATTCAAATAAAGATTGGAAAAAGCCCATTTTGACCCGGAGTTTTTCATCCAGCCACTGTGGCCAATCACCAGAACCGGGGCAGTATTCTCTCTGTTGTAGCCCTGGGAAAATGCCAGGTCCACCAAAACTCCTGCCCGCCCACTCCTTTTATCTTCAGCAAGAGGCCCAGTTATCGTTATAGTATGACCCGCAGACTGAAAATGGCGCTCAGGGAATGGTGCAGGAAAAGGGGTATACCTGTGATGGGGGTGGCCAATGTTTCACGCTGGGACAAGCCGCTATTCACCCCATGGGTTCCCGAGCCATTCCATCCCCGCTCAATTTACCCGCAAGCAGAATCCGTCATTGTAATCGGCCTGCCCGTGCACCTGCCAGTCCTTGAGACCACTCCGTCCATTTACTACCACGAGCTGTACCAGACGCTGAACCGTATTCTTGATGAACGTACCTACCAGATTGCAGAATGGCTCAACCAGGCGGGGCATCCATCCATCTTCGTTCCAAGGGACGGGTATGGGAACCTCGAGGTATTGCTGAAGAATCCGATTGCCTTCTTCTCGCACCGCCATGCTGCCTATCTTTCAGGACTTGGCACCTTCGGATTGAACAACATGATCCTGACGCCGGGGTATGGGCCGAGGATACGGTTTGGCTCGGTCTTCACCTCTGCAGTACTGCCTCCAGATCCCATCATTGAGGACGATCTCTGTATCCGGTGCATGCGGTGTGTCGAGATGTGCCCATCGAATGCATTGCCGGGAGAGGCGTACCCGGAAGGGATCACCGAGAAGGGCGCCTGCACGCAGTACAGTGCAGGGTTATTCCGCAGGTCTATCTCCCCCTGCGGCATATGCATTAAAGTATGCCCTGTTGGAGCCGACCGGGCCGCATCCGACCGGAATGACCCAGATATCTATCGAAAAGGCCATGCACCGAGTGAACTCGCCCGGGCATGGGATCATGTCAGGGCGTATGGGGGATCATGAGATCCGGCCTGGTGCTCAAGGGCACCATTTATCCATTTGAAATACCAATATTCCGTTGATAAGCGGAGTGAGGGCCATGTGCATTGCAGTTCCTGCCGAAGTGGTGGAGATAAAGGAAGGGAATATCGGGGTTGTTGATTACGGGGACCTCAGGCAGGAGGTCAGGCTTGACCTCGTCGATGTAAAGGTGGGAGAGTTCGTCCTGGTGCACGTGGGATTTGCGATCCAGAAGCTCTCCCGCGAGGAAGGACTCGAAACCCGCGAGATATTCAGGCAGGTCTATGCGGCAATGCAGGAATCAGAATAATCCGGGTACTATATATTGAAGTCTGCCAGGACAGGAGATAAGAATATTTGCAGGTTGTCCCCTTTCTTAAAAAAGCAGGTTCCCATCTCCATCGCGCACATCAATATGCTTATCTTCTTGGAGATCGAAAACTGATGAAAAAGAGGAGAGGAAGTAGTTAAAATGGATAAAACAGGTGTAGCGAGTCTTATTGCGGGGATCATTCTTCTCGTCCTGGGTGCATACGGGGTATGGATTTTTCTCCCCGACGTTATCGTATTTCTCAAGGGCGTGATCGGTATTCTTGCGATCCTGATCGGAATATTCCTGCTGATATTTGGGGCTATCCTGATCAAAGACTAGAAGGACGAGCGAACACGGACATGTTACTTCCGGGGGAGTTCTCTCCTCCCCTGTCTCCTTTCTGGCCGGATATCAACCTATAAGGTGTAGGGGCTCTCAATATGGGTAAAGGAGGAGTGTTCCCCGCGCTCCCCACCAAAAGGTTATGTAAATGGATAAAGTCAAGGTTCTCCTGGTGCTGCTTGCCCTTTCCCTCGGGGGGAACATTTTCCTTGTTATGAGTGCAAGCGAGAACCAGTTCACAGGCGGAGTCGGCCGGTCACTCATGTATGCGTACCATCAGGCATTTCCTCCCCTGGAGAACACGACGGAGGATCTCGAAGAAAGCGGAAATGCCACGTCCGCACACGGTGTGAACGCCACTGTAGATGAGGGCGAATCAGTTGAAGAGGACCCCTCCCTCCGGGACATCCTCTTGAGAATGGATGAAGAGGGGATACTCGACGAGGAACACCTCCTGATGCTCCTCGCGGACAGGGAATGGAACACGAGTGTGGAACCACCAGAAGTGTCAGCAGAACCGGAGCCGACTCCGGATCCCAATGCATGGAGGGAGTATTCCAGCACCAAATGGCGTTTTTCCATCCCGTATCCCCCGACCTGGGAGATAAAGGAAGGGTCTGGGTCAAGCCCTGCGGTTACGTTGAGCGCCCCTGCCGAGACCGAGTGCAGTTCCCAGACTACCGAGTGCTACCAGTACATTGCATCCCTGACCGTATCCATTGACCAGAAGCCTGAAACTATCGTGCTCGAGGATTATTTCAACAAGAAGGTCTCAAAACTCCAGAAAGACCTGGCGATTACCGCGACCAGCAAGAGCGCACCGACCACGCTCTCCGGGAACAAGGCATACTGGATAGAATACTATACCCGCGACTCCAGGGGCAATCCATCAAAGACGTACATGCAGTATTTCACAATCCTCGATAAGAAGGTGTATATTCTCACTTACAGCGGTCCCTACTCCACTTCAGAGAATGTGTACAGCAGAAACAAGCCCGATGTTGAGAAGATGATCAAAGAGTTCGTTGTCGAGAGGGAATACAGGGCCGTGTGAGATGGCCGGGGTTTCCTGCCCTGATCCCGCCCAATCACACTCCTTGAGCCAACAGATGAATACCTGGTATCCCAGACTATTCTGCAGAGTGAACCCTGTTCCCGGCAATCACACGTAAATAAGACCAATCCAATTTTCCTGGCCCCGTGATGAAGGCAAGGCATATCACCTAATTTTCCCTGCCTAAAAACAACGTGCTCTACAACGAGGGGGAGTGCTTTACCATGGCTGGGCGCCGGTGCTGGTGGTCCCCCCGGGGAATAGCGGTAAGGGCTTCATTGAAGGCCGTTGCAGAAAAATTCCGTCGCATGGGTGTGATGTATGACATGGGAATAATCCCCATCTCCAGGGGCGGGGATTCATCCCCCTGCCATGAGACATTCCGTTCAGCTCAAGCCCACCACCGCATGGTGCAGGATATCGACTGTGGTCCTTAATGCCCGTCCTGCATCCCTCAGGTGGTGATAGACTTCCCTTTTCCGAATTGCATCCATCGGGTCGTCGGTGCGAAGGATCTTTGCCATGCTCTGGATGTAGATATCGTCAATAGTCCGCATTGCGCTCCTTGCTGAATGAATGAGCTCTTCTGCCCTCTTTTTATCTCTGCCCATTGCCCGCACACCTGCGGCCGTGCACTGTGTTCCTTTGAAAAGCGCCTCGGCCATCCCGAGTATTGCATCGTCAGGCTGCACTTCAAATGCAAAGATCTCCCTTGCGGTCTCGTAGGAAAAGTTCACGATATAGTCCATCTGGCGGGAGAGGCTGTAGATGTCCTGCCGGTCGAAGGGGGTGGAGAACGATGCCATGAGTTTCTCCTCCATGTCGTAGCGCATTGCATCAACCTGCATCTCAAGATGCATCAGTTGTTGCGGTTCGTCGAGGGGCGTCTTCTTCAGCCACTGGAGAAGGGAGTATACGCAATCGAGAGTCTTTTCCGCCTGCAGGGCGAGCATTGCCTCGAAGTCATATTCTACGGGAAATATGAATTCGAAGAGCCCTTTTTTCCCCAGGGGTCTCCCACTTTTCTCTTCAGTCATGGTACGCTCCCGGTGAGAGGGAAGAGGAGGAGAGAGATCCCAAACGCCAGTACGATGGTCACGGGTATGGTCAGGAGCATCACGAGAATTATCTCCCTCCCGACTGACCATTGCACTTTTCGTACATTCTCTGCAGCCCCGACACCTATAACAGATGTGGAGATGATGTGACTTGATGATACCGGAGCCCCAGCAAGGGTGGATGCTGCCAGCACAGAGCCGGATGATACCTGGGAATCGAATGAATGGATGGGATCGATACTGAAGATCTTTCTCCCAAGGGTGGCCATGATGCGCCACCCCCCGCAAAGAGTCCCTGCGCCGAGCAGGGAAGCACACCCAAAGCGGGCCCAGAGCGGGATATCAAGTGAGGAAGAAAGTCCTGCAGCGAGGAGAACAAGCGCGATAATCCCGAGTTGTTTCTGGGAGTCATTCGCGCCGTTGAAGAATGCCATTACTGCCGCGGCAATCCAGTTGAGCCTGGTGATATCCCTGTTTACCGAACGCTTTGCATTTCTGAGAAGAACCCTGGTGGCTTTCCGCATGAAGTATCCTGCCGAAAATCCGAGCAGCACCGACACTGCAAGGAACACGATGATCTTGGTAAGGCCGGTTATCTCGTGTGGGGGTTCCAGGAATGTCGTGATTCCCCAGTGGACACCCTGCACGCCGCCTGCAGCGAGTCCCGCACCCACCAGCCCCCCGATGAGCCCGTGGGTAGATGACGATGGCAGCCCCATCCACCAGGTCAGGATGTTCCAGATCAGTGCCGCAAGGATTCCCGCCAGCACCACGGGGACGAGAAGGGCGCCTGTCTCAAGGGCAAGGAGGCCGGATATGGTAAAGGCCACGGCACTCCCTCCGAAGAGGGCCCCAATGAAGTCCATTGCAGCAACAAAGATTATCCCCTGCCGGGGAGTCGCCGAGCGGGAGGAGATGAAGGTTGCAGCGACACTGCTGGCGTCCTGGAACCCATTCGTGAAGGTAAACAGAAAGGCCAGGAGTATGGTGAACCAGGCAATCCAGATCATCGGCATGTTCCCACTGTTATGAGATTCAGGTTCCGTTTATTTCATGCTTGCTTTCCCAGTTGAGAATGTAGTAAGGTAAGTGCGGGAATATCTTGGTGAATACCCACTCCGTGGTCCCACTATTGAATGAATTTTTACAGGAAATGAAACAGTCAGGAAACCCTTCTGCCGGAATCTCCCGTGGAAATTCACCGCGGATGAGGATTTCATGACACTCACCCAGAGTGCCTTCTGGATATTGTCCCCCGAATTATTCCTTCTCGCGTCTCTGACGTTCCTTCATAAGTTTCCCGACAAGGCGAACGATCTCCTCAAGGCGGTAGGGTTTGCGGATAACCCCGGAAAATCCGTATGAACGGTAATCTGCCATCACCGGGTCGGTGGAGTAGCCGCTTGAGACTATCCCTGTCACCCCTGGTGCAAGCTCCCTTATCTGCATAAAAGCTGCCAAACCACCCATGCCACCGGGAATGGTGAGATCCATGATGACCAGGTCATACGGCACCCCATTGTCCATGCACTCTTTGAACCGTGCGATGGCATCTCTTCCATCCGCCACGCAATCTACACGGTATCCCTTCCTGGTCAGGATGGTATGAAGGATCTCCCTGATCCCTGCCTCATCATCGAGAACAAGTATCCTTCCGGTCTCTGCAGGAAACGGGTCATCAGACGAAGGATCTTTGGCCTGCAAGCCGGCGAATGCAGGCAGGTAGACAGTGAAGCATGCCCCCTCACCTTCCCGGGTGAGAAGATCGATGGTCCCTCCATGCTTTTTCACAATGGAAAGGGCTGTAAAGAGTCCAAAACCGCCCCCTCCCTCCCTTGTAGAGAAGTAGGGATCAAAAATCCTTGACCTGATGCTTCTGGCTATCCCCTTTCCGTGGTCTGCAACAGACACGGCCACGTATCTGCCTGGAGGAAGGGCGAGTTCATTCTCTTCTTGAAGGATGATATTGGATATCCTGATATCGATAATACCCCCTTCCGGCATCGCCTGGTCGGCGTTGATCACCAGGTTCTGGATGACCTGGGCAATCTGGTCCGGGTCTGCCTCAATGCTCCATGCGTCAGGAGGGATGGAGAAAACCGCTTTCGATCGCGACCCGGTGAGGATCGTCTCGGCAGCCTCCGTGACAAGGGGGCCAATCGGCACGATCCTCTTGACCGGCGCACCCCCCCGGGAGAAGGTGAGCAGCCGCTGGGTCAGTAACCTGGCCCTGAAGATCTCTTCCTCAGCGGTGGACAGGAGGGAACGAAGAGGTGTGTCCAATGGTGTGTCCAATTTCGCAATTGAAACGTGCCCGAGTATGCTGGTGAGGACATTGTTGAAGTCGTGGGCTATCCCCCCGGCGAGGATGCCTATTGCCTCAAGTTTCTGGCTCCTGATCAGCTCCTGTTCATACTTCTGCAGTACAGAGGTATCACGAAAGACAATCACGAAACCGACGGTTTGGGATAAACTGTCACGAACAGGGGTCGCAGTGACGGAGATTGGTATCTGGTGATTCTCCCTGTTGACGAGCGTGGTGGTTCTTTGCACCTCCACCCCACCGGATTGGGCTGTTATCCGTGAAAGGAGGCTCCCTTCGATCTGGCCGGTACTCCCCGTGACAGGGAATATTCGGTCGAGGGGTTGTCCTGCGCCTTCATCCGCGTTCCAGCCGGTGAGCTGGCATGCTGCCCGGTTCAGGTAACGGACCCGTCCGTCCAGGTCTGTGCTGATCACGCCGTCCGTGATGGAATTGAAGGTCACCGAGAGGAGTTCTTTTTCTGCAGCAAGGAGTTCTTCCGCCCTTCTTCTTTCGGAAATCTCGCTCTTGAGACCTTCGTATGCAAGAGCAAGTTCGTTGGTCCGTGCCTCCACCTGGCCCTCAAGCGTTTTCTGGTATGCGAGGAGCTGTTCCTCCGCATTTTTCAGGTCGGTATAATCCCTGCCAACCGACTGGAACTCTTTCAGGACCCCGGCATTGTCGTATATGGCCCTGTTGGACCAGCGGATCCACCGTGGGGACCCTCCAGGGAGGATTACCATGTCTGAGATGATCCCTGAGGGATGTTCTGCCGAAAGGGACCTGAGGTGATCAAGGAGGGCGTCCATGTTCTTCCTGGGGATAGGTGGGGGACCGGACCCGCCGAGGACTGCTTCTTTCCGTGTGTTGAAGAACTGGCAGAACGCACCGTTTACAAAAATAAATGTGCCATCCGGGCGGATCCTGAAGATGAGTTCTGTCTGGTCTTCGACCACTGCCCGGTACCGGCGTTCACTCGCATCGAGGGCGTTTCGCACCTGGCGCAAGCGCGAGTTGGAATAGACAAGGACCCCGATCAGGAGGACCATGCACGTCCCGCTGATCACCGCAGCCCAAAGGATATATTCAGGGATTGGGACGAGGGCCGTCGGCATATTGACGATGCGCGATCCTGGAGGGAGGGAAGACGGGTCGAGGCGGAACCGTTGCAGCTCCCGGTAATCGAATATGTACTCGTTCTTTGGCCCAACCACCACAGGGATATCGGAGACATTGGTCCCATTCATCACGTCAAGAGCGAGAGATGCAGCAATTCGCCCCTGGTCATGCCCGCTGGTGAGCATACCGCCGACTATGCCGTGGCCGATATAGAGCTCCCAAATGGCAAAGATAGGCACATTCGCATGGGGATAAAGGCAATTCAGGCTCTCAAGGTAGGAATAATCCCTTCCCGTGCGGTCCTGGTTGAACGTCATCAGGAGGATGATGCTCTCTTCCGGGAGAGTGGAGACCCTCTTTTGGAGTTCCCTCATGGTATAGTCTTCCAGAAAGGTGAAGTTCAGTCTTCCTGCATACGAGGCGGCGGCTTCTTCGATCACCATTTTATTCGCCGCCCCGGTGAGCGAGGCGTCGTTGATCACAAAGACTTCCTTTGTATCAGGAAAAAGCATGAGGGCAGCGTCCAGGGTGCCTTTGATATCAAAGGTCTCCACCACACCAGTAATACCCCAGGTGTCCTGGATCATTTCAGGCGAAAAATAGTTCACCCCGCAAAAAATGACCGGGATACCCGGGAACAGGGTGTCTCGATGGTCCAGGATAAATCTGAATGCGTTGTCGTCCGAGCAAATGATGACGTCGAACTTCGTATCCCGGTACTTGTGGGCATACAGGGATGAGAGGTTCGTGATATATTCATCGTCGGAGAAACGCTTGGAATCCATATATTCCACGTGAAGATTGATCGGGGTTTTTGAGGTGAGGAGGACCTCCTCAATGGCATCGGTGATGGGGTCCGACCATTCCTGTCCCCTGTGATAAGAGTTGAGGTAGAGCACTTCCTTTCGTTCAGTATCAGGGACGATGTCCGCTGAAGCCTGGCAGGAGAGAAGAAGGAGGAGAACGGCACAGGCGATGATGAAAGGGGCAGGTATCAAGCATTTTTCCAAATAGACGCGCAAAAGTGGCTTTTTTTCGTTACAGGGCGGCGATCGGGCCATCATGGATGGTTTCCGAGGGTGATCATCCAAAACCTAGGTTGCAGGCAGTATAAAAAAAGGTAGCTGAAACGGAATGGGATTCAGTCATGAATGAGTCGTTCTCGTGCTATTATATAGAACGGGCACCGGGCATACGGGAGGGGAGCTTTCCGGCCGGGGCGTTGGCATCCTATCCGCTGAATTATCAGCATCATATGATTGAGAGCATTCACTCGTGTGTTTCGGATTCTAGCCCCGATAATGATGGCGTGGTTACCACTCTACCACTGGATGATTTGGGGAGAGGAAGTGTTGGCTGGTGGCAGCATTGACCAGAGAATACCTTCCTGGGAAGCATCTGCTCCATTCATCAGGTTTATAAAAATAAAATGATTATATAGTTAGGAATTTTCCTTCATTCCAAGAAGGGTGCTGTTATGCGACAAAGACTCAAGGATGAACTCGAATTTGCGATCTGGAAGATAACCGGACTCTCCATTCCCTACAATGAACACATTATCCCCCGCCTTTCCCAGGAGATTGCCATGAAGACGGGAGAAGATCCCGGGGAGGTCAGCATGAGGCTTGTCGCACAGATAAAAGAGATCATCTGGGAAGATATGCAGAACCAGTTCCGGACGAGGATGCCCTCCAAGGAGGCAATAGAGTATCCTCTCAAATGACGAGTAGCCTTCGAAACGTCATGCATTTGGGGGCGCTCACGTCTTTTCCCAACCCGTTCACGGGCAAAAAAACCCAAGTTTCCTTCTCTCCGGTTGAGATATCCTTTATTCTTTTCGAATCCTAAAATTCAATAAGGAGAAAAGGAAATGTCATTCGAAGACTGCGTCGATTTTGCCAACAGGCACCCCGTGTGTGCCGTTGCCACTGTCGAAGGGGACCAGCCAAGGGTGAGGTACTTACTCATGTGGCGTGCGGACCGGACCGGTTTCTTCTTTCACACCGGTAAAATGAAACGGATCTTTCAGCAGCTGCAGAAGAACCCAAAGATCGAGCTCTGCTTCTATGATACGGCGCCCCCAGAGAAGGGCGGAGGGAGGATGCTTCGGGCCACCGGGAGAGTGGAATGGAGAAAAGAGCCTGCTCTTATAAACGCGCTTCTCGAACAGAGGCCGTGGATCCGGTCGCTTGGAACGGACACGGACCAGTTCCTGGCAGTGTTCCAGGTAAAGGACGGCGAAGCATGGTTCTGGACCATGGAGGACAATCTCAAAGAGGACCAGATACCCCGCTACAGGTTCTGAATGTCTGGGTGATGGGTGGTAATTGAAAAATACTTGCAGGAGAGATGCGTGCAATGAGAGATAAATATCTTCAACTGGGGGGCCTCTTCATCCTCCTCGTACTTGGGGTGGGTGGAGCAGTGCTTACCACAGGATGTACAGATCAGGCGACCACTCCCCAGGAGAACCCTTTTTTGGGAACCTGGGTGTACAAGGGAAATGTCGGCACCTACAATGCCACCATCCTGTTCGTCTTTTACGAGAACATGACCGGCCGTTACGACATGCTGGTTCCGGACACTGATCCTCCGTTCATGAGCTCAATGGAGTTTCCCTGGGAGTTTGAAAAAGACCGGCTTTTTATTGGCTCCAGCAGCGAGAAACAGCACCTTGACATCAGGTACCTCCCGGACCAAGACAGGATGATAGTGCTCGCCGACGATGCATCAGGAATCTTCATTGGAGAGGAATTTGTAACCGGGCCGTTCCACTGGGAGTTCTTCCGCGGGATCAGGAATGAAGAGAAACAGAACTGAACCGGTCAGTAGAGGGAACTCATCCCCTCTACATGGGGTTATGATGCCTCTCATGAAGGGGGGAGATTGCATCCATCAGCCTATCTGGGGGAGAAGACTTGCTGCCATCGGACCAATCACGTTTCTTCTTGCGTTTGCGCTTCTCTTTCTCGCCTGTGCCGGGTGCAGTGATGAAAAGCCCTCCCCGTTGACCGGCACCTGGGAATGGTCCGACGGAAAGGGATACACCCAGCGCTACACCTTTGAGGCAGACCATTCCTTCCATGCAGAGGCGCTTGGCTTGGCGTTCGATGGAACCTGGGAGGAGATCTCCCCCGGTCACTTCGAGGTGACCTACTGGAACCGGAATGACCCGATGAAGTCTGAAATGTTCCGGGACCTTCTGATCTATGACGCGGAAACGGACCGTATCTTCCTCCCGGGCCATGAGCGGGTTGGATGAGCACCGGGGAAAATGCAAGCGTGAGGGAAGGGAGAAATCCTATTCATGCCAGAATCATGTCAGCCTGGCGCGCCCCTGACTCTACCCGACCGTCCTTTCACCCGTACACGTATGTATTGCCCTATCAATACGTTTTTTTGGGAAAAAGGTTCAATTGAGTGAATAATTCACAAAAAAAGCGAAGAGAAGGAGTTTTACTCCTTCACTTCCTCGATCGTTGCGGTTGCTGCATTCTTCCTTACACTTTCAATCCCGTTCATACAGGCAGATTTGGAGCTGTATGATTCTCCGACTGCAATAAT
This sequence comes from Methanoregulaceae archaeon PtaB.Bin056, assembly GCA_002067095.1. Lineage (GTDB taxonomy): Archaea > Halobacteriota > Methanomicrobia > Methanomicrobiales > Methanospirillaceae > Methanolinea_A. The sequence goes on from MVQD01000106.1 coordinate 154,099, forward strand.
CTCGCCGTTCGAGGCCTTTAACCTGAAGCGGTACTTGCCTGCCTTGTCTGTGTAGACTTCAAATTTTCCGGTAGCCATAATATTACCAAAATAACCTAATGGGTAGGGTGGTTATAATGGTATTGTTCATTGTGTAAAAAAAATGGGGAAATACAGGAATCGGTAAAAAATACAGGAGAAACAGTGCTGCTATGGGGATTCGAACCCCAGTCGCGGGCGTGAGAGGCCCGCATGATTGGCCGGACTACACTATAGCAGCAGATTGCCTGATGAACTAGGACTTCCCGGCACTTATAATTGTTGATATATCACCCGTAAGATCGCGGAGGTTACCGGCATTCGCACCCGCTATCTGTCCTGCACGCATCTTTCATGGACGAAATCGCGTCGCTTTCGGGAGAGACCCACAACTATATGTCCGAAATCCCGCCATTCATATAGGAACAGCGAATGGCAGGCCTTGAAGAGCAGATAAAAGAGCTCGAGGACGAGCTGCAGAAGACGCCCTACAACAAGGCTACTGCCAAGCATATCGGCCGGGTGAAGGCAAAGATTGCAAGGCTCAGGGACGAGGCCGTGAACCGGGCCATGCGTGCCGGCGGGGGAGGGGAGGGGTACTCCGTAAAAAAGTCAGGGGACGCCACCGTAGTCCTCGTGGGCTTTCCCTCGACAGGGAAGAGCACGCTCTTAAACGCCCTCACCGGGACGAAGAGCGAGGTCGGGGCGTACGCATTCACCACCCTTACCGTGGTTCCCGGCGCCCTTGAGCACAAGGGGGCCAGGATCCAGATCCTTGATATCCCGGGCCTCATTGCAGGTGCGGCAATGGGAAAAGGGCGCGGCAAGGAGGTGATCGGCGTGGTGAGGGGGGCAGACATGATCGTGATCCTGGTGGACGTCTTCAACGCAAACCACGTGGACGTCCTGATGAAGGAACTCTACGATGCAGGGATCCGTATCAACAGGCCCCGCCCCGATATCACCATCAGGAAGACGGCCTTTGGGGGGGTGAGGATGAACCATGTCGGGGTTCTTGACCTGGACCTTGAAGAGATCCGCTCGATTCTCTCCGAGAACAAGTTGATGAACGCGGATGTACTGATAAGAGGAAACGCCACCCAGGACGACATTATCGATGCGATGCTAGGCAACAGGGTGTATATTCCGGCGTTCGTTGCGGTCAACAAGGTCGACCTTGTCGACGATGCTGCACGCGAAGCGATAGAAAAAGAGATAGTCACGCGTTTTGGGGAGGCACCGCTTCTCATCTCTGCCCACACCGGTTACCACATGGAAGAGATGAAGGACGAGATCTATAACCGTCTTGGGTTCATGCGGGTCTACCTCAAGCCCCAGAGCAGTGCTGCCGATCTTGAGGAACCCCTCATCATCAGGGCCGGGAGCACTGTCGAAGACGTCTGTCGCAAGCTCCATCGCGACTTCGTGGAGAGGTTCCGCTACGCAAGGGTGTGGGGCCACTCAGTGAAACACCCGGGGCAGCGCGTGGGGCTCCCTCACCGGCTGAAGGAAGGAGACCTCCTGACGATCATCATCGAGCACTGAAGATACCCAAAAAAAAATGGTTTTCAGCCCTTGAGGTGGCGGACGATGGCCCCGGCAAACTCCTTTGCCGCAGCCGGACCGTTTGCAGTGATGATGTCGCCATCCACCACCACGGCTTCTTCTGAGAGATGTGCCCCTCCTTTCAATATCTCCCTTTTGGATGCAGGGCTCATGTAGCAGGCAGCAGTCTTTCCCTTCAGGATCCCGGCATGGGCGAGCACCACGGGGGACAAACAGATAGCCGCAACGACTTTCCGGTTGCGGAAAAAATACTCCACCAGCTTTATGAGCATCTCGTGGTCCCATAAGTGGGCAGGGGATCCTGATCCCCCGATAATCACGATGCCTGAATACTCAGCAGGATTCACTTCCTCAAGGGAGAGCGAGGCCGTGGCCCGGCCCCCCAGCATCCCCTTGCATTCCCCTCGTCGCGTAGAGGCAATATCATAAGAGACCCCCGCGGTTTGAAATGCGGCCAATGGTTCAGCAAGTTCCTCGTCGCGGAACTGGTCAGGTGGAATTACGACCAGGATCTTCATACGTTGAGTGGTTCCCCAACCGATAATAAGAATGTTTTCTGCGGTGCCGGGTATGGGAATCAGGGAGGGTCCGCACGCAGAAAAAAATTTCCTGCGATAGGGACATGCCTTTTTGAGGTGGATTGAACAGGAATCTTACCTGCGGCCGTCAATGAGCGCATCCCGGATCACTTCCAGAGGGGCATTCGTCTTCACCGCAGTCCCGCTATAATGCGCCCGTGCGGCGGCATATCCCTGCGATGAGATGAACTGGATCACATCCCCGATTGGAGGTGGGGAGATCCGGAAATGCCTCGAAAGCACGTGGTAATCGTAGTGGTAAGAGATATCAGGTTCATGCCTGCAGGTTCTCACCAGTTGCAGGAGCTGAGTCTCCTTGCCGAGCTGGAATTCCGGGATCGATGCTTCCATGCGCTCGAGCAACTCTCTGTCCTGCAGTGCGCCGGTCCAGAGAGGTCCGATGGGAAGAAGCCTCCCGCCGCAACAGGGGCATAAAAGAGTCTCGGGAAGCAGCCCCCTCTCTTCAGATCGGAAAAGGCACGACCTGCACTGGAGGATGTAGCCCATCCGGGAAACAGTCCTGTCCGCGGCCTCTGCTCCCCTGAGGAATCTGACATGCACCCGGACATAATGCTCTCGCGAGAAGCAGAAGAGCGGTTCAATGCCCCGGTCATACTTCACTGCTTCCCTCACCACGAACCCAAGGAGTATCCGCAGTGCAGTCTCGGCGTGGTACTCGTTGTTCATCGCCTGTGCAAAATAGCGTCGAATGCCGGCATTTTTATGGGCGCCGCACAATGGGGCAGTATCCGTGGCAGTCACGAAGAGATATCTGCCGCTCCCGCGTATCCCCGAGTCGATAAAGGGTGCAGGTGAACCGAACGGATCGAGGTCGACCGCATCGAAAGACCGGCCTGAAAGGAGGACGTTTGTATCGGAGTGAAGCACCTCTATCGGAAGGTCCAGGGACCCGGTGTTTTGGCGGATCAGTGCAACCGCTTCCCTGTCGCGGTCGTTGATGGCAACGGGGACCGCGCATTCCGAGGCGACACGGAGACCACGGATTCCGGATGCGGCCATGGCGTCAAGATACTCCAAGGGGGAAAGGAGAGAGACGAGGACGACAGTGGCGTCCCGGGAGAGTTCCATCTTCGGGTTGTAAAAGACCGTGGCTGAAGCGGGAGGAAAAGGGTGCGAGGGATCCTGTAACGGGATAAAAAACCTTGTTTTTCCTTCTTTAGCCTCAATAAACTCCATTACCGGAAATGTGGCGGTTCGACAGCCTTATACCTTCTCCTCGATAATTGATATAGGCAGGGCGTGTGGCCTAGTCAGGATAGGGCGGCAGCCTCCTAAGCTGTAGGTCGGGGGTTCAAATCCCCCCACGCCCGTTTTCTGTCGTGTTATCTCCTTATTCCGTACCATATTATTACGTCCCGGGTTGCACTTAGAGTCCGAGATCAGAGGAGGAAGAGGACATTCTCCAGGTTTTTCCTTATGTCCGGGTGATCCGCCCGCTCAACGCGACGGTTGCCGGGTGTGCTGCCATCATCGGGTACCTCATGGCAACCGGCACACTGGTCACCGGGGCGGTAATCCTGTTCCTGGTAGTCTTCCTTGTCACAGGGGCGGGAAATGCCATCAACGACTATTTCGACGTTGAGATTGACCGCATAAACCGCCCTGACCGGCCCATCCCTTCAGGGGCTGCGAGTGCGAAAGGAGTCTTTGTCTACTCCTCAATCCTCTTCATTGCAGGAATTACTCTCTCGCTCCTGACAAACCCGTTCTGTATTGCGATTGCGGTCGCAAACTCACTCCTGCTCATATGGTATGCTGCGTCCCTGAAGAGGACGCCTGGGGCAGGGAATGCGGCAATCTCTTACCTTACTGCCTCAATCTTCCTCTTTGGGGGTGCGTATGCAGGCCCCGAAGGCCTGCTGGTGGTGACTCCGCTCGCCCTCATCACCTTCTTTGCCATGCTTGCCCGGGAGATCTGGAAAGATGCTGAAGATCTCGAGGGGGACCGAGCCCAGGGTGCCGACACCCTCCCTATCCGCATCGGGGTCCCTCCTGCCATACGGCTTGGATTCGTATTCCTCGCAGGTGCGATCTTCGCAAGCCTTGTCCCTGTCATCTGGTGGGGGCTGTATTACCTGGCCGGGATAGCCACTGTCGATATCCTCATCATGTGGGTCGGCGTCAAAGCCCTGGGGTGCAAGACCGCCTCCTGCCTGAAGAAATCCCAGGTTACCACGTTTGTCAAATACGCGATGTTCGTCTCTCTCGCGGTGTTCGCTGTCTCCGCAGTACTGCTTTGAGTCACAGCAGGAACAATACGAAGTTCTTCCATTCTGTCCCCCCGGAAAAAAAAGTGGTTCACTTCCAAGAAGGCGAGAGCAGACAATGCCGGAATCCGCCTTTTGTACCCGGTATCCTTTGGGCACCATGGAATTATTGATACGATATCGGGAAGGGATCGCGTCAATACTCCCCTGGCAACGGGCAATTGTTCAATTCCGCAACTTCGGGGGGGATATCATCGGGTGGGACGCCGAGGGTCGCGACCTCCATTACCTTGTCCCAGGCGACGAGAGTCTCCACGCATCCGTCCTTGAGTGTCACCACCCCCATTGCCACAAGCCCCATCTTGTCGGACATCTCGAGGCCTTCTTTCACTTCTGAAAGACAGCCTACACCCAGTATGGCGTGGGGGTGATATTTCTTTACCATGCGCTTGATGAACGAAGAGCCGGGAACGATGAACACTCTGTAGCCCATCTTTTCAAGGACCTTCTTCCAGAACCCTATCGGGCAATCGCCACAACTCCTGCACTTCAGCCCTTCCGGGGAGAGGTGGGCAGGGCACCGGGACGACCTGAGACACTGTGGGAAAAAGATTGCACGTTCAGTGACGGGGACCCCAGAAAAACTCTTCTTGTTCATGGTGTTGTGCAGGTTGATGAAGAAAGCCAGGACTTCACTGTCTTCAAGCCCGAAAAGCCGGAAGAGCGATTTCGCGAGTCCTTCCACGAGCACCATCCCGGCTTTGAGAAAGCGGGGAAAGTAAAGCCTTCCGGTATTGATGGAATAGATGGAGAGGGCGACGAGGACGAGCGCAAAGAAGAAGATACCGATGATGACCACGATTGTGATCTCGCCGATTAAATAGACCAGGTTCTGCCATAGCATGGTGTCAGTCTGCACAGGCCTGCATCTCCCTACATCCCGCGGGCCCTTCTGGCAGCCTCGATCTGCTTCCAGTCAACGGGGGGTTTCATGACCCCAACATCAGTGATGAATGCGGTGACCAGGTCATGGGGCGTGAGATCAAATGCATAGTTCCTGACATCCACACCGTCCGGAACCGTCACAGCCCCTCCGCAGGAGGCGACTTCGTTCCTGTCCCTCTCCTCGATGGTGACGTTATCGGTCGAACGGCCAGGGTCGAACGTGGAGAGCGGCGCGGCAACGAAGAATGGGATCTCGTGGTAGCGTGCGGAGACGGCGTGCATATAGGTCCCGATCTTGTTGAAGACTGCGTCGGGGGTGACCCGATCGGCACCTACGATCACCATGTCAATCTCTCCCCGTCTCATGAGGAATGCCGCAGACGAGTCGGGGATCACTGTCACGGGGATGCCGTCCCTCTGGAGTTCCCAGGCGGTGAGACGGGCTCCCTGGAGCAGCGGCCGGGTCTCGCAGGCGATCACCTGCACCTCTGCTCCCGACTCCACCGCGGAGCGGACGACGCCGAGTGCAGTCCCCCACTCGCTGCATGCAAGCGCCCCTGCATTGCAGTGGGTGAGCACGGTAGTGCGCCCCCGGATGAGGGAGGTGCCATGGCTGCCCAGTTCATGGCAGGCACGGGCATCTGCAGAGGCAAATTCCCGTGCGGCGTGCAATGCATCTGCCCTCGCAGCAGGGACGGAATGGGCCTCTTCGACTGCCCTCATTACGAAATCGACGCCAGTGGAAAGGTTCACGGCAGTCGGCCTTGCCCCGGTGATGCGTCCCGCTTCGACCCAAAGTGCCCGCATGAAGCGGGAATGCTCCTTCTCCCTGATCTTCCTGCTCGCAAGCACCACCCCGTAGGCCCCTGCAACTCCGAGTGCGGGAGCTCCACGGACCTCCAGTCGGCGTATTGCTGAGATGAGCCGGTCAACCGACCGGCAGCGAACGAGTCGGAAATGTTCTGGCAACCGCGTCTGGTCGATAAGCGTAACCGAGACCTCATCGTCGTCCCAGGATATCGTCTCCACCGCTTTCATCGGGAAGACCCGTCCCTGCTCGCATCGAGGAAGGCTCTCATGGCCGCAGCTCCCGCATGCGCAACGCAGTCGGGGATATCCCGTGGTTGGGTCGCAGTCCCTGCAAGGTATATCCCCGGCCTTATGGTTGCAACGGTCTCTATCTTGTCATCAAGCGGCTTGAGAAAACCCGTCTGCTCCCTTGGGATGCCAAAGAGGGTGGCGATATTCCCCGCTTCAATTGATGGCTGGAGGCCAACTGAGAGCACAACCAGTTCGGGCATGAGATTCAGCATCTCTCCGCTTTCCGTGTTCTCAACCCGCAGAGAGAGTCTATCTCCCTCGTCAAGGATCTCGGCAGGCATTCCACGGACGAATTGCACACCGGCATCCACCGCCCGCTGGTAATACTCCTCGTAGCCCTTTCCGTACGCCCTGATATCCATGTAGAGGATGGTCACCTCCGTTTCGGGGTATTTTTCCCGGATGAGTATGGCATTCTTGATCGCATACATGCAGCACACTCCCGAGCAGTACGGCCTGTCGATCTGATTGTCCCTTGAACCCACGCACTGGACAAAGACAATCGACCGAGGCGTCATCCCATCCGAAAGTCTCCGTATTACCCCCCCTGTCGGCCCGCTGGCGTTCATCATCCGCTCGAACTCAAGACTCGTGACAACATCGGGAAACCGCAGGTACTGGAACTGCTCCTTATTCCCCGCGTCAAAGACATCGTATCCGCAGGCAATAATCACGCTCACTGCGTCGACCGAAAACTCCTGCTCGGTATCTTCCTTGCGTATGGCCTCCCGGCCACAGACATCATAACAGAGGCCACACTCGATGCAGTGTTCGGGATCCTTGACAACGATATCAGGGACCACCTGCTGGTGGGGTTTATAGATGGCTTTCCTGACCCCTATGCCTGCATCGAACCGGTTGTATACCTCGACGGGACAGACTTCGATGCAGTCTCCGCACCCATTACAGCGTTCTTCATCGATGTAGCGCGGCATCCTGGTGATGGTGACGGTAAAGTGCCCGGCCTCGCCCGAGATCGCGCTCACCCTTGCGCAGGTGTGGGTGTGGATTCTGGGGTGCCGGTATACGTCCATCATCTTGGGTGAGAGAATGCACATCGAGCAGTCGTTCGTCGGGAACGTCTTGTCAAGCATCGCCATGTGGCCTCCGATGGAGGGTTCTTTCTCGACGAGATGTACATCGATCCCGTGGTTGGCGAGGTCAAGCGCCGCCTGGATCCCGGTAACTCCCCCGCCGATGATCACCACCTCAGGCATGCAGGTAGCTCCTTGCCAGCTCCCAGTAATTCCTGGCGTTCTGGACGATATGCGCTCTCTGGGCTTCTGTAACCGGCTTGATCGCCTTTCCCGGCACGCCAACGACCACGGTTCCGGATGGAATTTCGGTACCCTCTGTGACCACCGATCCGGCGCCAAGGAGACAGTCCTCTCCCACCACCGCCCCGTTGAGTACGATGGCCCCCATCCCAACGAGGACCCTGTCAGAGACGGTGCAGCCGTGCAGGATGGCCCCGTGGCCTATGGAGACATCGCTTCCAATACGGACCGGGAACCCCTTGCTCGTGTGGATCACTGCGTTGTCCTGTACATTCGACCGGTCTGCAATGACGATCTTATCCCTGTCTCCACGGACCACTGCGCCGAACCAGATGCTCACCCCGGACCCGATCTCCACGTCTCCGAGCACCGTGGCATTCTCCGCAACAAAGGTCTCTGCCGTGCGCGTGCGACCAACAGCCATAATAGCATTAAAAAATCAATATCAGGCACCATGAAGGTTATGGTCGGGGGAACATTCGATCCCCTCCATGATGGCCATAAAAGGCTGATCTCCCGTTCATTTGATCTTGCGGGAAGCGCTGGCACGGTGATCATTGGCCTGACAACCGATGCCTTTGCATCACGAAAGAGCCATCCCGTTCGTCCCTTCAACGAGAGGAGGAGATCGCTGGAGAAGTTTATCAGGGAGAACCAATGGAGCGCCACATGGACGATCCAACCGCTGAACGACCGTTTTGGGTCGGCGCTCGACGATGAGTTCGATGCCCTTGTCGTCAGTGAGGAGACGCTTCCCATCGCCCGGGATATCAACAGGCTCCGGAGGGAGCGGGGCCATCAGAAAGTTGACATCCATCAGATCACCTGCGTACTTGCCGAGGATGGGAAATGGATCTCAAGTACCAGGATATATCGCGGAGAGATCGATGATCACGGCCGGCTGCTCTCCTGATTGATGCGGCTTTCCTTCAGCGTCATTTGGGTTCGTAGAACTGCAACCATCAGCATAATTTATAGCCTGGTGCAGAGAAGCGAAAGACTGGTACTCACAGCATCTCTTTTTGATCGGGTCGTGAATATCATAGCTGCCCCTTCCGTCGGAATCCTGAATGACCTGGTTGCAGGTCCCGTGTTATTCAGCGTGTCCCGAAAGTCCAGGCCAGAAGGACAGGACTGCTGAACCAGGTCCATCATGCACATTGATATCATTGGACACTTCAATGGGAGGGTGATACTCTCAGCATCATTTTTTCCTCGTCCATCCGCTTGCCGGCAATGTGCAGACGAATCAGGAAATGGATTTAGGAGTTCTTCCTCTTTGCCAGGATGAACCCGGTAACGGCTCCCGCGGCAGCGGGTGCAAGTACCCACGAGAGGGGCGCCTTTGCGGTTGTGGGCTCGGGCCCGGGAGTCCCGTTCATCTCACCGATAAGGAACATCGCCATATGCAGCGCTTCGTTCGCTTCGTCGTTGCGGCCAAGGTTGGAGAGTGCCGTCGACCTGTCAATCCAGGCTTCGGAGAGCCGTGGGTCGAGTTCAATGGCGCGGTCGGCTGATTCAAGTGCCTCTTCGTTGCGGCCAAGCGAGATGAGGGCGCTTGCGCGGTTGGTCCATGCCTCCGCCTGGTTCTCATCGATCGCAAGCGCCCGGTCAGAGGCCACGAGCGACTGGTTATACTCTCCCATCGCGTTCAGTATCCCCGCCCGGGTGATCCAGGCGATGGTGAAGTTCGGGTCCATTGAGAGTGCCTGGTCAATGGACTCGAGCGCTGCGGAGAAGTTACCCTCTACGGCAAGGTCGACACCCCTGTTGTAGGCATCGATTGCCTCCATGGCAGGCGCTGCTGCCCCACAGGTAACCCCTCCGACTATCGTGCATACCGCAATAAAAAGCAGAACGCGGCAATTCATCAAAAATCCCTTCCTATCTATTCGTTTTAATAGCAGGACGGGAAATACTTTCCCTTTTTGCATCTGCCAGGTTGTTTATAAGACCCGCGCGGTCAGCCAATGAAGATGAACCGAATGGCCCTGAAAGGAATATTCCCGGTATTTCGGAGAATCGGAGATGTTCATCGAAAATGGAGGGATAATCATATGATGTGGCTCGTGATGTCTTTTGAGATCAGCCAGTCACAGTACACGCAACGCAGTCCCTTCGGCTGCACGAGGAAACAGGATTCAATGGGCTCGTTCGTGTTCGATATGCACCCGGGGTTCGGGCACCGCACGATCCCGACCACCTCGGCGGGGATCTCGACGCCCTTCTTGTCCCAGACCTTGTAATTGCGGATGATGTTGATAGAGGCCCGCGGGGCAATCAGCGCGATCTTGTCCACTTCGTCCTTGCGAAGCTCCCTGTTCTTGATCTTCACGATATCCTTGAACCCGATCTTGCCGCTCTCCACGTTGGTTGCAACAGATATCGATTCCTGGGTAGTGCCCGTGATCCCGATTATCCGAAGCACGTTGAGAGCCTCTCCCGCGGTGATGTGGTCGATCACTGTGCCGTTCTCGATAGGGCTGATGAGGAGGCCCTTGGGTTCGCCCTTTGCTCTTCTCATGCCATCACCCGAAGGAGCATTGCCATCCGCACCGGGATACCGTTTGCCGATTGCTCGAAGTACCGGGCGTAAGGCAGCTGGTCCACCCGCGGATCGATCTCGTTGACCCTGGGGAGGGGATGAAGGACTACCAGGTGATCGCGTACACCCGTGAGCAGCTCCGGGGTAACCCTGTAGCTTGATGCGACCTTGAAGTAGGAGGCCGAATCCGGAAAACGCTCCCGCTGTATCCGTGTGACGTAGAGGACGTCAAGGTCTTTTACCACCTCCTGCACGTCATCATGCTCGACCACCTCGGTGCCTGCATCGCGAAGCTCACCTGCAAGGCCCGAGGGGAGCTCAAGCCCCTTTGGCGATATGGTATGGAGGGTAGCCTTGTAAAGGGAAAGGGCATGGGCAAGCGAGTGCGCAGTCCTCCCGTACCGGAGATCACCGAGCAGGCCGACAGTGACGCCATCGAGCGGCATCGACTGCCGGATGGTGTAAAGGTCGAGGAGCGTCTGCGAAGGATGCTGCCCGGCCCCGTCGCCTGCATTGATGACAGGTACCTGGGCGAACTCGCTCGCGAGGCGGGCCGCCCCCTCTTTTGGGTGGCGAAGCACGATCGCATCGACGTACCCGCTCACTACCCGGATCGTGTCAGCGAGGGTCTCGCCCTTTACCATGGAGCTTGCTTCCACACTGTCCATCGAGATCGAGTCCCCGCCGAGGCGGGCGATGGCGGAGGCAAACGACATCCTCGTCCGGGTGCTTGGTTCGAAGAAGAGGAGGCCAAGGAGTCTCCCCTTCAGGGCCTCCGAGTCGTATCTTCTTTCCTGGAGGGCCTGCGCGTGGTCCAGCATTCCGTCGATCTCGGCCCTGTCCAGATCACGGATGGATATGATATGCCGCATCGTATTCCTTCGCCCTCTCTCTGATTTCCCCGGGATGGCTACCTGTCCTTTCCATCCCTCCTGTAAAATCTTGTATGGACGGGCCACGTCATAAATGCATGTCCATTGACCGGAGGTTTGGGCGAAGCAATGAGAATTGACTCGAGAATCTCTCACGGCCAGGGCCAGGAGAGAATGGCGGCAGCGATGAAACAAAGGTCCGGGAATACCTGACCGTTTAAGTTTGTATATCGCGCAATTCCTTGCCGCATGCCATCAAACCAAAAATTCACGCGGGGCCCCCCTGCCCTGCCGGGTCTCACCCCGGTCGCTGGTCGTCCTTCTTCCCCGTGCGCACCCTGTGCAGGGAGGCAGACCTGCCCCTGCCAGTGTATTCTCTCACCCGGCTCTCCCTTGTTACCAGCAGGTTGTAGGCACGGTGTTTCTGATTGAACCTGACCAGAACGGAGGTGAATTCGGCAATGGACCCATAGGGGATCGAAAGGAGCGCGTCGTTCTTCCCAGAGAGGTGGTAGGAGGGAAGGATCGCATAGACGGGTTGCCCTGCGGTCCCGTCACAGATTTTGTATACATACGTCCTTTGGTCTCCAAGGTTTCCTGACAGTACAACTCCCGCAACATTGATCCTCCTGTTGAGGTGTCGCGACAGGGTGGAGAGCCGGGCATAGCTCCTTGACGAAAGGGGGAGCCCGGGGACCGCCTGGGGGGGTGCCTTCCTGAGCAGCGCATACGAGTACTTGATGTCGGTGTTCCTGTACCGGTATCTTTCATCTCCAGTTGCGAGAGCCTCCATGAGTTCTGTCGCATTTATGGGCGGTTTTTCAACGAAACTCCAGCAGTGTTGAGGGACGCAGGGGACGTTCCAGAGGAAGCGGCATGGGGCATGAAGAAAGAGGCCGGAAGCCGCCGCATGGTGGGCGACCTCCCTCAACTCCAATGAATTTACCATGTCGGCGGGCTCAACAATCAGGATGCTGCCATCGGAAGAGAGCGCCTTTGCATATCTCTGCACAAGTTTCCCCCTCTCCCTGGGAGTGAGCGCGGTCATCTCGTTCAGGGCATTCTGGAAGATAATCAGGTCGAGCGATGGGGGGATGTCGCAAAGGGGCATTGTGCCAATGTCACCTTTGAGAGGTGGATGGAGCGTGACAGAATCGCCCCCGGAAAGAGTTCTCTCCGCGAGGAAACGGTAGGCCTCGATAAATTCCTCTGACTGCTCGATTGCATAGATATCTGCAGTACACCCGCCTATCCTTCGAAAGAAGTCGTTGATGGCGAGCGGAACTACGCCGGGACCGCACCCGAGATCCAGCACCCGCATGGACCGTTTCAGGAGCCCTGCCAGGGCAAGGCCATACAGGAGGTGCTCGGCCTGAACGAAGAAGACCGGCGCCTGGTAGGCAAGGTACCCGAGAACGGCGTATCCCTTCCTGTAGACGACCTTTTTCTCTCTCCCCTCGCGCCAGTATTCGTCCTTCTGCGATATGATCGCATGCCTGATCTTCTGGAGGACGGACGGGTCATTCCATGCCTTGCCGGTCTTTTCATTGATATACTGGCGGATGGAATTCTCGATCTCAAAAGGCAGGAAGGGATGCCTGAAGAAGGCATCCAGTCTCTGACACTCGTCAGGAGAGAGAGTCCTCTGCGGGGAGGGCTCCTTTCTCCGGAGGCGAAGGTCGCCGGGCACACGTTCAGTGACGAGGTCAAGGGTGGTGAACAGAGGCCAGAGTTCGGCTGCCGCCTTTGGCACAGGGCTTCTGTTGCCCGCCCTGGCAAGGACTTCCGAGAGCAGGAAAGTACCTTTTTTCTGCGCATTTTCGGCCATGACCTCTCCCAGATCCGGTTCTGGCATCCAGGAAGAATCTGCTGCCAGGGTGATAATCCCTTCCGGGGAACAGGACGATACGTACATAACATGCGGGGCCTAAGGTGAGAACGAGAGAATTCACCCTTAATGAGAGGCGGTCCAAGAGTGAAGAGAGAAGCGGGAGGGGGAGATGGTCCCCTGCTCCTTGCCGAGCAGGAAGGGATGGCCCTCCTTGCAGGAGCGGGGATAACAGTCCCACAGCACGGTGTCGCGAGATCCCCGGAGGAGGCAGGAAGGATTGCCGGGTCGATAGGATTCCCGGTGGTAATGAAAGTCGTATCACCCCAGGTGGTACACAAGAGCGACGCAGGGGGGGTCGTTTCCGGGATCCACTCTGTTGAGGAAGCAAGAGACGCGTTCCGGGCGATATCCGGGTCGGTCCTGGAGAAGGTACCCGGGGCGAAGATCTCCGGCATAATCGTGGCAAAGCAATATCCCCAGGGCCTCGAACTTTTTGTAGGCGGGAGGACAGACCGTGCATTCGGGAAGGTGATTACCTTCGGCGTTGGAGGCACGCTCGTAGAACTCCTCGGTGACGTGTCGATCAGGGTGCTTCCCGTCGACAGGGCAACTGTCGAGGATATGATCGACGAGATCCGCGGGTCACGTATCATCCGGGGGTTCCGCGGTTCGGCCCCGCTTGACAGGGAAGCCCTCGTGGATGCAATCCTGCGGCTCGCGCATCTCTTCGAAGACGACCCCGACTGGTATGAATTCGACATCAACCCCCTGATCCTGTACCCACGCGGCTGTGTCGCGGTGGACGCGAGGGTGTACCTTGCCCGTGGGCAGGAGAAGGAGACGGATGCTCAAGGCCCCACCCCCGGCGAAGACCTCCTCTATCCCCGTTCAGTTGCCATCATCGGTGCCTCCTCTGATCCTCAGAAGATTGGTTACGTGGTCCTTCGGAACCTGCTCCAGTTCCCGGGGCCGGTCTATCCTGTAAATCCGAAGAGCCAGGAGATCCTCGGGAAACGGGCCTATCCCCGCATTACGGAAGTTCCAGGTGAGGTGGATGCTGCGGTGATCGCAATTCCTGCCCTGGCAGTCCCTGGTGCTCTTCGCCAGTGCACGCAGAAAGGCGTGAAGCTTGCCATAATCCTCTCATCGGGGTTCCGCGAGAGTGGGGAGGAAGGCGCGATGCTCGAGAAGGAGATCCTGGAGATCGCCCGCGCAGGTGGTATCCGTATTGTGGGCCCGAACTGCCTTGGGATCATCCTCCCCCACATGAACCTCAATACCACGTTTGACCCCGTCTCACCTATGCAGGGGCACATCGGTTTTATTTCCCAGAGCGGGGCAGTCGTCACGACTATCGTTGACTGGAGCATTCCTGAATACATTGGCTTTTCAATGGTGATAAGCGTCGGAAACCAGGTCGACCTGGGGTTCGTTGACTTCATCCGAATGGTTGCAGCCGACTCCCATACACGGGCCATCATCCTTTACGTCGAGGAGATACGGCGCGGGAGGGAGTTTCTCCATGCCGTAAAGGAGATTACAGGGACAAAGCCGGTTATCGCGCTCAAGTCAGGCTCTTCACGCAAAGGACAGAGAGCGGCAGCCTCGCACACCGGTTCGCTCGCAGGGAATTACCAGGTGTACCAGGCAGCATTCCGCCAGGCAGGGATCATCCCAGTCTACACCATCCAGGAGGCTTTCGATGTTGCAGAACTTCTCGCCTCGGAAGGGTACCCGGAGGGGAACAGGGCCCTCGTGATCACGACTGCAGGCGGTTTTGCAGTGATGGCATCCGATTATGCGGAGTGGTACGGCATCTCCCTCCCACCACTCCCCGAAGAGATGATCAATGCCCTCGATGAGTTCCTGCCCCCGATGTGGAGCAGGGAGAACCCCCTTGACATCATAGGGGACGGGGGGGCCGAACGGTATGCAAGGGTCTTTGACGTACTGACCCGGTTCCAGGACTACTGGGATATTGCCGTTGTGATCGCGGTCCCTTCGGCAATTCTCGACCCTGCCCACCTTGGCCAGGAGATTGCAAGGTTCTCGAGGAACACTCACAAGATGGTCATCGGTTGCATCCTCGGGGGCGACAGCATGAAGAGCGGTGAACGGGTACTGCGGGAAAGGCATATCCCGAATTACCGCGAAATAGACGGAGCGTTCAGGGCGGTGGGGAGGGCGCTCTCTGCACGCCCGCAACAAAAAGATTGACTTTGGGCTCCCCAACTGGACTACCCATGACCCTGCAACATGCTCTCATTGCAGGTCACGACGAACCCGGTGGGACGGCCGTTCTCGTCGCGGGCCGGGAGGATACTGCATTCCATGTGGATACATCTGCCATCCGGGCCCATGAATACAAGGGGAACCGGGCAAATGGCATCATCCCGGCTTTCGCTGCCTCCTATCACATGTTCGAGAAAGACAATCAATTCTCTTGACGAATTTTTATCGAGAATACTGTTGAAGGAGAGGAGTTCCTGACGATTGGTTTTCAATCCGGAGATCCTGGTAGCAGACCGGTTCAGGTAACGGATATGCAACCTCTCATCAAGAACGAAGACCGGCACGGGAAGGGTTTCGAGCACTCCCAGCGGGGTCGTGAATGCGATATCCCAGGGGTGTTGGTGACGGTATCCCCGGGAGGCGCGCATCACGCATTCCTTCAGGCGGTGAAATACCTCTCGCGGGGAACCAGACTTGGTGAGATAATAGTCTACTCCGGCATTGCACGCTTCCATCGCCACCGTCTCATTTCCCTTTCCTGTGAAGATGATGAACGGCGTATCGTCACCTGACTCCCGGAGATGGCAAAGAAAGGTGATGCCATCCTCTCCGGGCATGTCGTAGTCTGAAATAATCACCTCATAGTGCCGTTTCTCGAGGAGGGTCCTGGCCTCCGCCGGGGATGCGCAAAGGTCAACCAGGACATCGCCGTCCTTCTCGAGCGCAAGTTTCGTCACAGGAAAGAGTGCTGGTTCATCGTCAACAAGGAGAACGCGGATCAATAGATCACCTTTTCCTGTATCCCTGGTATAAAAAAAATTGTCTCTCATGAATCATCATAATTTTCAACAGCTACTCAGTTCCTTGTTGAACCTTCAGGTTCAATCATTGAATTACCAGTGAGGGTGGTAGTACTCTCCTGATGTGTCCAATTTAAAAGAAGAACCGTGGCACTATGGTATGGTGAGGCATGGAAGTGAGGCCGGAGGATTGCCACCCCGAAAGAGGGGCGACCGGTGAAGGGATTCAACTGTGGCGGTGAAAGGAATCATGTTCATCCCGTTCACCGGAGAGGCACGATGCCCGTCCCTAATGTGCCGAGGCGTCCCCGTGCCCCGCTGTCCCCTGCGAGGAGGCTTGGGACAGCATGCAACACCACCAAAAAATGACATCCACCAAACCGTCAGAGGAACGTACCACGTCCTTCGAGCATCACACCCTATCGGCAATTGGACACTTGTAGCGCATGCCAGATCCTGAAAAACTTGCACACACTCACAACAGATGCAGACCGCGCTCCCCGCAGGAGCTGTTACTGCAGGGGAGCACCCATACTATTTTTTTAGTTCAGACCTGTGACATCTCTTTGGCACTTTTACCGGGGATTTGAAAAGACCCATCAGGTTCTCTCTTGCATATCTGCATGAGTTCAACAGTTCCGGACCTCAGAGGAGGTTTTTGACAAAGTCGGGATAAAAAAAATGGGTCAGTCCTCGAATATGTGATACCGGTCCCCATTATCCTCGCGAAGGAGGAATGCATCGAGGTCCCTGATCAGGTCCCGGACATTCTGGTAACGGTCATCGGGGTTCTTCTCAAGGCAGCGCATGACGATTGCATCGAGCGGGAGCGCCTCAGGATTCAAGGTCGAAGGTGGGCTGGGGGCCTCCGTGAGGATAAGTCCACTGACTTTCACCATGTCGTTGCCTGGGAAGGGGACCGTTCCTGTGAGCAATTCATACAGGACGCACCCAATCTGGTAGATATCTGTCCGCTGGTCGGTCTCTCCGAATGTCTGGGGTGCCAGCTGCTCCGGGGCGGCGTACGCGAGTGAGAACCCTGTGATGGTGGGCATTCCGGTCACCCCCATCACCTTGCTCATCCCCCAGTCTGTGATCTTTGGCACTCCCTCGTAGGTTACAAGGATATTATGGGGCTTGATATCCCGGTGGATTATCCCTCTTTCGTGGGCAAAAAGGAGGCCCCGGGCAACGTCGCGGCAGAACCTCGCGGCAGACCTGGCCGGGAGGGGCTTGTGGACATCGGCGAGGGTCTTTGGGACGTACTCCATCTCCACGTATGGGACGGGGAGGATATTCACCCCGCTCACCCGCACGATATTCTCATGGTTCAGTCCTTCCCACCCGACTATCTCCTTCAAAAATGATTTCCCAGTCTTCTCATCCGATTGCAGGGGTATCTTCAACGCCACCTCCTGCCCGGACTGGAGATTCCTTGCCCTGTAGACCCTGGCGAGCCCACCTGAACCAACGAACTCCATCACTTCATATTTCTCCGTGAGTTCCTTTGGAAACATCCCGTTTCCGGCTATGGCGGGTGTGCGAAGATCTGTCTGCCCATCAGGGAAGGCACTTCGCATATCCGGGGCGCCCGGCATTTCCCCCTGGCCGGGCCAGTATATTCCGTCCTGCCAGCGGGCTGCAAGGGTGGAGAGTATCGCGGCGAGGAGCATCACCCCAGTGATGAACTGCCGTGAAGGGTCGCCGGTGAGCAGACTCATGAACGCAAGGAAGATCAGCATGACCCCTGCGATGATATGGACCTTCAGCGTCCCCCGGAATGGCCACGAGATGAGAGACCCGATCATCAGTGCGATGGATGAGAGGATCATGTACATAACCAGGGGCATCGCAACCGCGATTAGTTCGGGATTAAGGGCCCCTACACTCTCCCCCTGATAGATGAGGTACCAGTGAAGGACTACCCCCATTGCGATGCATGGGATGGCAAAGAGTGCAAAGGATACGAGGCGCCTGAAAAGAGGAATCCCGATCTGGCGGCGTGAGCCGAGCACATCCCTGATGATGAGAAGTGTGGCCAGGGCCCCCGCTGCGAGCAAGATCAATCCTCCTGGAATTACTGGCGAAGACGGAGGCATCGTGCCGTTTCCTGGCAGTGTCGGGACCGTCTGGTTAGGAAGTGGTGTCTGTTCCGTGATTGGGATGATGACTGGAGGTGTGCCGGGAATGTCGGCAGTGGTGGTGGGAGACGTGGTAGGGATAGTGGTGGTGGCAGTGGTGGTAGGAGACGTGGTAGGGACAGTGGTGGTGGCAGTGGTGGTGGGAGACGTGGTAGGGACAGTGGTGGTGGCAGTGGTGGTGGGAGACGTGGTAGGGACAGGGACAAGCACTGCTGTTGGGACTATGGTCATCTGACCCTCGGTCACCTGTACTTCGGTGCTGAATTCCTGGTATCCTGCCAGGAGCATGCGGATGGAATGCATCCCGGGAGCAATGCGGGAAAACGTCACCGGGCCGCCGGGATCGGTAGTCCCGTAAAAGGTATTGTCGATATATACGTCCGCTCCCCCCGGCCTTGAATGGACCTGCAGCGAACCGTACACCGGCAGGAACGTGACAGAAATGACATGGTTGGTATTGACCTTGTTGAAGGTGTATAAGGGGATCGCGCCGAGTGACTTCTGGTCCACCATCACGTTCTCTATCCGGTAGCCCTGGAACGGCTCGATCACGAAGAGCTGGTCGCCTCCTTTCGGGACCGACACTTCGCCGGAAGGGGAGATCTTTCCTCCCGGCCCGGCACTGGCTCTGATGGTATAGGTATCGGCGGCAAATGAAGATGCGGGCAGGGAAATGAGGGCGATTATGAGTATGATGACGGGGAAATGCGGGTGTGGATGGTACATGGAACGCGAGGGAACGGGGTCGTCCAGGTCACTTCCTGCCTGGGAGGATGACCAGAAGGCGGGCTCCCGCGGTCCCCTTTGCAAGTTCGATCAAGTCCCCGTCACACACCTCAACCGGGACTCGCTTCTGGAGGGGGTTGCTGTTCAGATAGGTACCTCCCGTGCTCCCCCTGTCCTCGATCAGCCACTTGGTCCCCTCCTTCCTGAAGACTGCATGGGGCCTGCTTACCCTGCTTACAGATGTGTACTCGGGGGATAGTATCACATCCCCCTCATTCTCCTGTGACTCTCTGGCACCCGGATCCACACGCCCGATGCGAATGCCGGTCTCCGGGACACAGAAACACTTCCCGTCCTCGGGCCCCCCGAGGAGGATGAGCATCGGGTGGTTGCCGGTGATATCTCCCTCGATTGCGTGCCTGACCTCGTCGAGACGCCTCTTGAGGTCGGTATCGGTCATCTTGATCCTCATGTTGGAGAAGATGCCAAGGTTCCGTACGACGGCCTCCATTGCCCCCGGGACAAGCGAGTATTTCCAGACGGGGTGCACACCTTTCGAAGTCTGCTGGCCGAGTCCCACCTCTTTTCTGATGAGGCCCATTCCCATCAGCTTATCCAGGTGCTTCTTGGTATTCTCGTAGCTTGTTGATATCTCGGATGCAATCATGCGCACGTCGCGGGGTTTTCTCTCAAGCATCTTGAGTATCTTCAGGCGCTGGCTGTTGGAGAGGACTTCCAGGTACTCGGAGAGCTCATGGTAATAGTCAGGGATCTCATCAAGTACAACGGTCCTGGCTGTGTCCTGGGGTTCCCTGGTCATCCACCTCCACCTTCTATATAGAATGCAACTGCAGGAACAAAAATATTCTCCGGACCAAGAACTCCGGGTCGCGGTGCCGGAAAAGGACTCCGATTGGGGTAACTCACTCTGCGCGGGGTTGATGCGAGGCGGCTCTGGCAGCATTGTCCCTTGTGGTGGATGGAGTGCACGGCTTGCCATGGTGACCGATCCTACAGGAAGAATAGAAGAGCCCGCAGGTGCCATCAGCGGGTGTGAACATGGAGCAGTTCCATGTACCAGGGGATCTTGAGGAAGCCAGGCGGATACAGGCGGATATCCGAAGGAGGATTGAGGATGACATGGACTTTTTCGGAAAGAGCCCTGCACTCGTTGCGGGGACGGGCACAAGTTACGGCATCTCATCCGCATATACCGCGGTAGTGCTCGTGGGATACCCGCGCCTGGACTTCTTTTTACGCGTCGAGGCAAAGGGAGCGATAGAATTCCCTTACGTCCCCGGGTATTTTTCGTTCCGGGAGATCCCTCCCATCCTCGAGGCATTCTCGCTGCTCCCTTATCCCCCGGATCTCATCCTGGTGCATGGCCATGGGTATGCGCATCCCCGGAGAACAGGACTGGCCACGCATCTTGGGCATCTCCTGAAGATCGCAAGCATCGGTATAGCCGGTCGTAAAATGGCGGGGATGCAGGCCCGGGAACCGGGAGAGTCCCGGGGAGATTCCTCCCCGGTGATGATGGAGAGGGAGAGGGTGGGGACCATGCTGCGGACACGGGAGGGGAGTGCCCCGGTCGTGGTCTCTCCGGGATACAGGACTACGCGTGCACAGGCTGAAGAGATCACCCTTGCATGCTGCAGGGACTCGCGGTTTCCTTTGCCGCTGGTGCTCGCGGACCGCGCCGCAGCACTGATGCGAAGGAGATGCGAGGGATAATGGGATCATGGGAGAGATTCTCGAAGGCATGCAGACTGAAGAAGCGCGGCACCTCATGCGCGCGTGCCTGGAAAAGGAGAGTCTGAGATCGCATTGCCTGTCCACGGCGGCGATAATGAAGGCCCTTGCATCCCGCATGGGGAAAGACCCTGTTCAGTGGGAGATGATAGGGCTCCTCCATGATATCGACTATGAACTGGTGGGAGGAGACATGGAGAGGCACGGTGAGGTGGGTTACCGGATGCTGATCGAGAGAGAAATCGGCGAGGATATCGCCGGCGCGGTCAGGAGACACAACGACTTCCTCTCCGGCGACTCACAAGACCCTGTGGATGTGGCCCTCCAGGCGGCCGATAATATATCCGGACTCATTATCGCAACTGCCGCAGTAAAAGGGGGTCGCATCACGGAAGTGACCGAAAAGACTCTCCGGAAGAAGTTCAAAGAGAAGGCGTTTGCGGCGGGGTGCAGGAGAGAGAAAGTGATGGGAATCACCAGGTTCATGGAACTTCCGGAGTTCTTCTCTCTCGCCCTTGGCGCCATGCAGGAGATTCGCGTCGACCTGGGGCTTGGCTGAAAGCCGGCACTGACCGGCCACCTCATGAGAGGCCTGCTCTTTTTTCGCATGGGGACTCCAGGTGAAGGGATATGATAGGCTCTCATCTCAGCCAAGGATTTGGAGAGCGGGAAGGTGTGGTGCGGGGATCAGGATTCGCACGTATCACAACGAAGGAAGACAAAAAAAAGGAGAAGATGAGAGTCCTCGACGGATCAGGATCCCTGGTCGCTTCTCTCTTCAGGTTCTTTGCGGGGTGGGCGTTCAGGTTTCACGTAGGTGATATGGACTACCTCAATGCCCTCGTGAACGGTCATGCTGGGAGAATATCCCGTCTCCATCGCGAGGCAATGGGCAGGGCATACCTCCACGCAGCAGTTGCAGACCACACACTTCAGGCGGTCGATGCTCCAGGTCTTCTCGTCCTTGACCACGCAAATTGCCCCCGAGGGGCATTTTCTCATGCACATGCCGCAGGAGATGCACCTGGCCGGGTCGATCGTGACCCTCCCCCGGGAAATGGCGGTCACCTTCGCGGGGACTGCCGGGTATCTCCTGGTTGCCGGGCTCTTCAGGGTGGTCAGGATCGCGGTTTTTGCCATCTCAAAAAATGCCATGCTCTGTTCACCTCTCCATGCACCCGATGCAGGGGTCAATGCTCAGCACGATCACCGGAACGTCGGCAAGCTCGCAGCCGGAAAGCATCTTCACAAGGGGCGGGATGTTCGTGAGGGTCGGAGTCCGGATTCGCGAACGGACAAGGTGCCTGCTCCCGTCCCCCTTCACGTAGTGCACAAGTTCACCACGCGGTTGCTCGGCACGGGAGAAGCATTCGCCATTGGGATTTCCTTTTGGCTTGACCTCGATCTCGCCTTCAGGGATCTTTGCCGCAGCCTGGCGCACTATGTCTATTGAAGAGAAGACCTCCTTTACCCTCACCGCGCAACGTGCGTAGCAATCGCCATCGGTCTCCACGACGGGCTTGAAGTGTATCTTCCCGTACGCGGCGTATCCCGTCTTTCGCAGGTCAATGGCTACCCCGCTGCCACGGGCAGTTGGTCCCATCGCCCCCAGGTGATACGCATCGCCACGTGAGAGCACCCCTACCCCGCGCGTGCGGGCGATAATGGACTCATCGTGGAGGAATACGTTTGCAATCTCCCTGAAGTCGCGCTCGAAGCCCGCAAGGTCCCCGACCATGCGATCGAGAGTCTCGCCTGGAATATCCCTTCTCACCCCGCCTACCTTGCAACTGCCCTGGATGACGCGCCCCCCGGTGGTCTCTTCTAAAACGTCGAGCACGGACTCCCGCAGTCTCCAAGAGGCCATGAAGAGGTTCTCGAACCCTATGGCGTCGGCAAAGAGCCCAAGCCAGAGGAGGTGCGAGTGCATCCTCGAATATTCGGACCAGATGGTCCTGAGATAGAGCGCGCGTTCGGGTACCTCGAGGTTCATTACCTGCTCTACGGCCTGGCAGTAGGTCATCCCGTGGATGAAGCTGCATATGCCGCAGGTCCTCTCTGCGATATACACGTATTCAGGATACTCGCGTTTTGCAACGAGCGTCTCAAGGCCCCTGTGGATATACCCGATGGAGGGGATGGCCTCCACCACCCGTTCGTCCTGGAGTACCAGGTCAAGGTGTATAGGTTCGGGGAGCACCGGGTGCTGTGGTCCGAAGGGGACGATTATTCTCCGGGACATGGACCCTCCCCCCTGAAGGTGGGGTTTGCAAAGGGATTCTTCTTCGCGGTCCGGAAGAGATTTCCGCCAAAGTCTATGTTCATTCCCACTACCCGAATACCAAAGAGGTCGTGCATCTCGTTCTCGTAAATGAACGCACCCCAGTAGATCCCGGAGATGCTCGGGACCTCTGTCTGCCCGTCCACCACGATCCTCAGGTTCCTGAACTGGTAATCCAGGTCAAAGGAATAGTTGATCTCATACGTCTCTCCGACTTTGGTGCAGTGCAGCTGCACCAGCCGGTATCCCTGCTTGTTGAACTCTTCCACTCTCCCGATCAGGTGGTCCCGCTCTATCACGGTGGTCTCATCTGCTCCCATTGTCATTTCTCACCTCCCTGAGTGGCTCTCCCTGGCGCAGGCATATTCTTCTTCTCTTCGAGGATCGAAAGCGCCCGCACGATGCCATCGATGATGGATTCCGGCCGCGCGGCGCATCCCGGCACATAGACGTCCACAGGGATGATGCAGTCGATCCCCCCCACGACGTTGTAGCACTCCCTGAAGACTCCTCCAGTTGAGGCGCATATCCCGACCGCGACCACTACTTTCGGATCAGGCATCTGTTCGTAGAGGTTCCTGACGACCTCGCGGTTCTGCTCGTTTATTCCCCCGGTAATGACCAGAACGTCGGCATGCTTGGGGTTGCCCGTGTTGATTATCCCGAACCGTTCCACGTCGTAGAGGGGCGAGAGGCATGCGAGCACCTCGATGTCGCACCCGTTGCAGCTCGACGCGTCATAATGGAGGATCCATGGAGACTTCGAGAGGTGGGTCATACTGGCACCACCCCCGAGAGATAATAAAGCACCCCGAGATTGACGAGCCCCATCATCCCCGCGATGATCCATGCGCTCTTCAGCGTAAACTTCCAGGTCGCCCTGGAGAAGGTATTGTCGATCAGGATCTCGAGCACGTAGGCGATGATGATGGCAATGATGCCGACCAGGGGGTTCCATGCAAAGAAGAGGTAGATGAACCCCAGCAGGAAAACATTCTCGTACCAGTGCGCGATCTCAACCCGTGCGAGCATCGGGCCGGAGAACTCTGTGGTTACCCCTTTGACGATCTCCTGGTGTGCATGGTGTGAGGTGGAGAGATCGAAGGGGGACTTCCGAAGCTTGATGGTGAGGACCATAAGGAAGCCGAGAAAGACGCCGGGCAGATACAGGATCAGCGGCATGGAACTTGCCATGATCTCCCAGACAAAGAAAGTCTTTGTCACCATGTACATTCCCACTGCCGCGAGGATGATCATCGGCTCGTAGGCGATGATCTGGATCAGCTCCCTCTCGGCACCAATGAAACTGTAAGGGGAGTACGACGAGTAGGCGCCGAGCACAAGGAATATGTGGGCGAGGGTGAAGGCGAATATCACCAGCAGGAGATCTCCCCCTGCAAAGAAGAGGGCTCCGCTTGCCACGATGAAGACAAGGTACGAGAGAACATAGAAGTGCTGAGACGGCGTCACCACGATCTGCTCCTTCTTGAACAGCTTTCCCACATCGTAGAAGGGCTGGAGGAGTGGCGGGCCGACACGCCCCTGCATCCTGGCTGTCAGCTTGCGGTCGATTCCTGCCAGGAGTCCCCCGATGAAGGGGGCCAGGATGATGAAGATGACCGCATACTCGACCAGGATCATAATGCCACCCCCGCGGTGAGAGTCCCGACCAGGAGTATGAGCCCGAAGCAGAGGGCTGTCCCGGCCATGAAGAGTTTCTTCTCTCCGAAGACCTCCTCAAGGTAGTAGTTCCCGAGGGTTACCTGCCGCGTTACTCCCATGGAGCCGAGGAAATGGAGGTCAGGCGTCGCAGGCCTTCCTGCCATGTAGGGAGGCACGATATTTTTCTCTTTTCTGAACCATAGCAGCGAGAACGGCATGATCATCAGGAGGAAGAGCATCATGACCATGATGGTGACGTTGTCCTGCGAGAGCCGCGTGGTCGCGCCGTATACAGAGAGGACAAACGGCTCGATGAGGTGCGAGGAGATGAGGGGGAACGCAAGGCAGACGAACACCGTCATGGCGGTCAGAAGCGAAAGCGCGATCCACTTCTCCTGCGGTATGCGGTTCTCCACCTTTGCAGCCACAGGGCAGACCGAGATGATCTTCCCCATCCACTTCGACCAGAAAAAGACCGTGATCGAACCCCCGAAGGCTAGGATGGCCACGAAGATGAGGCCAAACTGTGCCTCGATGAAGGCCTCGATCGCAGCCCACTTGGATATCAGCATCCCGAAGGGGGCAAGGAACATCCCGGCGATACCGATGAACATCATGACGGCCACGTGCGGCATGCGCACGATCAGCCCGGTCATGTCCTCGATGTCCTTGCTTCCGATGCGGTGCTCGACTGTGCCCACGCAGAGGAAGAGGAGTGACTTGGCGATGGCGTGGAAGATGATCAGGAGGATCGCTGCCCAGACCAGCTTGTAGGTTCCGACGCCTGCGCAGGCAACGATGAGGCCGAGGTTCGCGATGGTGGAATACGCAAGCACTTTCTTGGCGTTACTCTGGGAGATGGCAATCGCCGATGCGAGCAGGAACGTGAACCCTCCGATGAGCCCGATGATAAGCCCCTCCATTGTCCCTGTCAGCACGGGAGCGAACCGGACGATGATATAGACGCCAGCCTTGACCATGGTGCTCGAGTGCAGGAGCGCCGAGACAGGGGTGGGTGCGACCATTGCCCCGACGAGCCATGCCGAGAACGGCATCAGCGCCGCCTTGGTAATCCCTGCAAATGCGATCAGGACGGCTGGAACGAGGGCGACCATGTGGCCCGAATGGATGAGGGTGCTGATGTCTAAAAGCTCGCCCCCGGGACTGACGAAGGCCAGGTACAGGAGTGCTCCCACAAACGCGATTCCACCAAGCAGGTTCATGTTCAGTGCGAGGAATGCATTGTTGACGGCCTCCCCAGTGCCCGAGTATCCAATAAGGAGGAAGGAACAGAGTGTGGTGAGCTCCCAGAAGAAGAAGACCCACGGAAGGTAATCGGAAAAGACCAGACCGAACATTGATGAGAGGAAGAAGAACATCAGGAAGAAGAACGTCCTTCTCCGGTCCCGCACTTCGGGGTGGTGCTCCTGGTAGGTGGCCATGTATCCAAGGGCATATACACAGATGAGGCTCCCGATGATCCCTATGATCAGGGCCAGAATCAGGGAAAACTGGTCGATGAAGAGGCGCGGGACGGCATGCGTTCCAGCCGCGGCTAGACTCTCATAATACACAAGCAGTGCGGCCTGTGCAAGAACCAGGAAGATGGCCAGGTACTTCTTGTATTTGATGCCGAGGTAGACAAGGAATGCGGCAATGACCATCTCCGCCAGGAACATCAGCTCCGAGATCGAATCGAGCGCGACCGGAAAAAATTCCGGCCCGCTCCCAGGCGTGATGAACAGGAGATAGAGGGAAGCAATGCCGATGATGAGTGCACCTGCCTTTACCACCAGCCTCCGCCATGCGTCAGCAGAGACGAGGAGGAGGAGGACGGCAATAACGGCAGGAAAGAGTATAAGGAATGGCAGTGTGATCATGAACTCGCCCTCGAATGGGTAGAAGTCTGGATTTCTGTCATTATTAATCATTCCAATTTGACGCGAAAGGGATGATATCGGCGATATTTGATAATCTCCGGATCCTTGGGCTCACAACCCCCCGGTATATCCCAAGGGAAATCCCCTGGCGAAACCTTTTTAAGCCTTGGGTATATTTCCGCGTACCTACAGGGAGAGGCGGATAACACATGCCGGATGTATCCAGGACAGAAATCGGGAGGCGGATGTACTCGCTGCAAAAGGAGAAGAACGTGGAGCGGGTCGTGGAGAGGATCAGAAAACAGCTGGGGGCTGACTGGACACACTTTTCACAGGAAGACCAGGACCTGTTGAAGTATGTGATAGGGGAATTGTGGGTCTATAAGGAGCGAGAGTTCTGGGATATGGTCCAGTATCCCCGCATCACAGTTATCGCGGTCCTTGACATCATAGCCATAGGAAGAAAGTCTCTTTCGCATGAGATAGATACAAGAAAAACTGTTGAAGAGGCGACGGCCATCCTGCTCCCGCATGCAGGGAAAGAAGGGTGATCATCGCCGGGTAGGATGGGGAGATCATTTGCAGTGCATGAGTGCAATGCAAGGATTTATGGCCAAAGTCCCCAAAAAAAGCTGATGTTGTATCCCGGTATTTATTGCGTTCCCGGGACATCCAGCACCGATAAGGAGGTTAATCGCATGAAATCGTACCGCCACCTTCGGCATGTGCTGACAACATCACGTGCCGGGCACGGGTTCTGCCGGGAGGGCGATCAGCGGGGGCTGATTGCCATTTACGAGAGGATCGAGAGGAAAAGTTCGCGAAGGGATTGATCTCCCCGCATCACGGGGAAAGCTCTATAGAGGGAAAGAAGCTCTCTTTTCGAGGCAGTGAATAACACGCACAAAAGGAGAGACTTCGGTTCCCGTCTCCCTTAACACCGTGAGAATTCAAGTTATTCGAATACATCTGTTCTTTTAACCGAGAAGATTTGCCTCATTATGCGGGGGCAGTGTCCGAAAAGATATATATGCTCCGCAGGGACTCTAAAGTGAGCTGGTGGGTATGCCTGAAGTGACCGATGATGAGCGGGGCCGGAGAATGTTCAAGATCCATCAAGAGATGGCAGTCGAGAAGGCCATCGAAAAGATACGACTGAACCTGGGAGCGGACTGGAAGATCTATTCAGCACACGATATTGAGCTCCTCAAGTATATACTGGGTGAGTGCTGGGGGTCCCTGGACCGGAGAAAATGGGAACAAGTCACGTTTACAAGACTCTCAAAGGACGCTGTCGACGCTATCATCAGGGTTGCAAAAGAGGTCAAGCGTGAAGAACGGCTGGAGAGTGATGCGATACAGGAAGTAATCGGCTTGTTACAAAGGATCCCATGAATTTGAGAGTAATAACTGATCCATTCATTGGATAATTCAAGTCCATTCTCTTCCTATTTTCCCTCTTTTCTCTTCCCTGCCCCCTTTTTCTCTTCGCAAAATGTGAAAGTGATGTCCCCGGGTTGTTCTCTTGTGGCCAATGCGGAAAAAAAGGTCGTCCTCATGAAACCTGGATGAACCAATCTCTCACAAAAACAAAATACCGCTGTGATTCCTGATCCGTGTTTCCGACCCGAAAAACCCCTACTCCGGTAGGTCACGCAGTCCCAGAGCGACGAGGGAGATGATTCTTCAGGGTGAGCGTGCGTTCAGGTATTTATTGTCTCTCTTTTCTTTCTCTCAATGATCTTTTTTACTTTTTTCAACCGGTAAAGGTCTTCGCGGTCCCTTTCATCAATGGTGATCTCGATATATTTTGCCTGTCGCTTCAGTTCTGGAATGAGAACCTGTTCAAGTGCATTTACGCGCCGTCGCGTCATCTGGATCTCACTCCCGAGCCTTCGGAGAGATGTTTCCGTCTCTGCGAGAGTGATGATGAGATCCAGCTCCGCTTCGTATTTCTCTGCCGCTTCGTCAATCCGTCCGCTGACCCCCAGGATGCTGTACCCTCGTTCGAAGAGGCTCTTTACGAAACGTTTCTTCTCGATGATAGGAACGGGCACTCCCATGACATTCTTTCCCTTGATATCAAGGGTGATGCCCCTCCTGGTCGCAAATGAGGCAGACTTCAATGTCACGGGGTCATCTATTGCCTCTGCAATGAGCAGGGCATGCTGAGCAACGTCGGAGAGCTTCTCAAGTTCGCTTCGCGACTGCGATACCGACTCCATGACATTGAAAAACTCCTGGATGAGCGCATCCATCTTTTCACGAAGAAGATCGCGCCCCTGCTCTGCAAGCTTGATCTGTGCGTTCTTCTTGATCAGTTCCATCCGGGTAGGGTTAATCTGTTCCATCACATCCCCTTTTGGGCGGCAGGATGATATCTCTGAATGAATTCACGTTTAATCCGTTTCAGTTCCTCTTCGGGGAGGAGGGTGAACAGCTGCCAGGCTATCTCAAGCGTCCTCTCGATGCTCCGGTTCTCGTCTCCCTGCGTGACGAAATGGCGCTCAAACTCGTCCGCGAATTTCAGGTACCTCTTGTCAAGCTCGGTGAGCGCCTCTTCCCCGACAATCGCAACAAGCCTCCGAAGATCCCTCCCATAGGCATATGATGCGTAGAGCTGATCCGCGACATTCCGGTGGTCCTCCCTTGTCTTTCCAGGTCCGATACCAAGATTCATCAGGCGTGAGAGGCATGGGAGTGGGTCGATCGGAGGATCGGCCCCGCGGCGGAAGAGATCGCGTGAGAGGACTATCTGTCCCTCGGTAATATAGCCAGTAAGATCAGGGACAGGGTGGGTGATGTCGTCATCCGGCATCGTGAGGATGGGGATCTGGGTGATCGATCCTTTCCTGCCTTTAACCCTCCCGGCCCGCTCGTAGATGGATGCGAGGTCAGTGTACATATACCCGGGATACCCCCTTCGGCCTGGCACCTCCTCCCTTGCCGTGGAGATCTCACGCAGTGCCTCGCAATAGTTGATCATGTCAGTGAGGATAACGAGCACATGAAGGTCATGTTCATAGGCGAGAAATTCGGCAGCAGTGAGGGCACAACGGGGGGTAGCGATCCTCTCGATAGTGGGGTCATCAGCAAGGTTCATGAAGAACACCACCCTCTCTAATGCACCTGTCTTTTCAAAATCCCTCATGAAGAATGAGGCTTCCTTGTATGTGATGCCCATGGCGACAAAAATGACCGCAAACTTCTCCTCTTCCCCGAGGACCCTGGCCTGCCGTGCAATCTGCGCGGCAAGCTTATTCGCCGGAAGACCCGCTCCCGAAAAGATGGGCAGTTTCTGACCGCGGACAAGTGTATTCAGGCCATCAATCGTTGACATGCCGGTCTGGATGAAATCAGCGGGTTTGTCTCTTGCAGATGGATTGATGGGCATACCGTTGATGTCCAGGTTTGATTCTTCAATGATCTCGGGGCCTCCGTCTCGGGCTTTTCCTATGCCATTGAAGATCCGTCCCAGCATCTCGATCGAGACTTTTACCCGAGGGGGTTCTCCGGTGAACCGCACCCGCGTCTCCTTGTTGTCTATCCCGCTGGTCCCCTCGTATACCTGGGTGACGGCGATATCCTTCGAGATATCAAGAACCTGCCCGGTGCGTTCTTCGCCGGTGGGGAGGATGATCCTGACGATCTCGCCGTAAGAGACGCCTTTTACATTCTGAATAAAAATCAGTGGGCCTGAGACATAGTTGATTGCCCGTGCCTCTTTTGTAAAGAGCGGCACCCTGATCATCGCTCCACCTCCAGGGAACCAAGAGAGCTGTCGATCGTATCGGCAATTTCCTTGATCTTTCCGATTTCAGTGAGCTCCTTCATTCGCCCGATCTCTGCTTTCACGGGAAGTTTCAGGATTTTGCTGAGGGGAATCCCCTTTCCCATGGACAGGTTCAACCGGTCATAAAAGAAGAGTATCACCTTGAGCATCCAGTACTGCTTCTCAAGCGAGCAGAATGAATCGATATCGTGGTATGCACTCTGCTGGAGGAAGTCCTCGCGAATCATGCGTGTGATCTCAAGAATTGCCTTCTCGCTCTCAGGTAATGCATCCGGGCCCACAAGCTGCACGATCTCCTGCAGCTCGACCTCCTTTTGGAGGAGATACATCGCCTGCGCCCTGAGATCCTTCCAGTCCGAAAACCCACTCGCGGTATACCAGTCCTGGATCTGGTCCAGGTAGAGCGAATAGCTCTTTATCCAGTTCACTGAGGGGAAATGCCGCCTGTACGCAAGGCTCGTATCGAGTGCCCAGAATGTGCCGGCAATGCGCAGGGTATTCTGGGTTATTGGTTCGGAAAAATCACCTCCCGGGGGTGAGACGGCTCCGACCACTGTGACTGATCCTTTTCGTTCATCTGAACCAAGACACACGACACGTCCTGCCCTCTCGTAGAATGCAGCGAGCCTTGTTGCAAGGTATGCAGGGTACCCTTCTTCTCCCGGCATCTCTTCAAGTCTGCCTGATACTTCGCGCAATGCCTCGCCCCACCGGGAAGTGGAGTCGGCCATGAGCGCGACATCGTACCCCATGTCACGGTAATACTCGGCAATGGTGATTCCGGTATAGATAGAAGCCTCCCGTGCAGCGACCGGCATATTTGAGGTGTTGGCAATCAGGACGGTCCGCTGTATCAATGGGAGTTTGGTCTTGGGATCGAGCAGTTCGGGAAATTCGGTGAGCACATCCGTCATCTCGTTCCCCCTCTCTCCGCAACCGATATAGACCACGATCTGGGTATCCGACCACTTGGCAAGTGTCTGCTCTGCGACAGTCTTGCCGGTACCGAATCCCCCGGGAATCATCGCCGTCCCCCCTTTCGTTACGGGAAACAGCGTATCAAAGACCCGCTGACCGGTAACAAGCAGTGTATCGGGGTCCATCTTACGCTGATACGGTCTCCCTTTCCGTACCGGCCAGGTCTGCATCATTGTGATCTTTCTTCCATCTTCGAGAATACAGACGGGTTCATCGATGGTAAACTCCCCCTCATAGATGTCCTTTACTATCCCGGATACAAACGGAGGTACCATGATGCGATGTTCAAGGTGGTGTTCATGTACCGTTCCGATCACATCGCCTCCGGAAACCCGCATCCCCGTCTTTGCCCGTGGAGAAAACACCCACCTCTTCTCGTGCGAGATTCCGGGGACAGCGATACCCCGCGAGATGAAACTCCCGCTCTTCTCCGCAAGGAGCGGGAGAGGCCTCTGGATACCGTCATAAATAGAGGAGAGGAGACCCGGCCCAAGCTCGACTGAGAGAGGGAGTCCAGTATTGGATACGTGTTCACCCACCTGCAGGCCCGTAGTGTCCTCATACACCTGGATGACGGCCTGATCGCCATCGAGCCGTATGATCTCGCCGTTTAGCTGCTCTTTTCCGACCTTCACCACGTCATACATGCGGGATCCCCGCATGCCTTCAGAAAGGACAACGGGACCCGAAATTCTTGAAATAGCACCGACAATCATACAGTCACTTCCTCAGCACGATATTGTACCCAATCGCTCTGCGCAGAAGTCCCTCGATGTAACTGGTCCGGTCAAGCCTTTTTACGCGGGATGGGATCGGGATGATGATAGGTCGGTAGGACTTCTCGATTTTTTCCATCATCTTCTCTTCAAGAGACATCATGTAGTCCTCGTTGATCGCGATGATGCCGGTATCATCCTTGAGAAGAAGGGATGGGAGCAGTGCATGAACCTCTTCTGAATTATTGACCTCCATAACGTCCACGCCTGCAAGGCGAAATCCCGGAGCGGTATCGGGATCTGTCACCACGATGAACTTATACACTGATAAGCGCCTCCCTGAGTTCCTTTTCGGGTACCTCGATGATTTTGCAACGGGCAATCACACGGATGTTCGTCACTTCGGTATATTTCGCCCAGATATACGCGATCGGTATTGCGATTGAGAGGGGATCTCCAATGAAGAGGCTCACTGCCTTTTTTACGAGATACCGTTCCAGCTCCTTTTCAAACGCCGAGATCTTCTCTGCAACAATGTATTCCTGTGGGATGGTGGTGATGAACTGGTACGGAGTATGCTCGAGATGTTTCAGTGCCCCATCGATTGTCCCCGCCTTCATTATCGAGGTGAGCCTTTCCATATCAAAATCAGGGCTGCCCTTGACGAAATAGCGTTTTGCCTCCTCAATATCGATACGGTCCCTGATCGAACGAAGCACTGTCTTGATGTTGTTGATATCTATCTCGGTTACAAGGATATTTTTGAGGATGCGTGCATCATCCGATTCGCCGGATTTCAACCTTGAGAGGGCATCCTGATAATAGAACGTATCGAGTGCATATTCAAGGACCAGCAAGTCTCCTGTCTCACTGAATTCCCTGAAATTAAGCGTCAGGGGGCGCGAGTAAATTATGCCCCACGTCGCAAGAAGATCGATCACCGCCTTCACATCGGGCTGTTTCACGAGTTCAGTGAGGGCTGCTTCATCGAGTTCTCCAGCTGGGATCAGGCAATCCAGAATTTCTGATGGGTTTTCCTGGATCTTCTTCCCCCTTAAAATGGTCTTGATATTCTGGACGTCCCACCGGTTGAGGATTAGTGTGAGGTAGGACTCTGTCTCTCCTCCTCGTATCAGATTGAGGACCGTTCTGAATGTCTTGACAAGATCTTTCCGAATCGCTACTTCAATGCGGTGAATACCCGAATAGAGCACCCCTGCCTTGTCCAGCTCCTCCCTGTACGTGGTCTTTTCCAGTTCAGCGATGAGAGAATCGATGTCAGGTTTGTTGATGAGTTGTTCGAGGAACGAGCGGTCAAGCAGTCGGCTTTTCATAGCTTTTATCCGTGCATTGACGTACGCATATTCCATGTCACTCACCGAACAATACCGAGAATATTTCGGGCCTGTAGATCTCCTTTGCCTTTTTGAGACGGGATTCGAGGGTATTGAAGATCACGAAGCGTTCATCTTGACTGTATGCGTTCAGGCCGCCGGCACAGGTGAGATCTGATACGATCTCGGCGGATATGTTCATCTCCTTCAGGAGATCCTTCACCAGATCTTCATCCTTCCTGTCCACATGAAGAATGATGCTTTCTGACCCGAGTTCACCAATCGATTCCTCAAGCAGGTGTTTTTGAATCTTCCTGTAGTCTGGATCTTTTCGTATGGATTCCAGCTTCTGAACCGCTTCTTCAAAAACTCTCTCGAAGACCTCGTTTTTAGACTGGATAATCTCCATCCGGCTCTTTTCCCGTGCTTCGGATAATATCTTGTTTCTCTGTATTGCAACCGATTGCATCGCCCCGTCCATGAAGCGTTTTTTTATGGGCAGGTCTTTTTCATGTGCCTCCCTGATGATTTCATCTGCCTCGGCCTTCGAGCGTTCCTGTATCTCCTGGATACGTTCCTGCCCGCTCACTTCT
This sequence comes from Methanoregulaceae archaeon PtaB.Bin056, assembly GCA_002067095.1. Classification (GTDB taxonomy): domain Archaea; phylum Halobacteriota; class Methanomicrobia; order Methanomicrobiales; family Methanospirillaceae; genus Methanolinea_A. The sequence continues at coordinate 187,948 of MVQD01000106.1, forward strand.
ACAGCCTTGATCAGATCGTCAATTGCCATGGTTCACCTGTTCTTTCCGGTGTTCCGTTCCAGATCCCCTTGCCCCAGGATTATTGGAGTCTCCCGGTTCACACCAGCATGATCATGATCATGGATGCGACCACAAAACCGAGAATGACGAGTGTCTCGGGGATAGCCACCAGAATGATCATCAATCCAAACATCTCTGGTTTTTCTGCAATTGTTCCCGCACCCGCTGCGCCGATTCTTGACTGTGCAATCCCGGTACCGAGCGCTCCAAGCCCGAATGCGATGCCTGCCCCAATAGGGATTCCGAAATCAACCATTCACATCAGCCTCCATCCAAAGCGCCGCCATGTGCACAGGCGGCACATCGTTTTCGAGATTCGATTCTGATCGTGTGCCTCTGCGTTCCGCATCACGATTAGGTTGAAAAATACACTATGCCCGAGTGATATGCTTCAATTACATGGATGACTCCTCTCCAGCAAGTATTTCAATCATGAATCTGCGCAAAGATCCATCAGGGTGGTTCATGTCGATTTACCCCCATTCTCCTTTTTAAAGGGTTTGTACATCTTCCCGCCCCCCTGGTAGAATTTCGAATCGAACTCGACCAGGTGCAGACGAAGGGAGTGGAGGAAAGGACTGAACATGGCCAGAATCAGGTTGAGCGTGTGAAGGAGTGCTGCAATAATCAGCCCCACAAGGGCAACCTCCATCATGCCACCCAGCTTGTTGGCGACAACCGCAAGAATGACAGAAGCCATGCCGATAGCCATGATACGGGAGTACGAGAGAATATTCGTCACCGTGCTCATGATCTCAAACGTGCCAAAGGCACCGCCTCCGTAAAATATGAGGGGGATTGCCACGATTATCAGGGCTGCCCCGGTGGTCACAATGGTGGAGGGCAGCGCAAGGCCAATTCCAAGGATCACCAGGATAAGACCGGTGATCACGATAATCATGCCCGATTTCTCACAGATATGCTTCTTGGCCTTATCTACGTGCCTCTTGCAACTCATCTCCGTCCAGGCATTGACTATGCCCAGCACAAGGCCAAGGAACACATGGAAGACACCGATCGCGAATGAGAGGATCAGGAATGGGACTATCGCCTCCATACGGTTCCAGGTGACGCCAAAAAATGTCTTAGGTTCGATCCATCCCATGTGTTCGCCAAGGTCTCCGAGAAATTCCCCGTAGAGCCATCCGAAGATGATCGCCCAGATCGCGCCCAGGATGAGTACGTTCATCAGGTGCTGCAGCCAGTCACGGTCCGAGAATTTCCATTTCATGATGAGGGCAAACGCGGTGATGATCAATCCATACCCGATGTCCCCCACCATGATCCCAAAGAACAGCGGGAGAAATATTGCCATCAGGGGACTTGGATCATACTCCGTGGATTTTGCAGGACTTACGACACACATCAAAAACTCAAACGGCTTGACAATTCGCGGATTGTCATAGAATGTGGGAGCTTCTGCCATCTCTTCGGGTGTAAGTGCCGGTTCATTGACAATTACACGTCCCCCGAATCCTTCCTTCAGGGCATCCCTGGTCTCCTTGAGGGATTTTTTGGGTATCCACCCTGCCAGCATAAACGTGTATTCGGTCTGCCCGATCTTTGAAAAGATACTCAGTTCTTCAGCCCTCTCTCCAAGGATCCGGTGTAACGCGTTAAGTTCCGTGTACCATTTCGAAGAGATCTTTTCAAGTTCGGCATCCAGTCTTGCGATCTCTTTCATTGACGAGATTTTTCTCTCCTCTATCAGGGAGAAGATCTCGTTGAACGATTTCCCCAGGTACTCGGGAGGCAGGCGGACTTCGTTTACGTTCTGGTTGAAAAAATAGGAATGCACCTGGTCGGAAAATCGCTTATTGAAGATAGTGACTGCCGCGATGGTTGTCTCATCCAGTTCGGCAGACAATAATTCAAACTGGCGCTTTGTGATCTCCGCAAGGGCATCCCTGATGATATCGATGACGTCCTTGAACTCCTTCTGAATTAACAGGACCGTAACTTCAAATCCCTCAAGTTTGGGCATGCTGGTTTCAAGGGGACGTATCTTGTCGATTATTTTTTCATACCGTCCCAGGTTGATCAGGGAAAGTTCAAGATCACTTTTTTCTTTGGCAAGTGTTTTTGTAGCCACTTCCAGATCATCGATCACAGAATTCACGTGGATGAGTAGGTTATCGTGGCTCATTGCCTTCAGATTCGCATAGGTATGGGCAACGATCTTTTCATCAATTTTCGTTTTTGGTAGTGTGAGAAGGATACCGCCAATCTTTGAATACGCAACGTTGATGTCCCCGACCTGATCTGCCGTCATCCTCTTGAGCGTGACTTCGCCCGGTGAACTGGGTGCAGAGGCATCTTCGATGTGAACGGTCCCCTTGGCATAGAGTACATCCAGAACGTTATGGAGGTCTTTTTTTGGACCCAGTACCTGGATTTTCAACATTTTCTGGAGCATGGCCCTTCTATCCTGGGAGTATTATGGCGATGATCTTTTCAACCGCATCAGGAATCCGATGCTCCCCTTTTTTCCGGACTGATTCGATCTCCCTCGTTGCCTGCACCCGGATTTGATCCGCTTCCGCCTGAATCTTTTCCATTTCCTTACGGAGAAAATCCTCTGCCGCTTTCTTCCCTTCGTTTTCGGATGCGCTGAGTATCAACTGGGACTCTTTTCTTGCCCGATCGATCATTCGATCTGCCTCCATCCGGGCATCATCGATCTTTACGCTGACTTCAAGTTCTTTCTCCCGGATTTTCGTCAATAACGACTTTTCGGTGGCCATGTCACAACCCTCACAATCCGCTCATGATTTCCGCAGAGCGTCCTAAAATTCTGCACCCGAACTTCATGCTGGCACTTTTACAGCGATTTTTCATTCGCGAGGCTGCCATGGATTTATTCAGTCTGTCTACTGAATCCCGTCTCAACTTCCTCATCAGCCCGAACTTATCCATCCAGGTCATCGGATGTCACTGCCTCCTTGCTCGACCCATGCGTTTGGCATAATATGGTTTTTTTTAAAATCCTTCGACCAATTAAAGTCCGTGGCGATGGCGAAGTATGGCAGTCACGCCGTGGCACTGTGGATAGGGGAATCTTTCGGGAGGTGTATAATGTGAACTTAGCGAAGCGTTGTGGACCCGTTCTTCGCACCGCTTCAGGACAAGAAGTTTCATTTTCTCGATTGTCTCGAGCGCCTTCTCGTTGACCATATTGCATTCACCCCTCCCTCTGAAGGACTATCTAAGTATCTATTTTGAGATATATAATTTACTATAGTTGCAATGAAAAGTACAGCTAATTTTTTATAATTTTAAATTTCAAGGGAGTTTTTAAGGGAAATGCGCGCATGAAAGATACTGGTTCATAAAAGTTTTGTAAGGGGTTGGCGCAAGGGGTTAACCCATCAGGCAGTATCTCCCAATATCCGGTATTTTACGCTTAAATATATTCAATAGAGTTTTTTCACCCTCATCCCGAATAATTACAGGAAAAATTTGACTCGTTCTGAAATACCTATGCAGGGGACAAAACCCCCTTTAATTAGCCCCAATATCCCTGCTTTTTCCTCCTCCATTCATATTGCGGTAGAGAAGAACGGAGCGCAGGCCATATAGCAGGAACATATTTCATTAAAAAATTCGCAGAATGTTCTCTTCTCTGTCCGATTGAGAATAGTGGATACAAGGTGGTTCTCCCTGTTATGTCAAAGGATTCGGGGAAGTCCTTATCTTCATGGGAATATCTTTGAAAAGACGATCCACTAATATAAGGGGTCATGCAACGGTAGATTAGGAAAAGGCATGTTTTCAAAGATCCTGTTCCCCACCGATTTCTCGGAATATGCAGAAAAGACGCTCCACTGTATCGCTGGCTTTCCCGGCGTGAGGGACGTGATACTTCTTCATGTGGTCAAGGAGACCATATCTCCACGCGGAGGCGGCGAGATCGGTGTGGCCCTCTTTTACGAGGGAAGAATTTCTCTCAGGGAGGAGAAACGCCAGCTTGAGAGCCAGGGAGAAAACATCAGGGTCAGGACGGAAGTAAAGGTTGCATCAGACATTGCCGGGGCAATTGTCCAGGCGGCAGAGGAGAATGCCGTCTCTCTCATTGTCATCGGCGCACGGGGGAGCAGCCTGATCGAGGGAATTCTCCTTGGCAGCGTATCGAAGGCGGTCGTCCGCCGTAGCCCTACAAGTGTGCTGATCATGCGCCACAAGATCACTTCGGGCCTGGAAGGCAAGACCTACGAGATGTTCTGCCCGATGATCCTCTGCCGTGTCCTCTGCCCTGTCGATTTCTCCCCTTACTCATACAACGCGGTTGACCGTCTCTCTGCGACGCCTGGGGTAGGAGAGGTCATCCTCCTCTTCGTGGTCTCGCGTGGCGAGACAGATGAAGAGATCGAGGACTGCCAGCGGAGAGCGAAGCAGAAGATAGAGATAATCCGCAGCGGTCTTGCCGCCCGGGGCATCAGGGCAAGGGCCATAGTGAAAATTGGAAACCCTGCTTCAGAGATACTAAAGGTTGCCGAGGAGGAGGACGTGTCAGTTATCTGGATGAGTTCTGTCGGGAGAGGATGGTTCCGCGAGCTCCTGCTCGGCAGCACTGCAGATGCCGTTGCAGTAAATGCAAAGAGACCTGTGATCATCGTACGCTCAAGGGAGACCTAAATCTCAGGGCCCTCAAGACCGGGGTATTACACTATCCCCGGCGGTCTCCTCCCTCAACGGTATATCTGGCAGGACTCACATGCGGGATCAATCTCTCCGTTGAACAAGGCCAAAGAGCACCAGCGCATCAGGAAATTACCCCCTTATGAGATATACGCGGGAATAAGTATCCCTCATTCTGGAAAAAGTGGATAAAACGGGGTATCACCCGCTCTCACCCCCGTTCTTTTTGGACGAATCATATTCCGAATCTTCCAAGAACCCCCAGGGTAAATGCCATCACCAGCAACGCTACGGTCTCGGTCATTCCAAGCACTATCATGTAATTTCCGAATCCTTTTCCGGTCTCCCCCATGGCATCACAGGCACACGCAGCGCATTTACCCTGGAAATAGGCTGAAAGACCAATCGCAGCTCCGCAAAAGGCCCCGATTCCCCACAGGTAATACCCCTGTGTGGTAAGTTCAAACATGCGGTTCATCACGATCATCCCGTATATGGTCTGGGTAAGGGGTGCACCGACAAATGCAACGAGCATGAATGCTGCAGGCTTGTTCTGGATGTAGTTTTTCTTCCATGCCCCAATCGCAGCCATTCCGGCCGTTCCCGCTCCGGCGGCAGATCCGAACGCGGCCAGGGCCAGCTCAAGACTCAGCCCTATGTCCTGAAATTGTGTCACAACACTTGGATCCATGATATACTCCTGATTTCACTCCTCTTTAAGCGGTTTGAAGGCCGTTCCGCTCCAGGTGACGTTCGCATGCCCTGAAAATTCGAGCACGTTCAGTCTGACGCCATGGACGAGCACGGACATCGGTCCTAAAATGATGTTTAAGCCATGGCCTGTGATAAGAATTACTACGCTTGCCGCAAGGGCCACTATCCCGTTTCCAAATCCAAAAGCCAGGGTATTCGTGGTCTCCGCGATCGCAAGTGTCGCAAGGCCGACCGCGAAGAGGCGGATATACGAGATCACATCAGTAAAATTGTTCATGAGGCTCAACGCGACAGTTGCAAGTCCGGTCCCAATCCCCTTCAGGACATTGCGCTGTGGATGGGTGAAGAAGATCACAAGCAGTATCCCTGCCGCGATCAACCAGATTGCAAAGGTGGGAAAGGCATCTCCGAGGATCAGGTACCTTGCAAGGAAGAATGCGGTCCACAGGACGCATATCCATCCTACGTCGGAGAGAAGGGTAAGCGATGGAAACTTCAGCACGGCCCTCCATGAGTGCGCGATGGAGAGGTGCAGGGCACCAATGAAGAAGCAGAAGGTCTGTATGAAATTGGGATTATTCAATTCCGGTACAGGAGGGACATATCCAAGGTCGAGCAGCCAGGTCTGGCCAAAAAAAACCCCTGTAAGAACACCCCAGATAACCGCGGAGCAACCAAGGAGGTAAAACAATGAAAATGTCGTCTTCAGGTCGGGATTGTCGAGGATCCAGTTCTTCAGCACAACCTTCTGCAGTACAAGGGTGAGAATGATATATGCGACCCCGTATCCCGCGTCACCAATGAGGATACCGAAGAAGAGGCTGAAGAATATCAGGAAAGGGATGCTGACATCGAGTTCCCTGTAGCCGGGCGTGAGCCCGAGCAGGCCAAGGACAGGCCTGATCAGGTTCGCCCACTTCGGATTGCGGATAAGCGTCGGGACCTCGTCGATATCGGATGGCTCGTTGATCATCACTCCCCATCTCATCTCCCTGGCTTTCTCAACCAGCTGTGCTTCCACGTCGAACGGTATGTACCCCGTGACATAGCTGATTGCGCCGTCGCGGCCCATCCCGCAAAGCACCTGCTGGAACTCGATCTCCTTCTCCAAATCCTTCCCTATTTTTGAGAGGGAATCATGGTAGCGGGCATGAGAGAGGAGGTCCTTCCTGGCCGACTCCATCCCTTCGGTCATTTCCTGGAGCTGCCGTTTCAATGTGGTGACGCTCTGCTTCGGCAGGGCGACCTCGGGGTAGGGGCATTCGAATTTACTCCTCGATACCGCGACGCAGTGCGCGATATCTCCGGTGGTAAAAATCGTCTTTACAACGACATCGTCGGGAAAATTTTCCACCTTTTTGAGCGGGACCAGATACAGTCCAAGGTATATCCCTCTCTCCTCGAGGAATTGTATCTCCGAGGGCTCGATATCCCCCCAGGGCTCCCATTCCTGGATCTGACCGATCACGCCTCTCGAGGCGATCTCCAGCTGTTCATACCGCTTCCTGAAATCAAGGATCCGGCCTGCGACCTCCTTCCAGTCAGTGCCGCCCAAAGTCTCCTGCGGAATTTTTTCCTTCTCACTCGGCATTGCCTGGTTCAGCACATCAAGAGCAGAGTTGACCAGGGCCACCTGTTCCCGGAGTATCGCGATGTTCGTGCTCTCCGGGGGGTTCTGGTGCTCGATATGTATGACGCCGAGGGCCCGGAGTGTTTTTACCGTCAACTCTGCATCGCGGGCCTCGCAAAGGATGTTCGCCTTCTTCATCGGGACGATCATGTCCCCTTCTCCATGGCCGCCGCTGCCTCTATCTTCTTCTTGGCAATCTTGCTCCTGCCCACGGCATTGGTCATCTGGTCGCCGAGGTGTATCTTTATCAGGCGGATAGCATCTTTTGCCTCGGGGATCTTCACTTTCTCAAAGAGGTTGACACGCTGCGTGGTGATCCGCAGGTCGTGGTTGAGAACCGAGATACCCTCTTCGAGGACGCGGATCTCTTCCTGCAGGGACACGATCTCCCTCAGTGCCTCAATGCCCCGGTCGAGCCAGAGCGGTTCAAGGAAGAGGTCGTACATTGCAGTCTCGAACTCTGCACGCTCGAAGACAGGAAGGTCGACCCCCGCAACATTTTTCTTTCCCCTCACGACGTGTTTTGGAACGAGCCACCTTCCGATTCCCGGGTCCTCGGCAAGGAGGCCTGCCCACTCCATCGCAGCCTTCTTCTTCCGGGAGAGTGCATCACGAGCTTCTTTTTGGATTGCCTGCTGGTGGAGTATCTCAAGCTGGATCTGCTGCTTTTTAAGCTGGAGTGTCGGGAGGTACCGCTCATACTGGCGGAGTGCGTCCCTCTGGCGCTTGAGTTCCCCCTGGGAGAGTTTAACCTTCATGCGTGCCCGGCCAATATGCCTCGATCATCGACCGCTTGATCCCCGTCTCTTCAGGAGAGAAGCATTCGTGAAGGATCTCCCATCCGAGGTCGAGCGCTTTCTCAAGGGGGATATTCACCTCAAGAGACATCATCTTCTTCTCAAAGAGGTTGCCGTACTTCAAGAGTTTCCGGTCCCAGGCGCTCATCTCGAAGCCCATTGCCTGCTTCTCAAGGGTTTCCCTATACTCGGCAAAGAGCTGGATCATGGTGTCCATGATCGTCCTGTGGTCTTCGCGTGTCTTCCCGTTGACCTGCTGCTTTAGGCGGCTCAGGGACCCGAATGGCTCTATCACGCCGTTCTTGAGGTAGAACTGCCCCTCGGTGATGTACCCCGTGTTGTCGGGGATTGGATGCGTCACATCGTCACCCGGCATGGTGGTCGCGGCAAGGATCGTGATCGATCCTGCAGCATCAAAGTCCACCGCCTTCTCGTACCGCGACGCGAGCTGGCTGTAAAGGTCGCCCGGGTACCCCCTGTTTGAAGGGATCTGTTCCATGGTGATCGAGATGACCTTGAGCGCGTCGCAGAAGTTGCTCATGTCCGTCAGCAGAACAAGCACCCGCTCCCCCGCGAGGGCAAAGTTTTCGGCCACCGCAAGGCTGATATCGGGGACGAGCAGGCACTCAACGATCGGATCTGCGGCGGTATGCATGAAGACGATGGACCGTGAGAGTGCACCCTGCTCTTCCAGTGTCTCCTTGAAAAAGAGGTAATCGTCGTACTTGAGCCCCATGCCGCCGAGAATGATGATATCGACCTCGGCCTGGATTGCAATCCTCGCGAGGAGCTCGTTGTATGGTTCCCCGGCAATGGAAAATACGGGAAGTTTCTGGGACTCAACAAGAGAGTTGAAGATATCGATCATCGGGATCCCCGTCCTGATCATCTTCTCAGGGATGATCCGCTTCACCGGGTTTACCGGCGGCCCGCCGACCTCCACGAGGTTCTCGTCGAGGGCAGGTCCCCCATCAAGGGGACTGCCGCTTCCGTTGAAGATGCGTCCGAGGAGCAGCTCTCCGGTGGGAATCCGCATCGGATGACCCAGGAATCGTACCTTGTCTCCGGTTGAGATGCCCCGGCTCCCTGAAAAGACCTGGAGGAAGACTTTCCTCCCGTCCAGTCGTATCACCTGGGCAAGCGAGGTCCCGCGGCGGGTGATCACCTGGGCAAGCTCCATGTTGCCCACGTTCTCTGCCTCAACGGTGATGACATCGCCGACGATCTGGGTGATGTTCGAGTAATATTTCTGCATGCTATCCCGCCTTTATCCGTTCAGCGAGGAGCGCGCGTATCTCTGCCTCGGTTCTCTCGAATTCTTCACTCTGCCAGGGTGAGGAGTTCCACCCTCTGAAGAGCTGTCGCAACTGCTGGAAGAAGTGGAGGGCCTCGTCTTTGCTGGTGAAGGAAAAATCTGATTGTATTATCCGGTCAATAAAGGAAAAGACGTAAGCCTGTCTCTCCTTTGGAGTCGCCTCGTCTACAGGGTCAAAAGCGTTCTGCTGGAGGTAGACAAAGTCAAAGAACTCAGACTTCAGATAGTCAGAATAATCTGCAAGGGAGGTCCCCTCCTCGCCAACCACTTTCATCATCTGCGCGACATCGTTGCCCTTGCGGAGGAGCCACTGGCCTCTCTCCTTCTGTGCCTGGTCAATGAAACTCCTGTATTTGCTCCAGCTGATCAGTGGATCGATTGCGGGATAACGGCGTGCATCCGAGCGGTTGCGGGAGAGTCCGTGGAATGCCCCCACCACCTTCAACGTGGCCTGAGTGACAGGCTCCTCGAAGTTGCCGCCGGCCGGACTCACCGCTCCTCCAATCGTGACCGAGCCGAGTGTGCCATCGTAAAGACTCACCAGTCCAGCCCGTTCGTAGAATGAAGCGATGTGGGATTCGAGGTATGCAGGAAACGCTTCTTCCCCGGGGATCTCCTCGAGCCGCCCTGACATCTCCCGCATGGCCTGGGCCCAGCGGGAGGTGGAATCGGCAAGGAGCAGTACATGGAGGCCCATCTGGCGGTAATACTCCGCGATGGTGACTGCCGTATATACACTTGACTCCCTTGCCGCGACGGGCATCGAGCTCGTGTTACAAATTATCACGGTGCGGTCGCTTAATGGGTGGCCGGTTCTCGGATCGACCAACGTGGGAAATGTCTTGATGGTCTCCACTACCTCCCCCGCACGCTCGCCGCAGGCAGCGATGACCACCACATCTGCATCTGCGTGCTTGCTGATCAGTTGCTGTAGCACGGTCTTCCCTGCTCCGAAGGGGCCAGGGATACAGTACGTCCCTCCCCGAGCGACAGGGAAGAGCGAATCGATGAGGCGCATCTTGGTGACGAGAGGTTCCGTGGGCTTGAGCTTCTCTTTATAGGCCCTGATGGGTATCTTCACCGGCCAACGCTGGCAGAGCGATACGGGTCGCACGTTCCCTTTCTCGTCCTTCAGATGGGCGATCGCCTGGTTCTTCGTGAATTTTCCGGGCTTTTCCACCGAGACAACCTCGAAAAAGCCTTCCCAGGAAAAAGGGACCATGCAGTAGTGCCTGAACATCTTCTCCTTCACGAACCCGATCTTGTCTCCGGCGCGCACCCTGTCACCCGCTTTTGCGATGGGGGTGAATTCCCATTCATCGGAACCCGAGAGCGCCTCCATGTAGATCCCGCGCTTCAGGAAGTACCCGCATTGCGCAGCAAGGTCAGGGAGAGGGTTCTGCAGGCCGTCGAAGATCTGCCCGAGCATTCCAGGTCCAAGCTCTACTGAGAGGAGATCACCTGTGAACTCGACCTCTTCGCCGACCTTCAGGCCGCGGGTATCTTCGTAGACCTGCATCTCTGCAAGGGTGCCTCGTACGCGGATGATCTCGGACTTGAGACGCTCGTTCCTGTGCTGGATGTAGGCGACTTCGTTCTGCATGACGGGGGAATCGAAACTGACCGTCACCATGTTACCGCTGATCCTGGTTATCCTGCCCTTTCTCAAGCCCGTCACCTATCCCCGTGCTGTCTGTAGTGCGTGTTCAAGAATTCCTCCTGGATCTGCGTTGTGCACGCGCTCCCACCTTATGAGAATCAACAGTTTCAGGGCGTAGGTTAGCAGCAATTCCAAATCAAAGTGGTGCCCGGCTGCAAGTTCATCAAGGGCCTTCCAGCGAACCTCGTCGAGGGACATCTCGGCGGCGAGGAGAGAAGGATTTGCCACAGCCGCCGTCGCAGCAGCGGCAAGCGTCGGATCAGGTGAGGCGTCCCTGCGCAGGTATGATGAAGGCTCATGATGCATTCTCTGTGTGCGGGCTTTCACAAGCTCGTTTCTGAGCGCAGTATCAAATTTTATCCATTCATTCACTGTTTTCTGTTGCGTGCGGCCATCCACATATCGTGCCGGTTCCGGTAAGTTACACAACACCGCGTAATCGTCGGCCGGGATGAATTCCCGGCAGATCTCGAGGAATCTCTCAAAGGAGAACGGGGGTTTCATGCCAAAATGCAGCACCGGAAGGCTTGAAACCAGGTAGGGGTAAAAATCGGTCATTTTACTTCATCCCTCGTCGATTCCTGGAGAATCGCATGCAACTTGGGCTTCAGATGCACACCGATATACTCTGCCAGGCTTTTGTCGGAGAAATCGAAGCATGATCTTCCGCCGTCGAAACTAATGATAAAACCTCCCGAGATACTGTCAGATGGGCGCAAGACAATCTCCCTCTTCGTCTGCTCCTTGAGACGCGAAAGGTAGGATGTCTCAATAACCTCCAGATCCTCTCGCTTCAGTTCTATCTCGATCCTTCCGGTCTCGTCCCCGCGGCACTGGGAAATGATTGCAGAGAGCAGCCTGAACAGGGCGTCAGGTGTGAGTGTATCCTTCACATCCAGGAGGATGATACGCTCGAGCATTGCGTGGATTTCGTTCCTGAGGGAGATGAGCAGGTCCCTTCCTGCCTGGACGAGTAATGCCTTCTCTCTCTCCTCTTCACGACGTATTCTCTCCTGCGCGGCAGAAAGAGTCCTCTCTGCTTCGAGTCTCGCCGAAGCGAGTATCTCCTCGGCGTTCTTCCTGGCATGGGCCTCGATCTCGAGGGCTTTTTCCTCTGCAGCCGCGATACCCTCCTTGCGTATCTTCTCGATCAGGTCCCTGACATCCTCTGCCATTCTCTGCCCCCTTCCCTTCTCCTGCATATTAAGATGGGATACACCAATATAATCAGCTCGATTCTTCTTTTGTAATTGAAAGCCCCGGTCTCCTGCGTGCCGATCATTGATACCCGTAATCCGCATACTGTTTTTGCACAGAAACCTGTCCTTCCAAAGTAAACGGTCCGGGAGATGAGAGTACTCCTGAATGGTAGTAGAGGCTGAACGGATCCACGTACACCTGTCCGGGACCTGGCATCTTACGGGGCGTTTTTTATAAAAAACCGCATGGTTCTCTCCGAGAAACACATCCGCATTCATGAAAATGGCGCAGCCAAATTCTCCAGAAAAAATCGAATCTATTATGTCACGCATGGCGCACATTATGAAGATCTATACATGTTTGGTCTGCCAATACTCACGATCGCCGCCGTCGGTGGCACGGTACTGATTGTCGTTCTCCTGCTCCTCCTCTGGGGACTCCATTACAGGGCGGCGCTCTCATGATTGATCCACTCGATGCTGCAATAGTCGCGCTCTATTTCATCGTCCTTGTGGTCATCGGTATCTGGGCATCAAAGAAGATCCATTCCATGAGCGACTACGTAGTGGCAGGCCGTTCCCTCGGGTTCTGGCTCTTTACCATGCTCATGGTCGGATCGGTATGCAGCGGGATGTCTCTTCTGGGTGTTTCGGGCCTTGGGTTCAATTTTGGCTGGCCGACCATATGGGAGCAGATATTCGTCCCGCTCTCAGTGGCGTTCTGCATCATCTTCTTTGGGGTGAAGATCCATGGTCTGGCCAGGAAGAACGGGTACCTGACCGTACAGGATTACTTCGTGCACCGGTATGACAGTCCGAAAGCGCTCCGATCGCTCTCGGCCCTTTCAGGCATCGTTGTCTCCATGATCTACCTTGCAGGGCAGTACACGGCGGTGAGCATCGTGCTGATGTGGATCTTCGGACTTCCCCACTGGATCGCGCTTCTCCTTGGGGCATTCATCGTCACCATCTACACAGTCATCGGTGGTCTCTATGCCGTGACCTGGACCACACTCATCCAGGGGCTCATCCTCATCATGGGCGTGGTTGTCATGGCGCCCCTTGTGATCATGAAAGCCGGGGGATTTACCCATATCAACGAGGTGATGGCGGCAACAAGTTCTGACCTGGTTCAACCATGGGTCGCAGCCGGCCTCTTCACCCCTGCATACGTGGTGTCGTTCTCTCTCCTTCTTATGATCGGTCTTGCATGTGCGCCCCATGTGATCAACAATATCCTGGCTGTCAAGGATGCGCGATACTTCGGGTGGGTGCCGCTTATCGCATTCCTTATATACGGAGCGGTCATGTTCCTCCTGAAATTTGGCGGTTTCGCCGGTATTGTGCTTGTCCGTGAAGGGACCATCACACTTCCGGAGGTGAAGAATGCGGGTGATTTTGTCTTCATATACGGAATTCAGTCTGCAATCCCCAATATCGTCGTCTGGGGACTATTTGCAGTGGTGATCCTCGCCGCAGTGATGTCAACCACGGATCGGCTCATGTTGACCATCGGGACCTATTTCAGCTGGGACATATACCGTAACGTCTTCCGGCCAGGCGCATCTGATGCCCAGGTACTCATAGTAAGCAGGATCGCGGTCGCGGCGACCGCTATCATCACGGTCATCCTGGCCCTTGACCCTCCTGCAATGCTGGTATGGCTGATCTGGGCGGGCATCGGCATAATGTTCGCCACCTTTGCGGTCCCCCTCCTCGCAGGGCTCTATTGGCGGAGGGCGACACGCGAGGGGGCCCTTGCGGCCATGTCGCTCGGCCTGGTGTCATCCTGTGTCTTCGGAGGGATCACATATTTCAAGATCGCCCCGCTTCCGGTTCATTTCAGCCTCTATGGTGTGGTCATTGCCGTTGTTGCCATGATTATCGTGAGTCTTGCAACGAGGCCTGTGGAGAACAAGATCCTTGATGAGACCCACACGGGATGGTATATCAAGGTAAAATGATGCGCCTCCTCCCATCTGACGCCATGCTTACGGGGCCCGGGAATATTGCAGGGGAAGTGCATGAACTCATCTGGCAGGACAGGGGGGTTTTTACGCGCGGACCGGGTATATAAATTCCCTGTACCCGTATTTTTTTAGACAAAAAAAGAGAAAATATTTATACTATGAAAGCACTATAAGGGATCGCCTCAGTGAGGAACCAACTGGGGATACGTGCCAGGGTGAAATGAGCACCCGTATCAAAACGGCTTGACGATATGGGCGCGATAAAGACAATTCACCGTGGGGCCGAACAAATGTTCAGGTAACATACCACCAGTATGGAATGAGTCCGTGGTCCAGAACGGCGAAAAAGGCCATGGGCGTCAGAGACATCCCATAACGGGGGCCGAAGGGGTATGTTCAAGGAACATGATGCCGGGACGCGTCGAACCTGCATCCCAAAACGGCGAAAGAGATGCAGGTGAAAGAGACGGGGCATCCTGGGGCCGAACATGTGTGTCCGGAAAAATCCTCACGGGGCACTTCCCTTCAATAAGGCATGCTGATTTTTTACCATTTCACTGCAATGAGTGACAACCATTGCAGGCAGCAAAAGGGAACAGGTAACACTCTGGAACAGCATGTAAAAGGAGATTGGTGGCATCAACAGGAGGCGTCCACCCTGCCTTTCAGGGCAGGGTTTCCACCATGGATTGGAACGTTCAGTCGGTGATTTAGTTGGACACTAATACACCTGATATTACATAGAGAGCAATCCTAATTAAACCTTTTGGAATCACCAGGGCCCTGATTATCGCTCATTTAGGAAAAAAAAGACACAATTGAAGAGAAACGGGTATGGTACGCAATGCGAAGGGGGGGATGTATCAGCTTCCATGACACCCGGTGCCGGTGATCTTTCCTGATCCGTCCGTTCCCGGTTGAAGGGGGAACGATCCACTGGTCAGGGCCACTCTCCCGTATGGCACGGGAGTGCTGTCAATCCCTCATTGAGAGGAGCCCTCTCCTGAATTCGTCCATATATTCTTTCATGGAGAGTGACCCCTCGGGGAATGGGCAGTCGGGATCACGCATCCGCTCGATGACGGGGTTTGAAGGGAGCAGGAGATCGATTGGTACTCCGCTCCTCGCGGAGGCCCGGACCATCGCCTCCCGGAATATTCCTATGCAATAGGCACACCGACGTTCGTAGTGGTATTTCGTTCTCTGAAGGTACCCTTCAAGTCGGTACGTCTCAATCTCGAGGAAATCGCGAAGCGTCATGTCATCTTTGCACCTCCCGAGCATGTAATGGTAGTGGGCAAAGGGGTACATGAGTTCAAGCTCTGCCGGGACCGTTCCGCAGGTGCCAAAGATTACCAGGTGATACTCGTCTTCGGCGAACACATCGCGTATCAGCCGCCTGAAGAGCATGTGACTGGGACTGTGGCTGTAGGGTTTTCTGAGTGCACAGGGGATAAAGATGGCAACCCGTCTTTTGGGGATAGCGTAACGGCCGATGATATACTGGTAAGCCTCCTCGAAAGCAGGGTGATAGAAGGGTGCCCCGGTAATGCGGACATCCGAGTAGTGATCCATCATGTCAGTGCATTTCCCCAACCGTCACCATGCAGGAAGCGTTGGGGGATTTTGGGCCTCCTCTGATTCGTGGAAGGGCCCCAAAGCGCCTTTGTTTTGAACTGCCCGCCGCCCGTGTGCATGTACAGCCGGGCCTATCTTACTGATCGCGGATAAACCCTTTTTCAATAAGGTCCGAAAGCCACGTGTCAAGGAAACGGGAGAGTTCGTTCCTTGCCTTGAGGT
This sequence comes from Methanoregulaceae archaeon PtaB.Bin056, assembly GCA_002067095.1. Lineage (GTDB taxonomy): Archaea > Halobacteriota > Methanomicrobia > Methanomicrobiales > Methanospirillaceae > Methanolinea_A. The sequence continues at coordinate 203,731 of MVQD01000106.1, forward strand.
CCACCTTTCCGGGAGCGGTATATACTTCCCTCTTTGTCTCACCTGTCTGGAGGGTGAGTGGTTCGGCGGTCTTCCTTGCACGGTCGACCCGTATCTCCACGTCGGGATCGGCGATCATGACCCCGTCCACCTCGGGGTTCTGGGAGAGTGCATAGACATCGTCGGAGAGCCGGTCAATGCAGAGCGGAACATAGGGGGGCATCTCAATCACGGCGTATTGCCGGACATCGAGGACACCGATCTTCTCGAGCTTCTTGTAGATTGACTGGTAAATATCTGACATCTCCTGACCCGGGCTCCTGTCACTCAATAGGTGAGAGGATCGGAGAGATAAATATTCTCAGGCCCCGCAACGGATCCTCTGGCGTTCTCATCCGATACGGGGGAATGAAGTTGAGATGAGAGTATCGCACGAGGAGCATCGTTCACCGCTGCGGCCTTTCTGCGGGACAGCCAATCAAGGGACCGCGAGATGTTCAATGAGGATTCGAAGGCCGATCCCGATGAGGATGATCCCTCCAAAGACCTCAAACCAACTTCCATATTTCGCTGCGAGGATGCCGCCGAGCATCGCCCCTGCGCAGGCGAAGAAAAAGGCCATGATCCCTGCGACAGAAGCGAACACAAGAATATCCTGGGCAACAAGTGCGAGGGTAAGGCCTACCCCCAGTGAGTCTAAACTCGTCGCAACCGCGAGCATGACGATGGTTGGGAGGAAGAGACAGTCGAGCCTCTCACGATCCTCTTCCCCCTTCAACCCTTCATATATCATCTTTCCACCAATGAGCAAGAGAATAAAAAAAGCCAGCCAGTGGTCGATACCTGATATCTGTTCCACCAGGGCAATACCAGCCAGCCATCCAATCACCATCATCCCGGCCTGGAACAGCGCGAACGCCGTCCCGAGCACCAGTGCAAGGTTCACCCTCTGTGTTGGCGCCGACGCCCCGGCTGCGAGTGATACTGCGAAACAGTCAACCGCAAGCGAAATGCCGATGAGGAGGATCCAGGAGAAGTCCATCTGTCATTCTAGTTAAGCGATGTACCATTAAAAGGGAATCCGGCTTATATTCCCAGAAGGCGTCATGCCGAAAACCCTCACCCAGGAGAGATAAATGACCAGCCGGGAAAGGTATTTGATGGGAACAGAGAAAGATCTGCCATGTTATAGCATGGCAGGGAGGGTCTGGCATTCGGTCTACCGGGTATGACGAGGTGTATACCCGGTCGCTCCGTGACCCGGAGCATTTCTGGGCTGAGGCAGCGGAACAGGTCTCGTGGATGCGGCGGTGGGACAGGGTGCTCGATACCTCCAATCCTCCGTTCACGAGGTGGTTTTTGGGGGGAGTCCTCAACACCTGCTATAATGCCCTCGATCGGCACGTAGAAGATGGGAAAGGTTCGCAGGTTGCGCTTGTATACGACAGCCCCGTGACGGCAACCGTCAGGCGATATACTTTCAGCGAGCTCCGTGACCTTGTGGCAAGGTGTGCAGGCGGGCTCCGGGAGCTTGGCGTGGAGAAGGGGGACCGGGTGGTCATCTACATGCCCATGATCCCTGAGGCGGTTATCTCGATGCTTGCCTGCGCCCGCATCGGCGCGATCCATTCTGTAGTCTTTGGGGGTTTTGCCCCCAAGGAGCTGGCATCGAGGATCCGCGATGCCCGCCCCAAGGTCATCCTCATTGCGTCATGTGGGATCGAAGTGAACCGCATCATCCCCTACAAGCCGCTCATCGACGAGGCAGTATCTCTCGCAGGGGTCCCTGTTTCGCATTGCGTAATCGTGCAGAGGCCCGAGTGCCCCGCAGAATTTACGGCGGGAAGCGACAGGGAATGGAAAGGTTTCATGGATACTGCACCACCCGCAGCATGCGTCCAGGTGCAGGCTACCGATCCGCTCTATATCCTTTATACCTCAGGAACGACAGGAATTCCGAAGGGCGTGGTGAGGGACAACGGCGGGCACCTTGCCGCGCTCCTCTGGAGCATGAGGTACCTCTACGGGCTCTCCCCGGGCGAGGTCTTCTGGGCGGCTTCCGATGTCGGGTGGGTGGTCGGGCACTCCTACATCGTGTACGCGCCCCTTGCATACGGCAGCACGAGCATCCTCTACGAGGGGAAATCCGTGGGGACCCCGGATCCGGGCGCGTTCTGGAGAGTCGCGTCCCAGCATGGCGTGAACGTGCTCTTCTGCGCACCGACGGCCCTCCGCGCCATAAAGCGGGAAGACCCCGGGGGGCGGTACCTGGAGAAATACAACCTCTCACACCTGCGGACCCTCTTTTTAGCCGGGGAGCGGTGCGACCCCGACACGCTTGCCTGGGCAAGGGAACGCCTCTTTATCCCCGTCATCGATCACTGGTGGCAGACCGAGACAGGGTGGGCGATCGGGGCAAACCCTGTCGGAATATCACCGCTCCCTGTCAAACCCGGCTCGTGTACCAGGGCGATGCCTGGTTACGATGTCAGGATACTCGATGACAGCGGGAGGGAGGTCCCTCCAGGGGTCACGGGGAATATCGTCGTCCGCCTGCCCCTCCCTCCCGGTTGCTTTACTACACTCTGGCAGAGAGACGAAGAGTGTAAAAAGACCTACTACTCCGCGTATCCTGGGTATTACCTCACGGGTGATGCCGGTTTTATCGATGAAGACAGGTATCTCTGGATCATGGGCAGGACCGATGACATCATCAACACAGCCGGGCATCGGCTCTCGACCGGTGCGATGGAAGAGGTACTCGCCTCGCACCCGGACGTGGCGGAATGCGCAGTTACCGGCGTTGCAGATGAGGTGAAGGGGGAGATCCCCTTAGGATTCGTGGTCCTCAAGGCGGGAGTGCAGCGGGAGAATGGTGAGTTGATCCGGGAACTCGTGCAGATGGTGAGAGATCGCATTGGTCCCATCGCATCGTTCAAGACTGCCGTCGTGGTCAGGAGACTCCCAAAGACCCGTTCCGGAAAGATACTCCGTGGCGTGATGAAGAAGATAGCCGATGGCGAACAATATTCCATTCCGCCGACCATCGAGGACGCTTCCGTACTTGGCGAGGTGGCAGAAAGCCTCGGGGGAATAGGGTATCCCCGTCGTACCAGGTAACGCGCGCTGCCCGGGTGACAACGTGTCATAATAACGGAGTCCCTCTTTTTATTTGAGGGGCACCGGGATTTGTGGGTGTTATCGGTCATTTTGCCATAATCGCACGGAAATATTCCAAAGATTTTTTTGGGTTCGATGCGGAACGGGTGGTGAAGGGTGATCTGTCGGCATGCTTATTGGGATGGACGTCGGCGGGACCAATACAGACGTCGCCATGGTTGACGACGGGATCACCTCGCTCAAGGTCCCCAATACCCTCGGTATCCGTCATGTTCTGGGGAGCATCCGGAGAACCGGGCGACTCGCGGTGAGCACATCGACACCTCTCAACAGGGTGCTGACCGGCCCCCCGGTGAAGGTGCAGACAATCCTTATTCCAGGTCCTGGCCTTTTTTGGCCGGGAAGCATCAGGGGGGCAGTCAACCACAGGGGTGATATCGTCGAGGGTATCGATCGGGAAGAGGTCGACGTGGCACTCGCTGACCGCGGAGACGTCCTCGCCATCGCAGGAAAGTTCTCGGTAAGAAACCCTTCCCTCGAGCAGGAGGTGGCTGCGCGGGCCCTGCACCACTACCCCGAAGAGAAGATATCTCTCAGTCATCCTCTGTGCGCCCTCAACTTTCCTGCCCGGGTGGCAACCACGAGGCTGAACGCCCGAATCAGGGAGGCAGTCACCCGCCTTACAGAAGAGATTGGAGCGGAATACCGGGATTTTCTCTTCTTCAAGGGTGACGGGGGGCTTATTCCCCCCGACTACGCCGTCAGCAACCCGTCAGTCCTGTATCGTTCGAGTGCTGCAGCGGTTGCCCTCGGGGCATACTACCTGAGCGGAGAGGCGGAGTGCCTGGTGGTGGACTTCGGAGGGACCACGACGGACCTGGTCGCCCTTTCCGGTGGCAGACCAGTCATGGAGACCCTGGTGTACGACGGCGGGAGAACGGTGACTACAGCAGTCGCCGCAGAATCGCTCCCGTATGGCGGGGATTCGTTGATAGAGGGGGGGCTTTGTCCCACTCGCGTGGGAAATGCCCTCGCATTCGGCGGAAACCGGCCAACCCTCACCGATGCGCTGAATGCAACGGGTTGCGAGATAGGCGATGCCGCATCTTCCAGAGGGATTACCCGTTTGACCGGTTTGGAGGTACTGGAAGAGTATTATTCCCACGTATCGCAGGCTGTTGAGGCTCATGGCGCGCGAAGACTTGTCGGTACCGGCTACCTCGCACCCTTCCTGTTGCCCGAGATTGCGCGTCGAACGGGGGCTTTTATGATAATCCCGCCGCATTGGGACTGTGCGAATGCCGTGGGAGTGGCGATCTCGCGTGTCAGCCTTACCCTCTATGCAAGGTTCGACTCGGGCCGGGGTCTCGTGGTCTTCAATGGTGAGCCGGAGGTTCTGCGGAAGATGGGTGACGATGAAGCAGTGCTTGACCGGTGCAGGGAAGAGGTACAGCAAAGGGCACTGGCCGCAGGGGCCGATCCATGCGATGTAGAAGACGTGCAGGTGCTTTTCTTCCACACCTATGACGTCATACGGAGCGCCTACAGGAGCGCACGCATCGCGGACGTGGTGGTCCAGATCGCCCCGGGTATCACGGCGGAGGCACCATGAGGACCGCGCTGGTATTCCATCCCCGGTATCTTCTTCACGAGCAGTCCCGCGAGCACCCCGAGCGGCGTGAGAGGCTCTCTTACACAGTCGACCAGGTCAGGGAAGAGGGCCTGTTCGACCACCCACAGATACTGACCCTCACTCCCAAAAAAGCCCCATGGGATGCCGTCGCCAAAGTGCATATCCCCGAATATCTCCGCTTCCTTGAGGAGGCGAGTAAAAGTGGGGGTTTCATCGACTTTGACACCACCATTCCCCCGGGCCTCTTCTCCAGTGCGCTCCTCGCGGCAGGGGGGGCTCTCCGGGCTGCTGATGCGGTGATTTCCGGTGAGGCACAGAACGCATTTGCCCTGGTACGGCCCCCTGGACACCATGCCCGCCCGGGGACAGGTGCGGGGTTCTGCTACCTGAACAATGTTGCCATCATGACCCGGTACGTGCAGGAGAAGGGGATCAGGAGAGTGATGATCCTTGACTGGGACGCGCATCACGGGGACGGGACCCAGCAGATCTTCTACGAGGACCCCTCTGTCCTCTTCACATCCATTCACCAGTGGCCGTTTTACCCGGGATCAGGGAGCACAGACGAGATCGGGTCAGGTAAAGGTGAAGGGTTCACCGCAAACATGCCAGTCCCGGCGGGGACTGGTGACGAGAGCTACCATTTCCTCTTCGACTGCGTGATTGCTCCGCTTGCGCATGAGTTCTCCCCTGATCTGATTGCTATCTCCGCGGGCCAGGACAACCATTTCACCGACCCGCTCACGGGGCTTGCCCTTACCGCCCGTGGCTATGCTGACCTGATGAAGAAGGCAGTTGACCTGGCTGAAATACTCTGCGGGGGAAGACTCGTCGCGGTCCTCGAGGGGGGGTATAGCGTCGAAGGAGGACTCCCGTACACGAACCTTGGGATAATTGCCGCGATGGCAGGCCTTGATCTTTCGAATATACGCGAGCCTGAGGGATACCGGGAATGGCTGGTAAGAGCAAGGGATCCTTTTGCCCATGCAAAGGTCAGGGAGCATGCCGCGGCACTCCGCACGAACCTCTCACCCTACTGGCGCTGTTTCGCGTGAGGGGAATGGATTCGGCAGATATGGAATAATCAGGATGAGAGACAACAAGAATCACATCATTGATTTCGTGAGGCATGCATACTGAATGAAACATACATGGAACCTTTCTGTTATATCCTCGCGCTGATGAACACGGCGGGTGCGGTTTTCATGCCGGATGAAAGTGCACATTGCTCGGCAGGGCATAAGAAATTGACATCACGAAGCAATTATGATCCGAAAAGGAGGGCGAAATGAACTCGGCGAAAGGATCACCTCGCATTTGCCTGGGACTGGTACAGTCAACCGCCGGACCGGATCCCGGGGAGAACCTGGAAAGGACAGTAATGATGATCGAAGAGGCTTTTTACAGGGGTGCTCAGGTTGTCTGTCTCCAGGAGCTCTTCTCGGCGCCTTATTTTCCAAGGGTTCACGGTGCCGACGCGAGGCGGTACGCGGAGAAGATACCGGGAGAGACGACCCGGGTACTCGGCCTTCTTGCAAAGAAGCATGGCGGCGTGATCATCGCGCCCATCTTTGAAGAGGGGGAGGAGGGGCGCCTCTATAACTCGGTGGCCATTATCCGCCATGACGGCACCCCGGGTGGCGTCTACCGCAAGGTGCATGTCCCGCATGACCCGCATTATTACGAGAAGGAGTATTTCTCACCCGGGTCTTCGTATCTGGTGGAGGACACCCCCTTTGGCCGTCTTGCGGTTCTCATCTGCTATGACCAGTGGTTTCCAGAGGCAGCGAGGGCGGTATCACTGATGGGTGCCCAGCTCATCTTGTACCCCACAGCCCTCGGTACAATCCTCGGCATGGAAGACCCTGTCGAGGGTGACTGGCACGATGCATGGCAGACGGTCCAGCGGGGCCACGCTATTGCAAACGGAGTTCACCTGGCGGCGGTGAACCGTGTCGGGATTGAGGGGGATCTCTCATTCTTCGGAGGATCGTTTGTCTGCGATGCGTTCGGAAACCTCGTGGCAAAGGCAGGGAATGGAGAGGAGGTGCTTATCGCAGAGATAGACCTCTCTTTGAACGAACTCGTGCGCGAAGGGTGGGGATTCCTCCGGAACCGTCGCCCTGAGACTTACCGCATCATTACCGGCAGGGTGGGTTTTCCGGCGGGAGACACCCCCAAGGCCTGCGGCTTTCGCATGCCTGCGGAATGGGAACCTCACCAGGGAATCCTGCTCTCATGGCCCCACGACAATGGGACGTTCTCTGATCTCCCCTCGGTTGAGCGCACCTACCTCGAGATGATGCGGGCACTGCGGGGACGGGAGCGGGTCTATCTGCTTGTCAGGGATCAGGAGATGCGGTCACGCGTGCAGGAGTTGCTTTTTGGGGGAGGCGTCGATCACAGGCAGGTCAAGTTCCTTGTCCATCCCTACTGTGATGTGTGGTTCAGGGATTATGGCCCCACGTTCCTGGTGCATGAGCGTGAGCCGGCGCTGGCGATGGTGAACTGGAGGTTCAATGCATGGGGTGATAAATACCCCGAATTAAAAGAAGATGACATTATCCCATCGATCCTGGAACAGGCATTGCACATCCCTGCATTTACACCAGGGATCGTGCTTGAGGGGGGATCGATTGAGGTCGACGGCTGCGGTACCCTCATGACTACCGAGCAGTGCCTTCTCCATCCCAACCGTAACCCCTCTCTTAACAAGGAGGCAATTGAAAAGGTGCTCAGGGAATTCCTCGGTGTCTCCAGGTTCATCTGGCTGAAGGGGGGTATTGCAGGCGATGATACCGATGGGCATGTCGATGACGTAGCCCGTTTTGTCAGCGAAAAAACCGTCGTATGCGCCCTCGAAGAGGACAAAGCGGAAGAAAATTTTGAGATTCTCCGGGAGAATTACGAGATACTGCGGAGGTCTTCTGCCAGTGACGGCTCATCACTCCGGGTCGTGCCGCTCCCCATGCCAAGGTCTTCCCCGGACCAGGTCCCGGCCAGCTACACCAATTTTTACATCGGGAATGGTGTCGTGCTGGTACCGACATTCAGCGACCCTGCTGATGGTCGTGCAATCAGGACACTCAGGGGTCTCTTTCCTGGGAGAGAGGTTGTCGGAATCGAATGCAGCGAGATGATCAGTGGCATGGGTGCCATCCACTGCGTGAGCCAGCAGTTCCCCTCTTTGTGACGCCCACCACGGTCAGCCCTCTTCATCTGTTCTTTTATTGTGCCTGGCCTGCATCCGGGAAGGAGAGGTGCAGGTGCACCAGCACCCATGCATGGCCCGTTCCTTTCAATACCGCGGTGAACCTCCCCTGCAGGTTGAACGGGCTGTCATCAGAGGAGGAATGGAACAACCCTGAGACCCAGGCGATCGTCCCAATCGCCTCGATCTGTACATCCGTAAAGCCAAGACCCTGCAGGCGGCCTGTTGCTCTCTCAAGGAACGCCCGGAGGTGATCATGTCCCAGGATCTGCTCCCTGCCCCAGGGGTCGAACCCCGAGCACGAGGGATCCGCATGCGAGAGGATTGCGGGAATATCGGCCCGGTTCCAGTGCCTGATGAGAAGATCCAGCGTATCGAGCACCTGGAGACTGGTCTGCTGACTCGGGTTCATATGAATAAAGTATGCATGCGGATCATTACAAGCATATCGTAATTTATGAGGCAGGGACCCAATTCACTGGAGTGCATTCTGGACTTATGTCTCATATCCCTGCCAGCCAGGAGTGGGGATTCCCCGGGTATAAGGCGGGACTGATCCAAAATTATATGAGAATTGATCATTGAGATGTGTGATAACAGGGTCAGCCTCTATGGACGCCGGGGATTTGGAGAAGTACGTGGAGAGGCTCGAGCAGAGAGTCGAGATCCTCGCAAAAGAGAATGCAGCCCTTACCATGACACTTAACAAGATAATGAGGGAGAACCTGAAATATAAGTCGGAAATAAAGAACCTTGAGAAGAAACTGTCTTTGATGGATGCAGATACTCCCGTTCGCTTCGATCCGAAGGTGCAGGAGTATTGAGAGACCATGTCCCCGGCCCACCCCTTGAACCAATGCTGCAGAACCACTCCCCAGGAATGAACCTGACCAAAGGTAAATGCCACGACCATCGCATCATCCTCCACGTGGACATGGACAGTTTTTATGCATCGGTGGAGATGCGCGAGAATCCGGACCTTGCCGGAAAGCCGGTCATAATCGGGGCCAATCCCAGAGAAGGCAGCGGGCGGGGTGTCGTATGCACCTGCTCATACGAGGCCAGGAAGTACGGAGTCCGTTCCGCGATGCCCATCTCGCATGCATATCAGCTCTGCCCTCATGGGATATTTCTGCCCCCGCGTTTCCCAGTGTACACCAGGGCATCAGAAAGGGTAATGGCCATTCTGCGGGGATATGCTGAACGGTTCGAGCAGGTGAGTATTGACGAAGCCTATCTCGACCTCTCATGCCTTGGAGACTTCTTGCATGCAGAGGGGGTCGCACGGGAGATCAAGAAAAAAATCCTCTCCAGTGAGCAACTTAGCTGTTCCATAGGAATCGGCCCGGGAAAGGTAGTGGCAAAGATCGCGTCCGACATGCAGAAACCCGGAGGACTGGTCGTGATCACCCCTGAACGGATTAAGGAGATTCTCTTCCCGCTCCCGGCATCCAGGATCCCAGGAGTAGGTAAAAAGACTGGAGAGGCCCTCATGCAGAGAGGTATCTTTACCATAGGAGATCTCGCAGAGGCAGATATCCAGATACTCATGGGGATACTGGGAAAATGGGCTGTCCCGCTCCAGGAACTGGCGCAAGGAATCGATGATTCAGAGGTGAGGGAGCATTCTGAAAGCAAGTCAGTGAGCAGGGAGATCACCTTTGACACCGATATAGACTCTCCAGGGGTTATATTTGAGACGCTGGAAGGCATGGCCCGCGATCTTGCCGGAGACCTTGCAGAACGAAACCTCTTTGCCCGGACTGTGACCGTGAAGATAAGGTTCTCAGATTTCGCGACGTTCAGCAGGTCACGCTCGCTTCCATGCCCTACCAGGGATATGCGTGCTATCCTCTCGGCCGCAAGGGATCTTGCCCTTCCGCTTGTCTCGAAGAACAGTATCAGGCTCGCGGGGCTCCGGCTCTCATCCCTCACACATGTCGATCGGAATCAGAAGACAATTGGGGAATTTTGCGGGTGAAGCAGGAAGAGCGGGACTGGGGGGGCTATACCACTGTGTGCCGCCCAGGTGAGTAATGGCACGAAAAAAGTATTGAGGGAGTTTCCTGCTGGGAGACCCTCTGACTGCTACAGGACACACGACACTGAGAACACAAACTTCTCTATCATTCCTGATGCGGTCACCTTCTGGTGATACTCGATCATGGAAGATACCCCGTTTGCGTTCCCCTGCATGGAATTCTGATTCACCCAGGCAGATACGGTACCCTGTGCGTAAGGACGAGGCAAAGAAACGGAACCTATATGGTCCGTGATACCTTGAGCAGTGGTCAAATCTCCTTCCTTTTGAAGGGACGATAGGGTGCATAAGGAGTAGAGATCGTCCAGGGATCGGGGGGATTCCAGTTGCGGGTCATAGACGGAATTTTCCTGGAAATCAGTGACCACTGAAGCTCCTGCGGGGAAAAGAATCCCGACGCATATCAGAATGAATCCTGACAGTACGAGGTTCCGGTTCAGGTACTCCAATGTGTGTTCACCTCCTACATCTTTACGTTCGGGAAAAAGCACGCGTGATCAGGCCACATTCCGTGCGGGTATGGCCGACCTGCCTTTCCCGGGCGACAGGTGGCGGGTATGCACTTTCCTGGCGCCAATGAGTGATATACGGTTAGCGGTATTTATAATAATTGAACCGGGGGGTTTACATCATTGGAAGTCCCTGCCAGGCAAAAGACTAAAAACTCCCTGTGATGAAATCCTCATATATGGCGGGGCAAATTTCCAGGAAAGAGGATGCTGCGGCATTAAACGAGCTTCGGCAATACCTGCAGGAGATCGATGTCTCCATCGTGAAGGAGTTCGATGAGGGAGAGTTCCGTGGATTCTGGGTGAAATTCGGTGATTTTCCAATTCTCATCGAGAACCAGAAGGGAAAGAGTTACTTCATCGTGGCATTCCAGATCACACTCCCCAACGGACCGGAACTGGATGTACTGAATGGCTATTATGAGAAGAAGGATCCTCATTTTATCTTCGCACTGACAAAAGCATTCACCTCGCCCCTCACTGGGTTTTCACGGATCCTCGAAAACGGAAAGGTGGTGGGGTTCACCCTTTCCCGGTATATTTATCCGTTTTACGAAGACTTCTGCGTAAAAGACCTTGACAGGGCTCTTCAGGCAGTGGCGAGCCAGGGCGCAGAAGGTATCGCATTCCTCAAGACGATACTCCCTGCACACACTGAACCCGGAGGGGGTGACTGAATGGTATTAAAAAGACCCTTTTATCGATCCTTTCTCAAGGGTAATCAAGCACGATCAATCTCCCTTCGGATATCCCCACCAGCTCGAAAAAAACCTTATCTGGGAAATACTTTTTTTCCATCCTGAAAATCCGTGGTCATTCTCTTTCCAGTATTTCCCGAATGAATGAGGAGTTTCGCACTAATTTAAAAGAAATTGGGTTTTTTCCTATCTTACGTATACCTTCCTTGACGAGGTGCTGCTCCCTGCCGCGTTCTCTGCGGTGAGGGTGACCGTATAGGTTCCTGGAGTGGTATATGTGTGGGACGGGTTCCTGATAGTCGAGGTCCCACCGTCACCAAAGTCCCAGTTCCAGGAGACCGGAGCGTTGAAGGACATATCGGTTAACTGGACGGTCATGGGTGCAAACCCGATGCTTTTGCTCATCATGAAAAAGGAGATGGGGGCTCGACCCGGCACCAGTGGGGCAGCAGGCGTTTGGGTGACTGTAGGCGAGGCAGTCCCCGAAGGGGTGGTGGCGGGAGTGAACACCGGGGAGGCTGTCCTCACCCAGACATAGGCCGAGTTGGAACTGCTCCCTCCATAGTTGAGGACTTTTAGGGTGACAGTATACGTCCCGGTTCCTGTATAGGTGTGCACAGGGCTCTGCTCAGTGGAGGTGGTCCCATCCCCAAAGTCCCACATCCATGCGAGCGGCGCCCCCATCGAGCGGTCGGTGAAGGAGACGGTCAGGGGAGCAACACCCGCCATGGGCCTCATCGTGAAGAATGCAATGGGGGGTGATCCTGACGGCAACACATGGATATATCCTGGCTTCGTCGATGTCTCCTGGCCCGCGGCGTTGCCCGCCGTCAGTGAGACAGTGTAGGTGCCGGGGAAGGCATAGGTGTGCTCGATATCCGCGCTCTCATTGCTCCACACGGTCGTTCCATCCCCGAAGTCCCACCAGCGTGAAGTGACAATGCCTGTCGACGTGTCGGTGAAAGCGACGTTGACTGGCGCATTCCCCGACAGCGGAGTGCCCTCGAAGTTGGGAACAGGGGGCACGGATGGTTGCGTGACATTGATGCAGTCGATTGTCGTGGTGGTGTTGCTCCCGTACTGGCTGTTGACTGTCAGTGTTACGTTGTAGAGGCCCGGATTTGTGTAGGTATGGGTGGTCCAGGGATAGTCCTTCGTTTCTGTCGTCCCATCGCCAAAGTCCCATACCCATTCGTCGTAATAATACCACCACGGGATGTATCCATCAAATTCCACTTCGAGAGGTGCATCTCCACTCGATGGATATGGATAGAACGAAGCGACGGGAGGCGGCGGCGACACCTGTATATAGTCGACCTTTTCTATCGTGTCGCTCTCCCCGGTCCTGCTGACGGTGAGGCTGATGGAGTAGTTTCCTGGGGACTCGTAGACCATTACGGGATTTTTCTCGGACGACACCTGGCCGGGATAGTAGGGAAGAGCGCTGGTCTCGACTGCGCCATTCAGGACGTAGTAATATCCACTCTCGAAACTCCAGAACCATGAACTGGGATTTCCTTCTGAAGCGTCGAAAAACTGAACAGAGAGCGGGGCTATCCCGCTTGTGATATTGGAGGTGAAGTCAGCCTTGAGCGGGGTGATGCCCCCGACAGTGATGTATCCCTCTTTCGTTTCGGTGCTGCTTCCGCCTGCATTGGTGGTGGTGAGGCTCACGTTGTAAGTGCCCTCACCAGCAAAGGTATGCACGGGGTTTTTATCAGTCGATGTCTCGCCATCCCCGAAGTCCCATGCATAGGAGAGAGGTGGGGAGCCGGTTGACTGGTCTATGAAACTGACGGCCAAGGGTGCAACCCCGTCTCTTGGTGTGGCAGTAAAGCCTGCGACAGGAGGAGGAGGTGACCAGTTGCCGATGTAATCGGTCCTCTCTACCGTATCTGACAGGCCATTTGCCGATACAGTGAGCGAAACGGTGTAGACCCCGGCCTCCATGTAAGTATGTACCACTTCACGGTCGCTGCTGGTTGAGGTGGTGCCATCCCCAAAATCCCACAGGTATGAGAGGTTCTCAAAATATCCTCCATACGACCACTGGTAAAAGGTCACGGTCAGCGGAAACGACCCATCCCTTGGCCATCCTTCAAAATCAGCCTCGGGCGGGTGGGGGGACACCGAGATGTAGTCAGTCTTTGTCTCGGTATCGCTGCCGAATTCGTTTGCTACTGTCAGGGAGACTGTATAGTTCCCGGGTTCTTGATACCCGTGCCATGCCCATGGATATGTGCTGTTCGATCCGTCTCCGAAATCCCATAAATATGATGTGGGGTTGCCTGTCGAGAGGTCTACGAAATCGACGTACTGGTTGGTGTAGATCTCAGTTTCGCTGGCATTGAAGTCGGCGTGCGGGGCTTCTCCGGCCGTGATACATTCCGGGACCTCGATTGAATCGGTGCCGTAACTGTTGGAGACCGTGAGGTTCACGGTGTAGATCCCGGCGGATTCATAGGTATGTACCGGGTTCTGGTCGTTCGAGGTATTCCCGTCCCCAAAGTCCCAGGCCCATGATGTCGGTGTCCCAGTGGAGAGATCGGTGAAGTTGACGACAAGCGGGGTCACTCCAAAGTCCGGTACGGCAGAGAAATCAGCCACGGGATAGCGCTGCAGGACCTGGATGTAATTCACCTTGGTCGTCGTATTGGTCCCACCAGAAGTGCTGGCAGTGAGGGTCACCGTGTAATTACCCGGGCTTTGATAGGTATGGGAAGGGCTCTGTAGTGGTGAGATCCCGCCATCACCGAATTGCCATTGCCAGGTGGTTGGATTTCCAAGCGACGTATCGTGGAACTGGACCGTGAGCGGCTCTCCGCCCGATGTCGGGACAGCCATGAAATCTACAATGGGGACTTCGTTGAACACACGGATGTAGTTGGTCCTGGTGGTGGTATTGTCCCCCCCGTCATTCTCGACGGTCAGCGTGACCGAATACGTCCCTGGTGTTGTATATACGTGTACAGGGCTTTCATCACCGGAGGTCGCGCCATCACCGAATGTCCATGCCCGGCTGGTGATATCTTCGCCGGAGGACTCATCAGTAAAGAGGACTGGGAGGGGGGCAACCCCTGCGGTGGTATTTGCAGAGAACGATGCAACGGGAGGTACATTGGTGACCGTGATATAATGTACAGCGGATGTGGTGTTGCTTCCCCCATCGTTGGCGACCACAAGGCTCACATTATAGGAACCGGGTGTGTGATAGGTGTGAAGAGGATTCGAATCACTGGAAGTGTTTCCATCGCCAAAGTCCCACAGGTAAGTGGTCACTATACCAGTGGAGGTATCCGTGAATTGAACAGGCAGGGGGATATGGCCTGAGAGGGGTGCAGCCGTGAACCCGGCCACGGGAGGCGTGTTGGTAACGAGGATATACCCTGGCTTTTCCAGTGTGTTGCTCCCCGTGCTGTTCGCAACTGTGAGGGTGACTGTGTAGTTACCTGGAACGGTATACTGGTGGAGTGGATGCTGCAGATTGGTGGAAGTGTTGTCACCAAAATACCAGAGCCATGAGGTGACAAGGCCGGCGGATGTGTCATTGAACTGTACATTGAGCGGGTGTGGACCGGTGAGGGGCGATGCGGTAAAGTTCGCCTGGAGGACGTCCGCGCTCACAGGGGCAAGCACTGCGGTCATGATGAGCAGGGCAGCCAGAAGGGGTATTTTTACACTGATGAGAGGAGAATGTTTCATACGAGATCATCCCGGAGTGTACACTCGGAGGATGTGAGGGTTGAAACCACCAGGCATGAACTCAAGCCAGGGGCTCCTCATACGCACTGCCTCTGAATGCCACCTTATACTGTGAGAATACATGGTTTCATTATATAAACATTTCTGTGAGCAGGGTTCCTGTATCTCCGATCAACATACCCGGAAATGAGTGAAAAGCCAATTCCTTTTTGGTTTTTTTGGCTGTTCAGAGGGAATACCTTAAATATCGGAGAATGAACCATCTCATTGATGGTGGAGATGGATCTGCTGGAGAGTGCCAGGCGGGCAAAAAATCTGGGAAAGCATGAAGATGCAATAATTGCGTATTCAAAAGCCCTGGAAGCGACACCTCATGATACTTCGATCCTCGAGGCAATGGGGGATATTTATTACGAGATGGGGAGGCACGAGGAAGCACTGAATGTCTACGAAGAGGCGCTGAAACAGGAACCCCACAACCTTATGGTCCTCTTCAAGAAGGGCTATACGCTTCGGAAGATCCACCGGTGTGAAGAAGCGATACAATGCTTCGATATCGCGCTTTCGGTCAATCCCGGGTTTCTCTATGCCCTCAATGACAGGGGTTACTGCCTGAACGAACTGGGGCGCTATGAAGAGGCACTGAAATGCTTCGACCGCTCCCTCGCCCTCTCTCCCAGGAATATCAGGGTCATCGCGAGCAAGGGAATTGCACTTCGCGAACTCTGCAGGCTGGAGGAGTCTCTCGAATGCTTCAATCGCGCGCTCGAGCTGAACGCAGTGAACGCATTTGTCTACTACCAGAAATCGCTCACACTCCGACAGATGGGCAGGGCGCGTGAGGCAGACGAGTGCCTAAAAAGGATCAATTTCCCCTGGACCCGGTAAGACATCAGACGCATCATTGTCGCAAAAGTTGATGAAAGGGACGAAGGGTGCGGGCGTTCCAAGCGACACATAAATTTTCATCGTGAAGTGTATCAGAAAAATATCAAACACCCATGAACCGTATTCTGATTGGACTCTTCATCGCAGTCTTTTTCGTCGCAATCTGCAGCTGCACGAAGAGGGGCCGAGGATAAGACCGGGTGCATGAGGAAGGGGAAGAGCAGATTCCAGGTATGCCCGGGCATTGCTGGCAGTAAAGACCTTCATGAAGAATGCCTTCTTCCTGCTCTGGGCATAGGATGTCACGACAGGTCGAGAGTATATCCACCATCAGTAGGAGAACCGCAGTGTACTGGTGGATCTCTCCCACGAGAGGGTCAGGGGAGCTGAGTCTGAGGGTGGAGATGCAATGAAAGGGATAATGCGGGGTCCTTGTTTATGAAACAGCGCGGGAAGGCATCCGGGCGTTCCTGCAAGGACACTGGATTCGATTTCCCGCTCATCCGGCTTTTAATGGTAAGTTACTGTGAGCGGGGCGTTCTCCGTCTCCAATTCAGGGTCAATGCCACAAAGGGGAATACTGCCGGGGCATAATTCCCTGGGCCCAAGACTATGGATTTGATGGGACAGAGGGCAACATATCGACAGATAACCGGGGAGAGAGAACAGACCATGATGCAGGGATCGCCCTGCGTCACATCACTTTTTGTTGCAGGGAGGCCTTACCCTTTTTAAATGATCCCCGTGGCATGGAGCAATCCCCCAATCATCCTCTCTTCTCCACTGGTCCATCATGTAACAGAAAAGGGAAATCCCTTCAGATACGCGATCGGATATTTTCCCCGATCATCCGAAGCACGCAAGATCCGCCCTCGGGGCCGGCAGTCAGGAGGCTCCCGTGCATGACGTCAATAAGTGGGATTCCAAGTTTCGCGGCGATAGGCCGCTCCATGAGTCCTCCCAGCACAAGGTCTATCCGGTGTGCTCTCATGGCATCCTCTATCTCGTCCCACCGCGGAGAGATCAAGACCGTGCATCCATCACCTGCCGCTTTCTTCACCTCATCGGCGAAAGTGTTCCCGAAATCGAGCACGATTACCGAGGGGGAAATACCATGTGAAGAGAGGAACCGTGCGAGGGCTATCGCCCTTGTGGGTCCGGAGAAGAGTGCGATCCTTGCCATGTGAGGGATTTGAGTCTCTCCTGCAGCAGGTTCAGGGATATCCGGGGCTGTTGAAATTCCGAGTGCGGAGGCGACATCTTGGAGGAATTCGCGGCTCAGCCCTGCTCCGACAGGGTAGACTGTCCTGATGAACGGTGTCCCGAACCTCTGTTGAAGAAGCAATGCAGCCTGCATGCCTGCGGTCTCGCAGATTACAATATTCAGTGATGCAGCGCCAATCCTGCGGATCTGGTCGAGGGTTGCACCTGCAGGCATCACCACTCTCACAGTGAGACCGAGCAGTAAGAGAAGGCGGCGAATCTCCTGGAGGTCGGGCCCGGCCCTGAGCATCCCGATGAGGTTTACGGTCCGGGGTTCAATCGATGCTGCGGGATCCGCGACCTCTGAGATGATGGCTACCAGGGTCTGTGCATACCCGGCCGTAAATTCGCTGGAAAACCCACCCGCCTCGATGCCGATTACTTTTGCCCTCGTCCTTGCAATCCGGCAGGCGTTCTGGACATCCTCGCCGATGATTCCTGACGCGCAGCAGGAGAGGACAACAATCATTTCCGCACCCTTGTGGGAATCAAGATCTTCGATGGCCTCTTTCAACCGTTCCTCTGCGCCAAAGACCACGTCGTGTTCATCCATGCAGGTGCAATAGACCGGGCAATGGCAGTCCCCGCGCAGACCCAGGATATAGTTGACGTGGTACACGCACCCTTTCGGCCCATGCACGAGGATGACCGTGTCTTTTATCGTTGCCGCTGCCTTGATCGCACCAAAAAGGCTGCAGGTGAGGCGGGGGATCTCCATCGCGAGCCTCGAACCAGGGAACACAGAAGGGTATGGGAAAGGGATGGATGTTATAGTTACTTGTTGCAGGGATTTGGCCGGGTCATATCAAGTTGGATGGAGAGGTCGCGTGGCACTCAACAGGACCTTTCTCGATACACCTCCCTCACCGGATCCCAACTTACCAGATCTTCTTCATGCTGACCCTCGAGTCGGAGCATTCCCTGCCCTTTCCAGTATCTCCATGGCTTCCCTGTATCGGCCAACCCGCGGAAGGGAGAGCCCCTTCCTCTGGAAGGCTGCGGCATGGTCCGGGTCAGGAAAAAGCGCCATACCGGGCATTTCAATGGCCTCACCGCCCTTAAAAAAATCACATGGTTCTCGTCAAGACACAAAGATACAAAAAGAACATCGCGGATGCGATTTTCATAGTGACCGCCTATGACTGCCCTGCGGTCGAGCATAAGGAATGAAATTCACGAAGTGAATTTCACTCGAAAATGGGCCTGCCAGTGCGGACCCCCAGCGCGGTCCGGATAACCCCAAGGAGATGGTACTCTTCACGAAATTCCCTCAAAAGACCCAAAGGGCTTTTACAACTCCACGCAGGCAATGAAAAGTCAGTCCCCTGACAAACCCTGCGCCGGAGTAATGGAGGCCAGGGGATAAGGTTCTCTTCACTGATAGACGGGTTCTCCCCTTAAACGGGCATTCCTGTTGAAGAGTGAATACCGATGCAGCGAGATCATCTGGGCCATCCCGAACCTGCATTTGACGTTGAGAGGAGAGCGGGAGAAAATTGTTGCCCGTTTACAAAAGAGCGAACCGGTCTCAACCGACATACCTCATACACACATCCTGATAATGAGGAGATCCTACGGGGTGCTCATCATTTTTTTTGGTCCAATCCCTGGATATGCATTCACAAAGGGGGGTTGATCGCGTGTTGCGGAGCATTCATGATGGTGGGGGGGGCGTTTATACCTCTCCCTCCATCTCGCGTACATCCTGGCCAAAGGGGGGGATAGATGGTCAGACGTCTTCCATACTCCCGCTCCTCTGACCCTCAAGGTCCAGGGTGCAGAAACGGAAGCCCAGGTCTCTCATTTTCCGCGACACTTCAAAGGCACTCATGGCGAGGCGGACAATATCTCCTTTTGCGACTTCTATCCGCGCAAGGTTTCCATGCATGCGGACTCTAATGCCAAGGAACCCGCACTCTTCCAGGAACTCTTCTGCCTCTTCTATCCGGCGCAGGTCTTCGAAGTTCAGTTCGTACCCGTACGGAAACCGGGTTGCAAGGCAGGGGGTGGATGGCTGGTCCCAGAAAAGGAACCCCCGCGCCCTCGCGAGTGCCCTGACCTCCGTTTTTGTTATGCCGCAGTCAGCAAGGGGGTGAAGGACCCCGGCCTCGTCTGCTGCCCTAATCCCTGGCCGTTTCTCCTCAAGGTCGGATGCATTCACACCGTCCATCACGTGACCGATGCCATATTCTCCCGCCTTCTCCAGGAGGATGGCACACCCGTGTCTTTTACAGATGTAACACCTGTTGCGGGGGTTTTTGTAAAATTCCCTGTCCTCGAGTATGGGGAATGGCACGACTTCGCAGGGAACTCCGAGGAGATCTGCCCGGGATTTTGCCTCCCGTATTGTTCTCCTCGGGACAAGGGGGGAGTCGAGGATCACGCACCGGGCTTCTCCCGGAATGGTCTCTTTGGCCACGGCAGCGAGCAACGAACTGTCCACTCCACCCGAATATGAGATGACCGCGGTTCCTGCGTTTTCCAGGTATCTCCTGAGTGCTTCCATTGATGTACTTTCCCCTTCGATCCGTCGTTCACCGCTTCGAAAATCCATTTTCGCGTGCCCCTTCATGACGGCATTTACGCACCATTATGTTCCAGGATGACTATATAGTCTCTACACTGCCCGCATGCACTGAAATTCCGGGCATGATATGGGAGAAGGGCCTGATGCTTTCGAAGAGGGAGCGCGAAAGGTATTCGCGCCAGTTGCCCCTTATCGGGGAGGAAGGGCAGGAACGCCTTCACGATGCATCGGTGTGTGTTGCCGGTGCGGGCGGACTCGGGTCCCCTGTCTTGTTGTACCTTGCAGCGGCTGGTGTGGGACACCTGCGCCTGGTCGATCCGGACCGCGTTGAGCGGAGTAACCTGAATCGCCAGGTCCTCCATGCCGAACCGGATATTTCCAGGTTCAAAGTGGAATCTGCCGCAGATAAGCTCCGTGCGCTCAACCCCGAGATCACGATAGAGGCACTGCCCGTGGCGGTGAATTCCGGGAATGTATCAGGCCTTGCAGCCGGCATGGACCTGCTCCTTGACGCACTTGACAATTACGAGGCAAGGTATCTCCTGAACCGTGCAGCGCTCGACCGGGGAATCCCCCTGGTACATGCCGCAGTGAACGGGTTTTTTGGCCAGATGACCACGATTGTTCCCGGGGAGACGGCATGCCTCCAGTGTGCGCTGCCCCACCCTCCTGAAGGGGTGGATGCCTCGATTATCGGAGTCACTGCAGGGATCATCGGCCTCCTGCAGGCCCTCGAAGCGATCAAGATCCTGATCCGCGAGGGTGAGTTGGCCAAAAATGTCCTGGTGGTGTGGGACGGCAGGTGCGGGCGGCTGGATCAGATACCCCTCGTGAGGGATCCGGCGTGCATGGCGTGCGGTGCGGGTGATGGCTCATGATGATCAGTGTCAGAGTAAGGGCGTTTGCGCGGTTCAGGGAGTTGTTCGGAGAGAGGTTCGAGGTTGCAGTTCCCGAGCCGGCCACGATCAGGGATGTGGTGATGGCCGTAGGGCAGTCGAATGCCAACGGCATGGGTGAGCTCCTGGACAGCGGTGGGAGGGTGAAATCCTCGGTCATTATCCTCGTGAACAGGGAAAGGGTGACAGGGACGCACAGGGAGGATCACCCCGTCGCCGACGGTGACGAAGTGGCAATATACCCTCCTGTAGCTGGTGGGTGACGGAATGATTCCCGGGAAGGTCAGGATAACAAGGGATGATTTCGATCCGGGCCAAATACTGCAGGAGGCACGAAGTGGCACACTCGGGGCCCTCGTGAGTTTTGTTGGGGTGGTGAGAGACGACGGGATAGAGAGGATGGATCTCGAGGCGTATGAAGAAGTTGCGGAAGTGGAACTCGCCAGAATCCGTGAGCAAGCAATCTCCCGGTTCGGTGTCTCCCATGTTGATATAGTCCACAGGATCGGAATGCTCAAGGTCGGCGACCATATCGTGATGATCGTCGTGGGGGCGTCTCACCGGAAGGCGGCATTCGAGGGATGCGAATACATCATCGACCGGATAAAGGAATCCGTTCCTATCTGGAAGAAGGAATATACCGCCGAAGGTTCGCGGTGGGTCGCCGGCGAACACGAGTGAATAGCAGGAGAAAAAGAGATGCCTTCAGAAAATAGCGAACCATAAAGAACCCTCCTCTCATCAACCACCTGGCATCCGATCCATGGATAACAGGGCACGAAAAGATTTCTTGTGGAAAAAAAGCGGGTTTACCTCTTCTGCCATCTCCTGACCGGGAAGACGATCCCGGCACCGATGAGCGCGAGGATCGCGGAGAAGGCGGAGAGAGGGATCCCGGGGATCTCATGGTTCAGGGCTACCTGGATCTGTGCAGTCTGCCCGGGGCTGAGGTTGAAGGTGTTCCGGTAATCCTGGTATCCCTCCAGCCGTATCATTATCTCGTGATGTCCTGCAGGTATTGAAGGGATGGTCAGGGGTGTGATACCAATACACAGGTTATCGAGGAATATATTCGCCCCCGAAGGCTCGGAGGAGATCTGTACCACCCCTGACCCTGCGGGCGCCTGGAGCAGGACCATGCTTGCCCGTACACTTGCGGTCTTTCCAGCCTGCACCAGTACGCGGGTGGTATAGTCCTGGTAGTTCTCCAGTCTGAGAGTCAGGACATGCTCGCCTGGGGATATGCCCGTCAGGTCGAGGGGGTTTCCACTCTGGGTGACTCCCTGGTAAACCCCGTCAACAGATACTGATGCCCCGGAAGGTGTTGATTCGATGTGGATGAAGCCCGTGTTCATCCCTGTCTGGACCTGCAGAGGGATGTCAAGGATCGTCACCTGGCCCGGGCGTACTGTCACGAGGCCCGACCAGTCCTGGTATCCCACGAGTTTCAGGAGGGTAAAATGGGACCCTGCCGCGAGGTTCCCTACGGTAGTAGCCGTCGATCCCCGGTAAATGCCGTCGACGTAGACGTCGGCTCCCCCCGGGGAGCTCTTTACCTGCATGGTCCCGACGTCAGAGAGCGGCTTTAATTTCGCTTCTACGGTGATAGTCCCGCCTGGAGGCACATCGGTGATCGTGACGTACGGTTCGTATCCCGAGAGAAAAGCCTGCACCAGGTGGCTGCCGGCACGAATATCCTGGTAGGTCCATGGTGCCTGCTGCCCTTTTCCCCCATCAACGGTAATCAGTGCACCAGCGGGCACAGAGGTGATCACCAGGGTCCCGAATAACTGGCTGGGTTCCAGGTCAGCATACGCCCTGATGGTCTCACCGGGTTGAGGGTTTACCGTATACCGCGTGGTATAGGGATAATACCCGCTTGCGGCGATAGTGATGGTGTGAGGAGGGTTTGAAGTCACGACGACAGGATATGTTACCGGGGTTACACCGATGAAGCGATCGTCGAAGATCACCTGCGCTCCAGACGGATCTGATTCTATCAGGAAATACCCTGTGCCTGTGGGAGCGGGATCTGACCCCTGTGCGGGAAGAATGCCTGCCAGGATAAAAATGAAAAAGAAGAATATGAGCACTCGTGTGTTCATCTTCATATACGCACACCTCTCTCTCTTCTTCTACAAATATCCATTGTGAGGTTTCAGGGGATAAGTGCCCGGGGCCCCCGTGGTGCCTTCACATGCCATGGCACTGCCCAGAACCATCACCCTTCCTTTCGGCCGGAAATGGCGGGATGTGTCTCACTTGCTTCTTAGTCATGATCCCGGAAATTACGCGGTGTGCAGAGAGAGGATTTATGGACCGGGAGGGTTCATATACGAATGTATGCCAGGCAGCAGCACTCCCGGGTCACCAATTCGTGTGATAGGGGGAATGCGTTTCACGGTTGATGGGAATCCGGGAGTATTATTTGGATGACAGGGTCCCCGGGTCTCTTGGGAGGCGTGGAGTACTATGCTTGAACAGCTGAATAAATTTGAGAAGTATATCTACTACGTCCTTATCATCCTCCTCGCCTTCATTATCCTCGTTTCGGTTATCGAACTCATTCTTCTCATCGCCGCAGGCGTCCTGTATGACCAGACGTTCCGACTGGATCATCACGAGATCCTGAACGTATTCGGTTTCTTCCTCCTGGTGCTGATCGGGATAGAACTCCTGGACACTATAAAGGCGTACATCAAGAAGCAGGAGATACATGTTGAGATAATCGTTCTCCTCGCAGTCATCGCCGTTGCAAGGAAGATCATCCTCCTTGACCCCTACGCTGACATGCCCCTCTCTGATATCACACTCTGGGGCCTGGGATTCATCGTGCTCTGCCTTGCAGGGGCATATTATCTCATCAAGAAAGCGGGGATCTCCACCTGATTCCCCCTGCCCGACGGTATGGCTGGAATTCTGTCATTCTCTCCTTTTCCCCGCGAAGGCGCCCGGCACTCTCTGAGAGCACCGATCCCGCCAGCCATTCACATCTCTTCCTGCCTCTTTTTCATGGGTTCCAAATCGCACTTGAGGAGAGGGAGATTTCCGCTGCAGCGGGTTCCAATGGGAGTGGAGTCATGCCCTGTATACGGGACTGCCCGGATCTCACGTGGTTTTTTATTCGAATCGCGACATAATCTCACATAATTATGATACGCACGCAAGGTCTCTCATCTTCACACGGCAGGGCATGTGTTCTCATTATGCTCTTATTCCTTGCCTCCTCGGGGATGCCGGTGGCTGCAGCAATACAGGAAATCACGTATCTTGGAAAGATCACTGCGCTCGATCCCCTGTCAGGGACCATCACGATACGGGCCGAGTCACAGTATCTCTGCGACTATTCCAGGAGAGATGCTGCCTGCGGTTTTTCTCCCATTACACCCCTGCAGGTGGTGGGGACTGTCCCTGAAGAGGGGATATTCAACACTTTCCGAAACGGCGACCAGGTGGTTGCCACAGTCATGGGGGCGAGTGGAGGCGCATGGGCAGGATTTGCGCATGTCATCCCATCCTCTGGGAAGGCGCAATGGGTTGTCACCGACCTGTTCGGAGATCCGGACACCATCCCTGTTCCGCTTGCGGGAGATTACGAGATTGAGTATTCCACCACCCCGGACTGCAACCACTGCACCGGATCAGTCTGCAAGGCACAGAGCGCGCATGTTGTCCTGAAGAGTGGCGGAATTCCCGTCCTTGAACGCACGATGACCGCCGGCCAGTCGGCGAGGTATTCCGGGAGGAACGACGGCTCGAGCGTAAGCATCCTGTACCTCACGGGTGAGGCCGATGCCGGCACCTGTACACCCGCAGGATCACTCGCCGGCATGCAGCCCATCTCCAATTTCATACTCAAGGTCATCCAGCCAATTGGACAGTCGGCCACCCCGGGGGTGGTCACGCATCCGACTGCGGAAGGAATCGAGCCAAAAGTCACCCCACTCTCCACCCCTGCTCCCACACAGGCGCCATCCGGATGCATACTACCCCTGGCAGCCCTCGCCCTCGTGGCACTCTGGATGAGAGGGCGGTTCCCCTGACCCGCGGGTCTCCTGAAAAGAGGATGAACTCAGACTCCATTCATTCCCCCGGCCATCTGCCGGGGGTGACCGTACTATTGTTCCTCTCTACAGAGCGGGGGATTTGAATGCCGGGACAGAACAGAGGTCCGGAATATGGCCGTATACAGAGGATCTGCTCAAGGCTCGCTGAAGCACGTACCCGGGGAGAGGCAGGGATACAGATCGCGAGGGAGGTCTCTGCTTACTCCCTCTTCGATCTCCAGGTGATCATGGGACGGGTCAGGCACGAAGTGCACCGCCTCCCTCCCCCCTACCGGAATGCCGCGGGCCCATATCTCCTCTCACAGATCGTGGATGCCCACCACTCGCTCCTCACCACCTGCACGCGCGGGGAGTTCAGTTGCATGAACGAGCCGTTGAGAGAGAGGGAGCAGTATCTTGCATATCTCAGGATGGTCCCGGATGGGTGCTACGCGAGTGACCCAAAGGCCGAATATCTCCCGCAGTTCCATTCGCCCATGCACAGGATGTTCTATTATCTCCTTGCAGCATACGTGATGTTCGTCCAGGAGAGGCCGGGGCACCCCGTGGGAACACCATTTCCGGGTGGAGGGAAGGTGGAGGAGCGTGAAGGTGCATTCTTCTGCCCAGTAAGGGATAAGCACAAGGAGGTCTCGTTCGCCATCTGCAACTTCTGCCCTGCAAGGCAGGCCGATGAGAGGTGAAAGGGATGATTGCGCTTTTTAATACCTGCACCATCGGACCCGGCCCTCCCCACGGGGATCATCACCCATGAGTTGAAGCCAGATACGGTCCCTTTGGCAATAGCTTCAAGGTGAGAGGTAGCCGACACCTAATGTGGTGCAGATCCAATGCTGAACGTGGAAGGGATCAGTCCCGAGGCCAAAATAGGAAAGATCCTCGTCCTGGTCTCGCTTATCCTTGGGATCCTCGTGCTCCTGTTCATAGGCGTGCTTGCTGCGATCATGTATGGCGCAGGGACCTTCTTTGCGCTCGAAATCAGCCTGACTATCCCGCTCCTTATTCTTGTCCCGCTTTTTCTCGTCAAGGTTATAGGTCTTATCATCGGTTTTTTCGCTCTCAATGCGACAGAAAATCGAGATTTTTCCCGGGCAGGGATATTGGCAATAATCTCATGTGTGCTGCCCCCCCTTGATATCGTGATGCTGATCGGCGGGATATTCTGCCTCATCTCAAGGGAAGCGAACGAAGGAAAGAGCGGAGAGGGTGAAGGAAAAATTACCTGACCAAAAAAGAACCCGCTCTTTTGGGCTTATGAGGGAAGTCCCGCGAGCACTTTTTCATACTCTTTCAATACAAGGGCAGCCCCTTCGGGCGTAATCGAGGGGACGCCGAACACGAGAAACGGCGGGAGGACTTCAAGGCCTGCAAACTCGAGGATATTATGTTCTATTACCGAGAGATGCCTTCGGATGTCTCCGTGGATCCCTGAGGGAGAGTACATGTCACTGGAAGACCCGCAGGTTACCACCAGCATCCCCTTCTTGCCTTTCAGGAGTCCATGGTCGTATACCTTCCCCTGCGCAATATCGACCACAAATCCCTGGGCAAATACGCGGTCGAACCACCCCTTGAGTATGGCTGGCATGGATGTCCACCAGAGAGGGAACTGGAATATGAGAAGGTCAGCCCATGATATCCGCTCCATCTCTTCCAGGATATCGGGAGCAAGACTCCCTGTGGCAACGCCGTGCAGCTGCTCTTCCGCAGGGTTGAAGAGGTCGTGCCGCGCTCTTATCCGGAAGTCCTGCGTGTCCAGGACCGCCTTGAACCTGGTTGCATAGAGATTTGAGACTCGCACCTCATGTCCCCTTTCCGCGAGAGTGACCATGGCGACGTCCTTGAGGGCACCATTGAAAGACCGCGGTTCAGGGTGGGCATAGACATAGTGTATCTTCATCCGGCATTCCTCAAATGGAGATGGCGTGGATTCCATCTTAATAGCATCCTAACAGGCCCCACCCCGTAATGTGATGCACAGGGAGCGCCATTACTGCCCCGTCATCAACTGCGGTCGAGGAGGAGATTCTTTGCAAGATAGAGCACGGCTCCTACCCCGCACAACGCTGCGGCGATGAAGAGGATTGTACCGATCACCCCTGCAAGCAATCCGGGGACGGCATCCTGGATCGGGCCGCTGTACCCCGCTCGATTCAGATCCACTGTGAGGAGTATTCCTGAAATGCAGACGCCAAGCGTCATCCCGAGGTTCCTGAGTGTTGCACTCACACTTGAGGCAAGGCCGGACTTTGCGAGAGGCAGAGCCCTCATGATATCGGTACTGCTCGGGCTGTGAAAGAGAGAGCTGCCCACTGAAAGCGGAACAAAGAGGATTATGATGAGGAGCAGATCCTGGAGGATTACCGCGTACCCGAGCATGAAAAGGGAGATGCCTGTAAGAAGAATCCCTGCCGAGGGGAGCGCGCGCAGGGTGTACCGATCGTACAACCACCCGGAAAGGGGTGAGGCGATGACCATAATCACCGGCGCGATCAGGAATACGAGCCCGACCTGGGATGGTTTCAGGTTCATCACCCCTTCAAAATAAAAAGGCCCTATGAGGTTGAGCATGAAAAACGCCATGTAAATACAGACCATCGAGAGATTGGGGAGGGTAAAGTCGAGCTTTTTGAATATGGCAAGATCAAGAAGAGGGTGTGTGTTCCTGGATTCTGCAAAGATGAAAAAAATCATGGAAATGGTGGAGACGAGGAGGCAGATCCCTGCCTCTGCTGACCAGGAGAGCGTGGATGAAAGTTGAACAAGGAAGAGCACCAGGAAAAGGAGTGCTACGACGAGCGTTGCGGACCCGGCCCAGTCCATCCTGACAGAATGTTCGCAAGGTTCTTCTTTTTGAAAATGGCGCCAAAACAGCACCAGCGATACGATGCCGATAGGAACATTGATCAGAAAAATATACTCCCATCCAAGGGCATCAGTGATCAGTCCTCCCAGTATGGGCGCGGCCATTCC
The DNA here is from genome assembly GCA_002067095.1 of Methanoregulaceae archaeon PtaB.Bin056. Taxonomy (GTDB): domain Archaea; phylum Halobacteriota; class Methanomicrobia; order Methanomicrobiales; family Methanospirillaceae; genus Methanolinea_A. The sequence goes on from MVQD01000106.1 coordinate 231,238, forward strand.
TGCCGCTGCGGTGACAGCCCCGATGTACCCCATCACCCTGGCCTGTCCGCCCGGACTTGAAGTCTCGAAGAGAATGGCCCCGCTGATGGAGAATATCATGGCAGAGCCCCCAGCCTGGATGACACGAAACACAATCAATTCAAGAAGGCTCGCGGAGAGACCGCAGGCAAGGGAACTGGTGGTAAATAGGATGAGACCTGCGGAAAAGAGCGTTTTTTTACCCGTGTATTCCGAAAGCCTCCCGAATATGAGGAGGAGGCTTGTCTCTGTGACGAGGTATGCGGTGATGATCCACTGGGACTGGGCAACATCAGCGAGGAAGTCGCGAGTGATCGAGGGAAGGGCGATGCTCACGACGATTCCATCAATGACAGCCATGGCAATTGCTGCAAGAACTGCTGCCGGTACGACCCCCTGCCTCAGTGCAGAGCCATAATTACGGTATTCCGCAACGTCCATTGGAGAGTGATCGTCCAGAGTTTTGCACTCATTATGATGAAATCCTTCCTCTCAGGTTGGCAGGAGGAGAGGGAGTCCTCCCATAGGAATCGTCAGAGAAGGGCCCGGGCCGGAGCCGCCCTTCCAGCCCTCTGGAGGGGATGCGGGCATCCTTATACTGAAGAGGAGGGTGTGCAAGGGGTATGCATCGGTGGTTTTCAGAGGCTGGGTTTTACCACCATGGTGGTAACAGGGCAATGAGTCACGACAAACAATGAGACACTCCCTGCCAGCATCCTCTTGACCCTGCTCATCCCCAACGACCCGAGTATGACCATGTCGGCATCAATACCAATCGCGCAGTCCACAATACGATCCCCCGGGTGGCCCCTGAGGAGGTGCAATGTCGCTTCTCCACCCTGTGCTTCTGCTTCTGCTTTCATTGACGAGAGGAGCGATGCTGCCCCCTCCTCCAGGTCGCGTATGGCCAGCTCCCTGGCCACGTCTCCTTCTGCCCAGACGTTCTCCAGCACGTGGACAATATGGAGTTCTGCCCCATGACACCTGGCCTCCTCTACTGCCGCACTGATCACGTTGCGCGTAAGAGGGGAACCATCCACTGCAGCGAGTATCTTTTTTGCCATACCTCTTCTCAACCCCCTAATCCGGAGAAGACTGTACCCTGAACGACACCATCAGGACACAGCTTCCTCTACGTTCTGTAGGAGCACAGGACCACATAAGTGCTCCGCCATCCGATGACGATGCCACGAGATACACAGGATAAGGCCCCTTTCCACTCACTCTTCAAGGGCGAGGCAGCCGTCCACGGCTGCGGAGGGCGTTCTTGGCAGCGTTCTGCGTGGCCTCGGCCTTGTTGCCGCCCCTGCCCTCTCCATACAGGGTCCCGTCGATAAAGACCTGATAGACAAATTCAGGCCTGTGGTCGGGCCCCTTCTTTTCGTGGAGAATATAGACAGGGAGTATCCCGAGGCTTCCCTGGATCTCTTCCTGCAGTATCTTCTTGTAATTGTCATGGGGGGAGAACGAAGCAATGTCATCCCCGATAAGGTGCATGATCATCCTCCTTGTGGAACCAAGGCCACTCTCGAGGTAGTGAGCACCAATGAACGCTTCAAAAGAGCCTGCGATGATCCTCGTGGTCCTCTGCTGGTGCTGCCCAACCCGTATCATCTCGGGGAACCCGATACCCAGGGATGGCACAATTGCCCCGAGGTGCTGGTTCTTCACGACCTCCATGCGGGAGGTCATGCTCCCTTCACTCTCGTGTCCCATAAAGAAGAGGTACTCTGCGACAATGAGGTTGAGGACCCTGTCACCAAGGAACTCGAGTCTCTCATAGTCCTCGCAGGGGAATGGAGTTCCCTGCTGATGCTCGTTCTCCTTCAGATAAGACTGGTGAGTAAGAGCGGCGGAATACCTTGCAAGGGTGCGCTCGGATGGATCGGTACATCCGATCCATGGCTGCTTCAGGAAGGCGGTAAGCCTATCTCTCCAGTTGTTCTCCATCGGATATGCATATGGGGTACAGGCACAAAGAAGAAAATACACTCCTTCCCGGGAGACATCTATTTGATCGGGATCTTCTTCTTCTCTTCACCTGCTTTCTCTGAGTTCTCATCAGGGTCCGGTTTCAGCACATCTGAGATGGCCCGCTCTATCTGTGAGACGGCCTGGTTGACCTGCCTCTCGATGTGCGCATGCCCTTCTGGTGTAGTGACCAGGTCCCGCACAAGGCCAATTACCTCTGAAAGAGACTTCGTGACCATTGCTGATACCTGGTCGATCCGCTGATCTATTGGTTCAGTATTGACCTCTTCGCGCTGCTCAACCTGGTCGGAACTCGCCTCGACCCATGCCCCCTGTACAAATCTTCCACGTTTCTCTTCCATTGGATGTCCTCACTGAATGGCCCTGTCTGTCGCATCCCCCTGTGTCATCATCCGGGATCGTGGGAGTCTTATGAGTGGTCACCGTTCACCAGGTCATCTGTTCAAGGGGTGACTGCCATGCCCCGGTAAGATGTTTCAGGCAGGTATATTAGATACTACGCAGGCTTTTGAAATGAATTGTTCCCAAATGCCAGCAAATCGATCAGAGAATACACCCGCATATCAGGAGGGGTCCATCACATATGTCATGCCGGGCGCTTTACGGAATTTCAGGTTTTAAAGGTCTTTGAAGGGCGCCACATGCATCGGAACAGCGCGGATATCAGGTATCGTCATTACCTGCCCCAGGGGTTTTTGGTTTTGAAGGGTACCTGAACGCACCAGGAGGGATCACCAGTTCGAACCGTGCTCCTTCGCCGGGAATCCCTGTCTCCTGGATACGAATGTCGGTGATCCCAAGGATCTCCCTTGACAGAAAGAGTCCGAATCCCGAGTGCTGGAAGTATTCGCGGTTGAAAATGGCCTTTTTTTTATCAACAGGGACTCCCGCACCATCATCACAGCAGGATATGACCAGATTGCCGTCGCGGTCTTCGGAGGTGAACCATATCCGGGTGATCTTCCCGCCATGCCTGACTGCATTCTCCATGAGGTTGTAAAAGACCTTTTCGACGAGAGGGTCGGCAAATATCTCAACATCGGGAAGATCTACCTCGATCTGGATTCCAGTGTCTTGAATCCGGGTCCGCATCTGCCGGATTATCGCGGGGACAGAGAACCAGGCGGGAGATTTTACCCCCACGTCCTGGTAGTCCCGCGTGAAATCAATCTGTCGCTTTATTGACTCTGCAGCCCGCATCTCGATCTCGATATACTCCTTCATGCGGGGGTCCTCTGCTTCTTCCTTCGAGATATCGAGGTAGCCCATCAGTGCAGTAAGGGAGTTGAGGATGTCATGGCGCGTGATGCTGTTCAACAGGTTCAGTTTCCTGTTTGCCTGCTGGAGGGCGATTTCAGCCCTTTTTCGCTCCGAAATGTCACGCGGGATGCTCAGAATTGCGGGGTTTCCGTTGTAGTGGATGAGCGTGGCATGCACCTCGGTAGGGACGACGTCACCCGACTTTGTCCTGTGTGCAGTCTCAAAGAGAATACTTCCTGACCTCCTCAGATCCTCCATCCTTCTTCCGATCAGGGTTGCTTGTTCAGCGGTATCGATATCCCGCACGTTCATGCGTGCAAGTTCCTCGCGGGAATACCCAAGATGCGTCTCAGCCGTTGAGTTTACGTCAATGATCGCGCCGTCCATGCCGAGGATCATGATGGGGTCTCCACTGTGTTCAAAGAGCATGCGGAATTTCTCTTCGCTCGCCTTTATTGCCTCTTCAGCCCGCTTGCGGTCGGAGATGTCCTGCATGGTGACCGTGCCGATTCCAGGTTCCGCAGAGCCTGTCGAGAAGAGAACGATCCTTTTTGTGCCATCCTTGTGGAGGAGTGCTGCTTCGCGGTGAGTGAAATGTTCATTTCCCTTAAAAAAGTCCTTCATATGCTCCCCGTTGTAAAAAATATCGTTGATCGTCAGTGTACAGAGTTCTTCGGCAGGATATCCAGCAATTTCATAACATCGTGGGTTCGCCTCTATTATTCCCAGCGTGTCTTTCCTGTAGAGCATGATGGCCGATTCTGATGTGGAAAATATCCCCTTGTACCTGGATTTTTCCTTCTGGATAACCTCCGAGAGATAGGTCACCAGAAGTGCGATAAAGAGGAAGAAGAGGACCCGGATCACACCCTGAAAGATTACATCGGGAAAGGGAAAGGTCCATGCAAGAAGGAAAATATAGACGAATATCAGCCCGATAGAAAAATAAAGGCCTTTTCTTTGGAAATAATAACAGGAGAGGATGATAGGGATATAATAGGCATTCTGGAAGATGATCGTAATACCTGACTGCAGCGCAATGATGGTGACAACCAGGATAACAAGGCTCGTGAGTGCAACGGCCAGGAGAGGAATTCGGGATGACTCGAATTGAGGTTTCTCACATGGCGTCATAATTCAGGAAGATATTTACTGCTTTTGGAATGGTTATTATAAAAGGGTATTCGTCGTGGTCAACAGCAGGGACGGAATCGGGGTCTCCTGTGACTGATATAAAATGGAAGAAAGAGTGCTGCTATGGGGATTCGAACCCCAGTCGCCGGCGTGAAAGGCCGGCATGATTGGCCGGACTACACTATAGCAGCAATTGCTCTTTTTTATTGGTAGTTCACGGTAAAAAGGGTTGTGGAGCCGGGAGCTGGAAAAAATATCCCATCAGTAGACGGGTGTGCCCTCTCTCTCGGTTGCAGTCTTGAATGCCGCCATCAGCTGCCGTGTGATGGGGCCTGGGCGTCCTGAGCCTATTGACCTCCCGTCGATCAGCACAATGGGGGCCACTTCGGCAGCGGTACCGGTGACAAACACCTCGTCTGCGGTGTAGAGGTCAAAATATCCCAGGTGGGTCTCCTTTACGGGTATCCCGAGCTGTTCCGCGATCTCCAGCACGACCATGCGGGTGATACCTCTCAGATTGTTCAGGGTGGGGGGCGTCATGATAACCCCGTTCTTGATGATATAGATATTATCGCCTGATCCTTCGGAGATATGCCCCTGCATGTCGAACATGATTGCTTCGTCTCCTCCCTTGCAGTTGGCCTCGATCTTGGCTAGGATGTTGTTCAGATAGTTCAGTGACTTCACGTTCGGGGGGAGTGAACAGCAGGGGTTTCTTCTCACCGAGACGGTCACGGCGCGGAGTCCCTTCTCGTAGAGGTCGCCGTACATGGCTCCCCATTCCACGGCGATGATGATGACGGTCGGTTTTGGGCACTTGGTGGGGCAGAGGCCGAGGTCACCAACCCCGCGGGTGACGATGGGACGGATATACGCTTCTTTCAGGTTGTTCTTCCTGAGTGTCTCGATGATCGCGCTGGTCATCTCCTCTTTACTCATGGGAATACAGAGGTCGATCGTTTTTGCCGAGTCAAAGAGACGGTCCAGGTGCTCCTGAAGTCGGAAGACCCGGCCATTGTAGGCCCGGATACCCTCGAAAACCCCGTCCCCGTAAAGGAGCCCGTGATCAAAGACCGAGACCTTCGCCTCCTCCTTTGGATAAAACTTCCCATCGATATAGATCAACATGAAATGAATGTTTATTCTCCTGGTATTTTTTACCTGCTGATTGAATCAGGCGTTGACCTGCATCCGGCAGGTCGAGAGGAAATGCGAGAACATGGAGAGGCTTGCCACGGGATGAAGGTGGGTGTAGCTCCCAATTGTCCTGTTCGTGAGCGCACCGTCCGATCCTCCCGATATTCCAAATCCTCTCGTGAGGGAATATGCAAATCGCGTGCCCGGTTCGAGCGACACATCAGAATAGTGGAACTCGTGACCCCTGAAATTGGATTCCCCCATCGGAGAGCCGGGCAGGCTCTTTCCTTCCACGTAGGCGACAACTCTCCTTGCGGGCATGGTTGTGGTCCCTTTAAAAACTCCACACATGGGAAACCGCCTCTCGCCCGATATGCCCTGCCAGCCGTCTTTCAGGATGACCTCTTCGGTCAGGTACATCAGTCCTCCGCACTCGGCATAAATGGGGACTCCCATACGGGAGGCATCACGAATATCGCGCTTCACATCATCCCGTTTTGCGAGCGCAGGGAGGAAGAGCTCGGGGTATCCCCCTCCCATGATATACCCGTCTGCGTCAGGCAGCATGTCACGGAGCGGGCTGAAGCAGACCGTGCGGGCTCCCATTGCGTGCAGGACGTCGAAGAGGTCGGCATAGTAGAAGTTGAACGCCTCATCGTAGGCGATCCCGATGGTAAGGTCATGGACATCCGCGGGCCCGAAGATGTCCGGAGATTCCTGCTGCGGGGTGAGGGTGCGGGCAACCGAAAGGAGCCGGTCGAGGTTGACGTGTTCACCGATCCTTTCCGTCACTACACGAATCCTGTCCTGGAACTCCCGGCTCTCCCGGCCTTCCCGGTAAGGCGTCAGTCCGAGGTGGCGCATCGCGAGCTCCATCTCCTGCATCCTGGGAATCGCCCCGATCACCGGGATCCGGCAATAGTGCTCGACTGCAGTGGCGGCCTTCTGGATATGCTTCCCGCCTGCTACGTTGTTCAGGATGACCCCTTCGATGCGGATCTCCGGATCGAATGACTGGAACCCCCTGATAAGGGCAGCGGCACTCCTCGTGATGCTGCGTGCGTTCACCACCAGCACCACGGGTATCCCAAGGGACCTTGCGACCGATGCACTGCTTCCTGTATCATCGAGTGCCTCAGCACCTTCGTAGAGCCCCCGCACCCCTTCAACGATCGCCAGGTCGGCCCCCACGCATCCATGGCTGAAGATCGCCCTGACCTGGTGCTCGTCCATGACATACGTGTCGAGGTTCCGGCAGGGGCGACCGGTAACCCCGGTGAGATAGGAAGGATCGATGTAGTCCATGCCGACCTTGAAGGTCTGGACTGCCATCTTCCGGGAGAAGAGTGCGGCGATTGCGAGCGCGATGCTCGTCTTCCCGCTCCCGGAACGGTCGCCGGCGATCATCAGGGCCTTCATGCGATGCTCCGGATCACGGCGCCAAGCTCACTCTCCACCACATGCGTGACCCCCAGGGTCCGCGGATGGAGGTCGATCTCGACCACCACGTACCGGTGCCCCTGCTCCCTGAGAGGCTCCACCTGGCGGGGGCCGTTCGTCACCGAGATGCATTCGATACCCTGGAGGTACTGCGGGGGGATTGCATGGGGGACGCCGACGATAAACGCAAATTCCGGGGAGAGCGCCTGTATCTGCCTCCCGAGCATCTCCCCGTATGCCCCATATTCGTCAAGTGCTCCGCACAGGACAGGCACGAGATCCTTTTCCCGGAGCTCTTCCCGGATCCGGCGCGCATCCTCCCTGACCTTGGGCAGACCCCTGTCCTCGAGGTTTGCGATATAGGTGATGGACGCGGAAGGGCAGGCCTGGTGGAGTGCGAGAAGTTCGTCGGCGAACATGTATGCAGTCTCTTTTTTTGCGTTCATGATCGCCACTCCGCGCCTCCCGCTTCGCGCAAGGGCGAGGAGCCGTTCTGCAGCGAGGTGCTTTAAGTCCCCCCGGGATGGCTCGATATAGGGCTTTGATGCTGCTCCGCGCAGCCGTTCGACCTCGTTCGCACTTGCCAGGAGGCGCTTCTGCCGGAGGAGCTCATCCTCGCTGATCCAGCCCGCCGCCGCTGCAGGCTCCAGGGTGGCGATGACACCGTCGATATTCTCAGGGAACCCTGCATGGATCTCGACAGAGATGGCAGGGGTGGAGATACCTGAGTTCCGGATGGCTGACTGGAGGTCTTCGCCGATGATCATCGACACGCAAGTCCCGACCACTGCCATCCTTCTCGGTGAGAAGGTCTTCTCTGCGTACTGGAGAACCGCTTCAAGGGGCTGCTGGCCCCCGAAGATGAACTCGTGGTCTGCAAGGGAGGTTGTCAGGACCCGCAGGCCATCTTCCTCGAGGAGCCTGGCGTGCTTGAAGGAGCACCCCGATGGGCCGTGCAGGATGGCAACATCGACTCCCAGATCTCGTGCGGTGTAGAGGGCAGCAACGATAGAACTGGGGCGAGGCTGCATGTATTTCATGGTATTCACCGCCATGTCTTCACCGCCAGCACCACGATGCCTTCCCTGGGATCGGCATTCTCAAGCGCAAGGGCCTCTCCTTCTGCAAGGGTGTCACAGCATGCGAGGGGGATCTCCCCGGGCAATGACTCCGAGATCAGGGGGCCATATGTTGCCCCGACCAGGATTACGCGATCCGGGCATTCAGACCTGACCAGTTCAACTATAGTCTCACCAGGGAACCCTTCGCATATGGCGCCCTCCTCCTTGCCGATCACCAGCGTGAGGGGACCCCTTATTCCCGCGAGCTGCCTGCCGTAGCGGATGGCCTGCAATGCGGTCGCAGCGCAGGTTCCCGAGTTTGAATCATCCACCACCGCGGTCTTCCCTCTAAAAGAACACACCATCCTCCCGGCCACAGGGGTAAATGTGGAGAGGCGGGCCGGATCGATGCCGAGTATGCATGCGGCAGCAGCGGCCAGCGTGAGGGGGTCGCGGTATGCCGCATTTTCAAGGATGGGGTTTTTGAACTCCCCGGATATCTCTCCCCAGGCATACCTGCATACGTCACCATCGACCTTGGCAATCCTGTCTGCGGGAAGGCGGTTCCCAGACTGGGATGTCCCCGGGGGAGTAAGCATGAGAGTGAGGGCGTTCCCGGAACGGAGTTTCTCCTCCAGCGCGTCTTTCTCTCCGCCCGCACAGCGATATGTATCCATTGATGTCAGGATACCAAGGTTCCCGGCACCGGTGAAGCCGAGTGAGATCTCTGCGATCAACCAGCCGCCACACGAACGGGCAAGGGACGCTGCTTCTATGAGAGATGCGGGAGTGATGCCCAGCTGTCCATGTATCTTACCAGAGGGGTACTCCGTGGTACCACGCGAGGTATGGAGGATGCCTGGTCCTTCCATGAGGTGCGCCAGGGCATGCGCCGTGGTTGTCTTTCCCCTGGCACCGGTGATCTCTACCAGGGGAGACGGCGCCTGCCTTCCCAAGATCCATCTTACCGCCTGGTGATGGGTTATCACCGGTGAGGGAACCGATGTCAGCAGGGGATACTGCGGATAAAGGTGGACCGGTGCGATGACAAGGTCATAATCCCTCATGCCGGCATCCCCGGGACTGATTCCGTCTTCCCCGCGGTATACATCCACCATCTCAACAGAATGACCTCGCATCGCCAGTGCTTCCGCGATCTTCTTGCCTCCGTGGATTGTATCAAGCACAAGTATCTGCATACCCTCAGAGTGCTGATAGGACCTGCCTGGCATTCTTGACCATCAGTTCTGCAAGGAGCGGGTCGCTCCCTATCGGATCTGCATAGAGAAGGGGAATGGCCCGACCATCCAGCGAGTAGACGCCCCTGTTCTTTCCCTCCTCGAGGCCGATCACAGACGGGATATCCTTGAGGATATGTACTCCTTTTGCGAGGAACAGAGGCACTACAACCAGGACATCAATGGCCTCTTTCTGGAATTCTGCCATCGCCTCCTCGATACTGGGCGAATTCATGTTCATGAACCCGCACTTTACAATGAATTCCGGGTATTTTCCGGAGATGAGACTGGCGGTGCTCTCAACCAGTTCCTTGTTGTACGGGAGTTTGCTTCCATGTCCGACCAGTAACAGGCCCTTCTTACTCATACGTATATTTGTACTACTGACACGGGTAAAATTGTTATCGATTTCTCTGTCACGCGCGTTTTCCGGGAAACAGGATTCCCATGACCTAGAGGAAGGAAAAACCCTGGAAACGGCAGAATCTCCTGGTTTATCTGCAGGTGCAGGCATATGAGGGAGAATGGCACAATGCAGACGGATTCGGATAAAGAGCATGTCCGGTGATGCAATGGCAGACTGCCAGGGATTCATTTGAGAGCAAAAAGCATTCATTTTTCCAAATAACAAGTATTTAGAGGTTTTTTCCAGGCCCCTCCTCAGCAGAGGGAACTTCAGCTGGGCATCCAGCTTTTTATATCCATGAAAAATTAAATTTATAAGAACTTCGGAGACCGCGATTTTTCCGGAGATGAGAGTCGTCCCATGGAAGCGATGCGCAGTTACGAGAGGTATGGCCTGCTGCTGAATGAACGGGTGGTAAAAACCCCGATTGCGGTCTCAGCTATGGCGGGAGTGGTTGACGCGGAGTATGCACTCGCCCGCAGTGCACACATCGGGGCCGCGTTCCTTGGGGGCTACTCAATCGATGCACCCACCATGGAGGCAAGCCGGAGCTTGGCGGCAGGCGGGCGTTCAGAGTTCCTCTATGATGATCCCGTCGAGGCCCTCGCCGCGCAGGTCTCGCTGATGGCCCCGTCCGATATCATCTGCGGACTGAACCTGAGGGCGGGCAGACCTGATGCGCTCGGGTTGATCGCATCGCAGATCGGTGACAGCGTAATCTACGAGATCGACGCCCACTGCCGACAGGAGCCCCTTGTCAGGGCACGGTGCGGGGAGTACCTTCTCCAGCACACCGACCTCCTCGCTGAGTATATCAGGGCACTGAAACGCGAGGATGTTACTGTATCGGTCAAGATAAGGGCAGGGGTAAGTGCGGATGACCGCCTGCTGGCAAAAAAGATATGGAAAGCCGGGGGGGATATCATCCATGTGGATCTCATGGATTTCGGTTACCAGAAGGTGCGCCAGATCAGGAACAGCAGCCCCCTGTTTCTTATTGCCAATAATTCCATCAATACTTTCGAGAAGATGAAGGAAATGCTCTCTCACGGGGCCGATATGGTCTCCCTTGCCCGCCAGTCTGACGATCGGACACTCGCAGGCCTCGACGCTGCGATCTCGAGGTTTACCGGAGAGCATGGCTGGTACAACGCGCCCAAGCAGCTCTGCAGGGGTGGGGACATCAGGTCCCTTGCGTTCTGTTGCATGCCCGTCAAGAACTGTCCCCTGATCCCGATGCTGGAAAAGATTGGGCTCTCCAGAGAGGACTACCTTGCAATAAAGCAGAATGCGGTTGCAGGGACTCCGCTTGATTTCGGCAGCCAGACATGTTTTGGAAGCCTCGCCTGGTGCTGCAAGGACTCCTCACCCTGCATGTTCAGGGAGATGACGCTCCGGGAGGCCGGACTCTCCAGCAGGGAATATATGCGGCAGAAGAAGCAGCTTGCTGATAAGATCCTGCAGCATCTCTTCTATGAGCATGAGGACACTCACCCGTGCTGACCGGGCTCAGCTGGCGATGGTATTTGAGGTTTCTGCGTATCCGAAACCAGGAAATGTCGATCGCTGCCATGATTACGAGACGACAAGGCTTGAACATTTTCTTGCATCCGCGATATTGGCCCGCCCTGCGCTGGAGGCAGCGGAGCGGGGTGGGGACGGCCCGGGAGCCCTCATCCACCGGGCGGTAGAATGCACCTCTGGCCACCGTGGGGGAAACACCCATTTTGGTGCATTTATCCTTCTGATCCCCCTCATCATGGGTGGTGACATCCCCGGCGCGGCGAAGGTGGTGGCGAACACTTCTGTCGATGATGCCGTGGAGTTTTACCGGGCATTTGGAAAGACAGAGGTGAGAGTCATCCAGGGACATGAACTTGATGTCCACGACCCGTCATCCATCGTGGAGATCCGGTCCCGGGGCATGACACTCTACGATCTCATGCTCTATTCCGCACCGCGCGATATGGTGGCTCGGGAATGGATCAACGGCTTTGAGATGACCAGGAGGGGCGCTGACCTGATACATGCGGCCGGATGCGGCCAGCAGGCGGTGGTTGAGGCGTTCCTTGGGCTCCTTGCACTCGAGCCTGATACGTTTATCGTCAAGAAACACGGCCCTGAGGTCGCATGGAAGACCATGGAGAAGGCGAGGGAAGTGAGGGAGGGATTGCGCGATCTCCAGGCATTTGACCAGGAATGCATCGACAGGGGGATCAACCCGGGATCCATCGCAGACATTATCATTGCCGCCCTCTACATAGCCCTGGGGGAAGGATGGGAATGGGATTGATGAGAGAGGGGATCAACGAGGTTATTGCCACCACGCACTGGAACGCCGCTCCAATGGGGATCATATCCCGTGACGGGAGCCAGAGGATGGTGGTCTTCCGCGGCAGCCATACCGCCGAGAATATCAGGACGCATGGCTGGGTTGTCGCAAACATTACATTCGATCCCGTTGTGTATGTTGAAACGGCGTTCGGAGACCTGGGCAGGGAGCGGTTCGTCCCTGAAAAGGTGGGGGACCTCTGGGTGCAACGCCTTGCCGGAGCAGAGGCCTGGGCGGCATTCGAGGCTCAGGTGATCAGGGAGACGGATGAAGCGTTGATGGTGAACCTCACGCCACTTTACGAACAGATGCTCACATGCGCGGTGCACCCGGTTAACAGGGGTTTTTCCAGTGTGATCGAGGCGACGGTCCATGCAACGCGGTACGTCATGGGGAGAGATCCAGCGCTTCTGGACCTTATCAGGCATCATGCATCCATTGTCCGGAGGTGCGGGGGCAGGAGGGAATTGGAAGCCCTGGCCCTCCTGAAGACGCACCTCCCCAAAGACACGGGACTCTCCTGAATCAGCAGACCCTTGGGACCGGGTCTCCCACGGGGGGTTCAATGAAACGTTCGCCGCCGACGGATGTCTTCATGATCACGTGGGACCCGGCAAGGACTTCGCCGATGATGGCCGACTCTTTCCCGTAAGGATGCGAGCGCATCGCTTCGAGTACCGCTTCGGCATCGCGTGCAGGGACCCCCATCACCACTTTCCCTTCGTTTGCGACCTGCAGCAGGTCGATCCCGAGCATGTCGGCAACGCTCCTCACGCTCCTCCGGATGGGGAGATCCGCTTCTGATATCCGGACCGAGACATTGCTCTTCCTTGCCATCTCGTTGATGGCGCTGGCAAATCCTCCCCTTGTCGGGTCTTTCATCGCATGGATCTCGCCTGCAGCCATGGCCCTCTCGACGAGCCCCCACAGCGGTGCGACGTCTGATACGAGCTGGTCGCCAAGGGAGAGACCGGCCCGCTCGGCCATTATCGTCATCCCGTGGTCCCCGAGCGTCCCGTTCACGAGGATGCAGTCGCCGGGCCGGAGGCCGTTGTCCCTGACGATCCGGTCGGCAATGCCTATGCCTGCAGTATTCACGGCGATCCCGTCAAGCGCACCTTTCTCGAGGACTTTTGTGTCTCCCGTCACAAGGCTGGCCCCGCATTCGCCAAGGGCCAGGTCCATGGAGTGCACGATGCGCTCCAGGTCCGCACTCTCAAAGCCCTCCTCGATGATCATCCCGCAGGAGAGGGCGATGGGCCTTCCGCCCATCATGGCGAGGTCGTTGACGGTCCCGCATACGGCGATCCTCCCGATGTCGCCGCCTGGGAAGAAGATTGGCCGGACCACGTGGGAGTCGGTCGTGAAGACGAGGTTCAGCCCCCCGATGGGAATCACTGCACCATCATCGAGCGCTTCAAGCCCAACGCCCCCTGCATTGCGGTGCTCGAACTTGGTGAGTATCTGGAGGAGCTCCCCCATCACTTCCCCCCCCGCGCCGTGCATCAGGTTGACCTTCATTCGTCACTCACCTCGATCTCGATATTGGTTACCAGTATCTCCCTGCCCTTCACAAGTTCAGGGAGTCCCCCGCACCGCGGGCATACGAAACGTTCCGCTCCCTCGTACCCGCATGTGCAGCGGGAGAGTGGTGGGATGACTGCCACCACGAGGTTTGCCCCCTTCATCACCGGGTCGTCCTCAATAAGTGTCCCGAAGAGGAAGCTGACCTGCTCGGGGCTGACCATTGCCATCTCTCCGAATTCCACGCTCACCGACCTGACCTCGCGTGCGCCGTGCTCGATCGCCGCCTTCCGGGCGGTGGCATAGATGTCGTATGCGATACTGAATTCATGCATGCAGGAATGCCTCGTGGAAATCCCCCGTATTCCGTATTTTTCCGTGCTATCCGGGCAGGTATATCAGGGGATATGATGAGCCAATATATATGGGAGGGCCGGGCATAAATCATTCCCTGTTGCTCCCCAGGGCCCAGGTGCCCGGTAAAACTGCGAATGCGGTAGCATGGGGCAGAAGGTCCGAACCGTCCTGTTCCAAACCCCCGGGCCGCCCCCCCCACATCCCGGGTCAGCGGGCCTTCCCTCTTCCGGGAGGGGTTTTCCCTCCTTGGTGAGTAATCCGCAGGCCCCTGTTGTCAACTGCAGTCACGACTGCGATCTTGAGGCCGAGTTTGTGCACGATCTCCTCGATCTCGTCCCTCCCTTTTGATGTGACGATGGCAATGGACGGCCCGACAGAGCTCATGCCGACAAATTCGAGACCGGCCTCACGCAGGAGGCTCATATGCCGGTAGATGGCATAACTGTGATGCTCCACTTCTGCCCTCTTCGAGCCACGAAACTCGATCTCCCAGATGATATTTCCTATCTTTTCAAGATCCTCTCTCTCGAGGCCAGGGATCAGGTCCATCATGATCATGTAGGCCTTGATCTCGCGGTCACGGTAATCGAGGACCCTGGCCTTGTTCATCAGCAGGTCGAACTCCTGCGTCCCCGCGGATGAGATATCGGTGGGGGGAATCACGATGAATACGTTCTTTCCTTCCGCGAACGGGTGGTGGTATACGAGAGCGAGCTCGTCTCCGGTGATGGCCATACCCCCGTGGATACTGACGGCAGGCCCCACCCCCGTCTCGAAGCCGAAGGCAATGTTCCCATCCACGGTCTCCTCGACATAATTGTATCCGATCATCCGTCGGAGCTGGTCGCTGGTAAACGGAGATCCCACGGCATAATTGAGAGCGTGCGCAAGGGAGATCATGATCGTGCTTGTTGACCCAAGACCGACATGCTGGTGCTGGTGGTCGGTAGCCCTGATCGAAAACCCCCCCTCGTATCCCGAGATCTCCCTGAAGACCTCGACAAAATGCCGGATGATCGCCGGCCGGTTGTAGTCGATCTCTACACCCTTCTCAATGCACCTGGCCTCCACGCTGCAATAGAGCTGGATGGCAAACCCCACCCCGCCACCGCCGGGTCGGGCAGGCGAGAACCTGTTCATGTCAAGCACTGTTAAGTGGATCCTGGCCGGCGCCCGTACCTTCACAGTTCCTTTGACAGGAGTGAGTGAAGCCGGGCGTTCTATGCCAAGGGTCCTGATCTGCGTACCTGGGGGGAAGGAATTGAACTCGTACTCGACCAGGTCAAGGTCTCCGCCCCGGATCTTCATGGTTGCCATATGGATATACCTGACACCAGATTACTTCCGATCAAAGTAGATATTCTTGCCGGAAACCGAAAGCGGGATCCCGTACGCGATGGTGCATGCGGGGAGCCATCCAAGGGAGAGCGCAGCAGCTCCAGCCGTGTACATCACGCGGTTGTCAACGTTATGGATGGACGCGGTCTTGACCGCGGACCCGACCGCGATACCAAGGTCTGTAACCTTGATCACGCAGTTCGGCCCCCTGAATGGTGCAGTCCCATTACCTTTGCCGGGTGCCTCCACCATCTCATCGCATGAGGAAAACCCGCATCCCTGGCAGTTGATGCCCACCGGCTCCTGGCCTCTCACCCCGATGATCACGCAGGCGCAGGATGCAGAGACATTCCCCGCATCCCTGGAAAAGATGGATAGCGCCAGGCTTTTTGAGAGCCGCTCCATCTCTTCAGAAAGGGCTTTGAGATCTCCGGGCCCCGCGATTACACATACCAGCGAGTCTTTTCCTTTGCCTTTCGGTGCGGTCCGGGCTGAGAGTGCCATCAGCCGGGCAACCGTCATGACACCGTCGTCTTCAGCGTGCATGGAAAGTGAATCGACGCCTGTGGTTATCAGGTGAGTGGGTTTTTTTCACAATGACGTGATCCTGCATGGAAATCATTATGCTGGTGGATTCTCCAGGATAGAGTGCGTCAATTATTTCCCATACTCAACATGAGAGGAGAGATTCAGCGAATGGACTCATATCAATGCATGATCTGCGGCCATGTGTACGACCCTGCGAGGGGTGAACCTTCGGGAGACGTGCCGCCGGGGACAGATTTTTTGAACCTTCCCAACGGGTGGAGGTGCCCGGTCTGCCAGGCAAGTCCCGACAAGTTCAGGAAGGTGTGAGGGCTGTTATGGTGGTCCGGGAGATCGCACCTGATATATTCTCTGTCGGGGCGCTCGACTTCGACAGGCGCCTCTTCGACAGTCTTATTCCCCTTCCGCAGGGGACAAGCTACAACTCGTATCTCGTGAAGGGAACAAAGAAGACGGCCCTCATCGACACGGTTGACCCGACTGCTGAGATGGATCTTGTCACCAACCTCGTGAAGGCCAGGGTGGATGCCATCGACTACCTTGTCGTCAACCATGCCGAGCAGGACCATTCCGGGTCGTTGCCCATGATGGCCGAGCTCTTCCCGCATGCGAAAGTGGTTACAAACGAGAAGTGCATCGACATGGTCACGCATCTCCTCGATATCGGCAGCGAGCGCTGCATGGTGATCAAGGACCGCGAGACGCTCGATCTTGGTGGAAAGACCCTCGAGTTCCTCATCACGCCATGGGTTCACTGGCCGGAGACGATGCTCACATATGCCCGGGAAGACCGGGTGCTCTTCTCCTGCGACCTCTTCGGTTCGCACATGGCCGAGAGCACTCTCTTTGTGAATGACTGGAAGATGGTCTATCATTCGGCAAAGCGGTATTATGCCGAGATCATGATGCCTTTTGCGTCAAGCATCAGGGATCATCTGCAGAAGATAGACACGCTTGATATCGCAATGATCGCACCAAGTCACGGGCCCCTGTACAGGGAGCCGCACCTCATTCTCGACGCGTACCGCGACTGGACAGGCGACCAGGTCAAAAACGAGGTGGTCATTCCGTATGTGAGCATGCATGGCAGCACTGAGAAGATGGTGGATTACCTCACAGGGGCGCTGATCGAGCGGGGGATACGGGTGCTCCCGTTCAACCTCGTGGTTACCGATATCGGTGAGCTCGCGATGGCACTCGTCGATGCAGCCACCGTCGTGATCGGGACGCCCACGGTCATCTTCGGCCCTCACCCCCAGGCGGTATATGCCACGTACCTTGCCAACCTGCTCCGTCCCAAGACACGGTTCGTCTCGGTAATTGGAAGTTACGGCTGGGGTGGAAAGACTGTCGAGGCCCTGAAAGAGATGCTCACACACATACACCCGGAACTCCTGGATCCCGTGTACATCAGGGGAGCTCCGGGGGCAAAAGACCTCAAGCAGCTCGACCTTCTGGCAGACATGATCGCGCGCAAGCACAGGGAGATCGGCGTTCTCACGTAGGGGAGGACCGGTATCCTTTTTCAACCGGGTGGTGGGGACTTCTGCGGTGAATCTCTCGAGGTACCCTCTCCTGGTGGAATGAACTCATACATGAACTGGAATGAATAATTCTTCCGTTTTCAAGGATATTCTCTCGTCGTCAGAGTATGTATACCTGATAGGGGTTGCGGGAGACAGCGGTTCAGGCAAGACCACCTTCACCGCGGCGATAAAAAAACTAATAGGGGAAGACCTCGTGTCAACCATCTCCCTTGATGATTACCATATCTACGACAGGGAGGAGAGGAGTGCGAGGAAGATCACGCCTCTCTCCCCCCAGGCAAACGATTTTCTATCTCTTGAACGCGATGTCGGGAGGCTGAAGCGGGGGCTGGGGATCGAGAAGAACTGGTACAATCACAGGACGGGTACGATAGAGGGGCCTGTATTCTTCAACCCCACGAAGATCATCATCCTCGAAGGTTTGCACCCCCTCTTTACTCCAGCGCTCCGGCAACACCTCGACTTCTCTTTCTTCGTTGACCCTGCGCCTGACGTAAAAAGGGAATGGAAACTCAAGAGAGACATGGGAACGAGGGGATATTCCGAGCAGGCGGTCCGAAGGGAGATGGCCCTTCGCGAATCGGATTACCTCTCGTTTGTCGCCCCCCAGCGCCAGTATGCCCGGGGGATAATCAAAATATCCTTCTCACGGTTTGGGCGGAGCCTTGGATGGGAAGAGAACATTTACCGGGTATCCCTGGCCCTCGAACCACTGCCAGGAATACCGGAGAGGATATGGGTGCAGTTAGACCTTGGGGGGGTTCTTTCAGGCCGCACGAGACCTTGCAGTGTCGAGTATATGCCCATCATTGATGGGGGTCGTTCCCTGGGAAGGGTCGAGCTCGACGGGGGGTTTCCCTGCGAAACGGCTGACCCCCTCTCTTCCCTTCTCCAGGGGCAGACAGGTGTCGACCCCCGGGATCTTTTTTTGCGCTGCCCGCTTCTGACCCCGACCGACCTGATGCAGTTGATCGTCTGCTGGAGGATTATCTCCCATCGCCTCTCCCTAGAGACAAGTTGAGGCGACATTTTCCAGACAGGGCCCAGGCAAATATACATCAGGCGGGAAGTGCCAACCATTCAGGTAGGTATGGGCAGGATACGGTATTTCTCCGCCGTTCTCGGCGAGCTAGGTGAGATGCTGGTCTTCATCAGCCCTCTCACTCTCCTTCCCCTCCCGGTGGCAGTTATCTTCAGGGAATGGGACATGCTCCTGCCACTGGCTCTTGTGCCGGCGTTGTTCTTCTCCAGCGGTTTTCTCCTGAACTACCTCCCGAGGAGAAGAGAAGATGTCCGTTTTTCGGCCGCACTCTGCTCGGTTGCACTCGTATGGCTTGCCTTTGCCCTTATATCCTGTATCCCTTTCATGCTGGTGCTTGACCTCTCCTTTTCCGATGCGCTTTTCGAATCCATGGCGGGATGGACCGGGACAGCGTTCTCTCTCCTTGAGGGGATCGATTCGATCCCCGAGAGCCTCCTCTTCTGGAGGACCTACATGCAGTGGGTCGGGGGCCTTGCAGTCATCTCGCTCTCACTCACGCTGGCATTCAGGTCCGGCCTTGATACATCCCCACTCTTCAGGGCAGAGAGGAGAGCCGAGCGGATCCTCCCCAGTGTCATCGCAAACGGGAAGGAGATCTGGGCGGTGTACATTCTCCTCACGGTGGTGTCGGCGGGCCTGATCATGGTTGCAAGAGTCCCGCTCTGGGATGCGCTGAATCTGGCGCTCTCAGGTATCTCGACGGGAGGGTTCATCCCGAGGGCGGGCGGGATACTCTCGTACCAGAACCCCTTCCTCGAGGCCGTCCTTATCCCGGTGATGATATTCGGATCGACCCCGTTCACCCTCTACTACATGACATACCGGAGCAAGAAGATCTCATTCTTCTCGGAAGAGCAGGTCAGGCTCCTCTTCATCTTCCTCATATTCGGTGCATTGCTTGTGATGGCCGATCTCTTTTTCCTTGCAAAACTCCCTCTCGAAGAGTCGATTCGCCAGGGGGTCTTCATGACCACATCGGCGATCAGCACTACGGGGTTCCAGAATGCCAATCCCCACCTGTATCCTGCCGTCACGGTGGTCTTCCTCATGATGCTCATCTTCATCGGGGGATCGAGTGGAAGTGCAGCGGGGGGCGTCAGGCTCTCGAGGATCGCCCTCGGTTACCGCGGGATCATCTGGTGGTTCAGGCGTGCCTTTGTCCGGAGCAGGGTACTGGTGCCATTCAAGTACGAGGGGAAGAACATCCCGATCGAGGTTGCAGAACCTGAACTCTCAAAGAGCATGCTTGTGATCATCCTCTCGGTCATCACGGTCTTCATTGCCACGATGATCGTCCTGCAGGTCCATATCTCCGCGTTTGGATTGACTGACCTCATTTTTGAGATCGTCTCTGCACTCAGTTCCTGCGGAATGACCACAGGGTACGTGAACTCATCCATGCCGCTCCTCTCAAAGTGGGTGTTCATCGTGGTGATGTGGGTCGGGCGCCTGGAGATTCTCCCTGTTATCGTGCTGGGTATGGGCCTCGTCCGGGGCAGGGACTGACCCCCTGCATCATCACGAAAATCAACCTGACTTTTGTTAACCTCAGAATACCTAATAACCAACCCCGTCCAATACTGGGTGATGAAACAGATTGCCCTGTATGGCAAAGGCGGCATCGGCAAATCAACGACTTCTGCCAATCTCTCTGCTGCACTCTCCGAGCAGGGGCTCGATGTGCTGCAGATTGGGTGCGATCCCAAGAGGGACAGTACAAGGATGCTGATGCAGGGCAGGCTGATTCCCACGGTAATGGACCTTGTACGCGAACGGGGCGATGACCGATCCCTGACCATTGACGATGTCGTATACCGTGGCTATCACGGGGTAAGGTGCGTCGAGGCGGGGGGCCCTGAGCCCGGTGTGGGCTGTGCGGGAAGGGGGATCATCGCCACGTTCCAGATCCTGGAGCGGCTCGGTGCGCTTCGTGCAGACGTGGTAGTATATGACGTCCTTGGCGACGTGGTCTGCGGCGGGTTTGCAATGCCCATGCGCGAGGGGTACGCCGAGGAGGTCTACCTGGTGACCTCGGGGGAGCTGATGTCGCTCTATGCGGCAAACAACATCTGCAAGGCAATTTCGCGCCTTTCTTCGCGTGCGAGGAGCCGCTGCCGCCTTGGAGGAGTGATCTGCAATGCAAAGAACCTCCCCAGGGAAGAGGAACTTGTCGGCGAATTTGCCAAAAGGATCGGGAGTTCGATGGTCCAGTTCATCCCGAGGGACCAGGTGGTCCAGCAAGCGGAACTGAACAAGAAGACCGTCGTGGAATTTGCCCCATCTTCGGGTCAGGCCGCGGTATACAGGGAGCTTGCCCGGAGGATCATGGAGAACCGGAGGCTGGATGTCCCTGTTCCCCTCGATATAGAAGAACTGGAAGCACTCGCATATGGCTACTCCGAATGATGACGGATGCACCCTGACGGGAGCCCTGTCGGTGACCACTGAGATCCTGCGGAGTATCACGATCATTCACGGGCCCGCAGGTTGTGCGCACCACAATTTCTCCCTCCTCCATGCCCTGCATGCATCAAGGGATTTCGCGGTCCCGCCTCCTGTCATCTCTACTGATATGACAGAAAAGGAGGTCATCTTCGGTGGTGAGCACATCCTTGAGGAAGCCGTTTTTTGTGCAGCGGAGAAGAGGCCGGATTTGATCTGCGTGCTCTCCACCTGTGTTTCCGCAGCGATCGGAGATGATGTGGAGGCGGTGTGCAGGATTCCTTCCCAGGTTCCCGTGGTACATGTCCCCACCGCGGGGTTCCTGGGCGGAGGGTTTCTTGCAGGGCATATCCAGGCCCTCATCTCACTCTCCCGCTTTGCCAGAAGACGGGAGCAGGTCCCCTCGGTCAACCTCATCGGCGAGAAGACTCTCGAATACGAGGTGGACGAGCATTACCGGGAGGTATTACGTCTTCTCACTCTCCTCGGTGTACCAGTGAACGTCAGGTTCGTATGCGGGGTGACGCTCGACGAGATCAGCCACCTCGGGGAGGCTTCGCTCAATATCCTCCGCGACCCCTCGATGCAGCCTGTGGGGGAACATCTACGCCGGGAGCTGGGGATCCCTTACATCGACTCGTTTCCGCTGGGCCTGGAAGGGACTCTTCGGTTCCTTGATCTTGCGGGCAGGCACCTCTCCATCGATCCCTCAGCCGCTGTCGCGGCGGAGGAGGCGCTCCAGAAAGAGATGATTGGCGCGTTTACTCATTTGAGGAGAAAAAGGATCTCTTTCCCGGCGGCGCCGACGGATGAATACCGGTCCCGGTTTGGATACGAACTCGCAGATATGCTCGAGCTCGAAGTCAGGGAAGGGGGCAATCCCGTCCCACTCCCTGACCCCTTTCCTGTCGGCACCAGTGGCATCCGTCGGCTGCTGCACCGGTGGAGGAGGAGATGCCATGCCTGAGTGCGCCGGGCCGCTCTGGCCATGCGGGCTGACCGGGGCTGCAGCATGCCTCTCTGGGGTGCGTGGGGTCGGGGTGATCATCCATGGATCAGCTGGGTGCTACTTTTACCCTTCGACCATACTGCACAGCCCGATATACTGCACGTCCCTCTCGGACCATGACATCATCCTCGGAACAGGAGATGCACTGGTCCGGACCATCGACGCGCTGCAGGGCAGGTATTCCCTGCTCGCGGTCCTGTGCACCTGCACTCCCGCGATCATCGGCGAGGACATCCGCCAGGTGCTCGATGAACGTTATGGAGAATCGGCCCGGATCCTCGTCCTGGATGCACCGGGATTTGCAGGGGAATACGAGGCGGGCTTCCAGTCGGCGCTCTCGGCACTCCCCCTTTCATTGGACGTTCACCGGGAAAACTCGGTTAATATTGACGGGCTCTCTCTCATGGACCCTTTCTGGAGGGGAAACCTGCAGGAGATACAGCGGCTGCTCCTTCTCGCGGGAGCGGGCTGCGGGGCCACGTTGTGCGCAGGAGCGTTCTCGTGGGATTCGGAACTCTCTTCGGCTACAATCAATTCGAATCCAGACCTTCGGTCCGGCCTGGGGGAGCCGGCAGGCATGATGCTCGGGTTATCGGACGTAAAAAAAACCCTTGCAGCACTGGAAGACAGATTCTGCAGCAGTGGCGGAGTGATTTCCGATCACGTGATCCCCGATGCAGAGGAGCGGGTGATCTCCGCGTGCGATAAGTACCAGAGAAGGTTTGATCCCCCCGCTGTCGCCCTCTTCGGACAGAGCCGGTCGATGCAGGCTATCGCTCTCATGCTCACCGAATACCTGGACGCGGAGATTGCGTGCATAGGCTCAAGGAATTCCCCTTCTGAAGGGCCATTCCCCGTGGAGGTTGCAAGGGATTTCGGGAAAGTCAGTGAGATGCTTGATCGGGAACGCCCTGATCTCGTCCTCGGTTCCTCATTCGAACAGGCAACCTGCCCTTCGGCCGCATTTGTGGGGGTGACGGCGCCATTGAGGGGTGTGGTGAGGCTCCATGCACGCCCTCTGGCGGGAATTGAAGGGTCCCTTGCACTCATGGAATCTGTCCTGAATGCATGCATGGATCACCAGAAGGGTTCACAGTAGTTGCCCCGGTCCCGGTTTCCCTGACCCCATTCTGCTTCACTTTCACCCTGCGCACATCGAGCATATATATACTCATTGCTCCAGACCATGGATTATACAGAGGTGGATACGATGCAAAGGGCAGGATATCTCGGCAGGGACGGCAAAAAAGTCCTTGATGCGGATGGGATACCTCGCGAGATCCTGGAGCTCAATATCTACGGAGCGAGGCTCTGCATGCTCACCGATGACCTTTTTGCCGCCTTGAAGAATGGGAATTCTGCATGCATCTGGAGGATCAAGCAGAACTGGATGGAATACCTGGGGGGTCAGGCCGGAAGGGCCCAGGTCTCCCGCTCAGGGAGAGCACTCAATATCGAACTGGTCAACGGAGACCGTTATACTCTCTCCCTTGATTCTCTCCGGGAAGTGCTCGGCTATCGGGAGCGTGTCGCCCAGATCGTCGAACTGCCGACGCTGTCTATCCAGGAGTCCACCCGTGACCACCTGATCACCGATTACTGCAGGCCTCTCTCGCAGTTCAATGTGCCTGAGACGGCAGACAGGATGACGGCATAAGCAACGGGATCACCCCGTTTTCCTTCCATTTCCCATCCGGAAGAGGGAGGAGTGTATTCTCTGTTCCCCTACCGCCGCCTTACCATTGCGGCAACATAGTCCCCCACGTCAGAAGTCTTATAACTCCCTCCCATGTCCCGTGTCACGACGCCGTCTAGGATAGACTGCCCGAGCGCTCCCAGCACCGCCTCTGCCGCATCGTGCTCACCAAGGTGGTCCAGCAGCATCGAGCCGGCCCAGATAGTGGCCATGGGGTTAGCCACCCCCAGTCCCCGGTACTTGGGCGCAGATCCATGGATAGGTTCAAACATCGAGGTACCCGCGGGATTGATATTTCCCCCTGGTGCGAGCCCCATACCCCCCTGGATCATGGCGCCGAGGTCGGTGATGATGTCACCGAACATGTTGGGGGTAACCACGACATCATACCATTCAGGGTTCTTCACAAACCACATGGTCACGGCATCGACGAAATTGAACTCTGTGGAGACATCGGGGTATCCTGATGTGACCTCTGAAAAGACTTCACGCCAGAGCCCGTACACATCGGAGAGGACGTTAGCCTTGTCAACAGACGTGAGCTTTTTTCGCCTCCTCTGGGCAGTGTCGCAGGCGTAACTGATCACCCTTCGGGCTCCTTCGCGGGTCACGACACCTATCTGGTAGGCTATCTCCTCGGCATCACTCTCGATATCGAGCCCGAACCTTGCATGGTAGAGCTCGCGCTGGATCTCAAGCACTGCCTTCTGCGACCCCCGGAACCGTCCGCCAATCCCTACGTAGAAGTCCTCGGTATTCTCCCTCACCACGACAAAGTCGATGTCCGAGGGCTTTTTCCCTGCAAGGGGTGTTGCAACCCCTTCGAGGAGGCGGATCGGCCGGAGGTTGATAAACTGGTCGAAATGAAACCGCAGGGCGAGCAGTATCCCCTTCTCCAGGATGCCCGGAGGGACCCTGTCGTCGCCGATCGCCCCGAAGTAGATGGTCCGAAACCCTGAGAGCGCCTGCAGGTCATCATCAGTCAGGAGTTCCCCGGTGGAGAGGTAGCGGTCGGCCCCAAGGTCGAACTCCTCGAAATCGAGGGAGAACCCGAACCGATCCCCTGCAGCCTCAAGGACTTTGGTCCCTTCCCTTATGATCTCCGGACCGATCCCATCCCCCCCGATTACTGCGACCCTGTACATGTCTTCACCTCCGGGAGACTGCGGGCATACTCCACGAGGCCGCCGGCATCAACGATCTCCTGCAGGAATCCCGGAACCGGTTCAATCCGGTATCGACATCCCCCGGATTCGATGTACCCTTCCTTTGGATTGACGAAGAGTGAAGCCCCGTCTTTGATCTGGTCCGCTTCATTGCACACGAGTGGGAGGAGACCCACGTTGATAGCATTCCGGTAAAATATCCGGGCAAATGACCTTGCAACGATGAAACGGACCCCCGCGCCCGAGAGCGCGAGGGGTGCATGCTCACGTGACGAGCCGCATCCGAAGTTCCGACCGGCAACAATGACATCCCCCTCGCTCACTTCTGCGGCGAACTCGTTTCGCGTTCCCTCGAATGCATGGGAGGCCAGCGCCCGGGGGTCGTAGATGACAAGATACCTCCCGGGAATGATGGCGTCGGTATCGATGTTGTCCCCGAATTTCCACGCTCTCATCTTCACACCTCTCGCGGGTCGGTGATCTCTCCCCTGATCGCACTCGCCGCCGCAGTGGCGGGCGAGCAGAGATAGACCAGTGATTCGGCACTCCCCTGGCGGCCCCTGAAATTGCGGTTTGAGGTCGAGAGCGAGACTTCACCGGGCGCAAGGAGCCCAAATGCCCCGCCCATGCATGGCCCGCAGCAGGGGGCCTCTACGAGCGCCCCGGCGGTAACGAACTGCTCGATGAGTCCGGCTCGCAGGGCTTTCAGGTACTCGAGCCTTGATGCAGGGATCACCAGCACCCTGACCGAGTCGTGGAAAGACCGGTCGCCAAGCACTTCGGCAGCCTCGCGAAGGTCTTCGAACCTGCCATTCGTGCATGAACCGATAAAAACCTGGTCAATCGGTGTTCCCGCAACCTTCTCCACCTCCACCACCTGGTCCACGTTGTGAGGGACTGCCACCTGAGGGGAGAGCCGTTCTGCATCAAACCGGTGCACAGAGGTGAAGGCCGCATCGTGGTCGCTGGCGAGGGAGAAAGGGTTCACTGTCCGCCTGGCCCGCAGGTATTCCCAAGTGATGCCATCGGGTGGGACGATCCCTGCCTTCGCCCCCATCTCGACGGCCATGTTGCAGCAC
Source organism: Methanoregulaceae archaeon PtaB.Bin056 (assembly GCA_002067095.1). GTDB lineage: Archaea > Halobacteriota > Methanomicrobia > Methanomicrobiales > Methanospirillaceae > Methanolinea_A. The sequence continues at coordinate 257,002 of MVQD01000106.1, forward strand.
GTCATCCTGCCGGCCATCTCCATCGTCTCTATCGTCCCTCCCGTAAATTCGAGTGCCTGGTAATTTGCACCGTCAGCCTTGATCTCGCCGGCAATCGCAAGTATCAGATCCTTGGGCCCGACCCTTGGACCGAACGCACCGTTTATCTCCAGGCGTATGGTTGTCGGGACCCTGAAATACAGAGCCCCGAATTTGAGGACGAATCCCATGTCAGTCGAGCCGATACCTGTCGAGAACGCCCCTGCCGCGCCATACATGCAGGTGTGGGAGTCCGCACCTACGACGATCTCCCCGGGTGCGGCCTTCCCTCTCTCCATCACTACCTGGTGGCATATCCCCTCACGGATATCGAGGTTGTGGATATTCTGTTCGACGGCAAACCTGCGCATGAATACATGGTTCTCGGCTGCGGGAAGAGAATCTGCAGGGATCTGGTGATCAAAGAGGAGCACTATCTTTTCCGGATCAAATACTCTGTTTCCGCCCATTTCTCGAAATTTCTGGACTGCCAGCGGGCCGGTAATATCGTGGATCATGGCGCAATCCACGGGTGCCATGATCACGTCTCCTGCCCTGACCGGGTGTCCGCATCTCCTGGAGAATATCTTCTCGACAAGCGTTGCTGCCATGTAAGGTTCATAAATGTATGCTCCTTCCCAGTTCTTTTATTTTGGGGAGTCCAATGATGAAAGGAGCGGCATCAACCCCAAAACGTGAAGTAAAATCAGATATTGCGATTTTTTTCGCAGTTAAAGAAAGGTATTTGAATTCTCAACAAGATAGGGGATTTGATGCCAATGTCGCGATTACAATATCACTTCATTGCGGCACTGCTGCTGATAGGAGTTGCGATTCTTATCCCGGGCGTGTGCGCTTCAGAGAACAGTGACAGGGTGATCACCACCTCAGCAATGGCCGAGACGATGGTGACTCCCGACCGGGCCCAGGTGACAGTCTCGGTCCAGACAGAGAATGCCGATGTGAAAGTTGCGCAGGCTGAGAATGCGCGGATGATGGATGAAGTCACAAGGGCACTTGAGTCGTCCGGAATCGCCCGTATAGACATGAAAACCATCGGTTACTCGATTTATCCCGTGTACGATGATTCGGGGTCGCTCTTTCGCCAGAAGATCAGATATTACCAGGTCAAAAACAGCCTCCAGGTCACAGTACGGGACGTCTCGCGCACCGGAGAGGTCATCGATATTGCAGTCGGGGCGGGAGCAAACCAGGTCGACAGCATCATCTTCATGGTAAGCGAAGACCTGGAACAGGCAACCAGGGCCGAGGTGCTCACGAAAGCAGTCAGGAAGGCCCGTGGAGATGCAGATGTGGTTGCCGGGGCTTCCGGTGTGACCATCAGTGGTGTAAAGGAGATTACCGTTGGCGGCTACTACTCACCTGTCCTCTACGAAAATGCCAGGGTCGGCGCTGCAGACATGAAGACGCAGTCGGCAATTCCAACCCCCATAGAACCCGGGCAGGTGAAGGTCACAGCCCAGGTCACGGCGACATACCTTATTGGTTGAGAGATAATACCCAATTATTTTTCCAGCCGGGCTGGCCATTCACACCTGGCTCCGGCGAATATACGGTCATAACTTTAGCCACCCCGCAGATCTCTATATGTACAGCGATTGAGTGCATGGTTCCCGGAAACACTCCTCGTTGCAGGTTCCGCGTTCCACCCCCCCCCTGTGCGTCAGGAGAGAGAGCCCGTGGAAATCACGGGAAAAGGATAATCCCGAGGATCGCTGATAATATGTTTTCCGATGCGCAATTTGGTTCGTGGCTTGAGAGTCCTTTGCCAATCTTTTAATTCCTGCGCTCTCCCACATATATATGAAGGACAGGTAAATGGAACGGACAATCGGGTTTAAAGAACGGCGATATATTGAGGAACTGCGTATCCTGACAAGGGCAACGGCTCTTGACTGCATCATAGATGAGAGGTTCGAGCGGGTGGTCTACGTCATAAGACAGGGAGACATGGGGCTTGCGATAGGCAAGAAAGGGGAGAACATCCGGAGGCTCCAGAACGTGCTGGGAAAGAAGGTGGAGATGGTGGAATATGCGGATGATATCAGGCAGTTCATCAGCAATATGTTCAAGCCTGCGGAAGTGACGGGAATTGAGGACGCGGAGAAGGCAGGGACCGTGAACATCGTGGTCAGGCAGAAGGGCGACCTGGGCGTCGCCATCGGAAAGGGTGGAGCAACTATCGAGAAAGCGAGGCTCCTCCTCCGGAGGTATCACGGGCTCGAGATCGTGGATGTCAGGCAGGAGGAGAAGCCCGTTGGCCAGCAATGAGACTCTGGCGGAACTCTGGGAGGTCATCGGCGACCGGGTTCAATACCCCCGAGAGGGCTCCTATGTCGGCTCGCTCTTACGGGATCCCAAGGGCATTGACCGGGTGCTTGAGAAGGTGGGCGAAGAGACCACCGAATTTATCCTTGCAGTAAAGAACGGCAGAAAACAGGAGGTCGTGATGGAAGCCGCAGACCTTTTGTTCCATGTCCTTGTCAGCCTGAAGGCTGCGGGTGCTGAGTTCTCATCGGTCCTGGATGAACTGGAGTCACGGAGGAGATAGTCACCCGGTCAGGTAAGAATCGAGATCCTCCAAGCCCGAGATCTCTCTGAAGATGACCGATGACCCTGCCACCACTTCCGGGTCGACCACCATCTTCGCACCGCACCGGAGGGAGAGTGCGATGCCGTCGCTTGGGCGGCAATCCATGCTTATTTTGTGGTGATCTCTCTCCAGGATGAGCCGGGCATAAAAAACCCCGTCTTCAAGAGAGTCTATCATGAGTTCTTTGAGCACGATATCAAAAGACCTCATGAAATCGACGAAGAGATCATGGGTCAGCGGCCTGGGTGGGACCTCCTGCTTGAGTGCATTGCGGATCGATATGGCCTCCCAGAGCCCGATGTAAATGGGGAGGCACCTTTCATCGTCCCCCAGATTGAGGACAACGGCAGGTGATGCGCCAAGTGGTCCCGTGGCCATATATACCCCTTTCACCGAACACTGGACAGGATCCATAGGCTGCTACAATGGATTACCCGGGGTGCACTTAAGGTTTATTCAGAATCCTGGCTGGCAGATTCCCTGCGCACGATCACAAGGCTCCCGAGCAGTCCAAGGAGAATGTTCGAGTAGTACAGGATAGTCCTCCACAGGACGACAAGTATGCCCACGAGGGAAGTCGGGACAAAGATGCTGTACATTGAAGTAAAGAGGATCTCCGCAATTCCAGACCCTCCCGGGGTCAGAGGGATCATCATGATGATCGCAATGATCAGCTGGATGATCAGAGACTCGACGAAGATAGGTGGCTGGCCGAGGCCAACGAGGATGACTGAGACAATGATTGCCTCAAGAAACCAGAAACAGGCCGTGCATAACAGCCCGAGGAAGAGGCCGGTCTTGCCCTGCGAGATGAACATTGAGAGGGTGCTGTGAAAATTATCCACCTCCCTGTCAATCATCTGCTCGTACTTCTCCATCCTTGTCTTTCCCCGGACCCTGGCGATGTATTTTGTCGCCCGCAAGAGGAATCTCTTCAAAACAAGGGGGTTTTTGACAGAATAGAGAAAAAGGAGAGCGATTGCAGTCATCATGATCCACGATGCATACAAAAAGTAACTGTAAACGGATCCTATCTGCTGCCACATGCTTCCAAGCACCAGCATGAAGAACGCTCCTCCGAGGCCCAGGACAAACCCGTCGAGTATACGCTCGGTGATCACAATGGCGGTGGCGTCGCCCACCTTGACCCCGGCCCTGTAGAGTTCGTGGACCCTGACCGGCTCTCCGCCCGCCTGGGAGGGTGTAATGGCTGCAATCAGGAGGTTGGCAAATACCAGGTTGATGCAGTGGAGCAGCGGCACCCTGTATCCAAGGCCCCAGCTCATCCATTTTATCCTCAGCGCCCAGACACACATGGCGACGACGTGGATCAGCAGGGCTAAAAGAAAGAAGAGCGGGTCTCCTTTTTGTAAAAGGGCGAATGTGTTCGCATCCACCGTGAAGAAGAGGATTATGACAAGGACAAGCAGGGAGAACCCAAGTGACAACCAGAGCCATCGTCTCTCATTCTTCTTCATGGTGAACGTCCCGGGGAAAAAGGGGGATAAACGCAGTATGTTGGGTGGTATCGGGGGATATATGTTTTGAATTGGAAGGACATCCCCTCAATCACCCTGTTTACACCGCGAATACATCTCTTGGCCCATCGACCCTGAGAAGGCCTGCGCGAACCCCCGCGTCGAGCCAGGCATGACCGTAACTGAAAGATCCAAGGGCATTCGGTACTTTTCCGGATAAATGGAAGAAGTTGCCGTACTCCCTGAACACTCCTGCCACGAGGATAAACCTGTTTGCGGCATCAGAGGTCACAGTGCCCGGCTCAGGTGCGGGAACCGCGGCCTTGATCGCGGTTGAGAGGAGCATGTGGTAACGCCGTACTTTCTCGAGGAGCCGGAAAGCGGTATTTGCAGGCAGCACCACCTCGCAGAAGATCCACTGGTGATCCCTGCCCGGGGCATCTATCAGGCCGAGGCCCGCTCCCGCATCCAGCCACCCAAGCGCGTACGACCAGGACGCCAGCGCGTTCACGCAGTCTCCCCGGGCTTCGAAATGATCTCCGTCTCGAAGGTACGATTCCGCCATCTCCTGCAACTCCCCGGCAACTGAAGAGAAGATTGTCCCGGGCAGGACAGGGATCCCAAGGTTTCCGAGCCGAAACGCAAGTTCTTCCCTCCATACCCTGTCATTCATAGTCCACCGAATAGCGAAAGATACTCCTCTTCCATCACATGGAGAGGCCCCGGAATGACCAGGATGTGCAGGGGTGGCCCAAAGTCCGCGTTTCTTACCCTGTCAGCAGTGCCGGCAAGGACAACCGGTTCCGGGGACCCTGCCCTGGCCACCCCCACATAGACGGGGATGGAGATCCCAGCCTTTTGTGCCATCTCTTCCAGGAGAGAGACTGCATCAGGAACTGTCATGCACCGATCGTCCTGGATATCAAGGTAGACCAGGGTATGGAGACCCTGCGCAAGGTTCGTCCTTATCACCTCGATAGGAGTCATCGGAGTCCAGTTCTTCTGTGGAAAGGGGAGAGAACAGGACTTGCCGAACCGGTAGTTCTGGAGACCCGTGAGTCCGCACACGGCACTGGATATCGATGCGCCATGGATGAGCGCGGTTTTTATCCCTCGAAGTGTCGCCCGGATGCGCAGATCCGAATGAGTGGTGGAAACCATGGGATCCCCCGCAGTCAGAAATACGATATCGCCGGTCATGGCGGGGTCAAGGATGATCTCGGGATGCTGTTCGACCTCCTCGCGGCCGAGCACCCTTATCGGGCGGCCATAATATTCCTGCATCCCCGCGATGGAAGTGCCGGCGAGCCTGGATGTGTATCCTTCGAGGAATACGAGGTCTGCTGAACGGATACATTCCAGTCCCCGCACAGAGATATCCTTGTGGTCGTAGAGACCAAGGCCTATGAATGTGAGCATGGTTCCTGTATTCGAAGCCCTGCGTGCCAGGGCACAATATCTCTTTGCATTCAGTAAGGGTGGCGTGTGATCCTGTCCACCATAGACTCCACCACGTAATGCACGTCAGAACGCTTGAGTGCGCTGATGAAGAAAATGGGGATATCGTCCCTCAAGTTCAGGATATTCCTGATTTCAGCCTCGTCCATCTGGTGGGGAAGATCGGATTTGTTGACTGCGATTACGAGGGGAAGTTTCTCGGCATGTGCCAGATCCATAAGCTCTTTTGCCCGAACGAGGCTGTCAGGTCTTGTCGCGTCGAGGAGCAGGATGATGCCCATCGCATTTTTCACCAGCTGCGGGATGATAGGATCAAATCTGGGCTGCCCCGGGGTGCCGAATATCGTGATATCGAACCCCCTAAAATGGAGCCAGCCGAGATCCATCGCGACAGTCGTCCGGTACCCATCGAGATCCCCCCTGTCCACGGATATTCCGGAATCTGAGGCATGGGAGACGAATGTAGATTTCCCTGAAGCGAGCGGTCCGGTGATAATGATCTTTGGGATGAACAGGCGTATGTTCCCCTCGGTTATCGAGTAGGGTATTGACCTTCGAGGCATCCTTGCCCACGAGACGTACTCCAGGGTAAAGAAATTGAAGAACGGTACAAGGGTAAATGCAGAGTGTATGGAGATGATGAGGTCGAATATATTTTCAGAGGCAAACCTGGAGATGAGGCTGTCTCCCTCGAGGTTCAGGTGTTCGACCACGGTCGTGATGCGGTCCTTCTGCCCGCCCGAGGGGAGGAGATCGAGGGCCTTGCTAAGGCCCAGGTCTTCGTAGAGGAGGTCGAAATAGACAAACAGCACGTCGATAGAGTGTTGTTGCACGGTATCCTCGATGAGATTTTTCCAGGCCTGTTTTCTTGATGAGACCCTTTTTTCGCGGGAATTGATGGATTCCCGCACCGAGCTGTCAAGGATGACCGCCTTTCCGTCAAGATTTGAGATGTCGGTTGCGAGGATATCTGAGCATTCAGAGAGGAACACTCGCCCGGTGCAGTGCGGCGAGACGATGCACGCGTTCTTCTTCTCTTTGAGCGCCGAGGCGATGGTTTTCATCATGAACATTCGCCCTTCAACCCCGGGCTCAAGCGAGAAGACGACCCTGGTTCCCCTGGGTATTCCGGAACCAAGCATCTCGTCTATTCCTGTGATCCCGGTCCGAATCATGATACCAGCTCCAGAGTGCCCTTGTGGGTTCTGAACCGCACCCATTCCTGCGGTACTCCAGGCACGCCACGGATACGGAGGAACTCACCGTCTTGTTCGCTCTTCACCTCGATCACTACATTCATCAGCTGTTTCATTAATGAAAGTGTCCTCTCGTCGAAAGACTCGTTATTCAGTATGTAAATCCCGATTGCCTCCATTTTTTTCAGTTTGGAGGTAATAACGTGGAGGAACTGGTACAATACCTCCAGTTTCCGGTACATGAGAAGTGTGGTGAGTGAGTCGATGTAGAACCTGATCGGGGGAGGAAAGAGGGCCTGGTCTGAAGGCGGGAACTCTCCGTTGAAGATGCTCTCGACAAGCGAGGAAAACTTGATCCCAATTCCCGTGAGGTCGCTTGGGCTGGACACATATTTTATCTGCGTGGTGTCACTGACATCAGGGGTTGAGAGCTTGGTCACCGAGTCGATCACTCCGATGGCATCCCGGTTTAACTGTTCGGATGAGAAGAAGTCCATCAGGTCAATTGAACGCATGACGGTTGTAAGGACAAGTGCATATTCTCCCTCGTGTGGCCGCATAATCGCATACCCAAGCTGTTCCCCGCTGCTCATCGAAGGGGCCAGGATCAGGATATTGCTGCCGGGGGAAATACCCCCCTTTACCTCGTCAATAAGACTGATCCCGGTTTTATAGGTGTACATCTCTCGATCATCATTTTATGAGAATGTTTATAATCGCTCCGATGAGAATGCCCAGAATAAGCGTATACGCAGAGACAAGGAGGGTGATACGAGCTCCTACAATACGCGCAAGAACCCCTATGGTGGAGATGCACGGGATGAAGAGCACGCTCACCACTGCAAACACGTAGATCTGCCCGGCTGAAAGGACCGAAGTGAGATCTGCAGTCCCTGCAAGGATGATCAGGGTCTCAAGCGCCATCTCTTTACGAAGGATACCAAAGAGCAGTGCGGTGGTGGCATACCCGGGAAGGCCAAGGACGGCCTCTGACAGCGGGGAGATGATCTGCCGAAAAATCTCAAAAAACCCTGTATATTGCAGGAAGCCGAGGACCAGGCTTGCGAGAATCAGGAGGGGCATGGCAATGAAGAGGAACTCGCGTATCCTGAACCATGACTTTGCGATCACGTTCTGGATACGTGGAACCCGCAGGGGGGAGAGTTCCAGGATCATTCCGTACTGTTCGCCGGGGGTGATACGCGAGAGCACAAGGCCGGTGAGGATGACCAGGCCAAGGGTGATGACATAGATGCTCAATGCTGCAAGAATGCCTACGAATGCAGCAACGATTCCCGCGATAATCACGGTTCGCGCGGAACAGGGGACCATACTGACCAGAAAAGATGCAATTACCCTCTCCCTTCGCGTCCTCAGCAGGCGTATGCCCATAATGGCGGGTACATTGCACCCGAACCCCAGGATGAGCGGAATAAGCCCCTGTCCATGCATCCCCAGGCGGTGCATGCCCCTGTCGGCAAGGAATGCAGCCCTGGTGAGGTACCCCGAGTCTTCCAGGAGTGAGATGAAGAGGTAGAATACAAAAATGAATGGAAACGCGATGCCGAGGCCTGCCTGGAGGGCGAGGAGGAGCGCCAGCCCCAGTTGCTGGGAGAGCGGGTCCAGCGGGACCGAGAGGAAGGGTGATATCACCATCGTCTCGAATACCTCGACGAGGATCTCTTCCAGGAACGAACCGATGAAAAATACGGCGAGGAGAATGGAGAGGAGTGTGACGGCAAGGATCGGGGGCCCCCAACGGCGCGAGGTAAGCAGGGAGTCGAGGGAGTCACGCTTTGCCTCCTCACGCTCATTGATCACCTCGCGTGCAATGGTATGAGCACAGTGGTGCCTGTTGCCGGCAATGATCTGTGACACCGTCATGCGGTGCATCTCCTCGATCTCGGGGGTCAGGGCCTCTGCAAGTTCCAGTACTTCTGGATCGTTCCCGATACCCTGGAGTGCCTGGAGTGCCTGGAGACGGGTGATGGGCTGGACGGACTGGATGCTTCGAATGGCGGCCTCGATATGGTGGTCGTATTTGACCTGGACTATGGGTGGGCGTGCACGGGAGAGTGCGGCAGGGATTATCTCGGCGATATTCTTTCCGTGGATCGCAGCAGCCGGAATCACTTCGATCCCAAGCACCGATGCAAGGTGTTCGACATCGATCTTCTTCCCCTGCTTTGCCGCCTCGTCCATCAGGTTCAGCACTGCAACCATGGGCTTGCCGTACTCGGCCACCTGAAGAAGGAGATAGAGGTTTCGTTCGAGGTGAGTCGCATCGAGGATCTGGATGAGGACTTCGACATCCGTTTCAAGGATGAATGACCTGACCATCTCCTCTTCGGGTGAAGTTCCGTCGAGCGAATATATCCCGGGGAGGTCGATTAGTTCCAGCCGTTCGTTCTGGAAACAGAGGTTGCCCCTCATCAGGTCCACGGTGGTCCCGGGATAATTGCTCACCTCGACCCCAAGGCCGGTGAGCTGGTGGAAGATGAGTGACTTTCCCACGTTGGGGTTTCCAATGAGCCCGAGCCTCATTCGGACTTCTCCACGAAGATGCACGAGGCGATCTCAGGGGAGAGGGCAATATCGCACCCTTTCACCTGGACCACCACCGCCTTGTTGTTGAGTGTATGGATGATCTTTATTCTCTCGCCGGGAAATATCCCCATGTCAGAGAGCCTTTCGCAACCCCCCGGGCACCTGACGGAAAGCACTTTCAGATCGGTGCCCTCCGGGAATTGGATAAGGGTGGGCAGATTGGGCCTCCCCATCTGCATCCTGTGCCCCCTGCGCCGCGGCCGCCTGATATACCAGTCCAGCCTCTGGTAGGTCTCATCGGATATGTCGTGCTCGAGGATGCATGCCTCTTCTGATGCAGCACCTGGGTCCATTCCAAGGACTTCAGAGAGGAAACGTGCGAGAACCTGGTGCTTCTTCATCACACGGGTTCCCGTCTCCAGTCCCTTTTCGGTCAGCCGGATCCTCTCGCCTGGTAGCAATTGAATATCGCCATCATGCTCCATGATGTCCAGGTGTTCTTCGAGTTCTGAAGGGTCAAGCGAGAGATGCACAGCAAGGTCTCTCACCGTGGGGAGCTGAGGCGACTTCCGGGATAAGATGCAGAGCGCTTCAAGATAATCCTCCCGGGTTGAGCTACTCATGCTCATCATGTTGGGGAAGGCATTATTTGAGAATTTGGATGGAGTCAGTAACCCCCTGCCAGGATAGATGCCGTATCTTTTAAAAATACCCGCGGTCATCTTCACCTCCACGCATCTTTCGAACAGGATTCTGGTGGCGCAGGGGCACCCTTTATTCAACACTTATGATACTCAAATGTAGTAAATATTAACAATCATTTAATATATGACTTCAGAGACAGTATGATGAAATGAGGTGGCATGGTGAAGACGAACAGTCTTGCTGACGTACAGGAAGCGATTAAAAAGAAGGCATCTTACCACATTCAGTTGGATCCCGACAAAGTGGACCCTGCATGCCGACAATATGCAGAAACCATCAACTCTCTCCTGAAAGTCGCGGAGGATCTCCGGATTCGGACTCAACTTGTATTTGCCGACAACCCGCTCCCTATCCTGATCTTTGATAAAAACTGGAACATCCTCACTGCAAACCAGGCCTACAGCGATCTCTCAGGGATCGACCGGTCTCAGCTCAGAAAGATGAATGCAAAGAGCTTCAAGATCCTGGACCAGAAAGGCGAGGGGCTTAAAGCCGCATTCACGAACAAGAAGCGCAGTTATGGAGAGGTGACCGTCGAGATGCCGGCGGGAACAAAGATACTGGAACAGTACGGTATCCCGATCCTCGATGATTCCGGCGATGTCCAGTCCCTCTTTGTCATCTACAATAATATCACGGAGAGGAGAACCCTTGAAGAGAGGTTAAAGAGGAGCATCTCGGAGATAGGAGAGATCCTCTCGAACCTCTCATCGGGGGACCTCACACGGAAAGCGGTGATATTCAAGGATGATCCCCTTGAGAAGGTCAAGCGAGATCTCAACAAGAGTGTTGACAACCTCACGGCCCTTATATCAGAGGTCATGGAGATGATCGGGGACCTTGATCACGCCATGACCGACATCCTTTCAGGGACGGACGAGATCGCCAGGGCCTCTCAGACCGTAGCCACCACCGCTCAGAAGACCTCTGATGATGCAAAGAGCCAGCTACAGCAGCTCGAACAGGTGAGCAGGGAAATTGCCGAGCTGAGCGGTTCAGTGGAAAGGATTGCGAAGAGTTCGCATTCAATGGCAGAGACCTCACGCCAGGTTCTCAGCGCAGAGGAGAGTGCCCGCAAACTCGGGAAGGATGCAACAGGGAAGATGAACATCGTCCAGGACCTCTCCCGGAGGGCAATGGACGAGATGGTCACACTCGACGGAAAGACCCAGGAGATCAGCAATATTGTGAAAGTGATCACCGATATCGCCAACCAGACAAATCTTCTCGCATTGAATGCCGCAATCGAGGCGGCAAGGGCAGGGGAGCATGGGAGGGGGTTTGCGGTCGTCGCAGGGGAAGTCCGGAACCTTGCGGGCGGTTCCAAGAATGCGACGAAGAATATCGACAATGTCATTCGCGACATATCCAACTCCAGCGGGCACACCGTGAACTCCATGAAAAAAGCGTACGAAGAGATCATCACCGGTATCCGGAGTGTTGAGATCACCATCGAAGCATTGAACCAGATGGCCGCGGGAGTCAGGGCTACTGCAGACAGTATTGCAGAGATATCGAAGGCCACCGAGAACCAGGCCGTTGCGACCGGTAACGTGATGAGCAACGTTGACCTGATTCATGATCTCATCGTGAAGAACGAGAGAAATACGGAGCACCTCGCCGCACTTGCAGAGGAGAGCAGTGCTTCTATCGAGGAGATTGCAAGCGCCACCAATGAGATCAAGATAAAGATGGGGCATTGCCGGGATATCATGGGTTCGTTCCGGCTGAAATCCTGAATGGGTCTCCAACATGCCGAATATCCTTGAGTTCGGGCTGGACGAAAATTTTTATGCCATGGATATCCACCTCACCCGGGAGATCGTAGAGGCCCTCCCACTGACGCCCATCCCAAGAACACCTGGATATGTCGCGGGAATGACCAATATTCGGGGGGAGATCACTACCATCATTGCCATCGGGGAACTGATTGGCGAAAAGAGTGGCGGTCCAAGGGCCGCTTCCGGGAAATTTATCATATTCGTTCCTGATGCCACAAAGAGAGAGAATATTGGCATAATGGTAGACGAGGTCTATAACGTCATTGATGTGCCTGACGAGGCTATAGAGCAAATGGGAAACGGCAGCGAAGGGGCAAGAAAGTCATTCATCAAGGGAATAATCCGCGTCAGCGACGATTCAGGGGAGGCTGAGAGGCCAGGAGTGTCCCAAAGACTCGTTTTATATCTTGATATCGAGAAATTAATTACTCATCTCTTCGAGATGGCATCCCGCTGATGCCATGAGGGAACATGGACGAATTCCAGGCATTACTCCAGACAATACAACGCCTCTTCAACATTCAGTGCAACAATTACAAGGAGGACTACATCAAGCGCAGGCTGGCATCGAGGATGAACTCGAGGCGTATCGCCACCTACAAGGAATACCGGGAGTATCTCCTCCAGAATAAGGATGAGCACGAAGCATTGAAGAACGCGCTGACCATCAACGTGACAAAGTTCTTCAGGGACCCGCCAGTATACGACTGTCTCAGATCTGAAATAATTCCCTCAATTCTCAGGCAGAAAAAGAAACTGCGACTATGGAGTGCCGGCTGTTCGTCTGGTGAGGAGCCGTATTCCTATGCAATTCTGCTGTATGATATGACCACCTTCAGAAAAGACGTGGACTGGATGATCATCGCCACGGATATCGATGAGAACATCTTAAAGAAGGCAAAGGAGGGAATTTACGAGAAATCTTCCCTTGAATTTGTGACCGAGAGCCAGCTCCGCCGGCACTTCAGGCACAGGGAAGACGGGCGATACGAGATCAAACCGCATATCCGGGAGAAGGTCAAATTCCAGCACCATGATCTGATGTCCGGGGTCCCGGTAAGCCGCTACCTCGACATCATATCCTGTCGCAACGTGACAATCTATTTCTCCGACAAGCAGAAGAACGACCTGGTCCGGATGATCTACGAGGGGCTCAATCCTGGCGGGTACTACGTCATGGGAATGTCCGAATTTTTAAGCAGGGAGGTGGACCACCTATTCTCTCCCTACCGCCCTCTTCAGAAGATCTTTGTCCGAAAGGACTCTCCCTGATTAGGGCACTTTCAGCGGGACCTTCTGACTCTCCATTTGCCAGCAGGGACGCGAAGCTCAAACTTTGCTCCCCTTCCGTACGTGCCTGTCTCGCTGATGGAGATATCAGTGATTGCCAGCATCTGCCGGGAGAGGAAGAGCGAATGCGCCTTGTGGATTCCGTGCCCCCACTCAAACAGCAAGGTCTTCTCCTTATCGGGGATCCCGATTCCATCATCTTCGTAGGTTATCGAAAGGTCTCCTTCCCTCTCTCTCGATATCACGCGTATTGAGGTGACTTTCTTTCCATGGACGATTGAATTCTCAAGGAGAGTAAGGAATATCCTCCCGCAGTCCTGGTCCGTGAAGATCTCGATCCCCCTCACATCCGAATAGAACCTAATGTGGGCAAGTTTTTGCGAGGAGAGCGCCCGGTTGAGGATATCCTCAAGGGGATACCACCCCGGAACTTTCAATTCGTCGTCGAGATACTCCTGGAGGAGGTTGAGATGGAAGCGGAGGTTCTCAAGAATCATCGTCTCTTCCTGCAGGAGTTCGCGGACTCCCTCCCGGTCTTCTGTCTCCCTCACTCTCTTCAGGGTGTCGATCGCAAGGGAGAGCTGGTTTTGAGAGAACCGCCGGAAGAGCGTGTTCAGCTGGTATGACTGGCGGCAGGCCCTGACAAACGATGACTCCTCCGCTTGGAAAGAGGAGACAGCAGGACCGCCGCCGGTCTCGCGTTCAGGCGTGGCCTCGAATATGATGCCTGCCCCCGGGGTTCCGGACTGGAATACAAGGGGAATAATCTTCTCTTTCACGGTGTATGTGCCATGTTCCATCCTGATGATGCACTCACGCTCACTTCCACCTTCTCCCTGGAGGGCCTCAATTATCTGATACATCTCCTGGTCAAAGAGAGGTGCAACAGGCGTATGGAGGGCATTGTATCCCTTCACCTGCTCGGGGAGGGCATTAAAAAAATCAAGGGCATTTTTATTGATCTCCTGGACGATGAGATCAGAGTCGATTGCTACCATGCAGTCACGGGTGCAGTTGAGGAGTTGGTGCAGTGGAAGGAGTTCGCGGAGGTAAAAAAGTTTTGCGGGACCAAGCTTCCTGATTGTTGCCGCCCCTGAAATGACAAGGGAATTGAGGTATTTCGAGGCGGTGCTCCGGTTGATCCCAAGCTCCTGTGCGACCTCCTCAATGGTGAGCCCCTTTGGGTGCTGCTGCAACAGCTCCCTGATCCGGTCGATCTCCCCCCTTTCTGCCATTCAGATAACCACTGTGCGGGTAAGTGTTTCAATATTCAGTACTATTAACTACACACATTATTGTTTAACTATTTTAACCATTGTTTTTGCTGATGAAAGGGACAAATATTTATATATGTAAAAATTGAATTTCAATTATCTCACCAGATATCCTCGTCGGAACCATTCCATGAGGGTTGGCACTTCATAATCCCTAGTGTCCGAATGAGAGTGATGCATCACTTAACGTACAGTATTAAGAATTACATGGAGGTATCACACGCATGTCAAAATTTTCCGGAGGATTTTCCCGGATGAAGATCGGGACCAAGATCCTGATCATATGCCTGGTACTGGTGACCGTTCCTACGGTCCTGCTGGGACTTGTCGCCTATAATAATTCCAGCGCTGCAATATCTGAACAGGTTGACATTCTCCTGACCACTCAGATCAGCGACGTCGATAAGATGACCGCCAATACGTATGACCTTGCCCAGCAGAAACTCAACGGCGACCTGAGCGTGTTGCGGCAGACTTTCTACGGATACGGCACACCCGGCATCAGCGATGGGAAACTGGTGCTGTCAGGCGGGACTCGCGGCACCTATGTCATCAACGACAACAACGAGCTGGTCGACCAGATTGAGAGGATGACGGGATCCAAGGCAACCATCTTCCAGAAGATGAACGGCCAGGCAATCCGTGTCTCCACGAATGTGATCGGGGCGGATGGAAAACGGGCTCTTGGGACTTCCGTTTCCGATGCGGTATACGATACGGTGATCCGCAGGGGCGAGACATTCTACGGAACGGCCGACGTGGTGGGCAAGACGTACATCACCGCATATGAGCCGATAAAGAGTGCAAGCGGGGAAATTATCGGCATCCTCTTCGTTGGCGTGCCTGAGGATACGACCTATGGTGCGCTGAAGAAAGAAGTAAACAGCATCAAGCTTGGCGACTCGGGGTATGTCTATATAATGGACAGCAAGGGGACGCTCATCTCTCATCCAACGCTCCAGGGCCAGAACCTCGGGAGCGAAGACTTTGTCAAGGCAATGATCGCCAACAAGGAAGGGGTGGTCGATAAACCAGCGAAGATGACGTATATTTGGGACGGGAAAGAGGCTGTCGCCTATTACATGTACTTCCCGCCACTTGACTGGATTGTCGCATCCCGGGTAAATCCCGCTGACTTTACCAGACCCATCGATGACATCCGGAATGCCATCATCATCATCCTGATCGCGAGTATTGCAATCGGCGCCCTCGTCTCCATCCTGTTCGGAAGGTCAATTGCCCGGAGGATGGGCGACCTCGTGAACCTCGGCAACCAGGTGATGGAAGGCGAGATCAACGCCGCAGCACGGGTTCTTGAGAACGAATCGGCGATCCAGGCAGGCGGGGATGAGATAAGCGAGGTGACAAAGGCCTTTGGAGGAGTGGTTAAAACCATCCAGCAGTTCTCGGATGAAGTGGCAACAGTGAGTGTGGCAGCAACCGATGGACGCCTTGACATACGTGGAGACACATCGAAACTGAAAGGTGACTATGCAAACCTGATAAACGGGTTGAACGAGACGCTTGATGCAGTGATTGGACCTTTGAATATGGCAGCAATGTATATCGAACGCATCGGCCGCGGAGATATCCCTGAAAAAATAACTGCCTCTTACCAGGGAGATTTCAACAAGATCAAAGATAGCCTCAATCAGTGTATCGAAAATATCAATTCGCTCGTTGCAGAGTCAAACATGCTCTCGATTGCAGCGGTGGAAGGGAAACTTGAAAAGAGAGGGAATGCTGACAAGTTCAAGAACCGTTATTGGGAGATCATTGCAGGAATCAACAAGACCCTTGACAACGTGGTCAGGCCATTGAATGAGGGGATGCGGATATCTGACGAATTTGCGCAGGGGAACTTCCGGGCCCGGTTCAATGATGAGATTAAAGTCCATGGGGATTTCAAAAAGTTCAGGGACTCACTGAACAATATTGGTATCCAGGTCTCCAAGGCTCTGGAACTCGTGAACCAGCAGATCGCCGAACTGGGGGCGAGTGCAGAGGAGGCAAATGCAAGCATCGAGGAGGTCTCTGCGGGATCTGCCCAGGTAGCCAAGAACTCGGCAGCAGTAAGCGGAAATGCGGAACAGAGCAGCCACGGGATCAACGAAGTGCTCAAGGCGATGGAGGACCTCTCGAAGACGATCCAGCAGGTGGCCACCAAGGCCGAGGCGGTCTCCACGCTGGTGCAGGAATCGAATGACTATTCAAGGAAAGGAATTGATCTTGCCAGGAAGACCGAGAACGGCATGAACGGCATCACCAAGTCCTCGAACGAGGTCAATGCCATCATCCTCGAGATCAAGGCCCAGATGGACAGGATAGGAGAGATCGTGAACCTGATCACGGACCTCGCGAACCAGACCAACCTCCTTGCCCTGAACGCGGCGATCGAAGCTGCCAGGGCCGGGGACGCGGGGCGTGGCTTTGCGGTGGTGGCGACCGAGGTCAAGTCTCTCGCCGAGGAATCGAGGACGTCTGCCGAGAAGATTGCCGAGATGATCGGGAACCTCCAGAAGCAGACCCAGACCGCGGCGGAGACGGTTGCCGTATCCAATGCCGAGGTCAGGGAAGGGAGCGATGCACTGAAGGAGACGCTCGAGAACTTCAACAAGATCGTCGAGTCCATCGACCAGATCAGCAGGAACGTCACCGAGGTGGCGGCTGCCTCTGAAGAGCAGGCAGCGTCTGTCGAGGAGGTCACGGCCAGCATCAACGAAGTGAACGACCTCGTAAGCAATACCGCGAAGGAGGCTACTGACGCTGCTGCCGTCAGCGAGGAGACTGCAGCTGCTATCGACCAGATCACCAAGGTTATCGCGAATGTCAACAATATCGTGGTAAAAGTCTCGAACGAAGTCTCGAAGTTCAAGATCTGATCGGTGAGGGCATGACCATGACAAAAAACGCAAGCGAAGAACAGGCGGGCGACCCATCTGCGGCTTCGTTACGGAAAAGCACGCAGGCAACTGCAGCCGGGGGAAGCAGCGGGACTCTCCAGGTCGTGGAATTCCTCCTGGGCAAGGAGTATTTCGCCATCGATCTCTTCGATGTCAAGGAGGTGGTGGAATACACGACCATCACAAAACTCCCGAACACTCCCGCCTTCATCAAGGGTATCATCGACCTGCGGGGTGAGATCACCACGATAGTCGACCTCAAGCAGCGGATGCGTATCACCGAAGAATCGGATCAGCCCGAGGAGAACTGCAGGATCATAGTCCTTGACGAGAAGAACACCAAGTCAAAGATCGGGATTATGGTGGATGACGTCCTCTCGGTCTCGACGTTTGAGATGAAGAACGTGGACACAAAGTCAGCATCAGAGCTCGGAGACGAGATGTCAATCCTTGGTATCATAAAAAAGAGCGTCAGGGACAAGGAGAAGGATAAGGAAACGAATGAATTGATAATCTGGATCGATATCAAACAGTTGCTCAAGGATATTGACAAGCATATGTGATGCCCTCACCTCCTGCTTTTTTTTGTTTTTGGCTCGTTCAGAAAACGCCCTTTTCTCGCCCGGCATTATTAGAGGGTAATCCAAAATTTTTATTTCCATGAGGGATTTTACCCGGTTGATTTACCGGATAAATGAGAATGCATATCTATGGACCCGGACCAAAAAGAAGGTACGGCAGGAGAGCGGGGGGGAATTACGCAGGGAACGGAGGTCTCAAACGAAAAGATCGCGGATCAACTGCACCTGATGGGACAGATCCTTGAGATCCTCGGAGAGAATCCCTTCAAGATCCGTGCCTACAATCGCGCAGCAGAGGCTGTCGGGAGGCTCGCCACTCCTGCAGCGGCTCTCTCCTCCGGAGAACTCGAGTCCATTGCAGGCATTGGCCCCGCAATCGCAGAGAAAGTACATGAGATTGCCGAAAATGGGACCTTCCATGAACTCGAAGAGGCCCGGGGCCGGGTCCCGCCTGGACTGATTGAGTTGCTTTCACTTGAAGGTATTGGGCCAAAGACTGCCAGGACACTCTGGAAGAAGTTGCAGATCGAGACACTTGATGACCTTGAAAAGGCTGCCCGGGGACACCGCATCCGGGCATTGAAAGGCTTTGGAGAGAAGAAAGAGAAGGGTTTTCTGAAGGCGGTCGCGATTGCCCGTCAACGCAAGGAAGAGAGGAGGATGACCCGACTTGAGGCGGATCTGGCCATCGAAGAGGTGAGGAGGGTGATGCGGGAAGGGACGTACGAAGTCGCGGGAAGCTATCGCAGGGGGAAGAGCACCATAGGGGATATCGACATCGTTACTGTCGATACCCCATCCGGCCTCAACAGACGGCTTCCTCAAATTGCCGACGAGATAATTGACGAGGGCGAGAGGAAGACCTCGTTTCGGTGCCGGGGCTCGCGGGTGGATATCAGGTACACTTCTCAGTCGACCTTTGGCTCCATGCTCCTCTATCTCACCGGTTCAAAGGCATTCAACATACGTCTCCGCGAGATGGCTCTCGAGAAGGGATGGCGGCTGAACGAGTACGGGATCCGTGACCTCACCATGGGCACGGTCCACGAGTTCCCGCGGGAGGAGGAGATTTTTACCTTCCTTGGAATGGACCCAATCGCCGCGGAACTCAGGGAAGACTGGGGGGAGATTGATGCCGCACTCTCGCATACTCTCCCGGACCTTGTCGAACGGTCACAGATCAGGTCAGATCTCCATGTCCACAGTTCATGGAGCGATGGAACCCTTGACATTCCTGCCCTCGCAAGGGCAGGAGAGGCGCATGGATACACACATCTCCTCTGCACCGACCATTCTTCATCCCTGGGAGTTGCCCGTGGACTGGACGAATCTGCACTCATGCGCCAGGCACACGAGATAGAGATGGCCAATCGCGATTCCACCTGCCAGATACTCCACGGAGTGGAAGTGGACATTCTTGCCGATGGCACGACGGGTCTTCCTTCACACGTCCTCAAGGACCTTGACGTGGTCATCGGTTCCGTCCATTCGGCCTTTTCACAGGATGTTGACGTGATGACCAGGAGAGTCCTTTCTGCAATCGGGAATGAACATATTGATATCATCGGTCACCCCACCGGGAGGCTGCTCGGGCAACGGGAAGCATATGCGATCGATATGCAGCGGGTGATCGCAGCCGCTAAAGTGGCAGGAAAAGCGCTCGAATGCAATGCCTCACCATTCAGGATGGACATCGACGATCTCCACATCAGGGAGGCCGTCATGCAGGGTGTCCCCATCTCCCTCGGGACCGATGCACATGGCCCTTCAGATCTTGCCTGGATGGACTATGGGGTGAAGCTCTGCCGGAGGGGATGGGCGGAGCCGGGCAACATCCTCAACACTTTGAGTGCAGATGACCTGCGGGAGTGGGCATCATGATCCGGTGGCTATACGAGCGACGCCTGTTATCCGGGCTCTCCATACTCCCTTCGCAGATATGCTTCATGATCACGGGAAAGGATGTGGAGGAGGCGCCGGGCAAGCTGGTCGAGGTAAGCCGCTGGTGCGTGGAGATCTCAAAGGCCGTAACCGATTCCTGCGAGATGGCGGGCGGGGAGAATAACCGGGGTGGGATCAAAGGTGTCACGTTTCACATCAGCACGCGGGGAAGGGAGGACGAATTGTCCTGCATAGGGAGGTTCCGGGAGGTTTCACACTTCGCCCGGCTGACCCTTCACCATGGTCAGGCCACGGAGACTGAAGGGGAAGGTATGGACGTCCACGTCGCGATAGGAAAGAGCGGAAGGGAGGAGATCACCGAATGCATCAGGAAGAT
Source organism: Methanoregulaceae archaeon PtaB.Bin056 (assembly GCA_002067095.1). GTDB lineage: Archaea > Halobacteriota > Methanomicrobia > Methanomicrobiales > Methanospirillaceae > Methanolinea_A. The sequence goes on from MVQD01000106.1 coordinate 277,125, forward strand.
GGCAAGGGACGGGCTTTCGCCAGGGGAAGTGACCGAACACGCCATCGAGGAGCGGCTCACATTCAGGTATACCCCCGACCTCGTGATCAAGACAGGAGGAAGCCACCTGACAGACTTCCTTATCTGGCAGTCGGTATACTCCGAGCTCTTCTTCTCTGACGTGAACTGGGCGCTCTTCAGGAAGACCGACTTTTTAAGAGCGCTCCGGGATTACCAGTCACGCGTGCGCCGTTTCGGGAGATGACCCCGGCGAATCTCCCATGTTCAGGAGACAAGGTGTGACCCTTCCTGCGAGTCGACCCTCTGCGAGTAGACCCTTATTGCCCTCAGCAGGTCTATCTTTCTGAACAAAGGCCAGAATGGGGCGCAAAAATAGACCGCACACTCATGCCCGCTTGCCAGCCATGGGAGGAAATTCGATGTCCTGCACTCGTTTCCGGTGCGGATGATCAGGTCAACTGGCGGGATCTCTTTTCCCGCATGGAGCTGGGTCTCGACAAGCTCAGGGGTGATCTCCTCGGGAGTATATTCACCGGATGCCACCCTCTCGAGTATTCTTCCTGCTGCCTGAACGATCTCGTTTCGGCCGCCATAGGCCAGCGCAATGTTGAGGTGGTACTTCGAATAGGCACGAGTCGATTCCTCGGCCTTCTCGATTACCTCCCGGAGATCGCCTGGGAGGAGGCTCCGGTCACCTACGATCTGCACCCTGATCCCTTCACGGTGCACCCTTGGGTCATCCGTGACTTTCTGGAATTTCTCCTTGAAGAGGCAGAACAGGTCTCCGACCTCTTCCGCATCTCTCTGGAAGTTCTCGGTCGAGAATGAGTAAAGGGTGATATGCCTGATCCCGAGTTCACGCGCCCAATCGAGCATCTCCTCTGTCCTCGCAGCGCCTACCCGGTGCCCCATGGAACGCGGGAGGTGCTGGAGCCTCGCGTAACGGCGGTTTCCATCCTGGATAATTGCGATGTGATGGGGGATATGCCGGCACTGGAGGCGGATGATGCGCTCGTACAGCGGCGAGAGGACCTCGCGGATCATAGGACCGGCGTCACCTCCACCACAAGGCCCCGGTCCGGGTACCGCTCGACGATGGTCTTTTTCCCCTCGATCTGATCGGCAAACTCGGTGAGTACCCACCATGCGGTCTCTAATGCGCCATCTCTCTGCTCGTACATGTCGGGTTCGAGCTGGTGGAAGAGTGGTGGGACGACCCCTCTGCTCTCGAGCACCCCATAGAGTATGGTTCCGTCCCTGGTAATCTGGTCAAAAGGCCTTGCAGTATTCTTCGCAACCCGCAGCAACCTCTTTCTGAGCTGGACCGAGTCCTTGAACCGGGAAGAGCACCAGTGCACTTTCGGATGACCGATGAGGCTTGCCGCCCATCCGCGTGCTCCGCTGACCGCGTTGTGAACCCCGTCCTCGAGGACCATGCGGCGTTCCCGCATAGCCACAGCATTGGACTCTCCCCATTCAAGTTCATTGATGTTCATGAAATCCAGGAACGGGAGCATGGGTGCGAGGCTTCCGATACCGGGGAGAGATGGAACCTCGAAACCGACGGAAAAACCCATCGAACCGGCCGTAAGGGCCGCCTCCCTATACGGGGTGTCGACGATCCCATCCCAGATCTCGGGGGGAGGATGCATCCGTATTTCGTCTACAAGTCCCACGAGCGCTGAGAGGTGATCTCTTTCGGGAGCCAGTCCTGTATAGAGGTGGATATGGTGCGAGGTTCCAAATTCCCTCTTCAGGTACTTAGCGTACTCCTGTAACCTCCCCGGCACACTCAGCGGTTCGCCCCCAGTGATGCCGGTGCCAAGCGCGCTCATACGGCGTGCAACCGATCCTGCCTCCTCTGGGGTGTGGATGCGACGTTCATTCGCGTAGATCACATCTCTCTCTTTGCGCTCCGTCGAGAGCGGACAGTACCAGCATGAACGGGGGCACAGCCCTGTAAGAAAGAGCACCATCTTGGCGCCCTGATGGCAGAGCTTGCAGCCTGCCGAGAGTGACCATCCTTTCTGCATCTGACTTTTCGCCTTTCTTATCTGCTTTTGGTTTCTGAAAGATTGAAACTATGGTCCCTTCCACCCTGGAGTACCTGTATCAGAAGAGCCCGCCCATTCCGGGAGGGCGCGTGACCGCGGGAATAAACTTCTCTTCCCTGTTGGGGCTTCGTAACAATTCCCTCTCGTCTGCAGGACTGCTCTGCAGAGTCCCCGCTGGTGAAAAAACAAGGCCGTTTCCGGATGGAGCTGTGTGCTGCGGGGCAGACAGTCTGGTGGATATATCTCCGGTTTTGACGGTGACGGACCTCGTGGATGAACCGGTATTCCCTGCCGCATCAGACGCCCTCACGCGGATTGTGACGCTCCCGGAGAGGTTCTCCGGGACTATCCAGGAGTACGTGCCGGAAGAAGGCGCCTGTTGCAGGAGCGTGATCCAGGTCTTGCCCTTGTCAGTGGAGTAATCTATCACCACATTGACCACTGCGACATTGTCCTGGGCGGACCATTCGATCCTGACTTCACTTCCAGGGGCATAGCTTGCCATGAATTTTGGTGAGGAGATACCTACCGTGGGAGTCCTCCGGTCGGTCGAAGTGGCAGGAATGGTGGGAATGACGGTCGGCAGCGGGGTAGGTGTAGGAGTTGGTGTCAGAGAGACCGCATCCGTGAACGCTTTTACACATACATTCGAGTTGGCATAGACTGTCGTCAGGTCAGTCCAGCTCGTGCCATCGCTGCTCACCCAGCTCTCACCTGCACGCGCCGATGCACGGGATGAATATCCCGGGTACGGGTATTCGACAGCAATTGGATACTCGTATCCGGGGGTCACCAGTTTCACAATCACCGAGAATTTTTGCCCCTTCTGGAGTGGGACTGAGGAGTGTAACGGAACCGTGTGGTACCCCGCATAGGGGATGCTCCCCTGCTGGATGAGGCTTGCGGATCTCCCCCTCGGGGTGGTTCCCACGTCGTTGAATATCTCGACCTGGTACTGGGCATTCGATACGGGAGTGTAGAAGCTGACGGCCTTAAGTTCCTCTTTCTGGGTTGAGGTGAAGACATTCGCAAACCATGCACTGTCTCCGCCCACCCCGACACTGGTCACCCAACCGAGGAGATCATACTGGTAGACCCGGTCATAATTCGAGGGATTTTCTGAGAAAAATTGTGCGGAGGGCCTCCCGATCCAGGTGTCGTAATAAGAGACGTAACAATACCCGTATTCTCCCCAGTCTTCGCCCCAGCTGTTCCTTACGATGAACGCGCCATCACCCGGTGGCGTGGTGGAGAACCTTGTCCTGCTGTAGGTGTCGTCCCACCCGACGATGACCACCGCATGATTTGCGGGGTTTGAGCCTGGATAGTAATAGGATGCCAGTTTTTTATTGTAATAGCCGCTCTCCCATCGTATCTGCGAATATACCGCTCCGTTTTGCTGCAGCAGCTGCTTGATCTGGGAGTTGTCGAGGGGGCCGGTCCTGGAAGGCAGGAATATGACATCCTGAACGTGCTGCACCACAGGCACGTTTCCTCCCGAAGTGCTGCTTGTTGAAAGGTAGGGATCAGCTGTTTCGGTCACCGCCCCTGACCAGCGGGCGAGGTATGCGGTAGACATCTGGTAATTGCCGCCCTTGCATGGGTCAAGGTCGAAACCGTGGGTATTTTTCATGTTATTCTCAGAAAAGTCCCACCTCTCTCCTGGGAGGTTCGTGGATTCGAGGGACCCGTAGGTGGAAAAAGCCCAGCATGCCCCGCACTGCTCCTGGTCACGGACAGGGGTGAGTTTCCCTGTCATTCGCAGGTCAAACCAGCTCGTGGGAGATGCGGATGTAACCGGAGAGGAATAAATTGCAGGGGTTGAAGAGCCAAGGATGCCTTCGAATGGTTGAGCCTCATCAAAGACCCCGCCTGACGTGAGGGTTCCGATGTCGATGGGGGAAGGGATGAGGCCCAGGGAGCGCCCTTCAGGGTCTGATTCCGGTGAGTTTCTCGAGTTGTACTCCTCTATGAACCTCCGGAACTCGGGATTCATGGGAGAGATCCGGTATTGTTCGATAGATCTCAATATCGCCTGCGAAGTCTCGTTCAACGACGAAGCGCTCTGCTTTGAGTCTGAATACACGGGAGATTTTATGTTGCTCGTGCCATATTTCAAAACTATGGGCGAAGGGATCAGCCCCATGCTGTGTCCTTCTCCATCGAACGTTGAGCCGTCGCTGCTTGCGTTGTATTTGAAAAATTTTAAAAATTCCTGGTTGATACTTGGCTTTTCAACTATTGTCCTGTCCGCGGCGGAGAGCGGGAAGAGCAGCAGCGAACAGACTGCAAGAAAAATGATAATTCTCCTCTGCGTGTGTATCATTCCAATCTCCTTATCAGTGTTCTTCCCCGTTTGGTGCAGAAGGCCGGCGATGTCGTGGGTATGGGCTGACCACCTGCACCGTTCCGGAGGAATATTTGGGAATACTCTGGTAATGTCATTCCCTTGTCCCTGGTATAAAATAATAGGATGGGGAAGGTTCATGCCGGCCGTGGGGATTTATTCATTGCCGGGCCCGTCTTTCCCGCCACCACTCTCCTGTTTCGATTCATTTCCTGACTCTTTTGCCCTCTTTCCAAAGTAGAACGCGAGGATCGCAAGGATAACCAGTATTGCGATAAGCCCGAACATCATCTCCGTGGAGGGATTCACCGTCCCTGCGCGGGGCACCGTTGCGAGTGTTGTGTGGGCTGATGGTTCGGCTGTCTCCTGGTACGCCGGGTCTGGGGTCACCATGGCTGCAACCCTCATGTTGAGTTCGGTTACCGAACCAGGCGAGAATCGATACGTGGTGCTCCAGGGATCAGTTGAACCCCCGGCCTGAACCTCGGCCTGGACTCCTCCGACGTAGAAGGTAAGGATGCTCCCGCCAGGAAGAGTGCCCTGGACTTCCAACCGCGGCTTGAACGGATCCTCTGATCCGTAACCCCCTGCATGCGAGTACACCGGATTTCCAGGGATGCCTGAAAACACCCCCTCAGATCTCGCCTCAACCGGGACCCCGGCGGGAACCGGGCCGCCAGCAGCTTCAATGGTCCCATAGAACGAATGCGGGATTTGAGGCTGGCCAGGAACTGCAGGGGCAGCCGCCAGGTCATCAGCAATGCCCGGGCTGCCCATCCCTGTGACTGCGAGGAGAAGGCAACCAATCAGAAGTATTGTGGCTCTCACGATTTCACATCCATGCCTTGCTACATAATCTCCTCCGATATTCACCTTAACTTTTCCTGACCTGTCCGGAGACTGAATGGGAGATGATTCACTCACAAGAACAAAAAAGCGTGGGGGTTATTGTAAAAATTTCCTTTCCGTTCAGCCTTTGAGCGCTTTCCTGGCTTTGGCGAGACCAAGCCGCATGATTGCGTCCGTATCAACCGTACCCTCCTCAACAAGGTTATTCCGCGCGATTGCCTCTTTGAGGAAAGTCCTCCCCGTATCATTCCTCACGATGAGGGTGGTATGGCCCCTTTTGCTCCCCACCGCGCCGGCCGAGATATCAGAGAAGACCGCGGTGAAGTCTGTACAGTGGTGGCACCCAGGCCGGACCGCCTCCTGCAGGCTCTCCAGCGGGAGTGTCAGCGCTGACCCGTCCCGCATGGTCACCTCAAGTTTTCCACGCACGTCGAGACGCTCGATGTTCCAGGTCTCGATATGGTGCTGGTTCTGGAGGATCCCCTCCATGAGGATGCGATAATCGAAAGTCTCAGTGCAGAAGAGCCCGATAACAAGGCGAATCCGATTTCCGAACGGTTTCAGAAGATCATTTTCACTCTTCCGGATGCGGTGGACTGCCTGCACCACGCATGGCACCCCGATTACTGCGATCTTTTGGAATTTTCTCTCGATAACCGCGGTTTTGAGCGCCGCAACGAGCGGTACCCACCAGTTGTAACGGCTGCCGGCATGATGGACGATCTCTCCGGAATTCGTGATGACGACTGATGCGGGTCTCTTGGTCCACGGGTCCTCTGTCACGGTGACGACCGCATCGATCAGGCCCTCTTCGAGGGCGGTGAAAATGAGTGCGGACACTGCGCCCCCGGTCTGCCTCCGTGGGATGTCGAGGGTTGCCCTTGCAGAGATGATCTCCAGGTAGTTGCCGAGGACTTCTCCATTGATCCTCTGGACGCGCGGACAGGCGTCATAGCATGCCCCGCAGTCCACTTCGTCGTTCTGCTGCTTGCAGTAGCCGATGTTCCTTGGCGACACGCTCCCCTCTCGTTCATCAAAGCAGATGGCGTCTGCCGGGCATACCGCGACGCATGCACCGCATCCCGCGCAGGAGCCCCTGTCCCACACCTCGGCTTTCAGGTCCGCATAACTCTTGGTTGCCATGGCACTTCTCACTCCCAGGTATACTTACTGGCAAACGGCCTGCTGCTCGAAGGCCGTATCTGCACGTAGGAATCCTCCAGCAGTACGTCAGGATCTATCCGGAAACAGCTCGCGAACTCCTGGATAAGAGGGGAGATCTCTTCCTTCTCCCCCCGGCTCAGCGGGGACTTTGTAGCTCCGACCCCGAGGTACTCGTCATCCACGTCACCGCGGATGATGATCCTGCCCCCATGGATGCCTGAGCCGATTCCGCGTTCCCTGATCGGGCTGTTCGTGGGAGGCCCCAGCGCGAGGATCAGCCCCCCCGCCATGTATTCCCCGAGGAATGCACGGAAGCTCCCTCCCACAACGAGAATCGGGCACTTGTCGCGGTATTGCTTCATGTGGATGCCGCCGCGGTAACCGATGGAGTCCCGCACAAATACCTTGCCGCCCCTCATGGAATGTGCCACCGCGTCACCCGCACTCCCGTGTATGACGATGAGGCCCGAGTCCATCGTGTTTCCCGGAGCATGGTCGCAGTTGCCGTGAACGATTGCCGTGGGGCCGCTCATGAACATGCCCAGGTCACCACCGGGCACTCCGTGGATAATCAGCGTGACATCACCTTTGAGCCCGTCTGCAATGAACCTCTGGCCCATCACGTGATAAATCTCAATCTCCCGGGCACCCTCTTCGACTGCGGATCGTATCGCCCTGTTCAGGGGAGTATAGTGCATTCCTGCAGCGTCGATTCTCACGCGGTCCATAACAGCATCAGGCCCCCACTGGCTTGACATCGAGCACCTTCATGATAGACTCGTCAAGGAGGTACCCCCTGAGCCGGTCCCTGTTGCCCCGGAGGGATTCGATACTGTTGATTCCCGCGGCACCCATCAGCTCCGAGAGCTCGAGGGTCCATGCGTGGATCAGGTTGGCAACATTCCTGGATGCGATCTCCGGGTCGAGCCGGGCGACGAGATCTGGCCTCTGAGTCGCGATCCCCCATGGGCACAGGCCCCGGTAACAGGTGCCGCAGACACGGCAGCCCATTGCAACAAGTGCCGCAGTCCCTATGTACACCGCGTCGGCTCCGAGAGCGATCACCTTTGCCACGTCAGCGCTTTCGCGGATACCTCCACTTGCAATGAGTGATACCTCGTTCCTGATGCCCTGGGAACGCAGTTTTGCATCCACGCTGGCAATGGCTGCTTCAACAGGGATCCCCACATGGTCACGGAAGACTCTTGGCGCAGCCCCTGTTCCACCCCTGAACCCATCTATCACGACGGCATCCGCGGCGGACCTGGCGATGCCTGCAGCGATGGCGGCGGAGTTGTGCACGGCGGCTATCTTGACGAAGACTGGTTTCTTCCACTCCGTGGCCTCTTTGAGGCTCCGCACGAGCTGTTTGAGATCCTCGATGCTGTAAATATCATGGTGGGGTGCGGGGCTGATGGCATCGCTTCCGACCGGTATCATCCTCGTGCATGAAACATCTTCGCATACCTTCTCTCCCGGCAAATGGCCGCCGATGCCTGGTTTTGCCCCCTGGCCTATCTTGATCTCTATCGCGGCACCCCTCTCAAGGTAATTGATATCGACTCCGAATCTTCCCGAGGCGACCTGGACAATCATATGGTCCTGGTAGGGATAGAGTGACTGGTGGAGTCCTCCCTCACCGGTCCCCATGAAAGTTCCTGTCTCAAAAACTGCTCTTGCGATGCTTGCCTGGGCGTTCAGGCTGATGGCACCGTAGCTCATGTGGCCTATCATGATCGGGGTCTCAAGCTGCAGGTTTGGGGAAAGGGTTGTCAGTACCTCAACATCGCCATCATGCTCCCTGGTCTCAAGGCGCGAGGGTTTCTTTCCGAGGTAGGTGCGCAGTTCCATCGGCTCGCGCAGTGGGTCGATACTCGGGTTCGTCACCTGGCAGGCATCGAGGACAAGGCTGTCGAAGATGACGGGGTAAGGTTTTGCATTCCCCATACCGGCGAGGATGATCTTTCCAGTCCGTGCCTGGTTGTAGATGGCCTCCCTGACTTCCGTGGTCCATACGGGATGGCTCCGGTAATCCACAGGCCGTTCCCGGATATTGATGGCATCACGGGGGCACATTGCGATGCAACGGTGGCATGCCACGCATTTCCTTGAATTCACGTGGATCTTCCCATTCTCCAGGCGGAAGACGTCGTACGGACAGTTCTCTACACAGCGGCCGCAGAGCATGCACTGGTCATGGTCAACGGATATCCTGAATTTGACGGGAACGCTTCCGATGGTCATGTATACACCCTGCCTATGACAGGCTCTCCTGCGCGTGGCATGATGATATCCCCGACATCGGGCTCCATCACCCTGATCGCCGCTTCCTCGCTCGATATGTACAGACGGGGTCCCATTGTGCCGGTGACAAGGGGCCTGAGCTTAATCCGATCAGTGAACCCGACGATGGCGTCGGGGTTGGCCACCACGATGGCAAACGGACCGTTCATCAGTGCGGGCCCATATGTTAGCCTGATAGCCCTGTTCAGGTGCGCCTCGCGCCCTGGCATGCGGTCTATCTCGTCCCAGAAGGGAGGTGCAAGCGCCCTTACCGCGAGTTCAGGGGCAAGGTGATGGCGCCGGACCAGGAGATCAAAGAGGTAAGCCACTACTTCTGTATCAGTGAACATCGAACAGCGGTACCCATAACTCTCAATATAGCGTCGGTTGGTACCATATGAGGTGATTTCTCCGTTATGAACCACGCTCCAGTGGAGGAGGTTGAAAGGGTGTGCGCCGCCCCACCACCCCGGGGTGTTGGTCGGGTAGCGGTTGTGGCCAAGCCAAATGTACCCCTTGTAGTCCTGGATGCGGTAGAAATCGGCGACTTCTTCAGGCCACCCAGAAGCCTTGAAGATGGCGATGTTCTTGCCGGAGGCATAGACGAGTGCTCCAGGAATGCTGGTGTTCACCTTCATCACGACGTGCATGACGATGTCGTCTTCGGGTGTGGTGCTCCGCGGCATGAGCCGTGCATCCGGCTGGAAGAAGTATCTCCAGGGGGTGTGGATCTTCCTGATGTTCGGCTGTTCGAAGGTAGGGATCTCCTCTTCGTGCACGATAGTCCCCCACTTGGACAGCTCCTCGTCAACCGCCGCTTTTGTCTCGTGAATGGCATCAAAGAAGACATGGATGGCATAATAATCGGCAAATTCCGGGAATGCCCCATAGGCAACATAACCGGCGCCTTCACCACTTCCCCGTTCATCCATCATGGAGAGCGCCGACCGTATTGCCTGGCCGTCCATGCGTTCTTTTGACCTGTCGATGACCCCAATTATTCCGCACATATCAACCACGGCTCACTTGGCCTGTAAATCAGTCTGGCATAGAGAAAATAATACATGGCCTGATGCATTGTCTCCATCATTCTGTGTCCTGTTACATTAAATATATATCTGATTAGGTAGAAGTTAATTTCCATATGAGCAGAGACATCGTGTCTGAGATGCTGGAACGGATTGACGCAGACCTGGTCAAGTTCCTTCGCCTGCAGTTCACGGATATCCAGGGGATACCAAAGAACGTAGCGATACCGGTCCAGCAGGCTGAAAAGGCACTCACTGAAGGGATCTGGTTTGATGGGTCATCCATCGAGGGGTTCGCACGGATCGAAGAGTCCGACATGCTCTTAAAGCCGGATATTGATACCTATGCCATCCTCCCATGGAGGCCTGCAGATGCCAGGGTTGCCCGTTTCATCTGCGATGTCTATACCTACGGGAACAAGCCCTTCGAAGGTGACCCGAGGTATATCCTGAAGAAGCAGATCGCAGAAGCGAAAGCCAAGGGTTACACCTTCAACACCGGGCCCGAGCTTGAATTCTTCCTCTTCAAGACGGTTGAAGGCCGGCCTTCGACGTTATTCCAGGACTTCGGGGGGTATTTCGATCTGGCCCCCACTGACTGGGCAGAGGACGTGCGCCGGGACATCGTCTTCGCCCTTACCCAGATGGGTTTTGAGATAGAGGCATCCCACCACGAGGTGGCAGAGAGCCAGCACGAGATCGACTTCAAATACAGTACCGCGCTCGATACCGCGGACAAGGTGATCACCTTCAAGTTCGCCACAAAGACGCTTGCGCTTGCCAGGAATCTCCATGCAACCTTCATGGCCAAGCCCATTGCAGGAATCAATGGAAGCGGTATGCACACCCACGGCTCTCTCTCGAAGAACGGAAAGAATGCATTCTACGACCCCAAGGGCGAGAAGCAGCTTTCTGATATTGCATACTATTATATTGGAGGCCTCCTTGAACATGCAAAGGCCATCACGAGGGTTGCCAACCCGACCATCAACTCGTACAAGCGGCTGGTGCCTGGGTACGAGGCCCCCGTGTACATCAGCTGGAGTGCCTCGAACAGGTCGGCCCTTGTCAGGGTTCCCGCCGCACGCGGAAACAGCACCCGGGCAGAGTTCCGGAGCCCCGACCCGATGTGCAACCCGTATCTCTGTTTTGCAGCAATGCTTGCCGCAGGACTGGATGGGATCAAGAGAAAGATCGAACCCCCTGAGAGCACTGACGTGAACATTTACCATCTCTCTGAAAAGGAAAGGAGATCACGAGGGATAGAGATGCTACCGGGGAGTCTTATCGAGGCAAACATGGAACTCAACAACGATGACGTGATCAAGAAGGCGATGGGCGCACACATCATGGATGGCCTCAACTCCATTGCACAACTGGAGACTGATTCGTTCAGGCTTGCAGTGCATCCCTGGGAGCTTGACCGCTACCTGGCAACCTATTAATTTTTTTCAATCGAGAAAAATAGAAAATTATAAATTATATAGTCAATAACTTCCTTCCATCTAAGTGTAAGTGGTATCGTTACCATGGATAACTGGCATAAAAAGGAAGAAGGACCTCTGATCGGGTTGGTAAGCCCTCTGACGAAAGATACGCCAGAGAACCAGTGGCTCCCAATACTTCCCTATAAGGAGATTGATCTCCCTCTCAAAGGAGGGGTTGCGCAACTACGCCCTACGGAAGTGAGATGAAGTAACATGAAGTGTATCTCTGCAATTGTCAGGGAAGAGAAGATTCCATTCATACAAAAAGCCCTGGAGAAGGAGGGGGTTTATGGAATGACACTGAAGGGAGTGATGGGGAGAGGAGCGCAGGGGGGAATCGCGCTCCAGTATCGCGGAGGTATATTCAACGTCGATCTTCTGCCGAAGGTAAAGATCGATGTTGTCGTCCCCGCAGCTCTTGAAGACGCAGTGGTCCGCGCCATCACAACCCATGCATTCACAGGAAAACCTGGTGATGGAAGGATATTCGTGATTGACGTGCCACAATCAACCAGGATACGGACCGGAGAGGTGGAGGCCTGATATGTAGCAATACTGTTGGTCCTCCCAAAAATTCTCACGACCGGACAAATGACCGGTCAATGTGCTCTGGTATGCCGGGGACTCCCCGGCACCATTCTTTTGAGTTTCACTCTTACAAATGTTTGAGACCGCTCTCTTGCATCCTTCCATGGCAGGGGGATCGCAGTTAGCAAAATAATAAGATATATATACCATGGAACCAAACTTCTACCTGTCAAATGCTACATCAATGGAACATCCCAACGGGAATCCGGGTCGTACCCTTCTCCCCTGCCGGGAAAAGGGGGACTTTAACCCGAAGGGATGCATTGCTGCCGAAGTGGCACCATACCAGGTACCATTTGATATACCGGACCCGGGAAGGATACTTCAGGGACAGGAAAATTCCTCGAAATCGTCCAAGGGAGATATCCACGATCCCTGCCGAAGTGAGAGATCATCCTGCCCTGCGGGATCCATGCCGGCCGAAAATAGTCTTAATGCAGGGTGACTATCAGTTACAGAATGGAATAGAAGGATTCAGGAGATTCACATGACGTTAGACACAGGGACCACCGCATGGTTGCTGACTTCCACAGCCCTGGTGATGCTGATGACGCCGGGAGTGGGATTCTTCTACGGAGGACTGGTACGGAGAAAGAACTTCATCTCCATGGTCGCGCTCTCCTTCATCGTCTTTGCGGTTGTCAGTATCCAGTGGGTGGTGATGGGCTATTCGCTGGCGTTTGGACAGGATATTGGCGGGTTCATCGGGGATCTCCAGTTTGCAGGTCTGCAGGGTATTGGCATGGATGCCGGAGACCAGGGATATCCACCCCTCCTCTTCGTGGCTTTCCAGCTGGTATTCGCCGCGATTGCGATGGCGATCGTGACCTCAGGCTTTGCCGAGAGGGTGAAGCTCTCAGCCTTCCTCGTCTTTGCGCTCCTCTGGACGACACTTGTCTATGACCCCCTTGCACACTGGGCCTGGGGAGGAGGCTGGGCCATGGCATTCGGGGCGCTCGATTTTGCCGGCGGCACTGTCGTGCACATCAGCTCGGGTTTTGCGGCCCTTGCCGTTGCGCTGGTCATCGGGAAGAGGGCAGGTTTCGGGAAGTATACCATGGAGCCGCATAACATCCCGATGACGCTGCTCGGCGCCGCGCTTCTCTGGTTTGGCTGGTTCGGGTTCAATGCCGGGAGTGCCCTTGCGGCCAACGGTATTGCTGCAAATGCATTCCTGGTCACAAACATATCTGCTGCCGCGGGAGGCCTTGCCTGGCTTGCTGCGAGCTGGGTGAGGGGCAAACCGAGTTCTCTCGGCATGGTGAGCGGAGCAATTGCCGGCCTCGTCGCGATCACCCCTGCTGCGGGGTACGTCACGGTGACGGGAGCAATCGCCGTTGGGATAGTGGCAGGGCTCCTCTGTTACGCGTGCATGTTATGGCGTATCAACAAGGGACTTGACGAGAGCCTGGATGCCTGGTCCATCCACGGGATGGGCGGCCTCTGGGGAGCGGTCGCCACAGGTGTATTTGCAGTCGCCGCAGTCAACGGGTATTCGGGGCTCATCGAAGGGAATGTCACCCAGTTCCTGGCCAATGCTGCCGGAGCACTTGCGGCACTCGTATATGCATTCGTTGTCACGTTCATACTGGCATTCGCCGTTGACAAGGTGATGGGATTGCGCGTGAGTGAAGACGAAGAATATGTCGGTCTCGACATCTCCCAGCACGGGGAGCGGGTATAGGTGGTGATGGCAGTGAAGATGATCAAGGCCATCATACGTCCCGAACGCCTTGAGTTCGTAAAAAAAGCCCTTGAAGAGAAGGGAAGTTACGGCATGACGGTACTCGAAGTGTCGGGAAGGGGGGACCAGAAGGGGATAAGGCTCCAGTATCGTGGGGGGACCATGGTGGTGGATCTCATCCCAAAAATCCAGATCGAAGTGGTGGTCAAAGATAATGACGCCGATGGGATCATACATGCGATTTGCGATGCGGCGAGGACGGGGAAGATAGGAGACGGCAGGATCTTCGTAATCCCCGTGGAGAGGTCAATCAGGGTCCGCACCGGAGAGGAGGAGACCTGAGACATCCCCCCAACTTCACCACCTTTATTTTACGCATGTTTCTCACCTCGTGGCTCTCATCTATCACTTCTGGTGAATGAATGGGTTCATGCGTGTGATACCAAAAGTCACAGCAAATACCTGGCATCAGGCGAAGCCCGCACCAGGATCAGCGGGGAGATTTGGTGTCTGAACACCTGCAATTCGACGAGGGTATTGCTCTTGAACCGGACTTGCTTTGCATCCTGTAATGTGGCACGGAACAATACCGTACCGCAAACAGATTTCCTACCCCTCCAAAATAAGGGTTTTCAGGATTCCGATTTGTACTTCAGGCGGCCGAGGGCCTCCTCTGCAGCCTTCCGGACAAAATGGTTAGGATCCCTGCAGGCATTTTCAAGCGCCTGCCTTGCGGCCGGATCGCCCAGATTTCCAAGGGCAACAGCGGTCGCAAACCTCACGTCGTGATCTCTATCGTAAAGAAGCGTTACGAGGGGAGCAGATGCGTCCTTATACCCGGTATTGCCAAGTGCATCTGCCGCGGCGATACGGGCCCATTTGTCGTCGCTGTGCAGTTGACGCGTCAATACTTCGACGACAGAAGGCCCTTTCCCCTCCATCTCAAAGACCGTTCTCCATTTTTCATCCGGCGATCTTTTTCCCGGATGGTCGAGTCCGGCATTCATGCGACATCCCCCTTGACCCTGGCGGGTCAACCGCACATTGATGTGATGATACTTGAAGGTATGCATCGCACCAATGCACTCGAAGGCATTCTCATTCCTGTGACCTGTCTCCTGAAACCAGAAGAATATATATTATTCCGTGCGAAGACACAATGCGTGCATGAATCCTGGAGACAGACGCCTTGCAAAGCCGCGAGACAGTGATCAACGGGGAGACGTCCGGTCCTTCTCCTGGATTTCCCTGATCATTCTCCTGATACTCGCTGGCGTGGCAATCCCTGCTGAAGGCGCATCCACCATAGATTTCACTGCAAATATCACTTCTGGAAGTCCCCCTCTCGATGTTCTTTTCACTGATACGAGCAGCCTCCCGGTGATAGAGGACTTCAGGAGGTGGGATTTCGGAGACGGGTCTGTCGAATTCGATCCAGAAGGCACCGTTTCCCACAGGTATCTCCAGGAAGGGGTTTTCACGGTAAGGCTGGACCGCACGGACAGTGAAGGGTATCACTCCCTCATCAAGTACGACTATATTACTGTCATTGCCCCCACGCCCACCCCGACCGCCACGCCTACAACTTCCCCCACCACTTCACCGGTGACGACAGTAACAACGGTAATCCCGACCACCACCCCTGTCACGACCGCGCCTACGACAGTCCCGACTACTCAGCCCACGGTGCAGATACCCTCGGAATTTTTCGGGCAGGTCACATCGTCGGGACTCCCTGTTCCCGCCGGGGCACGAATCACGGCAAGGATAGGGGCCCGGAATGCCGGAGAGGTGCTTGTGGTCTCTTCAGGTACGTATGGCGGTCCGGGGCCGTTTGATCAGAGGCTCAAGGTCTATGCCACGAATGACGAAATCGCGGCTGGTCCTGTCCTGATCACATTCTGGCTGAATGATGCCTCCCAGGCAGCCCAGACTGCGTATTTCCAGTCGGGAACATCACAGAACCTTGCCCTCACCTTCGCCGGCCCAACCCCTACCCCGACGTCCACCACTCCTGTTACCACGTCTCCGACCACCTCGCCTGTCACGACCGCGACCACGGTCGTTCCGACCACCACACTCACCACTGCTCCCACCACCTCGCCTCAAACCACGGCAACAACCGTTCCGACCACTGGGCCGACGACGCTGCCCACCACCAGCCCCACCGTCACACCAACGGGAGTCCCCGGGATTACGCTCACATTCGAGCCGGGATGGAACTATATCTCAATACCGAGATACCTCTTCCCCGGATCTGATTCCGGGAGTATATTCGCCTCCATCGATACTTCCGGACGGCCGATATGGCGGTACAATAGCACAAATCAGATTTATGAACGCGTGTATCCCGCCACACATCTCAATGCCACAGACAGCATCTGGATATACAGCAGGTCTCATACCACTCTTCCACTATACTTCTCTGGCACCCAGGGTCTCGTAGAGCGTGACCTCTTTTCGGGGTGGAATGGATTCGGCGTCCTCAACCTGACCGAGGTCCCTGCGAGGGATGCACTCTTACCCGTGTCTTCGTCATGGAAATACGGCTATGGATTTGACCCGCTTGCCCAGCGATACGAGGTATCCATCGTGAATGGGGGGACGGGAATCCACAATGACTCAAGGCCACTTGCACCCGGCAGAGGATACTGGATTTTCATGGAGGAGAACGTGACATACCGGGCCCGCGTTCCGGATTTCTGAGAACTGCGTGGTTGGATCGGTCGGAAACCTCCATTTTTAACAACCGGGGAATATTGCGCGATACATGGACTGTGACAATCAGGAAACGAACGGAACGTGTTGTGCAGGGGCATATTTGCCCAATGCTTCCGTGTGTGGAAAATCTTGAGGACATGATGTAATGTTCGGGCTCTTATGTTCACCCATTTATGCGTGTGATACCTCTCATCACAATCCGCAAAATTTATTCGTAAAGGACGACCACCTGCGATAGTTTGACCGCAGCCGACCGCCATCAAGCCATGTCACATCCCATGGCCACCATCCTGATGGTAGCAATTACCCTCCTTCTCGCCGCGCTTCTCCTCCTCTCGATCGTTTTTCCTTCATTCAACATGTCAATTTTTTCTCCGACGCCCTCGTTCCTCGAGATAAAGAGCGTAAGGCATGTGAGCGAATACGGCGCCATGAACTATGACTCCCGGGTCACCCTTTACCATAACGGGACCGTCAGCTACAAGAATGATGACCTGTACCCGGTATTTTACCGGAACCAGGAGAAGCTCCCATGCGTGATCGAGACGCTCAATGGACACCGATTCATATCGACCCACCATTTCGGCGTCCAGACCCTCAGCGGCTACGGGTGCTCGGGCGAGTGGTGGAACCCGTCCGAGAAGATCGCGATTGATTTCACTGACGGGACATTCCATCCAGGGGACCGGATCACAGTCGAGGTCTACCAGCGGCCGAAGTCTACACTGGTATCCCGCCACAGCATCACCGCGTGATCTCCCCCGCTGCGTAAGACCCTATCAACGGGCGAAATGCCAGGCTGTGCGGGCGATACCTCTTTTATCAATGAACACGCAATCGCACGTATGAAACTCTTTTTGCCCTCAATTATTGCCTGCATTGTTCTTGCCATCGTCGTTGCGGGTTGCGCTCAGCCGGCATCTCCTCCGGCAAATCCCCCTCCTGCCACCTCACCATCGGTGACACTGTTTCCCACGATTGCTCCCGGCACGGATGCGGCCCTTCTGGGGACTTGGTACCTGAAAGCGATGACCGGACCGGGCGGTTCTTCACCGGTCCAGACCATCAGTCCGCAGATGGACGCAACCTTTTCCGAACAGGGAGTGGTATCAGGATTCTCCGGGTGCAACCATTACAGCGGCCAGTACACGCTTACAGGAGAGGCACTCAACGGCGGGTGGGGTATCAAAGTAGGCCCTGTGGTCTCGACTCTGATGTACTGTACCGAGACAACCGACATCGAGGCGAGATATCTCAACCACCTCCAGAATGCTGCGAGTTACTCTATTACAGGCGATACCCTCACGATGACCGACAATATCGGCAGTGTCCTTGTCTTCCAGAGGACAGAGTACGGTCCCACCGCGGTGCCAAGAGGGCTTTGATTTTTTTTCAATGGAGCCTGATGCCATGAAAAACCACACGGACCCCAGGACATTCCCGGGAACTTTTTCATGAGATCCGCATTACCGACCTCGCCACGAGCCGTGCAACCCGGAGGGGTTCAGGAATCCTTCCGTCCATTGCAAAGTCCTGGCAGAGCCGGAAGGCAGCTTCAGGACTGAGGCCAAACGGCCGGATATATACGGTAAAGCCAGTGGGGAGTGTACAGGGGATCCGTTCACCGAGGGACTCGTAACATGCGAGGCGCGCGGCATCGCCAGGGAAATGGCGGCAAATGTCAGGCGCAAGCCCCTCCGAACCCTCGTAGGTGACAACAATAACCGGGACTCCAGTCTCCCGGAATACGGAGGCAGGGTCAAGTATGTTGAACCATGCAATGACGCACCCGCTCACAAAAATGACATTGATGTCTCTTCGACGTAGCGAGCGGTATATTGCAAGCACCCCTTCTGTCGCATCTGTGCCGCCCACAGTAATTCGCGAGAGAGCCACTCCATCGATTCGAAGGTCCTTTCGCATCACCACTCCCGCGAGTATCGAGTATTCCCGCGAAGAGAAACTCTCCGCGATTCCAAGCACCCGCAGGCCTTTCTTGGCGATGTGCATGGAAGCACTTATCTCACTGGATTTTTAAATATAGCTCGATGCCTATCGACAAGGACGAGGTCTGCGTCCTTATCCCCACTCTCAACGAGAGCCCGACCATCGGTGCCCTGGTCCGCGAGTTCAGGAGGCTTGGCTACCCCCACATCTTTGTTATTGACGGGAACAGCACGGACGACACCCGAACGATCGCTGCCCGGGAAGGAGCGAGGGTGGAGGTTCAGTCGCGTAAGGGGAAAGGGAACGCACTCATCGAGGCATTTGCTCTCATTGAACAGCCATATATCCTGATGATCGATGGTGACGGCACTTATTCCCCTGCGGACGCCGAGAAGATGCTTGCCCCTCTTGCGGAAGGGTATGACCATGTCATCGGCGACAGGCTCAATAATAAGAACAGGGACGCATTCTCCCGGTTGAACTACCTGGGAAATCAGGTCTTAAACCGTCTCTTCAAGGTAGCCCATGCCGCATACCTTTCAGACATCCTCTCCGGGTACCGTGCGTTCACAAGGGACGCAGTGCACCAGATGCACCTGAATGAAGTTGGATTTGGGATTGAGACTGAGATCTCGGCTGAAGCGGTCCGGAGCGGGCAGAAGATCTCTGTTGTCCCCATCGAGTATAAGAAAAGGCCAGGGACTCCAACCAAACTGAACCCGTTTCACGATGGGTTCAAGATCACTGCAACAATATACCGCCTGGCCAGGATGAATAACCCCCTCTTTTATTTTGGCCTGATCGGCCTGATCTTCATGGTTTTTGGGGTCTTTATTGGTGTCTATGTCATCTTCGAATGGCTTCGTCAGGTCGAACACCTCCCCCTCACAATCCTCACAGTTCTCCTCATCATTGTCGGGTTCCAGGTCTTCATGTTCGGGATCCTCTCAGACATGATGCTCGCCCTCCACCGCGAAGTGGTGAGGGAACTGCACGAGAGCCGTGACCGCAGGGAACCACGGTGACGATCAGGGGATGCACGACATGCAAGTCGCCCACGTTTGCCTCCATTTCAACGAAAAAGAACATTTATCTCGGACCGATGCGAATATATTTCACCATATTTCTCGTGCGATAGTAGTCTAGCGGCAGGACAGGGGCTTCCCAAGCCTCTAACCCGGGTTCGATCCCCGGCTATCGCATACCCGCCATGGATGACCAGGAGTCGGATCTCTTTGCCCTGCGCATCATCGCGGAGAACAGGAGGGGCGTTCTTCGCGATATCTCTACTGTGGTCGCCGGGCACCAGGCAAATATCCTGATGATTCACCAGGAGATCTTTGACTCGGGTCCCTGGGAGGGGATGGCCGAGCTGTACATGGAGTATGACGCCTGCACCGATACCGCCGGGATGATCGCGCACCTCAAGGAGATATCCTCGGTCAAAGAGGTGAAGTCTGTCGAACCTTTCAGCCATATCTTCGGGACAAGGGTGATCATCATCGGCGGAGGCGCACAGGTAGCCCAGGTGGCTCTCGGTGCAGTGAACGAGGCTGACAGGCACAATATCCGGGGAGAGCGGATCTCGGTCGACACCATCCCGCTCGTGGGTGAGAAAACCGTCGCCCAGGCCGTCGACGCGGTTGCGAGGCTCCCGAGGGCTGCGATCCTCGTGCTTGCGGGATCACTGATGGGAGGCGAGATCTCCCGGGCGGTTGACCGGGTGAGGGATGCGGGGATCCCGGTAATTGCGCTCAAGATGGCGGGGAGTGTGCCCGAGCACGTGGATATGGTGGTCACAGATCCCATCCAGGCCGGGGTATTTGCCGTCATGCATGTCAGTGAAAAGGCAGTCTTCGACATCAACCGTGTCAGGGGAAAGGAATTCTGATATGGACGCGGTCGAGCGGGCGGTCGAAATCCTCCGTCATGATGGGCTCGTGGTGTACCCTACAGATACGATCTATGGGCTCGGTGCAGATGCCCTCTCCGAGGAGGCGATCCTCAGGGTATACGAGGCAAAGAGGCGGCCGGTTTCCCAACCTATATCGATTGCGGTCTCCGATTTCGAGATGGCGTTTGGGATTGCGAGGATAGACCGCAGGGCACTCGCGTTCATGGAGGCGTTTCTTCCCGGTCCGGTAACCGTGGTCGTCCCGGCCAGGTCCTCCCTGCCTGAGATCCTCACTGGGGGGACAGGGATGATCGGTATCCGGTTGCCCGCACACCCCGTACCTCTCCGGCTTATCGGGCTCCTTGACTCCCCAATCACGGCCACGAGCGCCAACCAGCACGGTGCGAGGGACCCTGTCTCCCCCGACGAGTGCCACGTGATGCACGATCTCCTCATCGATGGTGGCCGTCTGTCCGGCACCCCGAGCACCGTTGTTGACCTTTCGCAGGGGGCCATCCTTCGCCGCGGGGCCCTTGCCGAAGATGTGGCCGCCTACATAAGGAAAGTGTGGTGACCCGGGTGAAAGGGAGGCCTGTCAGGCTTCGGGATTTTATAGAGGATGAGGATGGATGGCTGTACGCAGTCTCCGCTTACGACAACCGCGACCGGGTGGGCTGCCTGCTGCGGTATGTGCCGGACTCTTCAGGAGACCGGGTGAATACTGAAGGCGAGCGGTTCAGGAAGGTGGATTTCGCGGAGTCATACGATCTCATCGGAAAAAAGAAGCCTGAATACCTCGATCTTCTCCACCGGGTTCCTGTAAAAGATGTCCGGAAGGTCTACAAGCCCGAGATCGAGATCTCGCATATAACCGCCCGCGATCACAGGATCTCCACCCTTGTCTCATTGTTCAATCTTCCCCACGGGACGATCGGATGCACCGGGTCATTCCTCTGCGGCCTGGAAACTCGCGCTTCTGACATCGATCTCGTCGTGTATGGCCGGCAGTGGTTCCATGCCCAGGAACTGCTCAGGTATGCCACCCTCAAAGGAAAGCTCCCCGCTATCGACGAGGGGACCTGGAAGAAGATCTATGCAAAGAGAAACCCTGAACTCAGTTTTGGGGAGTTTCTTCTGCACGAGAAGAGAAAATGGAACAGGGGGCAGATCGGAGGAACATATTTCGACCTGCTCTACACCCGTTCGTACAAGGCCCTGCATCCCATCCCCTCCGAAAGGGGAGAGGTCCTCGGAACAGACACGATCGAGGCGCGGGTCAGGGACGCACACCTCTCCCACGACAACCCCGCGGTTTACGAGGTCGATCACGCTGACGTCTCACGAGTCCTCTCCTTCACCCATACCTACAGCGGGCAGGCACTGGAAGGAGAACGCATTGAAGCCAGGGGTACCTGCGAGAGGCATGGAGAGGAGATATGGCTCGTGGTGGGGACGACCCGCGAGGCCCGCGGCGAGTATATCCGTTCCCTGACTCTCCTTGGCCAGGAATGAGAAGGAGATGCTTTTTTTTTCGGGAAGAAGCGACTCCTGCGCTAAAGGATGTCTGAGAGGCGGCGGCCCGGTGGGCTGCACGCGCCATAAGACTCGCATGCCCTGCACCTGGTACCGGTAGGCCTCGGTGGGGCATCCCCTGAAAGGATGGCCCTCGCATCGGCGAGAGCTTTGAAAAACCTCCGCTTGTCTACCGGCTGAGGTGTGCAGGGCCTAGCCACGCCGGAGGGAATGTACTCGACCATTCCCCCGGAGACCTCTCTTCCTGTCACTTCGTTGACGAGCAGCATGTACCCAAACACTCTCAGCCGGTCCGCGGAGTAGACTCCTGCCGCCGGTGCCCTGACGGCCCTGACGATTGAGATGAACGGATCGGACTCGAGGAGCTTGTCAAGATTTCCCGCGAGGTCATGCATCTCGGAACGGAGATAGACGTCGGTCTCCGCGAATGCAGGCCATGGGCCCCCTTCATTGCACCGCGCGATGCAAGACTCCAGGAATCCGTACATCGCGGGGTCGATATCGGGGGCGATTGCGACCACTTCCTTCCATATCTGCAGTGGATCCAGGAGTTGGCCAAGGTGCGATGATACCTGCTTGCAGATGGTGTATTTGGGGCTCTCGAAACGGGATTCTCCTGACCTGGAATCCAGGTAGAGCCGCATGGGGCAGAGGGATGCGGTCACGACAGATGAGACCGGGATTGGCCGAAAATCCCCATCTCCTGTCTTAGTCACATGGACCACCGATCACCCTGCTCTTTTCCTTGGGAAACATGTTTATCGTCCGGGCGTTGCGGATGCATGCAGGGAAGATTGGTTCAGGATTGCGGAACCCGCGTGAATACTGTCTCCTGGGCGGAATGCCAGGGAATATGTTCTGGCATGGACCTCCTGCCCGGAAAGGATTAACCCGATCTATTCCCACAGTACTTGCATGACTTCGCATGAGATCGCGGTCAACATTCCCAACACCCTTGACCCCGTATATAGCAATATGATCCAGATTGCCTATAAAGAAGACGAATTCACCTTTGTCTTCCTGCACCAGATCCCGGGTGTCAACCAGGCCCGGGCTAAAGCCATCGTCAGCATCACTCCGCAGCACGCAAAGACGCTCCTCTCGGTCTTCTCAAAGACGATGGCCGATTACGAGTCGAAGTTTGGCAAAGTGGAGGCCGCTCAGGGCAAACAGCAGGGCGACAGCGTCACCACGATCAGGGGATACTCCTGAGAAAAGGATTCCTCTCTCCTTTTTTGGAATATTTTTTGACCGGACGAGGCGCGAACCTTCACCAAGTTATCACATTCCCGGTGAAAATAGGGAGCCGTATGCCGAATCTTCATATTCGAGCAGGTCGATTGTACTGGGTATCGTGCCGCCATGGCTTAGCGGTATAGCGGCTGATTCGTAATCAGCAGGTCGGGGGTTCAAGTCCCCCTGGCGGCTTTCCAGCACCAAGTTCAGTTCCCCCCGTTGGGTTTTATATACTCATGCACTCGACTTCTTTTTATGATGCCTTCCACATCTGTGACTCAGCGAGAGCATTTTGGGTGTATCAAATCAGAATATGGCGACACCGCAATAATCCAGGCACTTGCAACCGGCCAGATAGATCGCCAGGATGAAGCTCTTTTAAGGGAATTTATTGCCGAGAGACGAGGGTCTGCGGGAATCAGCACCGGCCGGGCAAACAAGATCGCATTTACCCTCATCGGCTGGCGTCGATTTCTGCCTCCTTTCACACAACTTCGGATGGCTGATGTCTATGCCGGGATTGAGGGGATGCGTACCGGGATACACAAAGGGGGCAGACCCTTCAAGCAGAATACCCAGTACGATTACATCCGGATTTTGAAACAGTTCCTGCTCTGGATGATTGAGAGTGAATATATCTCTCTTCCTGAAAAGAAGGTGCGAAAGATCCAGACCCCTCCAAAGGATACCATGACAAAGAAGGCAGGGGACCTTCTCACATCCCAGGAAGTACAAGCGATGGTCGATGCGTGCCGTACATCAAGAGACCGGGCACTCATACTCACACTCTATGAGGGCGGATTCCGTGTCGGGGAGATTGGGCAACTCCGCTGGGGAGATCTCAAAGTTGATGCCAAGGGTATTGCGGTGAACCTGGACTTCAAGACAGGAATACCCCGGTATATCCGACTTGTCATGTCCAAACAATTTATCGCGGAATGGCGAGCCGATTATCCCCGACCGGTTACGCCGGATGCACCAGTGTTTCTCACGGAACGAGACAAACCCGTCACATACGGCGGGTTGTCCTCGCAAATTAAACGAATTGCCCAGAGAGCGGGGATTACAAAACGTATCACTCCCCACCTCTTCCGGCACACCAGGATTACGCACCTGCTCCAGGAGGGAATGAAAGAGAGCACGCTGAAAATGATGATGTGGGGGTCTGTGAGCTCTGACATGCTCAAAACGTATGCACACCTTACCGGCCTGGACATTGATACGGAAATTTCCCGGCTCTATGGAATGGATCCTGCCCAGGGTTCGGTCAGATATGAAAAACTCGAGCCGGTTGTCTGCCCAGCCTGCCACCTTGTCAACCCACCCGGCGAAGATTACTGCCGGGAATGCATGGAACCGCTCACCCCGGATGCCATTGCAGAAGAGGAGAGCGTGCAGCGGTTCGTGTTGAAGAATTTCTCAACATTCAGGAAATACCTGGATAAGGTTGAGAGGGAACAAATGGACTCCTTGACCAGAAACTTTTAGGGGGTGATAAATAGTTGCCCTAGCAGAAAGAACCGAGAGTAATGATTATATTTTCTGAG